>NZ_JQKQ01000001.1:0-584008 GCF_000746135.1 Bacillus sp. UNC322MFChir4.1
ATAAAAAAAGCCAATGTGAAAAAAATCCGTTTTCATGATTTGCGTCATACACATGCATCACTTATGTTACTTCTTGGAGAACATCCGAAGATTGTATCAGAACGATTAGGACATTCATCTATCGAAATGACAATGAACACATATTCTCACGTGACTTTCGACATGCAAAAGGAATCATCAGATCGGTTTGAAAAAGCTTTTCAGCAAACAAATTGATACAATGTGGTCAAAATGTGGTCAATGTTATAAAAAATAGCGCTAAACCCTTTATAAATAAAGAGTTTAGCGCCATTTTATTTACATCACCCGCTTAAACATCTTCTCCAATTCATAAGTCGAATGATGAACAAGTATAGGTCTGCCATGCGGACAAGTATAGGGATTTGTTGTTGTTCGCAGTTCTTCCAATAAAGCAAAGATTTGATCGTTCGTTAAATATTGATTTGCTTTAATCGATGCTTTGCAGCTCATCATAATAGCTGCTTCTTCACGCAGTTTTTTAATATCGACTTTTTTCAATTTCAATACTTGCTGCATCATTTCATCGATAATTTCCATCTCTTGTCCTTTTGGGAACCATGTTGGATGTGAGCGGACAATGAACGATTGGTGGCCAAATTGTTCTAGAAAGATTCCTACTTTTTTCAGTTCTTCTAATTGTTCTTCAATGCGCAAAAATTCATTAAGCGATAAATCAATTCGGTATGGAACGAGTAATTCTTGTACCTCGGGTGCCACTTTTCCTACTTTATCACGGAAATATTCATAGTTAATGCGCTCCTGAGCGGCATGCTGATCAATCATATATAATCCTTTATCATTTTGAGCGAAAACATATGTTCCGTGCATTTGGCCTATTGGATACAACGGTGGTAAATCGTTTCCGTTCATTTCGATTTCTTGCACTTCTTGAAGTTCTTCTAATTCAAACTCTTCCTCATTGTCATCCCAATCAGTCTCTTGTGGGAGTGGTTCTTCTACGATTGGCTTAGATGGTTGCCAATTGTTTTCTTCTTTCACAAGAGACTCTGGCGGCTGCCATTCTTGTTTTGGTGGATTCCAAAGCGGCGTCTGTGACTTCGGTTTTTCTTCTTGTTCATCCATTCCACTTGGCAACACAATTTTCGGTAGTTCTTGCGATTTTGCGTGCTCAAATCGAAACTGTTCTTGGACGCTTTCATCTTTTTCTTTTTTCTTTGTTGTTACGCCAGCATCAGGAATAAGTTGGATCTTTTTAAAAGCATTCTGCAATGCTTTTTCAATAAGCTGCAATAGCTCCTGTTCTTTACTAAAACGAACCTCTAGTTTTGCTGGATGAACGTTCACATCAACTAGCATCGGATCCATTTCAATTGATAAGAAACCAATTGGATAACGGCCGACAGGTAACAACGTATGATAGCCTTGTTGCACTGCTTTCATTAAGACATAATTTCGAACGTAACGACCATTTACAATCGTTGACATATAGTTACGAGATGCACGCGTCACTTCTGGCAACGTCACATAACCACGAATCGTAAAGTCTAACGATTCTGCTTCAATTGGAACTAATTTTTTCGCAACTTGAATGCCGTAAATTGCCGCAAGAACTTGTCTTACATCACCATTTCCTGATGTATGAAGCAATTTTTTCTCATTGTGAAACAAACGCAACGAGACTTCTGGATGCGACAGGGCAATGCGATATACAATGTCGGTAATATTTCCAAGCTCTGTATGAATCGTCTTCATATATTTTAAGCGTGCTGGTGTGTTAAAAAACAGATTTTGAACCGTAATGTCTGTTCCTTTACGGCTCGCTGTTTTTTCTTGTTTTAAAATCTCGCCGCCTTTAATGACAAGGTGGGTTCCTGGTGTATCCCCTGTACTTGTCATTAAATCTAATTCACTGACAGATGCAATACTTGGCAATGCTTCGCCGCGAAAGCCGAGCGTTCGAATACGAAACAAGTCATTTTCATCTTTAATTTTACTTGTTGCATGTCGTTCAAAGGCAACAACACAATCTTCTTCCGCAATGCCATCTCCATTATCAATGATGCGAATTTTCGATAATCCAGCTTCTTCTAAGTGGATTTCAATAGATGTACTATTCGCATCGATGGAATTTTCGACAAGTTCTTTTACAACCGAGGCAGGGCGTTCTACTACTTCCCCTGCCGCAATTAAGTTAGAAAGCTGATCATCGAGTTTGCGAATTTTCCCCATCTACTTACTCATCCTTTCTTCAACTTTTTCTGTAAACGGTACAATTCATTTAACGCTTCTAACGGTGTCATATCGAGTAAGTCCATTTTTTTAATTTGTGTTAATACTGTTGTTTCTTTTGCATCAAGTACAGGCTTGTCTTCTTTTTTCAATGGTTGTTCCGCTGCAAAGAAGGATAGCTGTGATTCTTCTTCCACTTCTTCTTCTACTTCTTCTTCTACTTCTTCTTGCGACAATATTTCTTCTTTTACGATCACAGGTTCCTGTACTTTTTCTTCTAAAACTTTAACTTCCGTTCGTTTCGGAATGATAACTTCCTCTTGTCCTTCAAGCTGCGCTAATACTTCTTTCGCACGAGTGATTAAGCTATCTGGGAGCTCTGCAAGCTGAGCAACGTGAATACCGTAACTCTTATCTGCTGCTCCTTCTTGAATTTTATGCAAGAAGACAACTTTTCCATTCTCTTCAATTGCGGAAACATGTACATTTTTCAACTTATCCAAATTTTCTTCTAGAACTGTTAATTCATGATAGTGTGTTGAAAATAACGTTTTCGCACCAATTTGATCATGAATATGCTCGATAATTGCTTGCGCTAGTGCCATACCATCATACGTAGATGTACCACGGCCAATTTCATCAAATAAAATTAAGCTTCTTTCCGATGCATTCGCAATTGCATTTTTCGCTTCTAACATTTCGACCATAAACGTACTTTGACCTGATATCAAATCATCGGCTGCACCAATTCTCGTAAAGATTTGGTCAAACACAGGGAGAACTGCTTCTGCTGCCGGTACAAAACAACCGATTTGCGCCATAACAGTAATCAATGCCAATTGACGCATATACGTACTTTTACCTGACATATTTGGACCAGTAATTAAAAAGATGTCCATATTTTCTGGCATGATACAGTCATTTGGTACATACAATTTACCGTTTAATACTTTTTCAACGACAGGATGACGACCATCTTTAATAAAGATTTCTCGTTTACCTGTTAATGTTGGTTTTACAAATTGCTCTTCCTCACTTACAGTTGCAAAACTTTGAAGGACATCTAATTCACTAATAATTTTTGCTAATTGTTGCAATTTCGGAATAAATACTTTTACTTCTTCGCGAAGAGCTGTGAATAAATCATATTCTAATTGAACGATTTTTTCCTCTGCTTCTAAAATTAACGTTTCTTTTTCTTTTAATTCATCTGTAATAAAACGTTCTGCATTCGCAAGAGTTTGTTTTCGTTCATAACGTCCTTCTGGAAGTGCAGAAAGGTTTGCTTTTGTAACTTCAATATAGTAGCCAAAAATGCGGTTGTATCCAATTTTCAGCGATTTAATTCCCGTTATATCACGCTCACGCTTTTCAAGCTCTGCAATCCATGTTTTTCCGTTTTTACTTACATAGCGATACTGATCTAATTTCTCACTATAACCATCTTTAATAATGTCACCATCTTTTACTGAAAGCGGTGGGTTTTCTTGAATACTTTTCTCTAGTAACGCTGTTAAGCTTTCACATGGATCAGCGCCTTGAATTAAGGTTGCAGCATAGGCATTATCTAAAAGACTAACCGCCTCCAGTATGGATGGTACTTGCAGTAAAGAACGCTTTAGTTGCAGTAAATCACGTGCATTGACATTTCCATATGAAACTTTTCCTGCTAACCGTTCTAAATCATATACTTCTTTTAATTTTTCTTTTAAATCCTCACGGAAGAAATAATCGTTCACAAATGTTTCAACCATTTCTAAACGTTCTTCAATTTTTTCTTTTTGAATGAGCGGACGTTCCATCCACTGCTTTAGCATACGTCCCCCCATCGCTGTTTTCGTTTTATCTAACAGCCATAATAAAGAACCTGTTTTTTCTTTTGTGCGAATGGTTTCTGTTAGTTCTAGATTACGTTTAGAGTGAACATCAATCTTCATAAATTGATTTGTATAATAAATTTCAACCGGTTGTAGATGATCTAACGAACGTTTTTGCGTACGTAAGACATAATGAAATAAACGTCCAACGGCTGCAAGGAGTTTTGCTTGCGTCACATTTTGAACGAGGTGCATAAGATTCTCTGGAATGTCGGTTTCCTTTTCATATGAAACTGTCATTTTTAGTGTTGCTAACAACTTATCTAGTTCTTCCTCAGAGAATGTAGACGATACAACAATTTCTTTTGCGCCCGTTGCGTATACTTCTAGTATTACATCTTCAAGTGCTCCAGTTAACAATGTTACTGTATTTTGGCCTGTTGTTAAGTCATTACAAGCTAATGCATAGGAACCATCTTCAAACTGTTCTAATGCTGCAAGGAAATTATTTTCCTTTTCATCTATTGTTCGACCTTCCATCATCGTTCCTGGTGTAATTAATTGTACAACTTCCCGGCGCACAACACCTTTTGCTGTTTTTGGATCTTCAACTTGTTCACAAATTGCTACTTTATATCCTTTTTCAACCAACTGTTCAATGTAGTTTTTGGCAGCGTGATATGGTACACCACACATCGGAATGCGATCACTTCCGCCCCCATCACGACTCGTTAATGTAATTTCAAGTTCATGTGCTGCTTTTACAGCATCTTCAAAAAACATTTCATAAAAATCGCCTAAGCGAAAAAATAAAAAGGCATCTTGATAATCTGCCTTGATTTTTAAATATTGTTGCATCATCGGCGTGTACTGTGCCATTTTGTTCCTCCATACATCTTTCTTTTTCACTTTAAAAACATATTATAACACAAATTATACACGAATGATTTTGATCCATCATCTGAAACATAAACAAAAAGCTAGGAAGAGAATCTCCCTAGCTTCAACTTACTCTTCTTCAGCTTCTTCAGCTTCTACAATAAAATTCGGATCAAGTTCTTCAAACTCATCATCATCCACTTCAAATGGCTCTTCTTCTTCTTGGCAACCTTCTGGATTCACACTTACACAAATCTTTGTTTCCCCGATAACTTCTGTGACAAATTCACGTTCTACTGTAACAACCATTTTATTTCCATTTGGTGAAATTACTGCTTCTAAACAATTTGGATGTTGAACGACTCGTGCAATAATTTCAAGATCTTCCCCAGAAAAACTCTTATCACGAAAACCAACTTTCACGTCATCTGTGTAATGTACACGCTCTGTTACAACTTCCGTCTTCGTATTTTCATCATGCGAATACCAAGTATTAATGTCATAGTATCCTTCGATTTCTACATACTTCCCATTCTTTTTCGCTTCGTATGCATGGTTTATAACCCAGCAACCTAGAATACTAGTCGGTGGATGATTCGGTTCAACAGTGTGAGTTGTTTTCATATACTTACGTCCTTTTCCCACAACTGCTTTCGTAATAATCTCTCTAAATTCAGACATCCGAAACCCTCCTCAATAAATATTCAATTAATTATATGCGGGGCAAACGCGGAATGTGTTATTCTTTTTTGAAAAAGCGTTACACCTTTCATTATTATAATAGTAAAACCGTGGTTTCCAGAATTTAATAATCTTTATAAATTTTTCATAAGTTAGGTTATTAAGCACATATTCTTCCCATCCATCTATCTGCTTCATTTACTTTGTTCAGCCTTTGATTTGCGTATGGCAACCTCATCCAGTACCTAGCCTTCTATGTAGTTCGAGTTCCTCAGTCTAGAGATTTTCCGCCGACTTCCTTAAATTCTGCATCACCACGTACACACTTGTCTTAAACTAAACATTACTTCTGCCTTTATGATTTTGGAATAGACGTATGCTGGGTGCACAACAAAAAAAAGATGCCGAACTCGACATCTTTTTAGAAACCACATGTGCCTTTTTTATTTACTACTTCAGCACCTGTCTCTCCTTTTAACACATCGCCGCCAGTTGAAATTAAAATTTCATCTGTGACTGTGTTTGAAATTGTACTTGCGACAAGCTGCAATATATCATTGACATATGTTTGAGAAGATTTAAACTGCTGGACAACTGGAATTTCATCCAGTTTATCTTGCAGCGCATCAATTTCGGATTCTACTTTTTTTAACGCTTCCCACTTCCCATAATGTTGTAAATTCACTGCTTGTTTTTGCAAAGCTTTAATTTCATCAATCGTACGTTTTACATTTTCATTTTTATGAATTTGCGCTTCTGCACGTTTAAACAAATCCACTTCTTCTGTTTCAGAAATCATTTTTGCTAATTCTTTCGCTTGCTCTACAATTTCATCTTTTGTAAAGATTTTCATCTCTTATTTCACCTCAATCGGCTCCTCTACCAATTCCCCGTTTAGAGACCAAGTTTTCGCTTTAATTATTTTCACTTTTACAAGCTGACCGATTACAAATTTTGGAGCTACGAAGTTTACAAGTTTATTAGCACGTGTATAACCTGCAAGTACATCAGGATTATTTTTACTTTCTCCATCAACAAGCACTTCAACGATTTGCCCTTCATAGGCTTTATTCTTCTTCGCAGAAAATTCATTTACTACCGCATTCAAACGTTGCAAACGTTCTTTTTTCACTTCCATCGGTACATTATCTTGCATTTTTGCAGCTGGTGTACCTTCACGCGGTGAATAAATAAATGTATATGCACTATCAAATCCTACTTCATGATATAACGACATCGTTTCTTCAAATTGTTCCTCTGTTTCATTTGGGAAACCGACGATGATATCAGTCGTTAATACTACATTCGGAATCGCTTCTTTAATTTTACGTACAAGTTCTAAGTAGTGCTCACGTGAGTATTTACGTGCCATAATTTTCAGCATATCCGTACTTCCAGATTGCACCGGTAAGTGAATATGTTCAACTAAGTTGCCACCTTTTGCAAGCACTTCAATTAAATGATCATCAAAGTCGCGCGGATGGCTTGTAGTAAATCGAATACGTGCTACATCAATCTTACGAAGTTCATCCATAAGATCTCCTAAACCGTATTTCAAATCTTCAAAGTCTTTTCCGTATGCGTTTACGTTTTGGCCAAGTAGCGTAATTTCTTTATAACCATTTGCAGCTAAATGACGTACCTCTTTAATAATATCTTCAGGACGGCGGCTACGCTCTTTACCACGTGTATACGGTACGATACAGTACGTACAGAATTTATCACATCCATACATAATGTTTACCCACGCTTTAATATCTCCGCGACGTACTTTCGGAAGGTTTTCAATTACATCACCTTCTTTTGACCATACTTCAACAACTGTCGCTTTCGAGAACATAGCGTCTTTTAAAATGTACGGTAAGCGGTGAATGTTATGTGTACCAAATACCATATCTACATGCTGATGTTTTTGCATAATTCTGTTTACAACAGATTCCTCTTGTGACATACAGCCACATACACCGATTAAAAGATCAGGATTTCTTTGTTTTAAGGATTTTAAATGACCAAGTTCCCCGAATACTTTATTTTCAGCATTTTCACGAATAGCACATGTATTTAATAAAATTACATCTGCATCTTCTGTAGAGAATGTTGGTTCGTATCCAAGAGTTGTAAAAATACCAGCCATTACTTCTGTATCATGTTCATTCATTTGACATCCATAAGTACGGATGTAAAACTTTCTTCCTGTACCAAAGTTACGGAACTCTTCTGGTAAACCAAAATCACGTTCAATTTTAACTTCTTCTTTACCGCGTTTTTTCGCATCTTTTAAAGAAGGTGGCTGATATACGCTTTCAAAATATTTACTGTAATCTTTTTCTGCTTTTTTAGTAGTTGAAGTTGCTTGTTGGCCTGCTAATCGTTGTTCTTCGTTCATGATTAATCTCCTTTCAACCTTACATATACAAAGTTTCACTTTTATTTGTTGTTTAATTTGTTCTTATAAAAAAGCATATCGCTTCATTCCTATACACATTATTATAGTATAAAGCGTTCAGTCAAATTAAACAATAGAGATAGCTTGGATTCATGAACGACTTTACTTGGTACTAAAGGGGATAAGAGGAACTCATATAATATGACTCCTATTTATAATTTTATCATTCTGAATTTTCCTAGTAAATAAAATACATCTCATTATGAAAAAACTTAATCATAATTTTGTATCAGAAAAGGCTACCGATATTTCGATAGCCTTTCATCTATTACATGAACTCTGCTACAAGCTCATCAAACATGTTTTGGTCCATTTGTAGGTCAGCATGAACTAACGGTTGTTCACTATAACCTTTTACAAGCTCTTGGTAAGAAGGTTGTTCTTTATTTTGATAAATTAAACCTGTTACTAAACCTTTGTTTTCCATTAAGGTTTGCATAGCAAGCATACGATTAGATGGATCATATCCTTCTACTTCGCTAAGTCTTGTTAAGTTCTCTTTAAACCAATCGTAAGTGTTTACCTTGTTATATGTTACACATGGGCTATATACGTTGATAAGAGAGAACCCTTTATGCTGAATACCAGCCTCAATTAGCTGTGTTAATTCTTTTAAATCACTAGAAAAACTTTGTGCTACGAACGTTGCCCCAGCAGTTAATGCCATTTCCATTACAGATAATGCTGGTTCAATCGATCCTTGCGGCGTACTTTTCGTTTTAAAGCCAGCTTCACTACGTGGTGAAGTTTGCCCTTTCGTTAAACCGTAAATTTGGTTATCCATAACGATGTACGTAATATCAATATTACGACGAATAGAATGAATTGTATGTCCCATTCCGATTGCAAATCCGTCGCCGTCACCACCAGATGCGATAACTGTTAAATCACGATTTGCCATTTTTACGCCTTGTGCAATTGGAAGGGCACGTCCATGAATACTATGAACACCGTAAGAGTTAATATAACCAGAGATACGACCAGAGCAACCGATACCAGAAATAACCGCTAATTCATCAGGATTTAAACCTACATTTGCTGCAGCACGCTGAATTGCTGCTTGTACCGAGAAATCACCGCAACCTGGACACCAGTTTGGTTTTACACTATTACGAAAGTCCTTAAATGTTGCCATTTAAAACAACCCCTTTTTTGCATTCGTTGTAAATTTCTTTTGGCAAGAATGGGTTTCCGTCATATTTTAGCAAACTAGAAATTTTCTCACCATAGCCAAGATTCATCTTCATAATGTTAGCAAGCTGTCCAGTTGCATTGTTTTCTACAACAACAACACGTTTTGCCTCCTTCACAAGCGGCAGCATTTCAGCTGTTGGGAACGGATGAACTAAACGCACATGAGCATGATTTACTTTTAATCCTTCTTGCTCTAAACGTTCCATTGCCTCTTCAATTGCACCGCGAGTTGAGTTAAAGCCTACTAATAATACATCAGCGTCATCATATTTGGCATTTTTGTATACAGGGGTATTAAACTTAATATTCTCCATTTTACGGAAACGTTTGTCCATTTGTGCACTGCGGTTCAGTGCTGATTCAGATGGTTTCCCTGTTTCATCGTGCTCTACACCTGTTACATGGTGAATACCATTTTTCATACCAGGTACAACACGAGGTGAAATTCCATCTTCTGTTACTTCATAACGTTTGAAGTATGCTTTATTTTCACGCTCTGGTAACTCCGCATGTAGATCCAGTTTACCACGACGAATTTCAACTTTTTCTAATTGAAGCGGTTCTACTGTTTGTTTACCTAAAGAAAGTTGTAAATCTGTTAAAAAGATAACAGGCACTTGATATTCTTCAGCTAAGTTAAATGCTTCGACAATATCATAGAATGCTTCTTCAGCAGTACTTGGTGCCATTACGATTTTCGGAATCTCACCATGCGTACCATAAATCATCGCCATTAAATCAGATTGTTCTTGTTTTGTTGGTAATCCCGTACTTGGTCCACCACGCTGCGTATCAACGATTACAAGAGGTGTTTCTGTAATCCCAGCTAATCCAATCGCTTCCATCATAAGAGACAAACCAGGACCAGCTGAAGCCGTTAATGTACGTACACCAGCATAGTTTGCACCGATTGCCATCGTACAAGCAGCAATTTCATCCTCTGTTTGAATAACCGTTCCTCCTACTTTTGGAAGCTTCTTAATTAAGTATTCCATAATCTCAGAAGCAGGTGTAATTGGATAAGCAGACATAAAACGAGCACCGCCAGCTACTGCACCAAATGCGATTGCATCGTTCCCGATCATAAACATACGTTTTTTTCCATCTGCTTTTTCAAGTTGCATCATATTTACTTTTTCGCCGAGCAATTCTTTCATATATTGAGAACCGCGCTGAATTGCATCCATGTTCTTTTGAACAACTTGCTCTCCTTTACGACCGAAAATTTCATCTACAACTTCTAAATACACTTTTTCATCTAGCCCTAATACCGCACTAGACGCTCCAACTGCAACCATGTTTTTCATTAAAGATGTACCTAGCTCAGAAGCAATATCCGTAAATGGAATCGCATATAAAGTTACATCTGTTCCTTCTGGAATGCTTGGATTGAACTTTGCATCTGCAACAACAATTCCACCAGGACGTAGTTCGTGGAAGTTAAAATCAATCGTTTCTTGATCAAATGCAATTAAAATATCTAAATCATCTGATATCGCACGTACCTCTGTAGTACTTACGCGAATTTTATTGTTTGTATGTCCACCTTTAATTCGTGATGAAAAATGGCGATAACCATATAAATAATAACCTAGTCGATTTAATGCAACACAGAAGATTTCTCCTGTACTTTCAATTCCTTCACCTTGTTGGCCTCCAACTTTCCATGAAAGTTGACTAATCATTTCCTACACCCCTTTAACTGCATACATTGTAGTGTATTTTTTTACAGTACTAGTTTAGCACTTTTTAGAATAAGAAACTACAATGGACACAAATTATACCTCTTCTGATTTCAGTAAATATTTCGCATAATCTTAATTCGTTTACAATTCTAGCCTTACAACCGTAAAAATGCAACAATTTGATACAATTTCATTGTGTATTTTTACGAATTTTCTAACTTTTACAGAACGCTTTTATAGTAGTGTTCTAAAATGGAATATGATGTATAAAATTACGATATATGAAATTGTTTACTTGCTCTTCTTTATATCGCTTTAATAGTTCATTTATGACATATTCATAATGCTCATATCTTTCTACATGTACGACTGTTTCCGTGATTCCATCAAAATCTGATCCGAATCCAACATTCCTTTCGCCGCCAAGCATACATACATGCTCTACATGCCTTAATATATCATCTGTACAAACAGACTTATTTGCAGCTAAAAACATCGGGACGAATGTTATCCCGATCATTCCGTCTTTTTGAATTAATGCTCTTATTTGTTCATTCGTTAAATTTCTTGGATGCGAACATAACTCATAACTATTTGAATGCGACGCAATTGGATTGTCGGAAAGTTCCATTACATCCCAAAAACCTTTCTCTGACAGATGAGAAACATCTGTCCATATCTTGTAACGATTTAATTCTTCCACTACTTTTTCTCCAAACAGTGTTAAACCGCCACCTCGAGACTCTAGCGCTCCATCAGCAACTAAGTTCGCATAGTTCCAAGTAAGCCCAACAGAACGAACACCAAGATAATATAGCGTTTGTAGTTTCGTTAATTCTCTTCCAACTGCATCGCATCCTTCTAAAGTTAAAAGCGCTCCTATATCATCTGTTCCTAATCGTTGAATGTCTTCTTTTGTCCGAATCCATTTTACATTCGGCAGTGCTAAAATTTGTTCATGAAATATATTTGCCATCTCTAATGCAACTGCAAACCGCTGTCCATATGGAACTTCTTCTGGTACATAAATTGCAAAACATTGAATACTACCACGCTTTTTTGTTAACTGATCGTATGTAATATGTAAAGAAGAATCATTTTGAAAAGTTCGCTTGCCTTTCCCCATCCATAATTGCCACAACACATCACAGTGCGCATCAAAAATTTTCAATGCTCTTCTTCCCTTCTGTCTAAAACATTCTTATTATTTATTGTATTGTTACGACTTGAAACCAAAATCTTCTTGTAGCTGCCCCTGCCCCTTAAATTGAAGGTGTGATTGTCCACAAATAGAGGGATAAAAATGACCTGTCTGCAAATGCAAACAGGTCATCCAATTTAACGAGGCTCTACAATTAATTTAATCGCTGTGCGTTCTTCACCATCAATCATAATATCTGTGAAAGCTGGGATACATATCAAATCCACACCACTCGGCGCCACAAATCCTCTCGCAATTGCTACTGCCTTTACGGCTTGATTCAATGCACCTGCACCAATTGCTTGCATTTCTGCTGAACCACGCTCACGAATGACTCCAGCTAGTGCACCAGCTACAGAGTTAGGTACCGAAGTTGCTTTAACTTTTAATATTTCCATTGCTCGTTTCCTCCTCGTTTCTTAAAAAAATATTAGCGATTGAGTTCACTTTTAACTTATATTCACGAGCAATGATTCATATTCCTGCTAAAAATTCGTAATTTTTCTAAAAAATTAAAATATATTCTTTTTTCTAACTTTTATGTCTTTTATTCAAAAAATGGTTGATCATCATTAATTAAAATACGAGCAATTTTTTTAGCTTTTCCTGTATTAGGATCTACATCAATTAGGACGGCACTTAACTGCGTTCTTCCATTCGTTACTTCAAATCGTACAGGAAGATTTGTTAAAAATTTCTTCAGCACCGCTTCGCGATCCATTCCTAAAATACCATCATATGGACCTGTCATCCCAACATCTGTAATATAAGCTGTTCCATCTGGTAAAATACGATTATCCGCTGTTGGAACGTGTGTATGGGTACCAACAACTGCTGTAGCACGTCCATCTACATACCATCCAAGCGCTTGCTTTTCACTTGTTGTTTCCGCATGAAAATCAATAAAAATAATGTTCGTACGTTTTTTTGCGACCTTAATCAATTCGTCCACTTTTCGGAATGGACAGTCAATTGGCGGCAGGAATGTACGGCCTTGTAAATTAATGATCGCTACTTCTACACCATTACAATTTACAAAAATAAGTCCCTTTCCTGGCGTTCCTTCCGGGAAATTTGCTGGTCTTGCAAGATACTTTGCATCATCAATAAATTCAAAAATTTCACGGTTATCCCAGGCATGGTTTCCAAGTGTAACTGCTTGTGCACCGCACTCTAAAAAATTACGATAAATTTTCTCTGTAATGCCACGTCCACCTGCAGCATTTTCTCCATTAATAATCGTAACTGTAGGTGTATATTTTTTCTTTAACGCAGGCACATAATCTTGAATCATCTTTCTTCCTGGCGAGCCTACTACATCCCCAACAAATAAAATTCTCATTTTTCTTACCCTTTCCATCTATACATTCTTCGTAATTTATTCTCATAAAGTGAAACTCTAATCAGTGGGGGTTTTCTTCATCCCCCACTGATTATCAGCCCTCACCAATCGGGCTTTTACGGGCAGTTTATCTCCACCTAACCTCCTTGCTTTCGTCTAATTTTGAGGTGGGGGTATTACTGCCCGTTAATGCGGGATAAACTACAACTTTCACTTATAAAAAATACGGATTTCCTCACATTTTCCCATTTCGTGAATCATTTCCGATTCTACAAGCTTTTCTATATTGTGTCCATTTCTGGCACAAAAAAATAAAGTGGTGCAACACCACCACTTTATTTTGCATATTCAACTGCACGAGTTTCACGAATAACGGTAACTTTAATATGTCCTGGATAATCCAATTCATTTTCAATACGTTTTCGAATATCGCGTGCTAAACGATGAGCCTCTAGGTCATCAATTGTATCTGGTTTCACTAAGATACGAACTTCACGTCCAGCTTGGATTGCATAAGATTTCTCAACGCCTTCATAAGACTCAGAAATCTCTTCAAGCTTTTCAAGACGACGAATATAATTTTCAAGTGTCTCACTTCGTGCTCCAGGTCTTGCTGCTGACAGCGCATCTGCCGCAGCCACAAGAACTGCGATAATAGAAGTCGGTTCTGTATCCCCATGATGAGATGCAATACTATTAATAACAACTGGGTGCTCTTTATATTTTGTCGCAAGCTCGACACCAATTTCAACGTGGCTACCTTCAACTTCATGGTCAATTGCCTTTCCGATGTCATGCAATAAACCGGCACGACGAGCCAGTTTCTCATCCTCACCAAGTTCCGCTGCCATTAGCCCAGCTAAATACGCAACTTCCATAGAGTGTTTTAGGACGTTTTGACCGTAGCTTGTTCTAAATTTCAAACGACCTAAAATCTTAATTAAGTCAGGGTGTAATCCGTGTACACCTACTTCAAAAGTCGTTTGTTCACCCACTTCACGAATATACTCATCCACTTCACGTCTTGATTTTTCAACCATTTCTTCAATACGCGCTGGGTGAATACGTCCGTCTTGTACAAGTTTATCCAAAGCAATACGAGCAGTTTCACGACGAATCGGGTCAAAACCTGATAATATTACCGCTTCTGGTGTATCATCAATAATTAAGTCAATACCCGTTAATGTTTCTAGCGTACGAATATTTCGGCCTTCACGTCCGATAATACGACCCTTCATCTCGTCATTTGGAAGATTGACAACTGAAACCGTTGTTTCGGCGACGTGATCAGCAGCACATCTTTGCATAGCTAAAGATAAAATCTCTTTCGCTTTCTTATCCGCTTCTTCTTTTGCACGAACTTCAGTTTCTTTTACCATAACAGCGATTTCATGCGAAATTTCATTTTCAACTTTTTCTAAGATAATAGCTCTTGCTTGATCACGTGTTAGGTTAGAAATACGCTCTAATTCATCTTGCTGTTTTTGTACTAACTCTCCCACTTTGCTTTCCAAATCTTCAATCTGCTGTTGTCTTGCTACAAGAGATTCCTCTTTCTTTTCTAATAATTGCTGACTTTTCTCAAGCGATTCATCTTTTCGATCAAGGTTCTCTTCTTTTTGCATTAAACGATTTTCTTGTTTTTGCAACTCGCTTCTTCGGTCACGAATTTCTAATTCCGCTTCTGTACGAAGTGTATGAATTTCATCCTTTGCTTCTAATAGCGCTTCCTTTTTCAGTGCTTCTGCTTGACGATTTGCATCTTCTACAATGCGCTTCGCTTCATTGGTCGCACCGTTAATCTTCGCTTCTGCAATGGACTTTCGAACAAAAAACCCAACAACTGCACTGACGATGGCCAGCAAAATGGAGATGAGTATCCAAACTTCATTACTCATAATTTCACCTCCTCTTGCTATGAATGAAAAAAGACTGCATGGATGTACATTGTTTGTAACTGCAACGTACAACGATGACCGTCGTCCCGCCTTTTTAAGGGACTTTCTTCAATTCACAATTAAACTAGACATATGCTTATTTCGGAAAGTATACGTCCTCTCCGAATGTTACTTCTCTTCTTGAGAAGAGTGTATCGTATATAATATAAGAAAAAATATACATTCTCATTGTATCTACCGCTATTTTCATTGTCAAGCATTGTCTACCTTTACTTTCTTTACCTACGATAAACAAAACTTTCATCAGTAATGTTTCTTTATCAATTAATTGATTATTATATGTAAATTTTAAAACAACATAACCCCCTTTCTTTTAGGGGAAACGAGAGCATCTGGCCACGCCCAGAAACGGCCAGAACCATTTTCTACTGCATGCAATGTTAAGAATACATGTAGCGGTCATACTGTATTTTGCATAACAACAACTTATAAAAAAAGCGGATCCGACTGTTTAGACATGAGAGCTTAGGAGGCAGGGCTAGACAAAGATGTCGGAAAATGAAAATGGATTTATATAGTTGCACAGAACAGATCCATTTAAATAGGTTAACAGTTCATAAACAGCGGGATAAAAAAGAAAAGACACGAAACCGTGTCTTTTAATTATCAAGAAGAGTCGTATCTTCTCCGCTTCCAGATGCACCCTCTTCACCAATACCATGATGCTCACGAATAAAGAATGCTATTTCATCTGTAACCTCTGGATTTTCTTTTAAGAATTGCTTCGCATTTTCACGCCCTTGTCCTAAGCGTTCCTCATTATAAGAATACCAAGCTCCACTCTTTTGAACGATATCAAGTTCAGAAGCCATATCTAAAATTTCGCCTTCTCTCGAGATCCCTTCTCCGTACATAATATCAACCTCTGCAACGCGGAAAGGAGGCGCTACTTTATTTTTTACTACTTTCACTTTTGTTTTATTACCAACAATATCGTTACCTTGCTTTAACTGCTCAGCACGACGTACTTCTAAACGTACAGTTGAATAGAATTTCAACGCACGTCCACCTGGAGTTGTTTCTGGCATAATTCTATAGATTTTCCATCTCTATAGCGCGGACTATCTCTTCATCTCTTTACAGAGAGCCTTGCACTTCCAGCAGGAGCCTATCTTCTGCCGTACCCTACTCAGTTAACTTTAAAAGTCCTTTTCGGTAGTCTCTACACCTTCTTCATATCATTTTGAAGCTTGGCACGGTATTACCCTATTATTTGGAGGGCTTCACCGTTAGCAGCTATATAGCTACACCCTTAGGCAATAAGGTTCACAAGGTTTTTTGAACATGCTATCACTAGCAAGGGAAACCCATAGTAAACTCCTTAATCTATAAAGATTAAGCAACCATTTGTTGATTTCCAAACATTACCCCAACTTTTTCACGAATTTGGTTAATGAAAATTGCGATTGTTTTTGACTTGTTAATCGCACCAGATAATTTACGAAGAGCTTGTGACATTAAACGTGCTTGTAAACCGACGTGAGAGTCACCCATTTCTCCTTCAATCTCTGCTTTTGGAACAAGTGCTGCTACCGAGTCAATAACAATAATATCAATTGCACCGCTCCGTACTAATGCTTCAGCAATTTCTAATCCTTGTTCTCCTGTATCTGGTTGAGATAATAATAATTCATCAATGTTAACACCTAATTTTTGTGCATATACAGGATCCATTGCATGTTCCGCATCAATAAATGCCGCTTGTCCACCTTGACGCTGTACCTCTGCAATCGCATGTAAAGAAACAGTTGTTTTACCTGAACTTTCAGGTCCATAAATTTCAATAATACGGCCACGTGGATAACCACCAACTCCAAGGGCAACATCAAGTGCCAATGAACCACTTGATACAGTAGAAATTCTACGTTCTGCTTGCTCTCCTAGTTTCATAATAGAGCCTTTACCGAATTGTTTTTCTATTTGTTTTAACGCCATATCTAATGCCGCTTGACGATCACTCATTCAAAAATTCCTCCTTAACTTAAATGCTAATCTTATTATACATATTTCCTCCCCAATATGCCAACAAAAATCGAACGTTTATTCGTTTTTTTTATTTTCCAGTAGAGGAAAAACTCGCTTTTTCTATATAAAATAGCAAAAGCTAGAAGAAGTTTATACTTCTTCTAGCTTCTTATACAAATGATAAAAACCATATTTGACAGTCCGTTCACGAATTTGTTGACGACTTCCACTTAATGTAAGGGGAATTACTACTGTCGGTTGTTCATCTATTGCCAAACCAACAAACACTGTCCCAGGCTCTTTTCCTTCAGATGCATCCGGCCCTGCTACTCCAGTGAAACTAATTCCGACATTCGTTTGCATTAGTTTCTTCACATTTTCAGCAAGATAACGGGCACAATCTTCACTAACAGCTCCAGCGGTTTGTAAAGTCTTTTCTGGTACATCCAGAACATGTTGTTTCACATCATTGCTATAACAAATTACGCCACCTTTAAACAGAGAAGATACACCGGCAACTTCAGTAATACGATCACCAAATAAGCCACCCGTTAAACTTTCAGCACATGCAATCGTTAAACACTTTTGTTTAAGCAAAGCAATGGCTTTTTTATGAAGAAGATCTTGATTGTATCCGTAAAAAAACGGCCCTACTCTTTGTAAAATCAATTCTTCTATATGATTTATTAAAGATTCAGCTTCTTTTGCATCATTGTGCTTTGCTGTCAGGCGAAGCGTTACTTCTCCTTCAGAAGCAAGAGGAGCAATGGTCGGATTCGTTTGAGCATCTATTAAATCTTGAATCTTTGCTTCTAATTGCGATTCTCCAATTCCAAAAAATCGAAGAGTACGAGAATATAGATTCTCACCAACTGTAAAAGAAAGAAGCCAATTTTCTACATAACTTATATACATTGGATTCATTTCTTTAGGTGGTCCTGGGAGTAAAATATATACTTTGTTATCCTTACATAATCCCATACCCGGAGCCATACCATGATCATTTGCAAACACAGTCGCCCCACTTAAAACAAGAGCTTGTTTTTTATTATTTTCAGTAAACTCTCTTCCCGTTCTTTTATAATAATCAGCAATGGAATTGAGCGCTACTTCATCATATACAAGCTCTTCCTGCAAGGAAGAAGCAATTGTTTCTTTCGTTAAATCGTCTTTTGTTGGTCCTAAACCACCTGTAAAAATCAATATATCTGCACGTTTTTGAGCGATTTCAATTGCCCTGCGTAAGCGATTATTGTTATCCCCAACGACAGTGTGATAATATACATCGATTCCGATAGATGCCAGCTTTTCTGATAAAAATTTGGCATTCGTATTCGCAATTTGCCCAAGCAATAGCTCTGTACCAACCGCGATAATCTCTGCATTCATCTTCCATTCCCCCATAAGCCGTTATTTCGAATCCACAAAAACTCCTCTATTCTTCCAGAAATAATCCCATCCTGAAATAATCGTGAAAATAAGTGCAACCCATATTGAAATATCTGCAATTGGAATATGAATTAAATTAAATGGAACATCGTGAAGTAAGTAGGCAGAAATTGCAATAACTTGCATCCACATTTTAATTTTCCCAGGCATCTTCGCAGCAGCCACTTCCCCTGTACCAGCTAATACAAGACGCAAGCCTGTAACAGCAAATTCTCGGCTAATAATAACAACCGCCATCCAAGTCGCTACATAATGTAAATCTACAAGCGTAATTAATGCCGCAGATACCAATAATTTATCCGCCAAAGGATCTAAAAATTTTCCTAGATTCGTTACAAGATTATGTTTTCTTGCATAATAGCCATCAATCCAATCTGTCGCAGAAGCAATAATAAAAACAAGCGCTCCAGCTAAGTGCTGAACTGGCAATTCTACTTCTCCAATTGTATATACTCCCCAATCAAACGGAACGAGCATAATAATTAAAAATATAGGAATTAAGCATATTCTTGATACAGTAATTTTATTTGGTAAATTCACAGCTATTCCTCCATCATGTCAAAAAACGGTTTATGCATTGAAAAAAGTCATCGGAACGATGACTATTATTGTGCAGGTTGTTCTCCTAAGTTTTTAATCACCAAAATTTGATGACGCATTTCTTCTGCATTTTGTGGAAATTCAACAGGTTTACCGTTAATTTTAATTTCAACATTTGGCGCACTACCAATGTTTAAACGCACAACATGTTCTGGCGATAAATCTTGTTGTTGTGTTTCATCCTTATTTAAAGTACCTGTATAAAATTCTTTACCATCTTCGTTTTTAATATCTACATAGCTTGTACCTTTTGCGTGAATTTCTACCTTTAATTCTTTATTATGGCTTAGTTCTAATGTAGATTCTTTTCCATTTTTTTCAACAACTTTAATCTCTTCTTGTGCAGCATTTTGTTGTTGCTGTGGTTGTTGAGGGACTTCTTTTTTCTCTTCTTTTTTCTCTTCTTTCTTTTGATCAAGAGGAGAGTTTTCTGCTTTTTCTACTTCTGTTTGTGCATTTTTCGTTTGATTTACTTGACTAACGTCATTTTTACCCAAAATAAACTGGAATACGAACCAAATTGCAACACCAACAGCAATAACAAGCAATGTAATTAAAATTTTGGGCATATGGTCTGTAATTGGCGCTGACGCTGCTCTTTGCACAGTTTCCTGCGCTTTTTGTCCCGTTGCAACTTGCGGTACATTTTTAGAAACTGACTGCGGTATTTCGTGTCTATATTCTTCTAATACCGCCTCTCCATTTAACCCAACTGCTTCTGCAAACTGCTTTATAAAGGCACGCGCATAAAAATCCCCAGGTAATACGCTAAGATCTCCTTCTTCAATACTAACCAAATAGCGTTTTTGAATTTTTGTAATTTCTTGCAGCTGATTGATGGATAAACCTTTCAATTCTCGTGCTTCTTTCAGCTTTTGTCCTAATTCTGTCAATGCTAACACCTCAATATTTCTTTAAAAGTCGAACATAGAAAAATTATTTTGATTTCCTTGTTCAATTTCATCTACTAGATTGTATTGAATTTCTTCATCGTAATCATTTCTCAGCTCAATAATGTAATCAAAATCATCAAGTGTATATTCTGACTGACTCACAAATACATCTGGATGCTCTACAACCTTTGTTGCTGGCAATCTCATAATTTCGCGAACAAGTTGCCAGTGTCGTTCATTTGCGCGCTTCGTTGAAACAATTCCATCTAAAATAAAGATATTATTATCATTATATTCATCTTCAATTAATTGACTGCGTACCGTCTGTTTAATAAGAGTCGACGATACAAAAAGCCAACGTTTATTTGCACAAACACTTGCAGCAACGATGGACTCTGTTTTTCCAACGCGCGGCATTCCACGAATTCCAATTAATTTATGGCCATCTTTTTTCATAAGTTCTGCCATAAAATCGACAAGTAAACCTAATTCATCACGAACGAAACGAAATGTTTTCTTATCATCTGCATCTCGCTGTATATATCTTCCGTGTCGAACTGCTAATCGATCGCGAAGCTTCGGTGGACGATATTTCGTTACAGTTATATTATCCATCGTATTTAGAATTGATTCAAGTCTAGAAATTTGTTCTTGATTATCACACATTAATAATAGTCCGCGCCTAGCATTGTCTACCCCATTAATTGTTACAATATTAATACCAAGCATACCGATTAACGAAGAAACATCACCAAGCAAGCCAGGTCGGTTTTTATGTATTTCATACTCAAAATACCATTCAATCATTTGATGACACTCCCCTTGCTTACTTTACATCTACGTACTATATTATATGATTTTCCCCTAATAGGAAAGCGAAATGTACAATCGAGGACTCAAATTAATTGACGGATTCTCAAAATCGACAAAAAAAGAGAGGACTCTTCCTCTCTTTTCACTACTTATGTTTGACCATTTTTACCATTAAATTTGCAATTGTATGTTGCTCTTGTTCATCTGCAACTTTCCATAGCTCCGCTAATAATTTTTCTTGGTCATTACGCGCTTCTACTTCATGTGCTAAATAATCCCCAATACGATAAGCCATATCAGAAATCGCACCGCCGTCTAAACCTTTTCCTTGCGCTTGGTCTAAACGTTCTCCTAAAAAGCCTTTCCATTGTTCAAAGTTATCTAATACTGACATTGTTAAGCACCTCACTATAAAGTAATGGAGTCATATTTACTATTTGCCACTACGTTCTTTTTTATGTACAAACAAAACAGCAAAATACACTACTCCTTCTTAAGTGATTAGCAATGCCATCCCCCGTTCACTCCAATGATTTGACCTGTTATATATGATGCTTGAGAAGAAATTATAAATGCAACTGTATTTGCAACTTCCTCTGCCATCCCTAATCGACCAAGCGGAATTTCTTCTGCAATCTCTTGCTTTTCTTCATTTGAAAATACATGCAGCATCTCTGTTTCAATTGCGCCTGGAGCAATCGCATTCACCCGTACACCGCTTAATGCAACTTCTTTTGCCAATGCTTTTACGTATGAATTTTGCGCTCCTTTCACCATTGAATATAACACTTCACATGATGCACCTATTTGTCCCCAAATGGAAGAAATCACAACAATATTCCCACTTCGGCTTCGAATCATAGAGGGAAGTGCAAATGAAACAAGTTTATATACATTTTTCACTTGCAGCTCCACCATCTCATTTAATTGTTCATCTGTAACATCTGTCGTCAATCCAAATATACTTTGCCCTGCTGCATATACAATCGTCTCAATTGGATGATGAATTTGCGACCATAATTGCGAAGCACCATCTATTTCTGATAAATTAGCCTGAACAGGAATAATATCTTTAAGTTCTTGTTCTAATTGCCGGACTCTCTTTTCACCTTGGTTATAATGAACATACACCGCATAGCCATCTTTTACTAATCGTCTTACAATGGCAGAGCCGATTCCCCCACTTCCCCCGGTAACTAATGCAAACTTCTTCATCTTTTTCCTCTCTCTACTTCGTTATTTCTTTGGAAGAACCTGGCAAATACTCACTCGTTCTTCTTTTAAAAAGCTCTTCGCAACTGTTTGTAAATCTTGAATTGATAAACTTTCCAAAACAGTTAATGCGTCAAACAAACTAGAACCGTTAAATGCATATCGAGTGAATTGATTCGCAATATATTCTGGTGAATTTAGTGAACGTAAAAAACCACCTATTTTCTTCTTTTTCACACGTTCTAATGTTTCCGCGCATAACTCATCATAATTCGTTTGAAGTAAAATATCCGTTATTCGCTCTGCTAATTCATCCGGGTGCTTCGTATCTCCACCAATCATCGCAAAACCGAAACTACTTTCTTCTGTGTAATCGTACGAAAACGTATCATCAATTAAACCTTCATTATACAATGTTTCATAATGGGTAGAACTTTTTCCAAATAAATAATCTAACATAAGCGTTAATGCAATTTCTTGTTTTAACAAGTCCTTTCCTTGTTGCTTTAAGTCTTGGGCTTTCACACCAACTAAACATTTTGGTGTTTGTACCGGCATTGTAATAATCGTTTTTTTCTCATTTACTTGTTCTGGCTCCTCATTAAAAGACCGAGCTATTTCAGATTGGGCAGTATAATTTTTTTTCGCTTGATTTTGACGCACTAAATCCATCGTTTTCTCTGGATCAATTGAACCAACAATAAATAGCAACATATTGCTTGGGTGATAAAATGTATGATAGCACTCATACAACAAATCTTTCGTAATTTTACTGATTGAATCAATTGTTCCAGCGATATCAATTTTCACCGGATGTTCCTTATATAAACTGTCAATTAACCCAAAATATAAACGCCAATCGGCATTATCTTGATACATTTGAATTTCTTGCCCAATAATCCCCTTCTCTTTCTCCACCGTTTGTTCAGAAAAATATGGATCTTGCACGAAATCTAACAATGTTTCTAAATTCGTTTCAACGTTCGATGTGCAAGAAAATAAATATGCAGTTCTTGTAAACGATGTGAATGCGTTTGAAGAAGCTCCCTGCTTACTAAATAATTGAAACGCATCGTGATCCTCTTTTTCAAATAATTTATGCTCTAGAAAATGGGCAATTCCATCTGGCACACGAAGCATCTCATTTTTCCCTAGTGGCACAAACGTATTATCGATAGAACCATACTTTGTCGTAAATGTTGCATACGTTTTATTAAAACCTTGTTTTGGGAGAATATATACTTCTAGACCATTGGACAGTTTTTCATAATACAGCGTCTCTTTTAATTGTTCATAAACGATTTTTTCCATCTTAAACTCCCTCCGTCCCATGTAAGAAGTAGATTGTATCTAGCTGAATATCATTGGCTACTTTAACGATTTCATCTTTCGTTACTCGTTCAATCTCTGTTAACCATTCTTCTACAGGGCGGTCATAATTTGCAATTACTCCATGATACAGAAGTTCTACAAGACCGCGCGGCGTATCAATTGTCTCTAAAACTTGATTTTTAATTACACTTTTTGTTTGTACGATTTCCTCATCAGTAAAATCACCATTTTGCATCGCTATCATTTGTTCTTTAATAATCGTTACAGCTTTTTCGTAATTTTCCCCCTCAATTCCAGACATTACAAACAGAAGTCCTTTATGACTTTCATAACGAGAGGCAGCATAATATGCCAAGCTGTTCTTCTCACGTACATTCACAAATAATTTCGAATGTGAAAAACCACCAAACAGGCCATTAAATAACTGCAGGGCAAAATAGTCTTCGTCGCGATACGTAATATATGTGCGATATCCAATATTTAATTTACTTTGCTTTAGTTCTTGTTTTTCTACAACCTCTTGCTCTTTTTCATTTTTCTTATGAAGCAACACATTTCTTTCTTTCGGTTCACGTATAGAAACAGAAAAATGCCGTTTCACAAGGTCAAGAGCCCCTTCTTCAATATCACCAATGATATATAAATCCATTTCATCTTCTTCTAACACTTTTTTATAATATTGATACAACGTTTCGTTTGTAATCTTAGAAACACGTTCTATTTGACCATTTGCACTTAAACGGTACGGTTCTACTTTACACATTTCTTCAATGAGACGTTCATTTGCATAGCGCATTTTATCATCAAATGTAGATTCAATACGCTGCACGAGTGCACGCTTTTCACTTTCTACAACCGTTTGTAAAAAACTATTTCCTTCTGTTGCTGGCCTTAGTAAAATATCAGCAAGCATTGCAAGTGCTTTTTCGAAAAGCGGCGGCGCTTCCTGTAAATATGTTTCATTGGCGATGTCTATATAAATAGAAATAACATGATCCTCACCTTTTTTACTTACATCAACAGCTAATGACGAACCGTATAACTCCTCTAAATATTGACGAATTCGAATGACAGACGGATGTGTTTCTGTAGCACTTTGTAATACATAGGGTAGCAACGCCCGTTCTGTTACTGTTTTTTCACATAACGGTGATTTTAACCGTAACACAAGTGTATTCGTTTTATATTTCTCTGTTGGAATCATATGTACACGTAATCCACCTAGTTCATGTGTTTCTTGTTTTATAAGATCCATTCATAAACCTCCTCTAAAAAGGAATTTTCTTCTTCAATATACAGTTTTCACAAAAGAAAATGCAAATTTTCTCATGTATTAACGTTATTGTATGTAAAAAAACTCGCACTAATGTGCGAGCTTTTTATTTTATCGTTTTCCTTTTTCATATGGTGTTCCAAGTGCCTTCGGAGCTTCGGAACGCCCAACAAAACCGACAAGTGCAAAAATTGTTAATACATATGGTAATATCGTTAAAAAGATACTTGGAATTTGATCTAAAACAGGAATTGTACCACCTGTAACGCCAAGTGACTGTGCAAATCCAAAAAATAACGCTGCACCTAGAGCTCCAATTGGATGCCATTTCCCAAAAATCATTGCTGCTAATGCTAAAAATCCTTGCCCTGTAATTGTAGCGCCCGAAAAGTTATTTGAGATAGATGTTGAAAATACAGCGCCGCCAACACCTGCAAACATACCTGATAAACAAACTGCAATATAGCGCATTTTATAAACATTGATACCCATTGTATCAGCTGCCATCGGATGCTCCCCAACAGCACGTAATCGTAAACCAAATGGTGTTTTATAAATCACATACCAAACTACAAATGCTAAAATAATTGCAATATAAGAAGTTAATGGTACATCAGAGAAAAATATTTTTCCAATAACGGGAATATCAGAAAGACCAGGAATATCGATTTTTTCAATACGATATTGGATAAAATCAGTTTGACCTTTTCCAAAAATCTTTTTAATCGCAAACACCGTTAATCCTAACGCTAAAAAGTTAATCGCGACTCCGCTAACAACTTGATCAGCGCGGAATGTAATGGATGCAACCGCATGAAGAAGTGCAAATAATCCCCCGCCAAGTGCTGCAAAAATAAGCGCAATCCACGGCGTCATCGCTCCCCATGTATCTCCCATTAATAAAGTGGTAACAACGCCAACAAACGCACCAAACAACATTAACCCTTCTAATGCAATGTTTACAACACCAGAACGTTCACTAAATACGCCTCCAAGCGCTGTAAAAATAAGCGGCGCTGCCGTATATAACGTACCTGTAACAAGAATGGCTACAATATCTAGGAAACTCATTTATTTCCCCTCCTTGTTAAAACGAGAAAGTGCCCATCGTAAAATATAACTACATGCTACAAAGAAAATAATACATGCAATAATTACATTAATAAGTTCAGATGGCACGTTCGCTTCAAAGTTCATTTGCGGTGCAGCACTTTTCAAACCACCAAATAATAATGCTGATAGCAAAATACCAAATGCATTATTTGCACCAAGAAGAGCCACGGCAATACCATCAAATCCTATTCCTGTAAAGGAAGACATTGCTGTCATACTTTGGAATGTTCCAAGCCCCTCCATTGCACCACCAATTCCCGCAAATGCACCAGCAATTGTCATTGATAATACAACATTACGCGACACTTTCATTCCGGCATATTTAGAAGCGTGCTGATTAAACCCAACCGATTTAAGCTCGTAACCTAATGTTGTGCGATCTAATAAAAACCACATTATAAGTGCTACAACAATCGCGACAACGATTCCCCAGTGCAGGCGAGAGCCATCTGTTAAAGAGGCTAACCAAGAAGAAGATAAAGACGCACTCGCTTTTATGTCATACGATTTTTCATTTGCTTCATGTAGAAAATTCCTTATGATGTAATACGTTACATAAAGCGCGATATAGTTCATCATAATTGTGACAATAACTTCATTTACCTTAAACTTCCCTTTTAAATATCCAGGAATAAATCCCCATAGTCCACCAACAAGCGCTGCAAATAATATCGATAACGGAACATGGAGGAAGGCTGGTAAAGAAACAGCATAACCGAACCAAACAGCAGCAAGCCATCCTACTAGCAACTGTCCTTCTACCCCGATATTAAACAAACCTGTACGGAAGGCAAATGCTACTGATAAACCAGCAAGAACAAGTGGAATCATCGTACGGAGTGTTTCACCTATTGCACGTGGATTTCCGACCATACCATCCCATAATGCGGCATAGCCAACGATTGGATCGTATCCGCTCGTAATCATGACAATGGCTCCAACAAGTAAACCAAAAATAACGGATAATACAGGTACTATAATGTTAATTGTTCGCTCCGTTAAAAATTTTTTAGCCATTTGTGTTCACCTTCTCTTTCTTCTTTCCCCCAGCCATTAATAGACCTAGCTGCTGCTCATTCGTTTCTTTTGCATTTACAATGTCAACAATTTTCCCTTCATAAATGACAGCAACGCGGTCGCTTACATTTATAATTTCATCAAGCTCTAACGAAAGCAGCAGAACTGCTTTTCCTTTATCACGCTGTTCAATTAACTTTTTATGAATAAACTCAATTGCTCCAACATCTAAACCACGTGTTGGCTGCGCAGCAATTAATAAATCTGGATCACGATCTACTTCACGAGCAATAATTGCCTTTTGCTGATTTCCTCCAGATAATGCTCGTGCTGGCGTATGCTCACTCGGCGTACGAACATCGAACTGCCCAATTAATGATTTTGCTTTTTCATAAATCTTTGTGAAATTTAAAACCCCTTTTTTAGAAAAAGGATTTTTATAATACGTTTGCAGTACCATGTTATCTCCGATAGAAAAATCTAGAACAAGACCATGCTTATGACGATCTTCAGGAATGTGTCCAACACCTTCCTCTGTAATACGTCTAACCGGCCAATTTGTTATGTCTTTCTCTCTTAACGTAATAGAGCCTGACTCAACTTTTCGTAAACCAGTAATCGCTTCTATTAATTCACTTTGTCCATTCCCATCGATTCCTGCAATACCAACAATTTCTCCTGCACGAACAGTTAAGTCAAGTCCTTTTACGGTAGGTAAATGACGTGCATCGTGCACAACAAGATTGGAAATTTCAAGTACATTCCCACGTGGTTTGGCGTCTGATTTCTCTGTTTTAAAATTCACTTGACGTCCGACCATTAATTCTGCAAGCTTGTTTTCATCTGTATTTGCAACGTCTACCGTTCCAATTCCCTTTCCTTTACGAATAATTGTACAACGATCACACACTTCCATTATTTCTTTTAACTTATGTGTGATAAGAATAATAGATTTCCCTTCTTGCACAAGCTTTTTCATAATATGAATAAGTTCTTGAATCTCTTGCGGCGTTAGTACAGCTGTCGGTTCGTCAAAAATTAAAATTTCCGCTCCGCGGTAAAGCGTTTTTAAAATTTCTACACGCTGCTGCATTCCAACAGAAATATCCTCTATTTTCGCATATGGATCTACCGATAATCCGTATTGCTCAGATAATGCTTTAATTTCCTTAGCAGCATCGTCAATCGCAATTTTCCCGCTTTTCTTCGGTTCATTTCCGAGAATAATATTTTCTGTAACTGTAAAATTATGTACTAACATAAAGTGCTGATGTACCATGCCAATCCCAAGATCATTTGCTACATTTGGATTGGTAATTTTTATAGGTTCCCCTTTAATTTTAATTTCACCTTGTTCTGGTTGATACAAGCCAAACAAAACATTCATAAGTGTGGATTTCCCAGCACCATTCTCTCCAAGCAAAGCATGAATTTCTCCCTGTTTCACTTGCAGCGTAATATTATCATTCGCCACAATTCCTGGGAATACTTTTGTAATATTATTCATCTCAATTACGTATTCCATATTAATCCTCCTAACAGGATATAGTTCTTTATATATGCAAAGGTTAGTTCTAAGAACTAACCTTTGCTATTGATCTACCATTATTTTTTAAGAGAAGCCTCAAATGTTTTGTACTCATCTGGAGTAGAAGGTACTTTAATTTCACCACTTACAATTTTCTTTTTCAATTCGTCTACTTTTGTTAAAATTTCTGGATTTACTTTTTTCACGTTTTCAGTTGTTTTTGCAATTCCAACGCCATCATCTTGTAAACCAAATACTTCTGTTTTACCGCCTTCAAGTTTACCGTCTTTTGCTTTTTCTGAAACTTTCGCTACCGCAACATCAACACGTTTTACCATTGAAGTTAATGTTACGTTTTCTGGCATACCTTCTTGGTTTTGATCACGGTCAACACCGATAACCCAAACATTTTCACCTTTTTTCTTACGGTTTTTCGCTTCTGTAAACACACCGTTACCAGTTGCACCAGATGCATGATAAATTACGTCAACACCTTGGCCATACATAGCAGAAGCTAATACAGAACCTTTTTCCGGCTTATCAAATGCCTCTGCATATTGAGATACAACTTCAATTTTCGGATTGATAAATTTCGCACCAGCCATGAAACCAGAGTCAAATTTTTGGATTAGAGGACTTTTAATTCCACCAATAAATCCTACTTTATTTGATTTTGTTGTCATTGCTGCTACAGCACCTACAAGGAAAGAACCTTCATGGTCTTTAAATGTAATGCTTGTTACGTTTGGCTTATCAACTACTGCGTCAACAATTGCAAATTGTTTTTTCGAATTCTTTACAGCTGTTTCTTGGATAGCCTCTTGCATTTTATAACCAATTCCAAATGTTAAATTGTAGTTAGTATCTACAAATTTTGCTAAGTTTGGAATATAGTCCGCATCCTTAGCAGATTCAAGATAGCGATATCCTTCATTTTCTTTTAGCTTGTTATCTTTACCAAACTTCTTTAAACCTTCCCATGCAGATTGGTTAAATGATTTATCATCTACTCCACCAACGTCTGTAACCATACCAACTTTAAAGTTTTTACTGTCTTTTCCCTCTTTTTTCTCACTTGACTTATCAGTGTTTCCACAAGCTCCTAAAATTGTGCTTGCCGCTAACGTTAATGATAATAAAATCCCCGCTTTTTTCTTCATACTAAAAACCCCTCCTAAAATATGTATCTAGCTCCTTACAAAGTCATGTCCTATTTTCTTGCTGTCACCTCCCTAAAATGGGCACTACCTACATACGTTTTCTTAACACATGGAAGCTAAATTTGTCTGCTCGAAAATAATTAATAGAATATAAAATCGGTTCATCATTTTGATCATAGTGCATTTGCTTTAACACAAGTAATGCTGTTTCCGGTCCACATTCTAAAATTGGTGATATTTTAGAGTGATAACCGAGTGGTTCAATATGAGCAACAGCATATGTAATGCGTTTATGTGTATTTCTATGTATGACCGTAAGCAATGATTCCTCTTTGTATTCTGACAAATCAGGAAGAACTTCTTTTGGCAACTTATCAACGCAGTAAACTACAGGTTCCCCATCTGCTGTACGAACGCGTTCAATCATAAGTGTTTCAAAACCATCTTCACTATTAAACTTTTCTTTTTCCTCTTCCGTTAAGCTCCCTACTGCTGATGATAAAAATACTGTACCCGGCTGTTTGCCTACACTAGTAATCATATCTGTAATACTAGATAATTGTTCGATTCCTGAAGAAAACAATGGTTTTGCATTTACAAAAGTTCCTACACCATGCCGACGAATGACAACGCTTTCTTCTTCTAAAATTCGAAGTGCTTCTCGTAAGGTCGCTCTACTAACACCTAACTCTTTTGCTAGATCAAATTCGGACGGTAGCTTTTGCTTCTCTTTATATACCCCGTTTTTAATCTTTTCTTTAATGTGGTCAATCACTCGTAAATACAAATGTCGACTATCTGACTTTACTGACATAAGACTCCCCTCGCACTTCACTTATTCGACCTCTGATGTAAGACCTCTTTTCTCTTTTTTCCACAATTACTATATCATGATTTACCCGAAATAAAAATAAGAAAGTTGCAATTTGTCGAATAAGTGTTAATAATTTCTTTAAATGAAATTTTCTTTCTTTAACCTATAAAAAAAACTTTGCACCCTCCATTTCTCACATGTTGAAAAAGTTAGGAACAAAGTTGTTATACACCTTGTATTGACACTTTTTCCTCATAGTCTAGCAGATTTATGGTTGCTAGGTAGAAACTTATGGACCTTATTACCAAGATTATATGAGGTTTATTTTGATTTCGAAGTAATCGTACCACTTGATAGGATAACTGTCAATACAATCCAAGAAAAAATCGAACGTTGAAATTCAAAAACATCCTACCATTCGTATTCTCATTGAAATTCACAAACGGTAAGCGTTATCATTTTTAATCATTAAAGAAACCGACTAGAATCTTTCCTAATCGGTTTCTTTATCCCGCTATTTGCGGGCAGTAATACTCCCACCTCAAAATCAGCGAAAGCGTTGTCCAGGTCTGAACGTGCTTTCAAAGAAGTTGTGCGGGAGGTAAACTGCTGGCATGCGCCCGATCGGTGAGGGCTAATAATCAGTGGGAATGAAAAAACACTGATTAAAGTTTCACTTTATCACGAACTTTTCTCTTGAATATCCTTTATAAGCACTTCACGAGGCTTACTTCCTTCATACGGGCCAACAACACCATTCATCTCCATTGCATCGATTAACCTGGCTGCACGCGTATATCCAATACGAAACCTGCGCTGCAACATAGAGACTGATGCAGTTTGCATGTCTACAACGAGCTGCACCGCTTCATCATATAAATTATCCTCTACCGCTTGCACTGTTTCTTGTACATCTTGCGGAATCATATCCTCTTGATATTGCGCTTTTTGCTGCGCAACAACATACTCGACTACTTTCTCTACTTCATCATCTGATAAAAATGCACCTTGTACGCGAACTGGCTTAGAAGCACCAATTGGTACAAACAGCATATCACCTCGTCCTAATAATTTCTCTGCTCCCCCTGTATCAAGAATCGTTCTTGAATCAGTTTGAGAGGAAACCGCAAAAGCTATTCGCGATGGAATATTCGCTTTAATAACACCGGTAATAACATCTACAGATGGTCGCTGCGTTGCAATAATTAAATGAATACCAGCTGCACGTGCCATTTGTGCCAGACGCATAATCGCATCCTCTACATCAGAAGAAGCAACCATCATTAAATCTGCTAACTCGTCCACAATAACAACAATATACGGAAGTTCTGGTTGCTTCGCTTCGGATTGTTCATTATGTTGTTTAATGTATTCATTATACCCTTCAATATTCCGTGTTCCACTATGCGCAAACAATTCATAACGTCGTTCCATTTCATTGACAACCTTTTTTAATGCCTGTGACGCCTTTTTCGGGTCTGTCACAACAGGTGTTAATAAATGCGGAACACCATTGTATACATTTAATTCGACCATTTTGGGGTCAATCATCATGAGTTTCACTTCATGCGGTTTAGCGCGCATTAATATACTTGTAATAATTCCGTTTATACATACACTCTTTCCGCTACCAGTTGCCCCTGCTACAAGTAAATGGGGCATTTTATTTAGACGTGCTAAGACAGCTTCACCTGTAATATCGCGTCCAAGTCCAATTAATAACTTTTCTTCTGGATGATTATTTGCTTTCGAATCCAACACTTCTCTTAACGTAACCACTGCAACTTCTGAATTTGGCACTTCAATACCAACAGCTGATTTCCCTGGGATTGGTGCTTCAATTCGAATATCTTTCGCCGCTAAAGCTAGTGCTAAATCATCACTTAAACTAACAATTTTACTAACTTTAACCCCCATATCAGGATACACTTCATATTTTGTAACTGCTGGTCCTCTATGGACCTTTGTTACTTTCGCTTTCACACCGAAGCTTTGGAATGTTCGTTCCAATTTACGAGCATTTTCATAAATCGTTTCATTCTCATTTGTCACTTGCTTATTGTTCGGGAACTTTAATAGCTCTAAAGACGGCAACTTATAATCTTTATTTTCAACATCGGAAAAATGCATTGGCGGCGCTGTCGTCTCTCCGGCAAGTGATTCAACAATTTTTTCACCTTTTTTCCGCTTTTGCTTTTCTTCTTGCATAGGCAAAGCTTCTTCTTGAATCGCTTCAGGAATAAGGGATTCTTCACTTATTGGATCCGGCGTTGTATAGTTTTCAGTAAAATTCGATATAATCGGCGGCGCTATATCAACCTCTTCTGTACATTCTACTAACTCTGGTGCTTCTGACACATGACGCTCACTCCGCGTACGAGCAGTCTTTTTCTTTTCAGTTTTCTCGGCAGTTCGTTTTGATTGCCAATCTTTATAATCACCTTGCATCACTTGAAATTGCCGTCTCAGTATTCTTCCAATTGGTGCTAGTACTTCTCCTATATGTTTATTTGTAATACATAATACACCAAGTAAAATGAGAATCATTCCGATTATGTATGCGCCAACTTCATCAAATAAAAAATAACATGTCGCAAACATAATAGCCCCAACCATTCCCCCGCCTAAATGGACCGAGTCGACTCCTTTTTTCATTTCATGAAAGAACAAATCTTTTGTCGTTACAATAACAGATGTACTTTGTACTGCTCCATCTTTTGTTAAAAGGCTGACTAATGTAATATGACTAAACATCAATATAGCTAATACGATTAAATATAGACCAATCAATCGTTTGTTTAATAAATCCGGCCACTCTCGTTTTATAACAAACGCTACAGAAAGTGCAATAACCCCAAGTACTCCAAGTATGTACCATTCTCCAAAGAAAAAGCGAAAAAATAGCACGAATGCTTTTCCGACAACACCTAGTTGCATAATTGTAATGATAGAGAGCGCAAAAAGAGTCAAACCGACGATTTCGTAGTACAAAGTTGGCTTTATAGTACGTCTTGCTTTTGTTTTCGTCCCTATTTGCTTTTGTTTTGCCATTTCTTCACCTCAAATTCTCATTCAAAAATATAGCTTTCATAGAATCAGTATAGTCCCATTCAAAGAGGATTTTACAGGATAAACGCAAGAAAGCAGCCTGTACACACGGCTGCTTCACCCTCTTGTTTTTTATATTATACCATAGCTCATAAACAAAATCCTTCTTTTATGAAAAGGATATTTTCTGCCCAGGTTCATATTGTAAAAAATGCTCTGGATTTGTACTTAACACACGTATAACAGAATAGTTATTTTCATTCCCCATTTCCACAACCATATCAATACCATCTACATGTATAATTTTCTGCTTCGCAAATTCTGCATGATCTATTGGATACACGAGTTGCTCTGGCATAATCGTATATAAAATCATTGTAACAACGCCTTATCTTTTTTAGTTGATGTTTTCGCCTCAATTAATTCATTTAACTTTTTGATTGCTTGACCAATCCCTCCGACATCATCAATTAAACCATATTTCACCGCATCCATACCTACAACATTTGTACCAATATCTCGCGTTAAATTCCCTTTTGCAAACATTAACTCCTTAAAACGATCTTCTGTTACTTTGGAATTCTTTGTTACAAAACGAATGACACGCTCTTGCATTTTATCTAAATACTCAAATGTTTGCGGAACACCTATTACAAGACCTGTAAGACGAATAGGGTGGATTGTCATTGTTGCTGTTTCTGCAATGAATGAATAATCTGTTGATACCGCAATCGGCACACCAATAGAATGACCTCCGCCAAGAACAATTGATACAGTCGGTTTCGAAAGAGAAGCAATCATTTCAGAAATCGCAAGCCCAGCTTCTACATCCCCTCCAACTGTATTTAACAAAATTAATAACCCTTCAATTTTAGGATTTTGTTCAATTGCTACAATTTGCGGAATAACATGCTCATATTTCGTCGTTTTATTTTGTGGTGGCAATTGCACATGGCCTTCAATTTGCCCTACAATCGTTAAACAATGAATACGTGATTCATTTAATTGCGGGACATTCGTCTGGCCAAGCTGCTGAATTTTCTCTAATACAGAAGCTTCTTTCGTCTCTTCTTTTGTCACAGGCTCTTTCTCTTCATTTTTCATTTTATCACGCTCTATCATGTCGTATCCCCTTTCTCACGTATATAACTATTATTTCTTAAGTTATAAATTTCATTCGACAGAGGATAAAAGAAAAAGCTACCTATAAACAGGCAGCCATCTCTTATACTTCCATAATAATTGGTAAAATCATCGGTTTTCTCTTCGTTTTTTCAAATAAAAATTGTCCAAGTAGCTCACGAATATTTTGTTTTAACGTTGACCATTCAATTGAATACTCTTTAATAGATTGTTCTACAATTGTACGGACGATATCCGTTGATTTTTCAATCAATGCTTCAGATTCACGAACATAAACAAAGCCTCGCGAAATTATTTCTGGTCCAGAAATAATTTTTTTCTCATCTTTTCCAAGTGTCACAACAACGACTAAAATACCGTCTTGTGATAACATTTTTCGATCACGTAATACGATATTTCCAACATCACCAACGCCTAATCCATCAATCAATACATTTCCAGCCGGAACCTTCCCTGCTGGTTTCGCTTCACCATCTGTAAAGGAGATTACTTCACCTTTTTCTGTGATAAAAATACGATCTGATTGAATTCCAACATCTTGAGCTAAGCGGGCATGTGCCTTTTGCATACGAAATTCACCATGTACAGGCAAGAAATATTTCGGTTTCATTAAATTTAACATTAACTTCAATTCTTCTTGACTACCGTGCCCCGAAACATGAACTTTCTTTTCTCCATAATATACTACATCCGCACCTGCTCTAAATAGTAAATCAATTGTTCTTGAGACAGATGTTTCATTCCCTGGAATTGGGGATGCTGCAATAATGACTGTATCACCTTTACGAATTGAAATTTGTTTATGAGCTTGTCTAGCCATTCTAGAAAGGGCAGCCATTGGCTCACCTTGACTTCCAGTCGTTAAAATTGTCACCTTTTTCTCAGGATAATTATCAACATCCTGTAGTGAAATTAACATACCGTCTGGAATATTTAAATAACCTAAATTATATGCAATATCAACTACCTTTACCATACTTCGTCCAACTACCGCTACCTTACGACCAGTTTCATAAGCTGCATCAAAAACTTGTTGAATACGATGAACATTAGACGCAAATGAGGCTACAATAATACGACCTTCTGAGTTATAAAATACTTTGGAAATCTCTATACCAACTTCTCTCTCAGATCCTGTATAGCCAGGTCGCTCTGCATTAGTACTATCAGATAATAAGCAAAGCACACCTTCATTGCCGATTTGTGCCATTTTTCCAATATCTGCACCATTATTCCCAATAGGAGTTTGATCAAATTTAAAATCACCAGTATATACAATTGCCCCTTGTGAAGTATGGAAACAAACACCCACTGCGTCTGGAATACTGTGAGTTGTATTAAAGAAGGAAACCGTTGATGTATCGAATTCTACAGTAGCATTAGAATCAATTGTTCTTAAATCAACACGGCCTAACATACCCGCTTCTCCTAATTTTTCTTTCACAAGACCGTTCGTCAGCTTCGTTCCATAAACTGGAATATCTAATTTCCTTAACACATAAACAATACCACCAATATGATCTTCATGACCATGTGTTAAAAATAGTCCTTTTACGCGCTCTTTATTTTCCACTAAATATGTGATATCTGGTATAACAATATCTATTCCAAACATCTCTTCTTCTGGAAACATAAGTCCTGCATCCACAATAAAAATTTCAGAATCAATTTCCACGCAGTACATATTCTTTCCAATTTCGCCCACTCCGCCGAGAGCGAATACTTTTACAGTATCTATCTCTTTCTTCTTCATGTTGTTGCCTGGTTTAAAAATAGTATAAAAACTGATCCCACTAACATTGTAGAGAAACCAGGGGAAACTCCACCATCATTTTTCAACATCTAAAACGAAGGTCTTATCACGTTTTTTGTTTTTAAACCAGGTCCCACCTCTCTTTCATTATATAGATCAAATGTTTTATGTAATTTCATACAAAATCCGATAACCCGTAAAGTTTTTCCATTTTTGCTAAGCATACCCGTACTAAGCTACTTAGCCATATTATAACTGATATAAGAAATAGAACACAAGTTAAATTATAAGAAAGCAAAGAGAAGAATATGTATAAGAGGATAAACTGGATTTATTTCACTACTACATGTAAGAAGTAAAGCGAGACATCTAGCAGTTGTAATTTTCTTCATCCCTATCTATATATGCAAGTTAAAATAACGCTATAAAACCCCTTTCCTTTTAGGTGAGCAAGAGCATCTGGCCGTGCATAGAAGCGGTCAGGGCCTATTTCTGCCACATACAAGGTTTAAAACAAAAGGAGAAAGTTAGTAGGGGCATGTTGTATTCTGCATAGCAGTAATTTAAAAAGAAAAACCAAGACGACTGTTTAGCCAACTAGACTAGGAGGTAGAGCTAGACAAAGATGTCAAAAAACAAATGAATTCATATAGATTCTTCCCTTTTCTCTAATCCTTAATGTGTGGGACTTACTACCTGCAAATAGCGGGATAAAATACAAAAAGTGGCTTAGCACATATCACTAAGCCACTTGCTTATTAGCGAGGAATAGATTGGATAACTTCAAGTAATTGCGTTCTTTCTGCCTCGGTTAATGGTAGAAGAGGTAAACGAACAGAACCAACATCTAATCCTACGAATTGCAATGCCGTCTTCACAGGAGTTGGACTCGGTGCCATAAATAATGCATTTGTCACTCTAACTAACATTTGATGAAGCTTTTGTGCTGTTTTCATATCACCAGTTCGGAATGCTGCAATCATGTATTGCATTTCATTACCAATAATATGAGAAGCAACAGAGACAATCCCTTTTGCGCCAATTGCCATCGCTGGCAATGTTAATCCATCATCACCACTGTATACAGCAAAATCATCATAAGTTTTTTCAATGATTTCTGTCATCGTTAATACGTCGCCGCCCGCATCCTTGATTGCAACAATGTTTGGAATTTGCGATAAACGAACAACTGTATCAACCGAAATCTGAACAATAGATCGACCTGGAACGTTGTATAACATGATCGGAAGTTTTGTATTTTCAGCAATTGTTTTAAAGTGCTGATACATTCCTTCTTGACTTGGTTTATTATAATATGGTGCAACTAACATAATCGCATCTACGCCTACTTCTTCCGCTTTTTTCGTAAGCTCCACAGAAGCATGCGTATTATTGCTGCCAGTTCCAGCTATGACAGGCACCCTGCTATCGACAACAGATACAACATGACGATATAACGCTACCTTTTCTTCAGATGTTAATGTAGGAGATTCACCTGTTGTTCCTCCTACAACAATTGACGTTGTCCCGTTATCAATCAAATAGTTTACCAATTTTGTTGTCTTTGCAAAATCGATGTTTCCATTTTTATCAAACGGTGTGACCATCGCTGTTGCAATTGTCCCAAAATCTCTCATGGTCTCACTCCTTATAATTCCAGTTGCTTTTCTTTTGAAAGCTCAAATGCACGATGAAGTGCATTTACAGCATCTACAAGTTTCTCTTCTTTCACAAGTACCCATATTGTTGTATGACTATCTGCTGATTGCAATATTTGAACGCCATTTTCAGCTAATGCCGTCACAATTTTCGCTGTAACACCTGGAACACCTGCGATACCTGCTCCAACAATAGATACTTTTGCACAGTGCTCCGTTACAATTGGATCATAACCAAGTTTATGAAGCACTTCAACCGCTCGATATGCAACATCATCACTCACTGTGTATGCTACACCCGTAGGAGAAATATTGATCAAATCTACGCTAATCTTTTCTTTAGCCATTTCTTTGAACACTTCTGTTTGTAAATCGTATGCTCCGTCCTTGGCCAACACTTTAATTTGCGTGACACTTGAAGAATGAGCAATACCAGTTACAGGACGCTCTTGTACGTCGCGTGCACCATCATATGCTGCAATTAAAGTTCCTTCGCTATCAGAATACGTAGAACGTACACGCAATGGTACTTTCGCATGCATCGCAATTTCAATCGCACGCGGATGAACAACCTTTGCACCTTGATATGCCATATTACAAATTTCATTGTATGTTACATTTTCAAGATGACGCGCATCTTTTACAATACGAGGATCGGCTGTCATCACACCTTCTACATCTGTAAAGATATCGATATATTTGGCATGAAGCGCAACACCTAATGCTGACGCTGATGTATCACTTCCACCGCGCCCAAGTGTTGTCGTATCGCCTTCTTTAGTTTGTCCTTGAAATCCTGTTACGACAATTACATCTACTTCTTCTAACTCTTTTCGAATACGTTCACAGTTCATTTCAATGATTTTAGCGTTTGTAAAATCATCATTTGTAATAAAACCAGCTTGCGCACCATTGAATGCTGCCGCTTTAATTTCATTTTCATTTAACATATTTGAAAACACAATTGCCGAAATTAACTCACCACAAGATAACAATAAATCTTGTTCACGTTTTGAAATAAATGATTGTTTTTCATTTACAAGGCCTAATAATGTATCAGTCGCATATGGCTCACCTTTGCGCCCCATCGCAGATACAACAACTACAATTTTATAGCCCTCTTTTAACGATTTTTTGATGTGGTGAAGGGCATGTTTCCGACCATTTTCATCACGTACAGATGTACCACCAAATTTTTGGACAATAATTTTCATTTTCGCACCTTCTTTTAGCCGTTTACACTAATTGTAATTTCACTAATCGTTCTGCAATTTGAACAGAGTTCCATGCAGCACCTTTTAATAAGTTATCAGATACGACCCAAAGATGGAATCCTTTATCATTGTTTAAATCTTTACGGATACGCCCAACGAATACTTCGTTTTTACCAACTGCAGTTGCTGGCATTGGATATACTTGTTCTGCTGGATTATCTTGCAGAACAATTCCTTCTGCATTCGTTAGCAGATTACGCACATCTTCTACTGTTACACCTTCTTTTTCCACTTCAATGTAAACAGATTCAGAGTGACCAGATACAACTGGCAAGCGTACGCATGTAGCAGCTACTTCAAGATCTGGCATATGCATAATTTTCTTTGTTTCATTAATCATTTTCATTTCTTCAAATGTAAAGCCATTATCTTCAAACTTATCAATTTGCGGAATCGCATTAAATGCAATTGGATAATGCTTTTCATCACCTTTTACTGGTAAAACATTTGCTTTTGCTTCTTCACCGTTTAAAATGGCTTGTGATTGTTCATGTAGCTCTTCAATCGCAGCCGCTCCTGCTCCTGATACAGCTTGATATGTGGAAACGATTACTCGTTTTAAACCAAAGTTTTGACGAACTGGTTCAAGAGCAACTACCATTTGAATGGTAGAACAGTTTGGATTTGCAATAATTCCATTATGCTCTAATAAATCTTTTTCGTTTACTTCTGGTACAACAAGCGGAACATTTTCTGTCATACGAAATGCACTCGTATTATCAACAACGATTGCACCGCGTTTTGCTGCTTCTGGTGCTAATTGTTTCGATACAGATCCACCCGCACTGAAGAGTGCGATATCCACTCCTTCAAAACTTTCAGGAGTAGCCTCTTGTACCGTTACTTCTTCTCCCTTAAATAAAAGCGTTTTACCTGCAGAACGTTTAGATGAAAGTAACGATAGCTTTTCTATTGGAAAATTACGTTTCTCTAAAGTATTTAACATTTGTTCACCAACTGCGCCGGTTGCTCCAACTACAGCGACATGAAAAGATTTTTTCTTTTCCATCACTATGCCCCTTTCTAGGTACCAATCCTTCTATACTTAGAATAAAAAGGAGTAACAAATACTCCTTCTCATTCTTAATAGAATTAATTTTATCATATTCTGCGATAAGAATGATGGTTTCATGAAAAAAATTGTCTGTTTTTTGATTGTTAATTCATATACTTGAATTTTTCTACAACTACAGGTTGGAGTTGTTTCCCTTCTAGCGATTCAACAATTGTATCTTGTAATAATTCCATACGCGCTACCATAGAGTTCGGTTTATTATGCGGTGCATCTTGCCCAAATGGCACAAAATATATATTTTTTGTTGCCATAAGGCGCATCAAGTTCACACCATTTAACCCAAGAGCATCGTTCGTTGAAACTGCTAATACAACAGGCTTACCATTTCGCAAGGTAGCTTTAGCAGCCATTAATACAGGTGAATCTGTCATTGCATTCGCAAATTTACTCATCGTATTTCCTGTTAATGGTGCTATAACCATACAATCCAATGGAATTTTCGGACCTAGTGGTTCTGCCCCCACAATAGAATCAATTACTTTATAACCAGTTATCGATTCTATCTTCTCAATCCACTCTGCACCTTCACCAAATCTTGTGTTTGTCGTTTGTAATGTATATGATACAACAGGACGTACTTCCGCTCCATCCGCAACAAGTTTTTCTAAGTGTGGCATAACTTCTGCATACGTACAATGTGAGCCTGTTAATCCAAAGCCAATTCGTTTACCTTTCACACTCATTTTTTATTCTCCTTTCTTACGTCTACATCTGCTATTAATAAATTAGAAAGGACATTTGCGAGAATTTGTCCGGCTGTTTTCGGTGCAACAATCCCTGGAAGTCCAGGCGCTAACAAAGCCTTAATTCCTCGTTTTTCTGCATAGCGGAAGTCTGTCCCTCCAGGTTTAGAGGCTAAATCGATAATTAATGTATGAGCAGGCATTTTTGAAATTGCGCTTGCCGTTACAACAAGATGAGGGATTGTATTAATAACAATGTCAACATCGTGTACTTCTCGCTCTATATCTCGCATTTGAAATGGCGTGAATGTCATCTCAGTAATACGAGCAATATGTTCAGAACGTCGTGCACCTACTTTCACTTTCGCTCCTAATGACTGAAATGTTCTTGCTACACTCATTCCAGTTCTCCCAAAACCTAATACCATTACCGTAGACCCATGAATTGTATAATCGGTATGTTGAATAACCATCATAATAGTCCCTTCAACAGTTGGTATTGAGTTATAAATCGCTACATCATCACGATCAAACAATTTGACAAGTTTTCGATTCGTTGAAGAAGCAATTGTATCTAAGTAAGTGTTACTTATTCCTGAATATATCGTAAAATGGGCTGGTGTGTTTTCAATCTGTTCTTTTGTAATCATAACTTTTGCATTTGAAAAAATAGTATCAATCTTTCCATTCGCATCAGTTCCAGCTACCGGCAAAATAATGGCATCTAAAGTAGTAAAATCGAGATTTTGCATACTCTCTTTTGCTGATCCTGTAAATCCATGATCCAACTGATCAAAGCCTACTAATGAGAGTTTCGCATCAAGCTCAACTAGCTTACGAATGACTTCAAGCTGCCTTGCATCTCCTCCTATGACAGCGATATGAATATCAGTCAACATTCTTTTCTTCACCTTCTTTTTCTCTCATTATAAGAAAAGTGCCTACTTTTTCGTTTTCCTCCACATCATATGTAATGTACGAGTATAAGGTGATTGAAAACAACAAAGTAAGGATGATTTACACCTATAGGTTCTCATAATAAAAAAGATGACCGCAATGGTCATCTTTTAATTAGAATCTGAATAATTAACAAGATCAAAAATGATCATATCTTGCCCCACTTTTTTAATTCTACTCCACTCCACCTTGACTTCTTGTTGCCCTCGTTTAAATCCTCCCCATTTTCCAACTGGAATAATGAGCGCTTGAATCTTCCCATCTTTCTCATCAATCTCAAGATCGGCGTGCCCTAATACTCCCATTCGTTCCGCACGCTGTAAATCCACAATTTCTTTTCCACTTAGTTCACTTAATCGCATTCCATCCCCTCCTTATATATCATTTGGAATAGAAGATTTCTTTTATATTAAGTACCTATTCTAAACTTCAAAAAAAAATGCCTATATATAAGTTAAAAAAACGGCATAGAAACGGTCAGGTTCTTATCCTACCACATGCATGGTTTACAACAAGCAAAAACAAGGAACAGTTATGTTGCACTCTGCATAATACCAATTTATATACATAAATATTAAACCGAATATATAAATACAAATAAAAAACCGTTTCCTTAATAAGAAACGGTTTTTTATTTGTATTTATTTTTGACTTATCCCTTTTGGAAGCTCACCATTTGGGCTAATCAATGCTGCAGAAAACTCATCTGTAAACATATTACGAATTAATGTGTCTACATCTGTTTTTGTAACACTGTTTACACTTTCAATAATTTCATCTAAAGAGCGATGTTTTTTTAGAAGTAATTCATTTTTACCATTGCGGCTCATTCGACTATTTGTACTTTCTAAACTTAACATAAGATTTCCTTTTAGTTGCTCTTTACTATTAAGTAATTCTTTTTCTGTAATACCTGTATTTTTTAATGTATCAAGCGTTTGCTGAATTGTTTCGTACAACATATCGAGTTGTTGACTGCCCGTTCCTCCGTAAATTGTTAACATACCTGTATCTTCATAAGAAGAATGATAAGAAAATACAGAATATGCTAACCCGCGTTGCTCACGCACTTCTTGGAACAAACGACTACTCATACTGCCACCTAGAATATTATTCAATACAATCAGATTATAAACACTTTCATCACCCATCTGTAATCCTTTAAACCCTAGACATAAATGAGCTTGTTCTGTTTCTTTTTTGCGTGCTACTTTATTTGGATGGAAAATAGGATTATGTACTTGTTCACGATTTGTCGTTCCTTCATAACTTCCAAAATATTGTTCAACGTTTTGAACGAATGACTCATCAATGTTGCCAGCAATAGAGATAACGACATTTTCTGGCGTATAATGATCCTTCATATATTCACGAAGTGTATCACCAGTAAACGTTTCAAGCGTTTGTTCTGTTCCTAAAATAGGATATGCCAGCGGGTGCGTCTCATACGTCGCTTTCGTTAACATATCATGGACAATATCATCTGGCGTATCTTCATACATTTTAATTTCTTCAAACACAACATTTTTTTCTTTTTTCAATTCTTCTTCTACAAACGTTGAATTAAAGAACATATCCGCTAAAATATCAAGTGCATATTTCGCATGTTCATCTAACACTTTCGCATAGTAACATGTATATTCCTTTGATGTAAACGCATTAACTTGCCCGCCAATGCTGTCGAAGGATTCAGCGATTTCTCTAGCACTACGTGTTTTCGTTCCTTTGAAAAACATATGTTCTAAAAAGTGAGAAATTCCATTATTCTTTTCATTTTCATTTCGTGATCCTGCATGAATCCATACTCCAATTGCAACAGAACGTACTGTTGGAATATGTTCCATTACGATTCTTACTCCATTTTTACACGTATATTTTTTGATCAAAAGCCTTCCTCCTATTAACAATTTCTCTGTTAAAAAATTCTATTATATAATCATAACAAGTTTAAAGAAGAATGTCATGCAAATGTGTTTATTCAATACGCTTTTCATCTACTAAAGCAGATACGTTCCCTACAGTATATCCTTTTTCTTTTAGTTTTGAAATCAATGTATCAAGTGATTCTGCCGAAGAAGAAGTTGGATGCATTAAAATAATGGCTCCGGGATGCACTTTACTTAATACTCTCTGAAGTAACACGTGCGGTTCTGGATGCTTCCAATCAATTGTATCCACTGTCCACATTATCGTCCCCATTTGCAATTTTGCAGCAGTATGAACAACATCGTCACGAAAACTGCCACTTGGAGGTGCAAACCAACGCACTTTTTGATTCGTTGCCGCTTCAATGACTTGATTCGTTTTTTGTAATTGTTCTTGAATTGCAGAAAGCGATAACGTTTTCATATCAGGATGCGTATATGAATGATTTCCCACTTCCTGGTTAGCATCCGCAATCATTTTTGCAAACCGTAAATTTTCTTTCACCCATCTTCCCTCTAGAAAAAAAGTTGCTTTCACATTGTGCTTTTGCAGTATTTCTAACATCTTTGAAAGATATTCATTTCCCCAAGCAACATTAATGGTAAGTGCAATCATTTTTTTACTTGGATTTCCTCTATAAATAGGAGCAGGCGATAAGTCTGTTAAATGTACTTTGGGCGATACTTCTCGATATACCAATTGTTTCTCATCAAAACGCCCCTGTTTCTTCATGTTATCATAGGAAGCTCGGATATCTACTTCTTTACCATTATACCCCGGCGTCGCTTTCCACACCTTATCAATACATGCATTTTGCGGTGGAATCGCATACACTTTTGCTTTTTCTTCAATCTCTTCATACAAGCTGTCTTTTGCATATGATATATGCGAAACATGCATTGCAAAGAAGCATAGTATAACTATAAGTAAAATAATGCGAATTTTCATTAAGCACCCTCCAATAAAGTAAAACTCCCATCAGTCAAGGATCTTCCGTCCGCCGACTAATAGTTAGTCAGATTTCCCTTCTTTTCTTTTCATGTACACCTCGTCAAACGAAAGTAATAACAGTTTCTTTTCTTTTCATTTTTAATTTAAACGTTCTCATTAAAACTATACTCTGTTATATACAAAAAACCTTGAGATATATCCCAAGGTTTTTACATAATAAAAAAAGCTAAGGAAATTCCTTAGCTTTTTTGCTTATTCTTGTTCTTGTTCTTGTTCTTGTTTTGCTGCTTCTTTTTCCTGCTCTTCTTTAAGCAATACTTTTCGAGATAAGTTTACACGACCTTGTTTATCGATTTCGATAACTTTTACAGAAATCTCATCACCGATTTTCACAACATCTTCTACTTTCCCTACACGTTCAAGCGCTAATTCAGAAATATGAACAAGGCCGTCTTTACCACTGAATAATTCAACGAAAGCACCAAATTTTTCAATTCGTTTTACTTTCCCTAAGTAAATTTCACCTACTTGCACTTCACGAACGATATCTTCGATAATTTTCTTCGCTTTTTCGTTCATCTCTTGATCAATAGATGAAATAAAGACTGTACCATCTTGTTCAATATCAATTTTCACGCCTGTTTCTTCAATAATCTTGTTAATTTGCTTTCCGCTTGGCCCAATAACATCACGGATTTTGTCCGGATTAATTGTCATTGTAACAATCTTTGGAGCATATTGAGATAACTCTTTACGAGGCTCAGCAATAACAGATAACATATGTTCTAAGATGTGCATGCGACCAAGCTTAGCTTGTTGCAATGCCTCTTCTAAAATTTCACGAGATAAACCTTCAATTTTAATATCCATTTGAAGTGCTGTTACACCTTTAGCTGTACCAGCTACTTTAAAGTCCATATCGCCTAAGTGATCTTCCATACCTTGAATATCTGTTAAAATTGTATAGTGTTCACCTGACTTTACAAGTCCCATTGCAATACCAGCAACTGGTGCTTTCAGCGGAACGCCTGCATCCATCATCGCTAAAGTACTACCACAAATACTTGCTTGAGAAGTAGAACCATTTGATTCTAATACTTCTGATACAAGACGAACTGTATATGGGAAATCTTTTTCAGATGGGATAACAGGTTCAAGAGCACGTTCACCTAACGCACCGTGACCAATTTCACGACGACCTGGTCCACGCATTGGTCTTGTTTCACCAACACTAAAGGACGGGAAATTATAATGATGCATGAATCGTTTAGACTCTTCTACACCAAGACCGTCTAAAATTTGCACATCACCTAATGCTCCTAATGTACAAATACTTAATGCTTGTGTTTGTCCACGTGTAAACAAACCAGAACCATGCGTACGAGATAAAATCCCTACCTCTGATGCTAAAGGACGAATTTCATCACCTTTACGTCCATCTGGGCGGATTTTTTCAACTGTAATAAGACGACGTACTTCTTCTTTTACAATTTTATATAAAATCTCATTTACTTGTCCTAATGTTTCAGCATCAGCTTCTTGCGCCTCATAATGCGCTATAACACGCTTTTTCACTGCATTAATTGCATCTTCACGCGCGTGTTTTTCGTGCACTTGAATCGCTGAATGCATATCTTGCTCTGCCATTTCACGTACAACTTGATTAAGATCAGCATCCACTTCATAAAGTTGTACTTCTGTTTTATCTTTACCTACAGCCTGTACAATCTCTTCTTGGAATGCAATCAAACGTTTAATTTCTTCATGACCAAACATAATCGCTTCTAACATCGTTTCTTCAGGCACTTGATCTGCACCAGCTTCTACCATGTTAATCGCATCTTTTGTTCCGGCAACAACAAGGTGAATATCACTCTTCTCTTGTTGTTCAACTGTTGGATTAATAATAAATTCGCCGTCAATACGACCAACTGTCGCACCAGCAATCGGACCTTCAAATGGAATATCTGAAATCGATAATGCTAATGAAGAACCTAGCATAGCCGCCATTTCTGAAGAACAATCTTGATCAACACTCATTACAATGCTGACAACTTGTACTTCATTACGGAAACCTTCAGCAAAAAGAGGGCGAATTGGACGATCAATTAAACGACTCGCTAAAATCGCTTTCTCACTTGGACGACCTTCACGTTTAATAAAGCCACCTGGAATTTTTCCTACTGCATATAAACGCTCTTCATAGTTTACTGTTAGTGGGAAGAAATCTACATTTTTTGCCTCTTTTGATGCAGTTGCTGTAGATAGAACCGCTGTATCGCCATATCTTACTAAAACTGCTCCGTTTGCTTGTTTTGCAAGCTGACCTGCTTCAATTGTTAGCTGACGACCAGCCAAATCTATCGAGAAGACTTGCTTTTCCTGACTCATTTAAGTACCCCTCTCAATTTAAAATATTCAATTCTTCTATGTAAATGAATAATATATCACAATATTCTTCCTCTAGTATTACCGAAAATACAGTAAGCTATCAAGAGTAGAAGATATATTTTTACCTAACAAAAAAGCGGGAATATTCCCGCTTCTTTGACTATCGACGTAATCCAAGCTTTGTGATTAACTCACGGTAGCGAGTGATGTCTTTGTTACGAAGGTAAGTAAGTAAGTTACGACGTTTACCAACCATCTTTAAAAGACCGCGACGTGAATGATGATCTTTCTTGTGAGTACGTAAGTGCTCATTTAGAGTGTTAATTTGCTCTGTTAGGACAGCAACTTGAACCTCTGGAGAACCAGTATCAGTCTCATGAGTTCTAAATTGTGCAATGATTTCATTTTTACGCTCTTGTGTTAAAGCCATCCTATTTCACCTCCTAAGTATTATATCCCCAATTACCTAGCACACGTCGGTGAGTCGTAATGCCAAGCAAAGGTTATTGTAAAGTACATAAGATAGAATACTACTTTTCATTAGAAAAAGCAAGTATATTATTTGCACGGCTAAAATAATCTTCTGCCGTTCTTTTATCTTTTGCAATTTGTGCAACTAACTCATCTATTCCGTTAAACTTTTTTTCTTCACGAATGCGGATGTGCCACTCTACAACAACAGACTCATCATATATATCGCGCTGAAATTCAAATAGATGCACTTCAATAGAAAGCTGCTTTTCATTTTCCTTAAAAGTAGGTTTATATCCGATATTACATACACCTTCATGCCACTCATCATTTACGTTCATTCTAACAGCATACACACCAACAGGCGGCAAAAGATATTCATCACTTAAAGCCACATTAGCTGTTGGAAAGCCAATTTGGCGTCCTCGTTTATCTCCGTGAACAACTATGCCTTCAACTGTATATGGTCTTCCTAAAATAGCTGGGATTCGTTCCATTTCTCCATTACGAATATGCTTTCGTAATAATGTGGAACTTACTTTTTCTTCTTGAAATTCTACTTTTTCAATCACGGTTTGTGTAAACTCCCCTCTTGCATGAAATGGTAAAGTTTCCATCGTCCCTTTTCCTAGACGTCCGTATGAATAGTCAAAACCTGCTACTACATGCTTTACATTTAGCCCAATAATATATTCATCTACAAACTGTTGTGGCAGTAATCCAGCAAATGATTCATCGAATTTCACCACATACAACATATCAATCCCTAAATCTGCAATTACTTTTTCTTTAATAGATAACGGTGTAATATACTCCACATGCGCTTCTTTTTTCCCTAACACAACAGATGGGTGTGGATGAAACGTTATGACAGCACTTTTATATCCTCTTTCATCCGCTATTTTTTTTGCTGTTCGAATCACACGCTGATGCCCTAAATGAATGCCATCAAAAAATCCTAATGCCATTACAGTAGGTGGTAGTTCTATTTTATTTTGTTCGTGTGGATGAGTTAAATGAATAAGTTTCACGCTTGAATTCACCTTTTTCTGTAATAATCCTTCCAATTATCCATTATAGCTGTAATTCTTGATTATTCACAAGTACTTTCATCGGTTTCAACATATCTTGATGCTTTGGATGATGTTCATAAATTGCTAAACAACGCTCATTTTTATCAAAAATTGTGATGTATGGTGCTGTTATTTGTTCTTTATTCGGTAAAAACATACCATTCTTCACTTTTTCTGCTTGTTCCTCACTAACAATTATTTTTGGAAACTTACATAAAGCTTCATCAATTGAAATGAAGATAGATTCCACTGTTCCATTTTGCATGTTTTGCTCAATTTCTTCAAATGATATACAATCTTCTAATTTAAACTCTCCTGATGCTGTTCTTACAAGATCGGACATATGCGCTGGAAACCCAAGCTTTTCCCCAATCATAACTGCTAATGTTCTTACGTATGTTCCTTTACTACAAGTCACACGGAAACGGAAGGAAATTGTCTTCCCTTCAAATAATTCACAATTATCAAGTAAAGTAAATTCATGAATCGTAATTGTACGAACAGGACGCTCTACTTCTTTTCCCGCCCTCGCATATTCGTATAGCTTCTTTCCATTTACTTTTACAGCTGAGTACATCGGTGGTACTTGTTCAATTGTTCCTGTTAAGCCTGCTAATACGGTTTCTACTTCTTCACGCCTAATAACACGATTGACATCTTGCTTTGCAACCACTTCACCTGAAGCATCTTCTGTAGTCGTCGAAAATCCTAGTGTAACTTCGCCTTCGTACGTTTTTGTTTCACTCGTCAAAAATTGTGCAATTTTCGTGGCACGCCCTACGCAAATTGGTAATACTCCTGTCACATCCGGATCTAAAGTTCCTGTATGCCCTATACGTTTCTCCCTTAATATTTTTCTTAATTTAAATACACAATCATGTGATGTCATGCCTTTTGGTTTATGTAATAGTACTACACCTTCCATATATTCACCTCATCGTTATTCTTTTTGTATGTCAAACTTACTCTAGATTGAAAAAATGGATAGACAAATGTCTATCCATTATTCTTCACGTTTACCGTCTTTATTAATTTCATGTAAAAGTGTATCAATTCGATGACCGTATCCAATCGATTCATCAAATTCAAAGGAAATTTCAGGTGTTTTACGAAGACGAATACGTTGTCCAATTTCGGAACGAATAAAGCCTTTTGCCTTCGCTAAACCTTTTAATGTATTTTCTTTCTGTTCTTCGTCTCCTAAAACAGAAATATATACTTTGGCAATCTGTAAATCCCCACTTACTTGCACATCTGTTACCGTCACAAAACCGATACGTGGATCTTTAATCTTGCGACTAATAATTTCGCCTAATTCTTTCTTCATTTGCTCGCCCACGCGATTTGCACGTAGCTTCATAACTAATCACCTCATTCAATACCATTCCAATTGTGTTATCGTACGTTCAATTTCAGGAAATGAATCAATGTAGGCAAGTACACGATCCATTTCTTTTTCGCAGACAACACGATTTGAGGATACGGAAACAATCGCAATTTCTGTACGTTGCCATACATCTTGATGCCCAACTTCTGAAACAGATACATTGTAACGCTGTTTTACACGAGTTAAAACACGCTGTAAAATTGCTCGTTTCTCTTTTAAAGAATGCACATCATAGATTATACATTCGAATGAGAGTGAAGCGATAATCATCGCTTCACTTCTTCCATAATGTACGCCTCAATGATGTCCCCTTCTTTAAGATCATTATATCTTTCAATTGTAATACCACACTCATAGTTTTGGGCAACTTCTTTTACGTCGTCTTTGAAACGTTTTAACGTATCAAGTTGGCCTTCGAAAATAACTACGCCGTCACGAATGATACGCACGCCGCTATCACGTGTAATTTTACCATCTGTTACGTAACAGCCTGCAATTGTTCCAACTTTCGTTACTTTGAACGTTTGACGAACTTCTGCTTGACCAATTACTTTTTCTACGAATTCAGGATCTAGCATACCTTGCATTGCTGCTTCGATCTCTTCAATTACTTTATAAATAATGCGGTGCAAACGAATATCAACGTTTTCTAATTCAGCTGTACGCTTCGCATTAACATCAGGACGTACGTTAAATCCGATTACAATTGCATTAGATGCAGAAGCTAAAATAATATCAGATTCTGTAATTGCACCTACGCCAGTATGGATGATTTTCACTTTTACGCCTTCAACATCAATTTTACGAAGTGATGCTGCCATTGCTTCCACAGAACCTTGTACGTCTGCTTTCACAATCAAGTTAATTTCTTTTACATCGCCTTCTTTAATTTGTTGGAATAAATCTTCAAGGCTTAATTTAGATTTTTCACCGCGCTGTGCAAGCAATGCTTGTTGTGCACGTTCTTCACCGATTTGACGTGCTTTCTTCTCATCGGCAAATGCCATAAAGCGATCTCCCGCTTGTGGTACTTCATTTAAACCTGTAATTTCAACAGGAGTAGACGGACCTGCAACTTTTACACGACGACCAATATCATTTACCATCGCACGAACACGGCCGAATGATGTACCAACAACGATTGGATCTCCTACTCGAAGTGTACCGTTTTGAACAAGTAACGTCGCAATTGTTCCTTTACCTTTATCAAGCTGTGCTTCGATTACTGTACCAGTTGCATAGCGATTTGGATTTGCCTTATATTCTTCTACTTCACTTACAAGAAGAATCATTTCTAACAAGTTGTCAATTCCTTCACCTTTAATAGCTGAGATTGGTACGAAGATTGTATCGCCGCCCCAAGCTTCTGGAACTAACTCATATTCAGTTAACTCTTGCATTACACGGTCCGGATTTGCAGCTGGTTTATCCATTTTATTTACAGCAACAATAATTGGTACTCCAGCTGCTTTCGCGTGGTTAATCGCTTCAACTGTTTGTGGCATAACACCGTCATCAGCTGCTACAACTAGAATTGTAATATCCGTAACTTGCGCACCGCGTGCACGCATTGTTGTAAACGCTGCGTGACCTGGTGTATCTAGGAACGTAATTTTTTTGTCGTTTACTTCAACTTGGTATGCACCAATATGCTGCGTAATTCCGCCTGCTTCACCAGCAGTTACTTTTGAATTACGAATAGAGTCAAGTAATGTTGTTTTACCATGGTCAACGTGTCCCATAATTGTAACGACAGCCGGACGTTCTTTTAAGTTTTCTTCATCGTCTTGCTCGTCTATAAACGTCTCGAATTCTGTTTCACTAACAATTACTTCTTCTTCTACTTCAATACCATAATCACTAGCAATTAACTCAATTGTATCTTTATCTAAATCTTGGTTAATTGTTGCCATGATTCCAAGCATAAAGAGCTTTTTAATAATTTCAGACGGCTCTTTGCTTAATTTTTTTGCAAGTTCAGCTACTGTAAGCGTGCCAGAGAAAGTGATTCTGTCTGGTGTTTCTACTACTTGCGTTTGTTGTCTTCCAGCAAAGTTTTCTTGACGTTTGTCTTGATTTCCTTTGCCTTTTTTCTTATTCTTATTGCTGTTCTTTTTACTGCGAACAACTTTTTCTTCTACTTCAAACTCATCTGCAACAGAAGGTTTTTCTGCTCCGTCATTATATTGATTATCTAACTTGTTTACTACTTCATCATCTAACATCGCCATATGATTAGAAACCTCTATATTCATTTCTTTTAGTTTTGTAATAATATCCTTACTTGAGATATTGTGTTTTTTTGCATATTCATATACTCGAATTTTACTCATACCTTCACCCCCGGTAAGTTGTATCGAGCATGCTAAGCAGCTTTTTAGCAAAGCCGTCATCTAACACCGCTACAACGACTCGTTCTTCTCTCCCAATCGCATGCCCTAATTCTTGTCGATTTTCGACTTTTCTCATTGGTACGTTGTAGAACGTTGTTTTGTCCGTAATGCGCTTTGTTGTATTTGCTGACGCATCTTCAGAAAGCAATACGAGCTTTGCTTTACCACCTCGGACTTCTTTTAAAACAAGCTCTTCACCCGATATAATCTTTCGGGCCCGATTAGCCAGCCCTAAAAACGATTTCCAATTGGACACTTACTTCGACTCCTTCTCAACAAGCTCGATTAGCTCTTCATAAAGAGAGTCATCAATTTTCGCTTTTAGGTGATGTTCCAAAACATTTTTCTTTTTCGCTTGAGAAATACATTCTTTATCTTTTGATAAATATGCACCGCGTCCTGATTGTTTACCTGTTAAATCAATTGACACGACTCCCTCTTTGGAACGAACAATGCGAATGAGCTCGCGTTTTGATTTCATTTCTTGTGTTACCACACATTTTCGTAACGGAACTTTTCGATTGCTCACGTTCATCACCTCTATTCGATTTCATCTTCAGCAGAATCGAATGCGATTATCATATCTTCTTCTGTTAAAAGTCCTAGTTGTTTCGCATCAGACTCGCTTTTAATATCAATTTTCCAATTTGTTAATTTTGCTGCAAGTCGTGCATTTTGCCCACGCTTACCAATTGCTAAGGAAAGTTGATGATCTGGAACAATTACAGTAGTTGCTTTGTCTTCTTCGTTTACAAGCACTTTTACAACTTGTGATGGACTTAGTGCGTTTGCTACATATTCAACCGGATCATTTGACCAGCGAACGATATCAATTTTTTCACCCTTTAGTTCATCTACGATGCGTTGTACACGTTGTCCTTTCGGTCCTACACAAGAACCTACTGGATCTACATCTACATTTTCAGAGTACACAGAGATTTTTGAACGGTCTCCTGCTTCACGTGCTACAGAACGAATTTCTACAGTTCCATCATAAATTTCTGGTACTTCAATTTCAAACAAGCGCTTTAAAAGGCCTGGATGCGTACGTGATACATAAATTTGCGGTCCTTTTGTTGTTTTCTCTACTTTTGTAATGAAAACACGGATGCGATCATGAGGTTTGTACTGTTCATTTGGCATTTGCTCGCTTACTGGTAAAAGTGCTTCTACTTTCCCTAAACTTACATAAATAAAGCGAGCATCTTGGCGTTGTACAATACCAACCATAATGTCTTCTTCACGGTCGCTGAACTCAGAATAAATCACGCCACGTTCAGCTTCACGTACACGCTGTGTTACAACTTGTTTTGCTGTTTGTGCTGCAATACGTCCGAAATCTTTTGGCGTTACTTCAATCTCTAATACGTCGCCCTCTTGATAGTTCGGATTAATATGCCTTGCTTTTTCAACAGAAATTTCAAGACGTGGATCAAATACATTTTCCACTACATCCTTACGTGCTAATACTTGAATTGTACCAACTTCAGGATTGAAGCTAACGCGAACATTTTGCGCTTGGTTGAAATTTCGTTTGTAAGCAGATATTAAAGCTGCTTCAATAGCATCAATAATAATATCTTTGCTAATACCTTTTTCTTGTTCTAATACGAGCAAAGCATCTAACAACTCAGTGCTCATGAAGATCCCCCTTCTTACTAAAACGTAACTGCAAGTCGCGCATTGGCAACTTTATCCATTGGAATTTGGATTTCTTTTTTACGTGTTTTAATTGTTAATAGTAATGTAATTGTTGTTCCATCATATGCAAGTAGTTTTCCTTCAAACATTTTCTCACCATCAATTGGCTCGTATGTTTTAATTGCAACTTGTTTGTCTACTGCTTGGTGGAAATCTTTTTCTTTCTTTAGTGGACGCTCCGCTCCTGGAGAGGATACATCTAAAAAGTAAAGATGAGGAATTGGATCCTCTTTATCTAAAGCTTCACTTAACCGCTCACTTACCGCTCCACATTCCTCAATATCTACTCCTGTATCAGAGTCAATGGACACGCGTAAAAACCAATCTTGTCCTTCTTTCACATACTCTACATCTACAAGCTCAAGACCAAGCTCTTCGACAATTGGCTGCGCAAGTGCTTCAACAACTTCTGTAACTTTCTTATCCATAAACAGCCTCCTTTCTGCCGCCATGTAACAGTTGAAAGACTTCATCCTGCGTACTTTTAACCAATGCAGTTTGTATATTCTTTCTCGTTAGCTAACAAAAGCCCCTGCTAATAAGCAGGGAATATCTGTCTTAGTATTACCAAATTTAAGAAGTAAAACTTGTAACAAAATATGTATATACGACAGAAGCGTCTACGTAAATTTTAGACGCAGAAACGTAGATAGTAAAACGAAAGAGTGGGTTTCCCCACTCTTTTTTTCACAAAATATACACGACATGGTTATCTCGCTATCTAGTATAGCATAGTAACCATTGTTTTGCAAAGACTTTTCCTACCTATTAGAACAACGATAACTGGTTTTGATCTGGTAGATCTCCTAGACAACCCTGGCTATCTAAATACTCAATAATTGTTTTGGAAATCTTACTGCGCTGTTGTAAATCCTCTTTCGATAAAAACTCGCCATTTCCACGTGCTGCTACAATGTTTAATGCAGCATTTGTACCAAGACCAGGTATTGCATTAAACGGTGGAATCAATGTATTCCCATCAATAATAAAATCTGTTGCACTAGAGCGATATAAATCAACTTTTTGGAATGAATAACCACGTTCACACATTTCGAGTGTCATTTCTAATACTGTTAGTAAACTTTTTTCTTTTGGCGAAGCATCTAATCCCTTTTGCGTAATTTCATCAATTTTAGTGCGGATAGTTGCTGAGCCTTTTACCATCGCATCTACATCAAAATCATCAGCCCGAACAGTAAAGTATGCTGCGTAGAATAAGAGCGCAAAATGCACTTTAAAATAGGCAATGCGCACTGCCATGAGTACATATGCTGCCGCATGCGCCTTAGGGAACATATACTTAATCTTTTTACACGAATCAATATACCATCCCGGCACATTATTATTACGCATCTCCTCTTCCCACTCTGGAGGCACACCTTTCCCTTTACGCACAGATTCCATAATTTTAAACGCTAAAGACGGTTCTAAACCTTGGTAAATTAAATACACCATAATATCATCACGACAACCGATTACTTCACTTAATGTACATGTACCATCATAAATGAGTTCATTTGCATTTCCAAGCCATACATCTGTACCGTGAGATAGTCCAGAAATTTGGACAAGCTCTGAGAACGTCGTCGGCTTCGTTTCTTCTAACATTTGGCGAACGAATTTCGTCCCAAATTCTGGAATACCAAGTGTACCTGTTTTACAGTTAATTTGTTCCTCCGTTACGCCAAGTGATTCTGTACCCGAGAAAATTTTCATTACTTCTGGATCATCAGTAGGAATCGTCTTTGGATCCACTCCACTTAAATCTTGAAGCATACGAATCACTGTCGGATCATCGTGTCCGAGTATATCAAGTTTTAACAAGTTATCATGAATAGAATGGAAATCAAAATGTGTCGTTCTCCATTCTGCCTCTAAAGAATCTGCTGGAAATTGAATCGGTGTAAAATCAAAGACATCCATGTAATCTGGCACTACGATAATACCACCTGGATGTTGTCCTGTCGTTCTCTTAACACCAGTACACCCTGCTACAAGGCGGTCTACTTCCGCTCCTCGTATCGTTAAATTATGATCGGAAGCATATCCTTTCACATATCCATACGCGGTCTTTTCGGCAACAGTACCTATTGTTCCAGCACGATATACATTATCTTCACCGAACAGTACTTTCGTATAGTTATGGGCACGTGGTTGGTATTCTCCTGAGAAGTATAGTGATAGGTAAGCATTTGATATTATCTCCAGCTTTTCCCCCACTCCACACCGTGCATGAGGCTTTCACACTCACACGGCGTTCCATCGTTAACTTTGTCGAAGTTTATAGGCTAAGTTTTGGATTTCCTACTTCCGTTCTCAGCTTATTTAATTTGTTTAAAGCTTTCTTTTCAAACTTGGCTAACATTTCTTTGTAATCTTTATTTGCAAGAGGGTCTTTATTGTGAATTAACATATGATATTTCTTATTAATAATAATCAAGTTATCATATTCATCACTACCGCCTTGAGCTGTTGACTTAATGTGATGACAGATAGCATTATGAGGAGTCAATCGTTCTCCTGTTATTCCACAGCATCCTTTTTGAGCAACATATTTACTTAAGCGGTTATTTTCATACAGAACACTTTTCGCTTTATATATTCCTTTACGAAACATTTCAATCTCACGAACAGACACATGTTTTATCTCTTTATGAATTAGTGCCCTATCCTTTTCATTATAAACTGAGAAGTTAGGGTCTCTTTGACCTCGTATATCATGTCGAATTGCTTCAATAGGATAGACCAGAAATCCATTACTTTTAAACCTTGGACAATTGTAATCTCCATAAAATTTATTAATGACGTTGTTCGTTTCCTTTGTATAAACAAAGATGTTTCTAAACATCAATGATTTTATATTCGGATGAACTTTATGCCTTATCTCATTAAAATCTTGAGAAATTCTGGTCGCAATTTTATAGTAATTATGCAATCCAAGAATGTTGGAGTTAAAGTTCATTACTTTTTCTGGAGTAGGACTTTTTCTTAGCTTCACCAATTGATGCCTAATGACACCCAATACTTTATCTTTCGCTTTCGGGTCCATTTTAGAATTTACAATATAACCAGTTTTAGCATTTCCCTTCTGAACTGCTCTAAATCGAATTCCTAAAAAATCTGTACCGTTTTTCCGTAAGTTTGTGATTTTACTTTTTTCTTCACTTATCTCAAGTCCTAATCTTTCCTTGAGCCATCTTTCAACCGCTATTTTAATCTTTCTAGCGTTTTCGTAGGAATTTGTGAAGATTTTAAAATCATCCGCATACCTTACTAGATACATTGGTTTTAACCTTGTCTTTTTAAGTGCATCCGTTTTATTGCGTTTCAATTTATAAGGTACTCTTGTCGGTTTTGTTTCCCATTGGTTTGACACCCACCAGTCAAGTTCATTTAATACAACGTTGGCTAGCAATGGGGATAAAATACCACCTTGAGGAGTCCCTTTAACAGGAATGCCTTCGCCTGTAATTTCCGCCTTCAGCATCTTTTTGATAATGGCTAAAACTCTTTTGTCTCGTATTCCAATTGTCCATAGCTGCCTCATTAACTTTTTATGATTAACGTTATCAAAGAAACCTTTAATATCTATGTCCACTACAAAATGTTGGTGACTGTGATTGACCATATGATAACACCTGGCTAAAGCGTCATGAGTGCTTCGTTTTGGTCGAAAACCATAGCTTTGCGGATGAAACTTCCCTTCAACAATCGGTTCCAAAATTTGTAGGAACATTTGCTGAATTAATCGGTCTTCAATCGTTGGAATTCCTAGAGGTCGCATTTTCCCGTTTGGCTTTGATATAAACACACGTCTTACTGCATGTGGCATGTAGTTTTCCAATCTCTTCTTCGTTAATCTGATTAGCTTGTCGACATCTATTTTGTTAAGATGTTTTATTGTGTGTCCGTTTGTACCTTTCGTCTTACTACCCGTGTTGCTTTTTAAATTACGAAAGGCTAATCGAATGTTTTCTTCAGAAACAATCAGCTCATATATGTTTTTGAAATATCGACCCTCGTTACTCTCTTCATAAAGATTATCAAAAGTTGATTGTAAGCCAAAATATTCATTGTTTCTTAATTTTTGAATCATTAAGTCAGCCAACTAATCACTTCCTTATGAAGTTTTCGTTTCTCTTTTGTCATACACGAATCTGACTTTTGTAGGTTTTATTTCGACGTTAACGACTTGTGCCCTTCCCTCTGAAATGTTTTTCCCCTCCGACTTATTGGTTATTCAGTCATCTTCAGCATTTCATTAAGCGGTACTACGGCACTACTGCCACTCTCGTAAAATGTGTTATAGCATCTGCCTTTCCACATACCATCGTCATCGAAGTACAACCTTCTCTTATGTCGAAAGCTTCACACGTTCCACTATTCCTATCTGTACATAATTCCCTTAGGTTCCCCCTAAATTCCGCCAAGCTTGACTGTGCCTGTAACACAGTATGGATTTTCATAACCAAACGCTTACTCATCCACACTTGGAAGTCCTATTTGGACCCCGTAACATTTCTACTACGTGACATTCACGAAAAGTCAGTCGAGGGTTCGTCCCAGTGATTCTACTGATTCTAACCATAGGAATTTTATAGACACCAGACCTATCATTCACAGAAGGTTTCTACCTCCCTTTCCTCGTCTCTACGTTAGGGTGAACTTCAGCCTACTTTAACGGGCTTCAAACGATGTTGATGGTTGCAATATCGCTATCGCTTGCCGTAGCTTCAGTGAGTGTGTTTTAGGGCGTTACTCCATCATTCCACACTTCGAAATAGCAGTTCTACTAGCAAATGCTAATGCTTAACCTTTTCAGTTAAGAACGTGTCGCACTCAAATCAATATCCGGAACTTTATCTCCTTTAAAACCAAGGAACGTTTCGAACGGAATATCATGACCGTCTTTTTTATATGCAATTCCACAGCTTGGACAATCTTTATCAGGTAAATCAAATCCAGAACCGACCGATCCATCATTAAAGAACTGCGATTGCTTACAATTTGGACAAACATAATGCGGCGGTAAAGGGTTTACCTCTGTAATTTCCATCATTGTCGCTACAAATGATGAACCAACTGAACCACGTGAACCAACAAGGTAACCATCGATAAGTGATTTCTTTACAAGTTTATGAGAAATCAAGTAAATAACAGCAAATCCATGTCCAATAATACTTTTCAATTCTTTTTCCAAGCGGGCTTCTACAATTTCTGGAAGTTCATCTCCGTAAATACTTCGAGCCATTACGTAACTCATATCCCGCGTTTCATCATCTGCACCTTCAATTTTTGGCGTGTAAAGATCATCTTTTACAGGCTTTACGTCCCCAATCATCGATGTGACTTTTTGTGTATTTGTTACAACAATTTCTTTTGCCTTCTCTTCACCTAAGAAGGAGAAGCATTCTAACATTTCATCTGTTGTTCGGAAATACACAGGCGGCAATGAATGACGATTTAATGGATTCGCTCCGCCTTGCGAACTCACTAAAATTTTTCTGTACATTGCATCTTCTGGATTTAAATAATGAACATTTCCAGTTCCAACAACAGGCTTATCTAACGTTTCACCTAACTTTACTAAGTTAGAAATAATTGTTTTTAATTGACCTTCATCACGAACAAGCTCAAGCTCTACCAAATGTCGTAACACTTCTGGAGGCATTACCTCAATGTAATCATAAAACTGAGCAATTTCCTCCACTTCTTCTGGTGCTTTTTGCATCATCGCTTCAAATACTTCACCTTTATCACAAGCCGTACCGACTAAAATACCTTCGCGATACTTCTTTAATAAAGAACGCGGAATACGTGGGACACGATAAAAATATTGAAGATGCGCGTAAGAAACAAGTTTATATAAATTTTTCAATCCTTCATCTGACGTTGCGAGAAGTGTCGCATGACTAGGACGTCCACGTTTATACGCATCTCCTTGTCCCATACTGTCATTTAACTGATCGTGATATTCGAAACCCTTTTCAATTACATTTTTCAGCATCTTCACAAGCAGATAACCCGTTGCTTCTGTATCATAAATCGCACGGTGATGCTGTGTTAATTCGATATCAAGCTTTTTACATAACGTATTTAAACGATGGTTTTTCATCTCTGGAAATAAGAAACGAGCCAACTCTAACGTGTCGATAACTGGATTTTTCGTTTTTTCTAAACCACTTTTCTTAAATCCAACATTTAAAAACCCCATATCAAAGCTTGCATTATGAGCGACAAGTGTATGATCACCCATCCAATGTTCAAACTTTTTAAATACTTCTTCTACCTCTGGGGCATCCGTTAGCATATCATCTGTAATACCTGTTAATTCAATGATTGTTGCTGATAATGGCTGATGTGGATTTGCAAACGATTCAAAACGATCGATAATTTCTCCACCTTTTACTTTTACTGCAGCAAGCTCAATAACGGTATCATATACAGCTGATAATCCAGTTGTCTCAACGTCAAATACAACATATGTTTCGTCTGCAAGTAATCGATGTTCCTCATTATAAGCAATTGGCACACCGTCATTAACAAGGTTTGCTTCTACCCCAAAAATCACTTTAATTCCTGCTTTTTTTCCAGCAGAATACGCTTCAGGAAAAGCCTGTGCAACAGCATGATCTGTCACTGCTACCGCTTCATGTCCCCATTTTGCCGCTTGACTCACAAGTGTAGATACAGAAGTTACAGCATCCATTTGGCTCATCGGTGTATGCATATGAAGCTCTACCCTTTTTTCTCCTTCAGGCGCTTTATCTTTACGAGATGGTCCTGTTATTTCATTAATATCGTTTGCTATCATGACTAAATCTCTAACAAACGTATCATTTTGAACGGATCCGCGTGCTTTCACCCACATTCCCTTTTTCAATGATTGTAAGAGTGGAATATCTTCTTTATCGCGTGAAAACATTTTAATCATAATGGAATCGGTGTAATCCGTTATCTTTAATGTCAATAACGTACGTCCGCTTCGTAGTTCTTTCGTTTCAACATCAAATAGATAACCTTGTACCGTTTTTCTTCGTTCTTCATCTTGAATTTCACGAAGTGGCGTAATTTCTTCATCAGGCTTAATAAGATAACCGAGTACAATCGGCCCCTCGTGTACAATATCACTTTCTTCCGCTTGTTTCTTGGCCATTTCTTCCATGGCTTGTATAACACGCTGGCGATCCTCTTGCTGTGTTTGTTCACGAAACTTTTGAACTTCCTCTTCATTTTGTTTTATATTTGTTTCTAGCTGAAAACGAGGAAATCCAAAAATTTCATATTGGTCTCCGACTGACTTCGCAAGATTTTTCTTTAGCGCAGTAGATTCTAAATCATTATTCACATCAAGTAACAACTTCACTCCGTTTACATGCGGAAGTTGCTTTTTTAAATACGCAAACATAGGCGAGAAAGTAATTCGCTCTGTACAGAGCGGCCAATACGCCTTAACCTCTTCTTCCGTAAATTGCTTATTCTCTGTTTCTAGTGAAAATGACGTTTTTGCAATATGAGAAAATGACTGCTTAAGTTGTGTTTCAAGCAATTCATATAATTCTGTTGGTAAAATACGTGGTACTTGTAAATCAAAATGCCAACTCTTATTTGCTTTATCAACAACTAACCTTTGAATGCCACCACCTTGTAAATATTGATTGATAAGGTCTTCAGGCATTTTTAACTGTTGGAGCAAAATTTGAAATCGCTCTTGTTGTTCGTTTGTTAATGACATAAGCAACCTCCTTCCACCTGCTATTATAAATTGAAACGTTCCACAAAGAAAGAGAAGGTACCTCACCTGGAGGTACCTCTTCTTATTTTAAAATATTTGCAATGTATGTGTGAAGTTCTTCGACTTTTACTTCTGCAGATTCATTTGTTGCACGTACTTTTACTTCAACAATACCTTCATCAGCTTTTTTACCAACTGTAACTCGAACTGGAAGACCGAATAAATCTGCATCAGCAAATTTTACACCAGCACGCTCTGCGCGGTCATCTAATAACACTTCATATCCTTGTTCTTGTAATGAATTGTAGATTTTTTCGCCCACTTCACGCTGTGCATCAGATTTCATATTTACTGGAATTACGTGTACATGGAATGGAGCAACTGCTTTTGGCCATACTAAACCATTCTCATCATTAAATTGCTCAGCAATAGCCGCAACTGTACGAGATACTCCAATTCCGTAGCAGCCCATAATAATCGGCTGTGTTTTACCGTTTTCATCTAAGAACGTTGCATTCATTGATTCACTATAGCGAGTGCCAAGCTTAAATACATGTCCTACTTCAATACCACGAGCAAAACGAATTGTTCCCTCGCCGTCTGGAGAAAGGTCTCCTTCTTGGATAAAACGTAAATCTGTATATTGACTTACTTTAAAGTCACGTTCTGGATTTACATTCACGTAATGGAAACCTTCTTCATTTGCTCCACAGCATCCATTTACGACAGCTTGCACTGCATGATCAGCAATGATTTCTACTTCCGCTGTGCCAATTGGACCTAATGAACCCACTTCACAGTTTAACAATTGTTTTACTTCTTCATGACTTGCAAGTTCAACAACTGAAGCACCGTATAAGTTTTTCACCTTAACATCATTTACTTCATGATCTCCGCGAACGAGAGCAACAATAAACTTCTCGTCTACTTTAAAGACCATAGACTTAATACAATTTGTCGCTTCAATATTTAAGAACGTACTCACTTCTTCAATTGATTTTTGATCTGGCGTAGCTACTTTTTCAAGCGCTTTTTCTACTTCATCACTCTTTTCATAAGAAGCAAGAACAGGTGCCATCTCAATATTTGCAGCATAGTCAGATGTATTAGAATATGCAATTGTATCTTCTCCTACATCTGATAATACCATAAATTCATGTGTGTCTTTTCCGCCCATTGCTCCAGAATCAGCGATAACAGCACGGAAATTTAAGCCGCAACGTGTGAAAATATTAGAGTACGCTTGGAACAAACGGTTATACACTTCATCTAAACTCTCTTGCGTTGCGTGGAAAGAATATGCATCCTTCATTAAAAATTCTCTTCCGCGTAACAAACCAAAGCGAGGTCTTTGCTCATCACGGAATTTTGTTTGAATTTGATAAAGCGTTAAAGGTAATTTCTTATAGGACTTAATTTCGTCACGTACAAGATCAGTAATTACCTCTTCATGCGTTGCTCCTAAAGCAAACTCACGATTGTTACGATCATTCATACGCATTAATTCTGGACCATATGAATACCAGCGTCCAGATTCTTGCCATAATTCAGCTGCTTGAAGAGCTGGCATTAACAATTCTACAGCACCAGCTTTCTCCATTTCTTCACGAACAATACGCTCTACTTTATGCAACACTTTCAGACCAAGCGGTAAAAAACTATATATGCCTGAAGCATTTTGACGCATAAACCCTGCGCGCAATAGAAGCTGATGACTTTTAATTTCCGCATCAGCTGGCACTTCACGCAGTGTAGGACTAAATATTATACTTTGTTTCATTCAATAGCACCTCTTTTATAAGAAAAACTTCCGTATATCATTCCATGTTACAACTAACATCAGTAACATTAATAAAGCAAAACCAATAAAGTGAACCATACCTTCTTTTTGACGGTCAATCGGCTTCCCACGAAGCGCTTCAATTAAGAAGAAGAAAAGACGTCCTCCATCAAGTGCAGGAACTGGTAATAAGTTAAATAAACCAAGATTTATACTTAAAACAGCCGCTAAGCTCATGACGCGAATCGTACCATATTCTACAACTTGGTCTGTTAAATTATAAATTCCTACTGGACCAGATAAATCGTTTATAGAAAAATGACCTGTAACGAGCTGAATAAGTGAGACAAATATAAGCTTTGTCCATCTGTATGTTTCTTCAAAGCCTAATTTAATAGAACCTAAGACTGATTTTTCAACAGGCGATTGCACACCAAGTCTACCGACTGTAACGTCGCCTTCTTTTTCAGCAGCAGGTGTAACTTGAATTGCTACTTTTTTACTATCACGTGTTACATCCATCGTAATTTCTTTTCCTGGATTTTCACGGACAATACTTGTGATATCTTTCCAACTATTTGTCGGCTTTTTATTAATCGACGTAATGATATCATCTTCATGCAAGCCTGCCTTCTCTGCCACGCTGCCAGATACAATTTTTCCAATCATCGGTTTATCTACTGGAATCCCCTGTACAAAACCAATAATTACAAAGATAACAAAAGCAAGCACAAAGTTCATAGCAGGACCAGCAAAAATGGCAAGCGTTCGTTGTCCTAGTGTTTTTGAACCGAATTGGCGGTTAAACGGCGCAATTTGGGTCTCCTCTCCCGCTGAAACACAATGAGCTTTCTCATGTACTCGAAATGTTTGTAACTCTTCTTCATATTCTTCATATCCAGATATAATCAGCTTATGTTCCAAGTCAGCTTGTTCTACTTCAATGACACGAACATTTGGATATTTTTCACGTTTATCCAAAACGATTTTCGTAACCTCATCGTTTTTGTTTAGAACAAGACCTACCTTAGTCCCAGGTTTTAGTTCAACTGTTTCTGGATCCTCTCCAGCCATTCGGACATATCCGCCAAGCGGAAGTAAACGAATTGTATAAACTGTTTCATTTTTTTCAAACGAGTACAATTTTGGACCAAAACCGATGGCAAATTCACGACACAAAATGCCAGCACGTTTGGCAAAGTACAAATGTCCAAGTTCATGGAAAAATACAAGTGCACCGAAAATTAAAATAAAGGCAATCGCTGTATTCAATTCTCATAACCACCTTTGCTAAATTTGTTCCATCACAAACCGTCTTGTGGCAGCATCAATTTCCTGAATTTCTTCTAAGCTTGGACGCGCAATGACATTGTGATGGTGCATTGCTTTTTCAATGAGATCTTCTACTGTTAAGAAGCTAATTTTCTTTTGCAGAAAAGCTTCTACAGCAGCTTCATTAGCTGCATTCATCACAGTTGGCATACTTCCTCCCATTTTTCCAGCTTCATATGCAAACTTAAGACAGCGGAAACGTTCCATATCCATTGTTTGAAAATGTAATGTCCCAATTTCCCATAAATTCAGCTGTTTAGCGTTTGGAAGTGACAAACGATCAGGGTAAGTAAGGGCATATTGAATTGGAACACGCATATCTGGTGTACCAAGCTGCGCCATTACACTTCGATCTTCAAACTCAACCATAGAGTGAATGATACTTTCTTTATGTAATACAACATCGATTTGCTCATAAGGGATATTAAAAAGCCAATGCGCTTCAATAACCTCTAATCCCTTATTCATCATTGTAGCAGAATCAATAGTAATTTTCGAACCCATAGACCAGTTTGGATGACAAAGTGCATCTTCCACTGTTACATTTTTCAGCTCATCCCTCGTTTTATCTCGGAAACTTCCACCTGATGCCGTTAAAATTAATCTGGAAATGCGCTTCTCATTTTCCCCATTCAAACATTGAAAAATAGCAGAGTGTTCACTATCTACAGGAAGCAGAGATACATTATGTTTCTTTGCAGCTTCCATAACTAAATGTCCTGCTGTTACTAATGTTTCTTTATTTGCAATTGCTATCGTTTTTTTCGCTTCAATTGCTCGCAATGTCGGTAATAATCCTACACTCCCAACAACGGCGTTTACAACTATTTTTGCATCTGGATGAAGTGCAACCGCAAGCAGTCCTTCCTCTCCATATACAATTTTCGTATTTCCACAAACCGCCTGTAACCTCCCGGCATCTTCTTTATGTTGTACAGAAACAATCTCAGGAGAAAATTCTTGAATCACCTGCTGAGCAAATTCAATATTTCTACCAACAGAAAAAGCAACGAGACGGAATTGGTCTTGGTGCGTACGCAATACATCTAATGTTTGCGTTCCAATTGATCCGCTTGCACCTAATAAACTAATGGTTTTCATTACTTCTACTCCTCGTTCATTCATTAAATGAAATGTAAGAAATGTAATAGCGGTAACACAAATAGCCAACTATCAGTACGATCTAGAATACCACCATGTCCTGGCAAAATCGTACCTGAATCTTTCACACCGTAATGACGTTTAAATGCTGACTCTACTAGGTCTCCAATTTGGCCAAATACCGCTATTGCAATTGTAACTGCAATAAGAACACCGATATTGGAATGAACCGGTAAAAATACATTATACACAAGCGCAACAACAATTCCACATAAAATACCGCCGATAGAACCCTCTATTGTTTTATTTGGACTAATCTCCGGCCAAAGCTTTCGTTTTCCGATAGCTTTTCCAATAAAATAAGCGCCAGAATCCGTTGCCCAAATTACAAATAACGCATAAAATACGTACTGGATTCCTGCAATACGCGTTTCATTTAAATAAAGGAAACCCATTGCAACATACGTTGTGGCCATTAATAAAAATGCAGCATTGTCAAAAGTAAATGTATTCTTAGAGAGGACCGTATATGATAAAAGTAATAAGACAATTACAAATGTAATTTCTCCTTTTGATAAACCTATTGTTTCAAATACGTCCAATGCATTACTTGGAACTAAACTAATCCATAACAATATCGCTGCTAAAATTGTTGGTACAGAAATAATCGTTAGTTTATTCATTCTAATTAATTCATATAATCCAACAGAAGCTAATGCATACACTAAAATTGTAAAAGGCACGCCACCGTAAAATACGATGGGGATGAATAGCGCGGCAGCAATCACTCCAGTAATTATTCTCTGTTTCACTACCAAACCCTCTCTTTCTACACGCCTCCAAATCTGCGACCTCTATTTTGGAAGTCAGTGATCGACTGTAATAAATGTTCTTCTGTAAAATCCGGCCACAATACATCGGTAAAACAAAACTCTGTATAAGCAATTTGCCATAACATGAAATTACTTATTCGAAGCTCACCGCTTGTTCGGATTAGTAAATCAGGATCAGGCAATGTTCTCGTCATTAAATATGAAGAAATCATTTCTTCTGTTATATCTTCAGAACAAAGTTTCCCTTCCTTACTATCCTTCACCATATTTTGCACAGCAGATACAATTTCATCACGACTTCCATAGTTTAACGCAAAATTTAAAATTAACCCCGTGTTTTCTTTTGTATCTTCAATTGCCTTATCCATTGCTCTTCGCGTATGAGTTGGAAGGCGATCTTTTTGTCCTATCACACGTACTTGTACATTTTCTTCAACAAGCTCTGGTAAAAATGTACCTAGAAACTCTTCAGGAAGTTTCATTAAATAATCTACTTCTACTTTTGGTCTTTTCCAGTTCTCTGTAGAGAAGGCATAAAGAGTCAACACTTTGACACCGAGCTTACTGGCAAACTTCGTAATTTTCTTTACGACTTGCATGCCTTCATGATGCCCTGCAATACGTGGCATCGCTCTTCTTTTCGCCCATCTTCCATTACCATCCATAATGATTGCAATATGTGCTGGGATTTCTCCTTTTTTTGCCTCTTCTACGAGATGATCAAACGACGCAATCTTATTGCCTTTAAAAAAGGGAAGTTTTCTAAACATCATTCAAACCCTCCAACGAGCAGACATATGCCTAAAAGTGTAAAAAGACCCCCTTAAGAAGAGGGTCATATTTGCGAAAGTTTCGCGATTACACTTCCATAATTTCTTTTTCTTTGTTTTTTGTAACTTCGTCAACTTTTACGATATACTTATCTGTTTCTTTTTGGATATCTTCTGTATATCCTCTTAAGTCATCTTCTGTAATATCGCCGTTTTTCTCAAGTTTCTTTAAATCATCATTTGCATCGCGACGAACGTTACGAACAGCTACTTTTGCATCTTCAGAATATTTCTTTACAACTTTAACAAGTTCACGACGACGTTCTTCTGTTAACGCTGGAAATGCGATACGAATAACAGTACCATCATTTGAAGGGTTCAAACCTAAATCAGCTTTTAAAATCGCCTTCTCAATATCACCGATAGATGTCTTATCATACGGTTGAATAACTAGCAAACGTGCTTCTGGCACTGTGATATTTGCTAATTGTACAACTGGTGTTGGTGCACCGTAGTAATCTACTTGTACTTTATCTAATACAGCAGCACTCGCACGACCTGCACGAACTGTTGAAAGTTCACGAGAATATGCCGCAACTGCTTTTTCCATTTTTTCTTTTGCATTATTCATTACTTGTTGTGCCATTTTATTTCCCCCTTACAATTGTTCCAATATTTTCGCCGAGAACGGCACGCTTAATATTTCCTTCTTCCATAATTGAGAATACAATTAGTGGAATATCATTGTCCATACATAAAGAAGAAGCTGTAGAATCCATTACACCTAAACCTTCTTTTAAGACATCTAAATATGTAAGTGTCTCATATTTTGTCGCTGTTTCATCAACAGTTGGATCTGCACTATATACGCCATCTACATTATTTTTTGCCATTAAAATAACATCAGCCTCAATCTCAGCTGCGCGTAATGCCGCTGTTGTATCAGTAGAGAAGTAAGGGTTACCCGTACCTGCTGCAAAAATTACAACACGCTTCTTCTCTAAGTGACGATTTGCTTTACGACGAATGTAAGGCTCTGCTACTTGGCGCATTTCAATAGAAGTTTGCACACGTGTTTGGACTCCTAAATTCTCCAAGCTATCTTGAAGAGCTAAAGAATTCATTACAGTTGCTAACATGCCCATATAGTCGGCTGTTGCACGGTCCATTCCCATCTCACTTCCGATTTTTCCACGCCAAATGTTACCGCCACCAACAACGACTGCAACTTCTACATCAAGCTCAGCAATTTCTTTTACTTGCTGTGCAACAGATTTAATAACAGATGGGTTAATTCCAAACCCTTTATCTCCAGCTAAAGCTTCTCCGCTTAGCTTTAATACAACACGATCATATTTTGGCTTACTCATAATGAACCTCCAGTACTTGCATCTTTATTTTAAAAAAGGGAACACAATGTGTTCCCCAATCTTTATTAGTTGTTACCTTTTACTTGGTTCATTACTTCTTCAGCAAAGTTGTCTTCGCGTTTTTCAATTCCTTCACCAACAGCGTAGCGAACGAATCCTTTTAATGTTCCGCCTTTAGACTCAACGAACTGACGAACTTTCATATCAGGGTTTTTAACGAATGCTTGGTCAAGTAAGCAAATCTCTTCGAAGAATTTGCCAAGGCGACCTTCAACCATTTTCGCAACGATTTTTTCTGGCTTGCCTTCGTTTAAAGCTTGTTGTGTTAATACTTGACGTTCATGCTCAACTTCTTCAGCTGTTACAGCATCGCGGTCGATGTATTTAGGGTTAACTGCTGCGATGTGCATTGCTACATCTTTAGCAGCTGCTTCATCTGTAGAACCTTCAAGAACTGCTAATACACCAATGCGTCCACCCATGTGTAGGTAAGCACCGAATGCATCTGCATCAGTTTTTGATACGATTTCGAAACGACGAAGTGTAAGTTTTTCACCAATTTTAGCGATTGCTTCGTTGATGTGCTCTTCTACTGTTTTGCCGTTTGAAATTGTTTGAGCCATAGCTTCTTCAACGTTAGCAGGTTTGTTAGCTAATAAGTGAGCAGCTAATTCTTTAATTAATGCTTGGAAACCTTCGTTTTTCGCAACGAAATCAGTTTCAGAGTTTAATTCTAAGATTACAGCGTCGTTACCGTTTGCTTCGATGTAAGTTAAACCTTCAGCAGCAATGCGGTCTGCTTTTTTCGCAGCTTTCGCAATACCTTTCTCACGTAGGAAGTCAATTGCTTTCTCCATGTCACCGTTAGTTTCAGTTAACGCTTTTTTGCAGTCCATCATACCTGCGCCAGTTTTTTCGCGAAGTTCTTTTACCATTTGTGCAGTAATTGCCATGCTTTTCATCCTCCTAAAATATGTATATACCTTAAAAAAGGTGATAAAAGGCCTAACCCCTTATCACCTTTCTAAATTTGTTACGCAGTAACAGTTTCTTCACCTTGTTTTGCTTCAAGGATTGCGTCTGCCATTTTAGATGTAAGAAGTTTTACAGCACGAATAGCATCATCGTTTGCTGGGATTACATGATCGATTTCATCTGGATCACAGTTTGTATCAACAATACCGATGATTGGAATGTTTAATTTGCGTGCTTCAGCAACAGCGATACGCTCTTTACGAGGGTCTACTATGAATAATGCATCTGGAAGACCTTTCATATCTTTAATGCCGCCTAAGAATTTTTCAAGACGCTCTAATTCTTTCTTAAGTTGTACAACTTCTTTCTTAGGAAGTACTTCGAAAGTGCCATCTTCTTGCATTCTTTCGATGTCTTTAAGGCGTTTAATACGCTTTTGAATTGTTTGGAAGTTTGTTAACGTACCACCTAACCAACGTTGGTTAACGAAGTACATACCAGCGCGAGTTGCTTCTTCTTTAATAGCATCTTGTGCTTGTTTTTTTGTACCTACGAATAATACGTTACCGCCGTTAGCAGCGATGTCTCTCATTACGTTGAATGCTTCTTCAACTTTTTTCACAGTTTTTTGTAAGTCGATGATGTAGATACCGTTACGCTCTGTGAAAATGTAACGTTTCATTTTTGGGTTCCAACGACGAGTTTGATGTCCGAAGTGAACACCAGCTTCAAGCAATTGCTTCATAGAAATTACTGACATAATTTTGTTCCTCCTAAATGGTTTTTGATATCCTCCGTTCACTTCATCTTTAAGCGAAACTACAAGCGTAGCACCAACACTTAAATCAATGAACGTGTGTACTTTGTACTGACACCACTGACAACTATATCACAACAAAATATCACAATCAAGTCGAAAATACACACATTGTCAAACTTTCTTTTTCATTTTCCTATTTTATTGCTGAATGATATACGCACTCTTTATCTATAAATCCGTTTTAATTTTCCGACATCTTTGTCTAGCTCTGCCTCCTAGGCCATCATGTCTAAACAGTAGGCTTCGCTTCTCTTTATAAGTCGTTGCTATGCGGGATACATTATATCCTGTACTCTCCTTGCTCCCTTTGTTTTAAATCTCGCATGGGCAGGGAATAGCCTCGACCGCTTCTATACACGATAAAATGCTCTCGTCCTCTCCTAAAAAGAAAGGGGTTTTATGTTTTTTGAACTTATATACAGTATTACCAATTTCCATTATTTTTAAGCTGTCTTAATAATACAGTGAAACTTGCAATAGCAAATTCTTCTTTTCTGTTAATAACAAAAAGAACCCTTCTGCAACATCCAGAAGAGTTCTTCATTTATAAAAATTAGTTTGTTTTTAGTTTCGCAAGTTCATGTAAAAACTTGTCATTTAGTACTTTGATGTATGTTCCTTTCATACCTAAAGAACGAGATTCAATTACACCAGCACTTTCTAACTTACGAAGTGCGTTTACAATTACAGAACGTGTAATACCTACACGATCAGCAATTTTACTTGCAACAAGTAAACCTTCTGTTCCATTTAACTCTTCGAAAATATGTTCAATTGCTTCAAGTTCACTGTATGATAATGAGCTAATCGCCATTTGTACAACTGCTTTACTACGTGCTTCTTCTTCAATTTCTTCCGCTTTTTCACGTAGAATTTCCATACCTACTACAGTAGAACTATATTCAGCAAGAATTAAATCATCGTCTAAAAATTCTTGACCAAGTCGCGCTAATACTAATGTACCTAAACGCTCACCACCACCAACGATTGGTACGATAGTTGTTAAACCTTGACCAAATAACTCTCTGTTTTCTACAGGGAACGCTGTATACTCACTGTTTACTTCTAAGTTTGGAGATGTTTCAGTTACATTAAATAAGTTCTTTGTATATTCTTCTGGGAACTGACGCTCAGCAAGCATTTGCTTCATGCGCTCGTTTTCGATTTGTTGGTGAATTGCATATCCTAATAATTTTCCACGACGACTTACAATAAACACGTTCGCTTCAATCACTTCACACATCGTGTCAGCCATTTCTCTAAAGTTTACTGGTTTTCCTGCTGCGCTTTGTAATAACGCATTTAACTTTCTCGTTTTTGCTAATAATTCCATTTCTAAATTTCCTCCTACACATTATTCACATAGTTTTAATCACTTGGAAGCTAAGGCGAGTCACCTGATGATACTATTACAAAATAAACTGGCTCACATCTTTATTTTTAGCAATCGTCTCTAATTTTTCCTCTACATACTGAGGTGTTATCGTTACCTTTTCTAACGTAATTTCAGATGCTTCAAATGATAAATCTTCAAGAAGTTTTTCCATAATGGTATGGAGCCTTCTTGCTCCAATATTATCTGTGTCTTGATTGACTTGATAAGCAATCTCGGCAATCTTACGAATAGCTTCGTCAGAAAATTCAATTTCTATACCTTCAGTTTCCAATAATGCTATATATTGTTTTACTAAAGCATTATCTGGTTCTACAAGAATTTTCACAAAATCGTCCGCTGACAATTTTGTCAACTCTACGCGGATTGGGAATCTTCCTTGCAGTTCTGGAATTAAATCTGACGGCTTTGACATATGAAAAGCACCCGCTGCAATGAACAAAACATAATCCGTTCTTATCGGTCCATATTTTGTCACAACAGTCGATCCTTCCACAATCGGTAAGATGTCTCGCTGCACACCTTCACGCGATACATCAACGCTATTCGATTGTTTACCAGCAATTTTGTCAATCTCATCAATAAAAATAATCCCAAGCTGTTCAGCACGATAAACGGCTTCTTGTGTAACTTCATCCATATCAATTAAGCGCTGTGCTTCTTCATTTGTCAAGACTTTTCTCGCTTCTTTTACAGAAAGTTTACGTTTTTTCGTTTTTTTCGGCATAAAGCTTCCAAGTGCATCTTGAAAATTCATGCCCATCTGTTCCATCCCTGTACCTTGGAGCATATCAAACATAGATGATTGCTGTTCTGTCACTTCAATTGTAATCATTTCATCTTCAAGTAAACCAGCAGCAAGCTGTTTCTCTACTTCATTTCGTTTTTGCTCCACTTCTCTCTCATCTTGCTTTTCTGAAGTTGGAGCAGTGTTTTGATTTTGATACCCGCCAAATAACATTTCTAGCGGATTTTTAAATCCTGATTCTTTTTGTTTATGCGGCACTAAAATTTCAACAATTCGTTGATTAGCTTGCTCTTCCGCTTTATCTTTCACATGAATCATTTTTTCTTCTTTTACAATTCGAACAGAAGTTTCTACAAGATCACGAACCATCGATTCAACATCACGACCAACATAGCCTACTTCTGTAAATTTAGTTGCCTCTACTTTAATAAAAGGAGCCCCCACAAGCTTTGCAATACGACGCGCCACCTCTGTTTTTCCGACCCCTGTAGGTCCAATCATTAAAATGTTTTTCGGTGCAATTTCATCGCGAAGTCCTTCTTCTAATTTACTGCGGCGATAACGATTTCTAAGTGCCACTGCAACTGCTTTTTTCGCATCTTTTTGACCAATAATATATTGATCTAATTTTTCTACAATTTGTCGCGGAGTAAAATGTAAATGCATATAAAATGCCTCCCTTACAGTTCTACAGTTCTTCCACAATAATATTTTCGTTTGTATATACACAAATATTGCTAGCGATTTCTAAACTTGCCTTCGCAATTTCTCTTGCTGTGAAATGGGAACCTGCATGTTGTTTTAAAGCGCGCCCTGCTGCAAGTGCGTAATGCCCACCAGAACCAATTGCTAAAATGCCATCATCTGGTTCAATCACTTCACCCGTTCCTGAAACAAGCAACATCGTATTTTTATCCATAACGATTAACATTGCCTCTAGTTGGCGAAGCATCTTATCTCCCCGCCACTGCTTTGCCATTTCTACCGCAGCTCGCTGTAAATTACCATTGTATTCCTCAAGCTTTCCTTCAAACATCTCAAATAATGTAAAAGCATCAGCTACAGAACCTGCAAAACCTGCTAACACTTTGCCATGGAATAACTTTCGAACTTTACGAGCTGTATGCTTCATAACAACAGCATTTCCAAGTGTAACTTGCCCATCACCGGCCATTGCACATTCTCCATTATGGTGAACCGCAAATATCGTTGTAGCATGGAAGTTTCCCATAGAAAAAACTCCTTTATTTGTTTTTATCCTGCTGCTAACAGGCACTTAGACTCCAACCTAAAAATTCTGATAAATCAAACAAGGTACCTAGGAGTTAACTACCCGTAAGAGCTCAATTGGTACACCTAGCTATTAGTGAAAAAGGAAGAATCTCCTCCACCAATAGTAGTTTCACTTTATAACTTTTAAAAGCAATTTATGCACGAGGATGGTGCATCATGTAAACCGATCGCAATCTTTCTTTTGAGACATGCGTATAAATTTGTGTTGCCGATAAATTTTCATGTCCTAATAATTCTTGTATAGCCCTTAAATCTGCCCCTTCATTTAACATATGGGTTGCAAACGTATGCCTTAACGTATGGGGACTTATATGCATTGTAAGGGATGTTCTTTTTATTAGTTCATTTAAAATATATCGAACACCTCGATTCGTTAGCGGTGTGCCTTTCGCATTCAAAAACAACATTTGAGAGTGTTCTTGCGATTTTTTCTCCAATTGTTTTCTCCCATTTTCTATGTAAGTTAGTAAAGCATCTTGTGCATAACTACCGAAAGGAACATAGCGTTGTTTCTTTCCTTTTCCCGTCACCAAAATCGTACCTGTTGAAAAGTCAATATCCGCAAGCTGAATATTCACGAATTCGCTTACACGAATACCCGTCGCGTACATAAGTTCTAATAACGCTTGATCTCGTTGACCTAGCGGTTTTGAAGTATCCGAAACTTCAAATAGTTTTTCTAACTCTTCAGCGTACAAAAATTTTGGTATTGACCATTCTTTTTTAGGGAGTGCAGCAAGTGCAAATGGATTATCTTCCCGATATCCTTCACGCATCAAAAAGCGATACAAACTTCGCAAACTCGAGATTTTTCGCGCTACAGACTTCCTTGCTAACTTTTCATTATGCAAAGTTGTTAAATATAAACGAACATCAGTATACGTAACATCCTCAAAAGTCAAAATACCTTCTCGATTCATAAATTGTATAAAATGTTCTACATCATTTTGATAACTTGCAATTGTATATTTTGAATAATTTCTTTCAATTTGTAAATATCCGACGAATAATTGTAACATTTTATTCACATCTTCATTCATACTCTTCACCTCAATAAAGGCTACTAAATCGTATCACAATTTAGTAGCCTTTGCAAGAAATTTGACTAAATATTTACAAAATTTTGAATTGTTTCTAATGCGCGATTTGCATACGCTTCATTACGTTCTTGCTTCTTTTTAATTTTCTTTTCTAACGGTGCAAATAGTCCGAAATTCGCGTTCATCGGTTGGAAGTTTTTCGCATTCGTCGATGTAATGTAATTTGCCATACTTCCCATTGCTGTTACTGCTGGTAAAACAACTGGTTCTTCACCTTTCACAAGTCGCGCTGCATTTACACCTGCTAATAAGCCCGAAGCAGCTGATTCTACATATCCCTCTACCCCAGTCATTTGTCCTGCAAAGAATAAATCGTCGCGATTTTTATATTGGTACGTTGGACGAAGTAATTTCGGTGAATTAATAAACGTATTACGATGCATCACACCATAACGTACGATTTCCGCATTTTCTAATCCAGGAATTAATTGTAACACTTCTTTTTGCGGTCCCCATTTTAAGTGTGTTTGGAAACCAACAATATTGTATAACGTTCCTGCTGCATCATCTTGACGCAATTGAACAACTGCATACGGTGTTTCCCCTGTTTTTGGATCTTCTAATCCAACTGGTTTCATCGGTCCGAATACTAACGTTTGTCTACCACGGCTTGCCATGACTTCTACCGGCATACAGCCTTCAAAGAAAATTTCCTTCTCAAACTCTTTTAATGGCACTGTTTCTGCAGCAATTAACGCATCATAAAAACGATTAAATTCTTCTTCTGTCATAGGACAGTTTAAATATGCTGCTTCCCCTTTGTCATAACGGGATTTTAAATATACTTTCTCCATATCAATGCTATCTTTTTCTACAATTGGCGCCGCTGCATCATAGAAATAAAAATAATCCTCGCCTGTTAGCTCTTTCAGTTGTACCGCTAGACTTGCTGACGTAAGAGGGCCCGTTGCAATTACTGTAGGTCCTTCAGGAATTTCTGTAATTTCTTCATTCACTACTGTCACGTTCGGATGATTTTTCACATATTCCGTTACCTTAGCCGCAAATTCATGACGGTCAACAGCTAACGCACCGCCTGCTGGCACAGAACATTCGTCTGCTGCGCGAATAATAACAGAATCCATACGGCGCATCTCTTCTTTAATTACGCCCACCGCGTTTGTTAATGTATTTGCACGAAGCGAGTTACTGCATACAAGCTCAGCAAATTTATCTGTGTGATGAGCTGGTGTTTGTTTTACTGGTCGCATTTCGTATAACCTTACTTGAACACCGCGTTTTGCGATTTGATAAGCTGCTTCACTTCCTGCAAGTCCTGCACCAATTACGTTTACTACTTGTGTTGTCATGTATCTCACCTTTCTTTTTGCATTTCCCGAAAAAAATGTGAGCTCGTAGGCTCACATTTGTTGTTCTTCTTCATAATCACAAGAAATACACTGTACTTGAACGCCTTTTTTCAACTTCTTCTCAACAAGCATCCCTTCGCACTTTGGACATTTTCGACCAATTGGTTTATCCCAAGAAACAAAGTCACACTCTGGATATGTACCACAGCCGTAAAAAAGACGTTTCTTTTTGTTGCTTCGTCGTTCAATAATTTGTCCTTCATTACATTTTGGACATGTAACACCGATTTCTTTTACAATCGGTTTTGTATTTCGGCAATCTGGGAAATTAGAACAAGCCATGAACTTTCCGAATTTACCCATTTTGAAGACCATTGGGTGACCACACAATTCACAGTCTTCCCCAGCAGGTTCATCTTTAATTTCTACTTCGCGCATTTCTTTCTCCGCTTTTTCTAAACGCGGCTCAAACTCTTTGTAGAAATCATCGACAATTTGTACCCAATTTGCGTTCCCCTCTTCTACTTCATCAAGATTTCGCTCCATATTAGCTGTAAACTCAATGTTAATAATTTCAGGGAAAAACTCTAAAATAAGTTCGGTTACAATTTCGCCAAGTTCAGTCGGAACAAATCGCTTATTGTCTAACCCTACATACCCACGTTTTTGAATTGTCTCTAGCGTTGGTACATATGTAGATGGTCTACCAATTCCAAGTTCCTCTAACGTTTTTACTAAACGTGCCTCTGTATAACGCGGTGGCGGCTGTGTAAAGTGTTGTTTCGGTTCGACATCTTTAGAAAAGACTGTTTCTCCAATTTCTAGATGCGGCAACATTTTATCCTTCTCTTCTGCTCCGTCATCTTTTGATTCCACGTACACCTTCATAAATCCCGGGAACTTTACAACAGAACCATGCGCACGAAATTGCACAGAATTGTTTATCAGTGTAGCTGTAACGGTATCCATAATAGCAGATTCCATTTGACTTGCAACAAATCGCTCCCAAATCAGTTTGTATAAACGATGTTGGTCACGGCTCAAATAACTTTTTAGTTCGTCTGGCTTACGCAAAACAGATGATGGACGAATCGCTTCATGCGCATCTTGTGCGTTTGCTTTTTTCGATTCCTTCTTTTTTTGCGTTCCTATGTAGTCTGCACCAAACGCTTCTTCAATATAAGAACGTGCTTCTTGCTGCGCCGTTTCTGAAATTCTCGTTGAATCTGTTCTCATATAAGTAATTAATCCGACTGTTCCTTGCTTCCCAATATCAATACCTTCATAAAGTTGCTGCGCAAGCATCATCGTTTTCTTTGCTCGCATATTTAACTTTCTTGCAGCTTCTTGTTGCAGTGAAGATGTCGTAAACGGTAGTGCCGGATTACGCTTACGTTCTTTCTTCGTTACATTTTCAACTGAAAATGCATTTTCTTGCATTTTTTCAATGACTTCATTTACTTGTTGTTCATTTGTTAATTCTACTTTTTCCCCGTTTATTCCATAAAAGGCTGCTTCAAACGTCTCTTTCCCTTTTACAAATTCAGTTTTAATTGTCCAGAACTCTTCAGGTAAAAACGCTTGAATTTCTTTTTCTCGTTCTATGATTAAACGAACTGCAACAGACTGCACACGGCCTGCACTTAACCCTTTTTTCACTTTCTTCCATAGTAAAGGACTAATATTATAACCAACAAGCCTATCAAGCACACGTCTTGCTTGCTGAGCATCCACTAAATCCATATTAATCGCACGTGGATATTTAAAAGATTCTTTAATAGCATCTTTTGTAATTTCATTGAACACAACGCGGCAATCTGATTCTATATCTACGTTCAACGTATTAGCTAAGTGCCAAGCAATCGCTTCTCCTTCGCGATCCGGATCGGCTGCGAGATAAACTTTTTTTGCTTTTTTTGCCGCTGTCTTCAAATCTTTTAAAACAGGCCCTTTACCACGAATGGTAATGTATTTCGGGGTAAAATTATTTTTCACATCTATCCCCGTTTGGCTTTTAGGTAAATCGCGAACATGGCCCATAGACGCGACTACTTTGTATTTTTTCCCTAAATATTTTTCAATCGTTTTCGCCTTAGAAGGCGACTCCACGATTACAAGGTAATCTGACATGCTAGTGCCTCCTTAAGAGGTGGATTCAAGTCTTCATCTTTATTCACACAAAATTTCCTTCCGAAAAGTTTCTATAACCTTTTGGGAAGGATTATTGACTAATATTATTGATTTCTCTCATTTTTGTCAATCAACAATGAATATAACATACAGTGAGTATCTACTATTTGTCAATAATTGTTTAATAAAAAACATGAAATATACTGTATAAAGATAAATTTAATAATGACTTAAGAGCTTTTTTAGGTGGGCGAGAGAATCTGGCCGGGCATAGTAGCGGTCAGGGCCTTTTTCTGCCACGTGCCGCATTTTCAACACATGGTAGTATGCGAGAGCCCATTATGTTTTGTTTTGCGTGCATGGACATATGGATAACTTTAGAAATATTAGTTGAGAAATTGATTGAACATCCTCTTTATTTTTTTACGAATACAAGAGCATCTGACCATGTATAGTAGCGATCAAGGCTTTTTTTGCCGCGTACCGCGCTTTTAACACATGGTAGTATGCGAGAGCCCATTATGTTTTTGTTTTGCGTGCATGGATATATAGATAACTTTAGAAATATTAGTTGAGAAACCGATTGAACAACCTCTTTCTTTTTTGTTGGACGAGTGCATACTCCTTTTTTCTGTAAAGCAGATTAAAATGGGTTCATTTTATAATTTGAAAGTTCTTCTATCACATCTTCGGCACATTGAACTAATTTTGCTCCTTGTTGAATGAGCTGATTTGTTCCAACCGCATTCACAATATAATTTGGTCCCGGCATAGCAAACACCTCTCTATTTTGCTCTAAAGCGCAATCTGCTGTTATAAGAGAACCACTTCGCTCTTTCGCCTCTACTACGAGAACACCTTGACAAAGTCCACTTATAATGCGGTTTCGTCTTGGAAAATACCATTTTTGCGGCGCATAATACGGGGGATACTCCGTTACGAGTAATATTTGGTCTTTCCATTTTTCATAAAAACCTTGATTCTTCTTTGGATACATAAAGTTTAGACCATGTCCTAACACCGCAATTGTCATAAAAGGATGTTCTACTGCAATTTCATGAGCAATTGTATCAATACCATTTGCAAAACCACTCACAATGAGCCAGTCATTGTTTATAAGCGGTTGTAAAATAGATTGTATGCTACCTTTTCCGTATAAAGACGGATTTCGCGTTCCAACAACAGCTATTTTTTTTGACCATTGCAATAATTCTTTCTTCCCCTTTCCATATAAAACATATGGCGGGTCAGGGATTTCGCGTAACAAACTCGGATAATCATCATCCCATATCGTCATGTAAAAAACGTGTTCATTTTGTAATTGTTGAATGTAAAAAGAAGGTGATGTTTTTTGAAGATAAGAAACAAGTGCAGAGGCTTTTTGTATCGATAACCCAAGGTATTTTTCAATTTGAGGAGCTTGAAAGGAATAAATATTCGATAACTGAGGATCAATAGCTAATAAGCGCCTTAGTACTTTCCACTGATCTGCCAAGAAGTAGTGAAGATGTAATAATCTTTCACGTTTCATATTCATTCTCCTTACCCATAATTAAGATTATGTTAACTACGAAAGGGATAAAAGACACCCTCTTTTACAGAAGGTGTCTTTCTTAATGATTAATAATTTTTACAAGTTTCAAATAAGCCTTTTTCTTTTAACACAGAAATTAAAGTTTCACCCATAACAGCTGGTGTTTCAGCAACTTTAATACCGCATGCTTCCATTGTTTTAATCTTTTCAGCAGCTGTACCTTTACCACCAGAAATAATCGCACCAGCATGACCCATACGTTTTCCTGGAGGTGCTGTTTGGCCACCAATAAAGCCGACAACAGGTTTTGTCATGTTCGCTTTTACCCATTCAGCAGCTTCTTCTTCTGCAGTTCCACCGATTTCACCAATCATAATAACCGCATGTGTCTCTTCGTCTTCATTGAATGCTTTTAAAGCATCGATGAAGTTTGTACCATTAACAGGATCTCCGCCGATACCAACTGCAGTTGATTGGCCGATTCCTTCTTGTGTTAATTGATGTACAGCTTCATAAGTTAACGTACCTGAACGAGATACGATACCAACATGACCTTTTTTATGAATGTATCCTGGCATAATACCAATCTTACATTCTTCTGGCGTAATAACACCTGGGCAGTTTGGTCCAAGAAGACGTGTCTTTTTGCCATCCATATATTTTTTAACACTTACCATATCTAATACAGGAATACCTTCTGTGATACATACTACTAAATCAAGTTCCGCATCAACAGCTTCCATAATTGCATCTGCAGCAAAAGCAGGTGGAACGTATACAACAGAAGCGTTTGCACCTGTCGCTTTTACAGCGTCTTCTACAGTATTAAATACCGGTACACCTTCGATTTCAGTACCACCTTTACCAGGCGTTACACCACCGACAATTTTCGTACCGTATTCAATCATTTGTTTTGTATGGAATAAACCTTGAGAACCTGTAATACCTTGTACAATAACTTTTGTATCTTTATTAACTAATACGCTCATTTCTTCTCCCCCGCTTTCTATTAGCCTACTAGTGAAACAATTTTTTGTGCACCGTCTGCCATAGATTCTGCTGCAACAATATTTAAGCCAGATTCATTTAAAATTTTCTTTCCTAGCTCTACATTTGTACCTTCTAAACGAACAACAAGCGGTAATTCAAGACCTACTTGTTTTGTCGCTTCAATAACACCTTCTGCAATTACATCACATTTCATAATGCCGCCAAAAATGTTAACGAAAATACCCTTTACATTTTTGTCAGAAAGAATAATTTTGAAAGCTTCTGTAACTTTTTCAGCTGTTGCACCGCCACCAACATCTAAGAAGTTAGCTGGGTCACCGTTATAATGTTTAATAATATCCATCGTTGCCATTGCAAGTCCTGCACCATTTACCATACAACCAATGTTTCCATCTAATGAAATATAGTTCAGGTCATATTTAGAAGCTTCAACTTCTTTCGGATCTTCTTCATCAAGATCACGAAGCTCTAAAATATCTTTATGGCGATATAAAGCGTTAGAATCGAAGTTTAATTTTGCATCTAACGCCATTACTTTTCCGTCACCTGTTGTTACAAGCGGGTTAATTTCTGCGATAGAACAATCTTTTTCAATAAACGCGCGGTATAAGCCCATCATAAACTTTACAGCTTGTCCAACTAGCGCGCTTGGAATATTGATATTAAACGCAATACGACGTGCCTGGAAGCCTTGTAGACCCACAGCAGGATCAATATATTCTTTAAAGATCTTTTCTGGTGTTTTCTCTGCTACTTCCTCAATTTCTGTTCCGCCTTCTTCAGACGCCATTAACACAACTTGAGAAGTCGCGCGATCTAACACAAGACCAACATAGTACTCTTTTTTTATGTCGCATCCTTCTTCGATAAGTAAGCGCTTTACTTCTTTACCTTCAGGACCCGTTTGATGAGTTACAAGCGTTTTCCCTAAAATTTCTTCTGCATATGTACGAACTTCATCTAAGTTCTTTGCTACTTTTACACCGCCAGCTTTGCCGCGTCCGCCAGCATGAATTTGCGCTTTTACTACACATACGTTTGTTCCTAATTCTTTCGCTGCTTCTACAGCTTCTTCTACTGTAAAGGCAACCTTCCCATTCGGAACGCTTACCCCATAGTTTCTAAGGACTTCTTTACCCTGATACTCGTGGATATTCATGGTCCCATCCTCCCCTATTTTCCTGTTTTACTCGAAAAGTTTTTTTAATGTTTTTAAACACTACATTGTCATTGTATAAAATGATTGGCACGCTGTCTACAGTAAAATATCAGAAAACTGAAATCGCTTTATTCTTTTTTGAAAATAATAATGTTAATATACAAAAATAAAAAAATAAGCTGTGAATTCCCAGCTTATTCTTCAATCATATCTTTAATTGGAGCAAACGTTTTTCGATGTTCCTCTAACACACCATAAGTTTCAATCGCTTGTAAATGTTGTTTCGTTCCATATCCCATATGTTGCTCAAATCCATACTGCGGATATTGTTTTCCAAGTTCTTTCATCATGCGATCTCTTGTGACTTTCGCGATGATAGACGCAGCTGAAATCGAAATACTTTTCGCATCTCCCTTAATAATAGACGTTTGTGGGATTGATGTTGGCAAATCCATTGCATCAATTAGCAAATGCTCTGGCTCACATGATAAATTACTTACAGCCTCTAACATCGCTTGTTTCGTCGCTTGATAAATATTTATCTGATCAATAACGCGCGGTGGAATAATTCCAACCCCAATTGCTAGCGCCTGCTCTTTAATCCCATCATAAAACTGCTCACGCTTTGCCTCACTCAATTTTTTCGAGTCATTCAAACCAGGCATATAGAAATCTTTCGGAAGCACAACAGCAGCCGTAACAACAGGTCCTGCTAAGGGGCCTCTTCCGACTTCATCAATACCAGCAATTGATTCAATCCCCTTTTGACGAAGCGCATTCTCATATGAAGACATCTCAGCAAATTTTTGTCTTTCTTTTTCTTTATCCTCTTGCTGTTTTTTCCATTTTAATATTAGTCTCTGCACGCCTTTTCGTTCATCCGCTACTAACATACGAAAGCGCTCGTCGTCTTCTCGTTCAATTTCTCGCAATACAGTTTCGATTTCTTGAATTGTTTGTTTTTTAGACATACGTAGTTCCTCCTACAAGTAAGAAAAGGCGCGCAATAGCGTGCCTTTTCTCTCCCATTTCACAATAGCAAGCATTATCTTTTCATTTTTAAAAAAGAAAGACACTTGGCAAAAAAATAACTACCAGTAACATTCATCGAATGGCATGGAATGAACGAAATAGAAGGATTGCTCTATGCTTCTTCCATTATCTCTTTCGGTGTTTCAAATGTCATTTTCCCAAGTTTACCACCGCGAAGCTCACGAAGAACAAGTTCTGATGTTTTATCATAATCAACAAGTCCCCCGCCCATTAAACAGCCTCTATTTTTTCCAATCGCATCAAATAACTCTACAATATCTTCTGGAATCTCATTTAACTTATATCGCTCTTTTAAACGTTCTGGATACTGTTTCTCCATAAAGCGAAGCGCATACACAGCCACATCTTGCAAATTTAAAATAGAATCTTTAATCGCTCCAGTTGTTGCGAGTCGAAGTCCAACCATTTCATCCTCAAATTTCGGCCATAAAATACCAGGTGTATCTAATAGCTCCATTTCTTTTCCAACTTTAATCCATTGTTGTGCCGTTGTTACACCTGGACGATCGCCCGTTTTAGCAATATTTTTCTTTGCTAATTTATTAATTAATGTCGATTTTCCAACGTTCGGAATCCCAACAATTAAAGCACGAATTGCTCTTGGTTTAATACCTTTTGCAATCATTTTATCAAATTTCTCTTTCACAAGCTCTTTACAAGCTGCTGTAATTTCTTTCATACCTTGTCCAGCTTGCGCATTGATAGAGATTGCTTTATGACCTTTTTCTTCAAAATAAGCAATCCATTCTTTTGTTACACGATCGTCTGCCATATCCGCTTTATTTAAAACAACAAGTCTTGGCTTGTGCGTAATAATTTCATCAATCATTGGATTTCGTGATGATAATGGCAACCTTGCATCAACAAGTTCAATTACCACATCGATTAATTTTAATTTCTCTGTTACTTGGCGCCTTGCTTTAGCCATATGACCAGGAAACCATTGAATTACCATACTTCCACCTTCTTTTCTACATTCATTTTACAATACGTGCATCCTCGAATGGCCAATACAATATATTCGCTTTTCCAATTACTTGGTCTATTGAAATCGTTCCAATTGTACGACTATCCTTACTAAAACGACGATTATCTCCTAATACAAATAATTCTCCTTTTGGAACCGTTGTTTTCCCTGTAATTTCTTCAAGCTTAAAATCATACGTTAATGGCCCATCAGCAAGCTGCTTTTTCTGCTTATCTAAATACGGCTCCTCATACGACTTTCCGTTAACATAGAGTGTGTCGTTTCGATATTCTATCTGATCACCAGGTAAACCAATGATACGTTTAATGTAATCTTTATCTTCTGTCGCTTGAAACACAATGATATCAAAGCGTTTTGGTTCTCCAATGTGATAACCTATTTTATTGACAATCATACGATCACGATCTTGAAGCGTCGGTGACATCGATACACCATCTACAAGAATTGGTGCAAAGAAAAATTGTCTAATAATCCAAGCTAAGACAACAGCAATCAAAATAGCTTTTGTCCATTCCCAAAGCGTACTTTTTTGTTTCGTCATGTAATTCCCTCCACGGTTATGTAAGCTGTTTGTATGTAAGTTAGGACACAGCTAGATTGGAAAAAGGGAGCTTGCAAATACAAGCTCCCATACATGTCTTATCGAATTTCTTTAATACGTGCTTTTTTACCGCGAAGGTTGCGTAAGTAGTATAACTTAGCACGACGTACTTTACCACGGCGAAGTACTTCAATTTTCGCGATTCTTGGCGTGTGAACTGGGAATGTACGTTCAACACCTACACCGTAAGAAATCTTACGAACTGTGAATGTTTCGCTAATTCCGCCACCACGACGTTTAATTACAACACCTTCAAAAATCTGAATTCTCTCACGAGTACCCTCTACTACTTTTACGTGTACACGTAAAGTGTCACCAGGACGGAATGAAGGTAAATCAGTTTTTAATTGATTTTTTGTAATTTCTGCGATTAATTGTTGCATATTCAATTCTCTCCTTCCAAACAGATGCTCATGCAAAGTCATATCATAAATTACAGCGGAACACCGTTGTTAACGGCTACTCTCTATAAGTAGCACAAGTGTTATAATAGCATATTGCTTGGTTTGTTGCAATAGCATTTTTTTACTTCTCTTCTTTAATTTCTGCTAACCACTTTTCCTCTTGTTTAGATAAGCTTCGTTCCTCTAGTAAATCAGGGCGGCGTACAAAAGTACGGCGCAGCGACTCTTTATGACGCCATTCTTCAATATATTTATGATTTCCAGACAAAAGTACATCTGGCACTTTCATCCCACGAAACTCCGCTGGTCTCGTATAATGCGGATGTTCTAGTAAGCCTGTACTAAATGAATCTTCTATTTGTGATTGCTGATTTCCTAAAACGTCAGGTAATAGACGCACAACACTATCTGTAATAACCATAGATGCCAATTCTCCGCCTGTTAAGACGTAATCACCTATTGAAATTTCATCGGTCACAAGATGCTCGCGAACACGCTCATCATACCCTTCATAATGACCACAAATAAAAATCAAATGCTCTTCTTCAGCTAATTCTTCAGCCTTCTTTTGCGTAAAACGCTCTCCTTGTGGACACATTAGTACAACTCGTGGTTTACGCTCTGTTTCCTTCGTTAACTCTTCTACAGCATCAAAAATGGGCTGTGGTGTTAATACCATTCCAGCTCCGCCGCCGTATGGATAATCATCCACGCTATTATGCTTATTCGTTGAATAATCACGAAAATTAACAACTCTTAGCTGCACCGCTTCTTTTTCTTGTGCTTTTTTTAATATAGAAGAACCAAAGACACCTGTAAACATTTCTGGAAACAATGTTAAAATATCGATTTTCATTACAGTAACCCTTCCATCACGTGGATGGTCACAAGCTTTTCGTTCATGTTTACTTGTAAGACAACTTCCTCAATATATGGGATTAAAACATCTTGACCTTTTGGTTGTTTAATGACCCAAACATCGTTTGCACCTGGAGAAAGAATTTCTTTAATTGTACCAATTGTCTCTCCGTCTTCTGTTACAACTGTACAACCAATAATTTCGTGATAATAATACTCTCCTTCAGCCAATTCTCCAAGCTGATCCTCTGGCACTTTTAATAAAGAGCCTTTCCATTGTTCCACTTCATTTACATTGTTATAGCCTTCGAATGTCAATAAATCAAAAGACTTATGTTGACGATGAGAAGTAATCTTTACAGCTAATGGCTCAGTAACTTTCTCCTGCCATATGTATAATGTGTTTCCTACTTTATAACGCTCTTCTGGAAAATCTGTACGTGAAACGACACGGACCTCACCTCTAACACCGTGAGTATTTACAATTTTCCCTACATTAAACCATTTCGTCATAAACAGCACGTCACCCCTGTTCGCAATATGTCGTTAGCATCTCCATTCTCTTTGCTGAAGATGCGATTTATCTTAAAATGTTAAAAAAGGGTGAGGAACATATCCTCGCCCTTTTCGTACTTATTGAATTTCCAGCGTGACTTTTTCATTTTCATGATGTCCCGCTGCATATAAGATCGTTCGAATTGCTTTTGCAACTCGCCCTTGTTTCCCAATGACTTTACCCACATCCTCAGGATGTACGGTTAACCGATACTTCATCTCTCCGTTGTACAGTTCCTGTGTAACCAATACATAATCAGGATGATCCACAAGGGGTTTAACAATTGTTTCGATTAACCCTGACATAGCCATTGCTTTAATTACTTACCTTGTTTAGCTAAATGGAATTTCTCCATGATGCCTTGTTTAGAGAAAAGGTTGCGAACTGTATCAGATGGTTTCGCACCGTTTCCTAACCATTTTAATGCTGCTTCTTCGTTGATCTTAATCTCAGCTGGCACTGCAACTGGATTGTAAGTTCCGATTTCCTCGATGAAACGTCCGTCACGAGGAGAACGAGAATCTGCAACAACTACACGATAGAAAGGAGATTTTTTAGCTCCCATACGTTTTAAACGAATTTTAACTGCCATTTATAAAGCACCTCCGAATATATTTCACACAGATAATAATATTAGCAAAAAGAGTGGGCCTTTGTAAAGTATTTTTTCTTAACAGAGCCATCTTTTTTTCCTTACATAAATGGAAACTTCATACCACCTAGTCCTTTTTTCTTACCTTTTTGCATACCAGACATCGTTTTCATCATCTTTTTCATATCTTCAAATTGCTTCAAAAGACGATTGATCTCTTGTACAGTTGTACCGCTACCTTTAGCAATACGTTTCTTGCGACTAGCGTTAATCATTTCCGGTTGCTCACGCTCTATTTTCGTCATTGAGCGAATAATCGCTTCAATGTGTCCAATTTGCTTTTCATCAACTTGGACATTTTTTAATCCTTTAATTTTCCCAGCACCAGGAAGCATATTTAATAGCTCATCAAGTGGTCCTAGTTGACGCACTTGTCCTAATTGCTCTAGAAAATCATCTAACGTAAAGGAAAGTGTACGCATTTTTTGCTCAAGTTCTCTTGCTTTTTCTTCATCAACTGTCGCTTGCGCTTTTTCAATTAACGTTAGAACATCACCCATACCTAAAATACGTGATGCCATACGTTCTGGATGGAATGCCTCTAGCGCATCTAATTTCTCACCCATACCAGCAAATTTAATCGGTGTGTTTGTAACAGCTTTAATAGATAGCGCTGCACCTCCGCGCGTATCACCATCTAATTTCGTTAATACCACACCTGTTAAACCAAGCTGTTCATGGAAGCTTTGTGCAACGTTAACCGCATCTTGTCCTGTCATTGCATCAACAACAAGGAAAATTTCATCCGGTTTCGCTACTTCCTTAACTTGTGCTAATTCACCCATAAGTTCCTCATCAATATGCAGACGACCTGCTGTATCAATAAGAACGTAATCATGATGATCTTCTTTTGCTTTTGCAATTGCTTGTTTCGCGATTTCAACAGGACTTACTTTGTCTCCTAAAGAGAAAACTGGCATATCCAATTGTTTACCGAGTGTTTCAAGTTGCTTAATTGCCGCTGGACGATAAATATCAGCTGCAACAAGCATCGGTTTCCGATTATGCTTTTTACGAAGTAAATTCGCAAGCTTACCTGTTGTCGTCGTTTTACCCGCACCTTGCAAACCTACCATCATAATAACAGTTGGTGGCCGGTTAGAGATAGCAATTTTGCTCTGTTCCCCGCCCATTAGCTCAGTAAGTTCTTCCTGTACTACTTTAATAACTTGCTGTCCAGGCGTTAGACTTCTCATTACATCTTGTCCGACAGCACGTTCAGACACACGCTTTACAAAATCTTTTACTACTTTAAAGTTAACGTCTGCTTCTAAAAGTGCAAGACGAACTTCTCTCATCATTTCTTTTACGTCGGCTTCGGATACTTTCCCTTTGCCGCGAATTTTTTGCATTGTCTGTTGAAGTCGGTCGGCTAATCCTTCAAATGCCATATTGCCGCCCTCCTAATCTAAATTTTCGATAGCTTCAACAACTTGTTTTATTTGTTCATCTACATGCTCTTCTTCGCTGATTAGCTGCTTTAACTTTGTAACAAGTTGCTGCCTTTCTTGAAACTTTTGAAGTAATAATAACTTTTCTTCATATTCTTCAAGCATCGCTTCTGTCCGTTTAATGTTATCATACACTGCTTGGCGACTTACTTCAAATTCTTCTGCAATTTCACCAAGCGATAGATCATCAAGATAGTAAAGTGACATATAACTTCTTTGTTTTGGCGTTAACAACGATTGATAAAAATCAAATAAATAGTTCATTCTCGTTGTTTTTTCGAGCATGTTGAATCACCCTTTGTTAAGTGAATTACCTTTACATGGATTAGTTTACATGGAGAGTAAAGGTGTGTCAAGTTTTTTTCTTAACATCTCAATTTTAATCCAAAAGAAGAAGCGGTAAACACCGCCCCTTCTTTTTCGACATATAAGTCGCTGCTATGCAGAATACAACATGTCAGCCACTTACTCGCTCCTTTAGCGCGCGGTAGAAATAGGCCCTGACCGCTACTATGCACGGCCAGATGCTCTCGCCCACCTATAAAGAAAAAGGGTTTTTAAGTCAGTTTTCAAGTTATATTTATTCTGCTTCTGTTTCTACAAAGTCCGCAAATAATCCATACACATATTGTTCTGGATCAAATGCTTGTAAGTCATCCATTTGTTCTCCTAGACCAACAAATTTCACCGGTACATCCATCTCATTACGAATCGCTAATACAATTCCACCTTTAGCAGTTCCGTCCAATTTCGTTAAGACAATACCCGTTACATTTGTCGCCTCACGGAATGTCTTCGCTTGACTTAAACCATTTTGCCCTGTTGTTGCATCAATGACAAGTAATACTTCATGAGGAGCTCCAGGAACTTCACGTTCAATTACACGTTTCACTTTCTCTAACTCTTTCATTAAGTTGACTTTATTTTGCAAACGACCTGCCGTATCACATAACAAGACATCAACTTTTCGCGATTTTGCAGCCTGAATTGCATCGAACATAACAGCTGCTGGGTCTGAACCTGATCCTTGTTTAATTACATCTACACCAACGCGTTCTCCCCATACTTCTAGTTGCTCAATTGCACCAGCACGGAATGTGTCGCCGGCTGCTAATAATACAGATTTGCCGTCCGTTTTAAATTTATGTGCCATTTTTCCAATCGTTGTTGTTTTTCCAACACCGTTTACTCCAACAAATAAAATAACTGTCAATGCATTATCTTGTACATTTAATTCATTATTAAAATTACCGTTACCTTTATAAATCTCGACTAATTTTTCAGAGATAACAGCTTGTACTTCTTTTGGATCTTGAATATTACGACGCTTCACTTCATCTCTTAATTGGTCAATTAACTCCATTACTACGGACACACCCACATCCGCGCCAATTAAAATTTCCTCTAACTCTTCGAAGAAATCTTCGTCAACTTTACGATAACGAAATACTAAATCATTTACTTTTTCAGCAAAAGAGTTTCTCGTTTTCTCTAAACCTTGTTTAAACTTCTCTGTTACCGTATCTGTTTGCTTCGAAATCTTTTCTTTTAATTTTTTAAAAAAACTCATTCTTTCCCATCCTTCCTATTTGCTTGTAACAAGCTCTTCTCCGTCATCTAAACGGACAGAAACAAGTTTAGACACACCAGACTCTTGCATCGTTACACCATATAATACATCAGATTCTTCCATCGTACCCTTTCGGTGCGTAATCACAATAAACTGCGTTTCATTGCTAAACTTTCTCAAATACTGTGCAAAACGAGCAACATTCGCCTCATCTAACGCAGCTTCTACTTCATCTAGCACACAAAACGGTACAGGACGAACTTTTAAAATACCAAATAGCAATGCAATAGCTGTCAATGCTCGTTCGCCTCCAGAAAGAAGGCCTAGATTTTGCAACTTTTTCCCCGGCGGTTGTGCAACAATATCAATTCCTGTATTTAATAAATCATTCGGGTTTGTCATAACCAAGTCTGCACGCCCACCGCCAAATAATTCACTAAATACGAACTGGAATTCTGTACGAATTGCTTGGAATGTATAAGAAAAACGCTTTTTCATTTCTTCATCCATCTCGTCAATTACTTGATGCAGCGTTGTTTTCGCCTCTTGCAAATCATCCCGTTGCTCTAATAAAAACGTATGGCGCTCAGATACACGCTCAAATTCATCAATAGCACCTATATTTACTGTACCGAGTTCTTCAATGGATAGTTTGATTAATTTCACTTTTTTACGAGCTTCCTCGCTAGACATTGTCATCGTATATTTTTGTTTCGCCAATTCAAACGAAATGGTATACGTTTCCCGTAAGTGTTGCAAGCGATTTTCTAACTCCACGTCTAAACGATTTATTTTCACTTCTTGATCTTTTAATACATCAAGTAAGTATTTATGCCTACGTTTCGCTTCTTTTACCTCTAACTCTAGGTGTTCTAACCGCCCTTGTAAATCAAGACGTTGTTCACGGCGTGAGCTAATTAATTCCACAGTTTGGTTTCTATCGTGTGTTTTCTTTTCAATTAGACTTGTAATTTGCTCTTCGCCGCTAGAATTCGATGTCATTTCTTGTTTTAAGAATGCTAAATCTTCTTTTGTCTTTATAAGATTCTTACTAGTTTCATCTCGTTCTCTCGTAAGGCGTTCTACTGTTTCTTTTTGATTTGATAATCGCTGATACTTTTCAGCCGCTTGTACTTTTAGCTCGGTAATCTCTTTCTGAACTTTTTCCTTCGAAGAATGCTGCTCATTCTTTTGTTGTGTTAACTCTGTAATCGTCATATCGAGTTCCGTAATTTTCCCTTGCAGCTCAGTAAGCGTTTCTTCTAGCTCAGTTTTTCGCCCTTGTATCTTCGCTTGATCTTGCAAAAACCCTTCTAGCTCTAAATCATAAATAGATAACCGCTCATTAATACGATGTTCTTCCAGCTCTAACTGATTCATTTCTTCTTTGTATTGTTGTTCGTCTACACGCTTTTCATCAATATTTTGGCGCAGTTCCTTTACCTTCACTTCTTTTTCTTGTATTTCTTGTTTTAACGCTTTAATAAAGTCCTCAAGCTTCTCAGTCTTTTCTTCCATATCTGTCAACTTTTCATTCCACTCTTCCAATTCTCGTTGACGTCCTAATAAAGAAGAATTTGTTTGTTTCACTGCACCGCCTGTCATTGAACCGCCTGGATTCACAAGATCCCCTTCTAATGTAACAATACGATAACGATACTGCAGCAGCTTCGCTAATTCATTTGCCCCTTTTAAATCTTGGGCAACGATTACTGTACCTAATAAATTTGCAATTACATTTTCATATTTATTATCGTACTGTACAAGCTCTGAAGCAATCCCTATAAATGAAGGATACTGACTTATCATGCGAAGTTGCTCTCTATTAAGCGCCCGGCCCTTTATAACACTTTGCGGTAAAAAGGTCGCTCGGCCATGGCGGTTTTGCTTTAAGAATGTAATAGCTCGGCGTGCATGTTCTTCTGTTTGCACAACCACATGTTGCATTGCTGCCCCAAGTGCGATTTCCATCGCTATTTCATATTTTTTCGGTACAGTAAGAAGCTCGGCAATCGCCCCTTCAATACCATGCAACTGGCTATCACGCGCCTTTAACACTTCACGGACACCTTGATAAAATCCTGAATAATCTTCTTGCATTTCTTCAAGCATTTCTTTACGTGAACGAGCTTGTTGAACATATTGATATGCTTGATACAGTTTAGTTTCATTTTCACTGTATTGATCTTTATATTTACCAAGCGTAGCTTCCGTCTGCTGTATACTTGACAATAAAGTTGAAATTTGTTCTTTTATACGTTCATATTTTTCAACGACAATTGATTTTTTCTGCGCAATACCTATACGCATCTGAACATATTTTTCATTCTCTTCATCAAGACGCTGATTTTTGAAATCTCGCTGTTTAAATTGTTCCTCTAACATAGACAGTTCATTTCGATAGCTTGCCTGCTGATTTAAAAGTTCAATATAATCCCCTTTTAAATGTTCGATTTTCTCATCTAAATTTTGTTCATATGTAGACAACAATCGTTCGCTATCATGTAGTTTCTGCTCTAACTCTTTCACATGATTTGTTAATTCCAGCAATTCTTCTGTTCCTTGCAGGGCACTTCCTTCATATATAGAAACTTTTTCTGTTAATTCATGAATGGATGCTTCTAACTGCGCGCAATGTGTTGTTGCGTTGTTCTTTCTTTCTTTCAGCAGTTCACGTTGTCCTTCTAGCTTTTCAAGTTCTTTACTAGAAAGAAGAAGAACTTCTTGTAAAGATTGAATAGATTCATCAATAGCTTGTACATTTCCGCGTATCTCTTCTAAATCCGCTTCATTTTTTTGAAGATGCGTCGATACCTTCACTTCTTCATCTTTGTTATGTTTAAATTGCTCACGAAGCGCTTCCCATTTTTCATGTAATTCTTCAATCTCATACACAATTAATGCCGCTTCAACTTTTTCTAGTTCATCTTTTTTCTCAAGATAATCTTTTGCAATAGAAGCTTGTCTTTCAAGAGGTTCAACTTGTGTACTTAATTCATGAATAATATCTTCTACACGATTTAAATTATCTTGCGTTTCGGCTAATTTCCCTTCCGCTTTCTTCTTGCGGATTTTATATTTCAACACACCAGCTGCTTCTTCAAACACACTGCGGCGATCTTCTGCTTTGCTGCTTAAAATTTCTTCCACTTTACCTTGACTGATAATAGAAAACGCTTCACGCCCCATACCTGAGTCCATGAATAAATCGACAATGTCTTTTAAACGACAAGATTGTTTATTAATAAGAAAATCACTATCTCCAGAACGATATACTCGTCTCGTTACACTTACTTCGTTATATTCAATTGGTAGACGCTGATCTTCATTATTTAATGTTAATGTGACTTCTGCAATATTTAACGCTTTACGTGTATCGCTGCCTGAAAAAATAATATCTTCCATTTTCGCACCGCGAAGTGATTTTACAGATTGTTCACCAAGCACCCAACGAATAGCATCTGTAATATTACTCTTTCCACTTCCGTTTGGTCCTACCACAGACGTTACACCTGGCACAAAGTCAATCGACACACGTTCTGCAAAAGATTTAAATCCTAATATTTCTAATCGTTTTAAAAACACGAAAGGCCTTCCCCCTTTATGCACAAGGAATCCCCCTAAGTATAAGGGGGATTCGCTATAAGTGCTCTTTTAATTTTTCCAACGCTTCTTGGGCAGCATGCTGTTCTGCCTCTTTCTTAGACTTCCCACTTCCAAGACCTAATGATTCACCATTTAATGTAACACGCGATACAAATTCCCGATTATGAGCCGGTCCTTTTTCTTGCAGAATTTGATATTCTATATTCCCGCTACCATCACGCTGTATTAACTCTTGTAGTTGGCTTTTAAAATCCATCACATGAGAAAAAGCACCTTCATTAATTTTTGGATAAACAACTGTTTTTAAAAATCCCCATACCTTATCCAAACCTTGGTCAAGGTAAAGAGCACCAATAAACGCTTCAAAGACATCCGCTAATAATGCTGGACGTTCACGCCCTCCTGTCATTTCCTCTCCTTTTCCTAAAAGGACCAAACTTCCAAATGATAACTCATTTGCAAAGCGAACGAGAGAAGGTTCACATACAATAGCAGCGCGAAGTTTTGTTAATTCGCCCTCGCTCATTGTCGGATATTTTTGAAACAAGTATTGCGAAACTGTCAGTTCTAATACCGCATCGCCAAGAAATTCAAGACGCTCGTTATCTTCATGTGGCTTTTTTCGATGCTCATTCACATACGATGAATGCGTAAATGCTTGAATCAATAACTTTTCATTTGTAAATGTAATACCTATTTTCTCTTGAAACTTTTTAAAAGCCTCTCGATATTTAGTTTCATTTTTCTTATCTCTATACTTTCTGTACGGCATAGGTCCCTCCAGGTATATATGCTGAGAAAGCCCCGTATATAAACGGGACTTCATCAAGCATTATAGATGACTCTCTATGTAAGTCACAGCATCGCCAACAGTAGCAATCTTTTCTGCTTCCTCATCAGAAATTTCCATTTCAAACTCATCTTCTAATTGCATCACAAGTTCTACTACATCTAAGGAATCAGCACCTAAATCTTCTTTAAAGTTCGCAGCTTGTGTTACCTCTGTTTCGTCTACTCCTAGACGATCTACGATGATTTTCGTTACACGCTCTAAAACGTCTGCCATATTCATTCACCTCCTTTAAAAAGTATAAACATACAATTACTATTATTAATCCATCCGATTTCCTCAAGACATTATATTTAATATTGTACAGAAAAACGAGATGAAATCAACCTATTTCTATAGTTTCTTCCCTTACATCACCATACCACCGTCAACATGAAGTGTTTGTCCAGTAATATAACGACTTGCATCTGATGCTAAAAAGGCAACTGCATTTGAAATATCTTCAGCTTCTCCAAATTTTGCAATTGGAATTAACTTAAGCATTTCGTTCTTTACATCTTCTGCTAATACATCTGTCATATCTGTTACGATAAATCCAGGTGCAATCGCATTTACTGTAATATTGCGACTTGCTAGCTCTTTTGCTGAAGTTTTTGTTAATCCAATTACACCAGCTTTTGCTGCAACGTAATTTGCTTGTCCTGGATTTCCAGTAACACCGACAACTGAAGCGATATTAATAATACGTCCATGACGTTGACGCATCATATAACGAGAGACAGCCTTTGTGCATAAGAAGACACCTTTTAAGTTTGTATTAATAACTGTATCCCATTCTTCTTCTTTCATACGCATTAACAAATTATCTTTCGTGATGCCAGCGTTATTTACAAGAATGTCAATTTGACCGAATGTATCGACAGTTTGTTTTATCATGTCAGCAACTTCTTCACTACTTGCAACATTTGCTTTTATTGCAATTGCTTCTGAACCTATATTTTTAATCTCATCAACAACTTCGTTTGCTTTCAATTCGTTTCCTGCGTAGTTTACAACTACTTTTGCACCTTGTTTTGCTAAATCTAATGCAATTGCACGGCCAATTCCGCGAGATGCTCCCGTTACTAACGCAACTTTGTCTTTTAATAACATTAGCCTTCTCCTCTCAGTTTCGAAATGGTATCTTTCATCGTCTCTTCATCGTATATCGCATATACTTTCGCAGAAGGAGCGATTGATTTCATAAGACCAGCTAAAACTTTTCCAGGCCCAATTTCAATAAATGTATCTACACCAAGCTCTACCATACGTTCAATGGATGGGTACCATAATACAGGGGAATAGAGTTGCTCAATTAATTTTTCTTGAATATCTTCTTTACGTGTAATACAATCTGCTGTTACATTTGCAACTACCGGAATTTTTGTATCTTCAATCTTAATTTCATTTAGCACGTCTCGAAACCTCTCAGCCGCTGGTTTCATAAGTGATGAATGAAACGGACCACTAACTCGCAAAGGAACTGCACGCTTTGCGCCGTTTGCTTTCGCTCTTTCCGAAGCCAATTCTACACCTTGCTTTGTACCAGAAATTACGATTTGCTTTGTGCTATTCATATTCGCAATTTGAACAGAATAACCTTCATCTGTCACTTCCTCAGTTACCTGTTTTAACATATCGGGATCCGCTCCCAAAATAGCCGCCATGGCACCTTCGCCATTTGGCACAGCCTCTTCCATGTATTCACCACGTTTTCTAACAGCATAAACACCATCTTCAAATGATAGAGCACCTGCTGCTACTAACGCACTATACTCACCTAAACTATGTCCTGCAACATAATCAGGTGCAATATCGTACTGCTCCAATACTTTTAAAATTGCAACACAAGTCGTTAACAATGCCGGTTGTGCATTGGTTGTTAACGTCAACGCTTCTTGAGGTCCCTCAAAAATAAGTGATGAAAGAGAATCCTTTAAAATTTCATCAGCCTGACGAAATACTTTTGTAGCCTCTTCATAACTTTCTGCTAATTGTCTTCCCATTCCAACTGCTTGTGAACCTTGTCCCGGAAAAAGAAATGCCAGTTTTCCCATTTCAAACCCTCCTCATTATTGAAGCGGTTCTTCCTCCATTACACTCTTAATAGTAGGAATAACTTCCTTTGCTACCATTTCTCGAGTTTGACGGATCGCACTAAAAATCGATTGATCATTTGAAGAACCATGTGCTTTGATGACAGGAGCTTTCAATCCAAATAAAGCTGCTCCTCCATACTCCGAATAATCCATTTTATCTTTTAATACCATTAATTTCGGTTTTAATACCGCTGCCGCTAGTTTGCTTGTAAATGAACTCATTAACTGCTCTTTCAACATTGAGAATAAAGATATTGCAGTTCCCTCTAGTGTTTTAAGCGCAACATTTCCAGTAAATCCGTCACAAACAACCACGTCAGCTACACCTTGTAATAGGTCTCGTGATTCTATATTTCCAACAAAGTTAACCGGTGCGTCTTTTAGCATTGCGAAGACTTGTTTAGAAAGCTCGTTTCCTTTTCCTTCCTCAGTTCCAACATTCAAAAGACCTACTCGCGGATTAGAAATTCCTCTTACCTTCTCTGCATATACAGATCCCATTACAGCATATTGGTACAAATGAATTGCTTTCGCATCGACATTTGCACCGACATCTAGCATAACAAAGCCTTTTCCATCTACTGTTGGCATCGTCGGAGAAAGAGCAGGGCGCTCTATCCCTTCTATACGTCCTATTACAAACAATCCAGCTGCCATAAGAGCCCCTGTATTCCCGGCTGAAATACAAGCATCAGCTGTACCTTCTTTAACTTGCTGCGCAGCAAGTACCATAGAAGCTTGTTTTTTTCGACGCACTGCTCGTACCGGCTCATCTGTTCCTTCAATTACTTCGTCTGTGTGCAATACTGTGATACGCTCTTCGCTCGTTAAATATTTACGAATTTCATCTTCTTTTCCAACTAAAGTAATATGTAAATCTGAATATTGCTTAATTGCTTTCATTGCTCCAAGTACGACAGATTTCGGCGCATGATCGCCGCCCATTGCATCTATTGCGATTCTCATAAGTTGTTACCTTCCTCACTGTAGTTACTAGATCGATACATTTCAAAAGTGCCAGCAAAAACAAGTTCTTCCCCAACAAAGCTTTGCACTTTGACAACCGTCCGTCCTTTATCATTCTCTACATCTTCAACACGCGCTTTCGCAACAACACGCTCCCCTAATTTTACAGGACGAATATATCGAATGGTAGACTTTGCAGTTAGTGCTAATTCTTCATCAATAACCGCAACAGCTAATGAGTTTGCTTGTGCAAATAAATGATGTCCACGAGCAATTTGATTACGTTTAAAGACATGTTCTTCTTTCACTTCAAAAATAGAAATTGCATGTCTATCTAATTCTATATCAATAATTTCCCCTACCACTTCATCAAGCGGTAAAGATTTTACATCTTCTTCATGTTGTTTCGTTGCCACATGTTTTATTCGTTCTCGTAATTCTGGAATCGAAAGTTCCATTCGATCGAGACGAATTGTTTGAATACTTACTTGAAATTGTTCAGCTAATTCTTCATCCGTAATAAACGGATTTTCTTCTATTGTTTGTTGTAACAACTCTTGTCTTTCTTTTTTCTTTCTCTTTTTCATTCCGCACCATCCATTTTTATGACTAGGTACTAACAGTAGTATATAAGCATTAAATACAGAATGCAACATTTTTTTACGCATTGCGCTTTAATCCAGCTTTTCTCCTTGAAAAACACCTGATTTCTCTAAATATCTTCGCAGCATTTCATACTGTTCACTTTGCCAAAAAGCAGTCGAATCAACAAGTAGCGCAGCATCCTGCCTCGCTGTTTCTAACGCTCGATAATCATGTACCATGTCAGCTAATTTAAATTCAGGTAAACCACTTTGCTTACTCCCAAAGAAATCCCCAGGACCACGCAGTTCTAAATCTTTTTCCGATAGGACAAATCCATCATTTGTCTCTGTCATAATACGCATGCGTTCTTTTCCCGTTTCCGATTTCGGATCAGCAATTAAAATACAATAAGATTGTTCACTTCCACGTCCCACACGACCACGAAGCTGGTGAAGTTGCGATAACCCAAAACGTTCTGCATCATAAATAACCATCGTTGTTGCATTCGGTACGTTCACACCAACTTCTACAACCGTTGTCGAAATGAGAATTTGCACTTTATTTTCACTAAATTGATGCATTACTTCATCTTTCTCCTGAGAAGAAAGACGGCCATGCATTAGCCCAACTTGAAATTTTCCTTGATAGTGATGAGTCAACATACTATGCAAATCAATTGCATTTTGCACATCCAGTTTCTCCGATTCTTCAATTAATGGACAAATGACATATGCTTGTCGTCCTTTTTTTACTTCTTTCTCTACAAATCCGAGAACACGTTCAAACATATCATGTTTCGCCCAGTATGTTTCAATGACTTTACGACCCGCCGGCATCTCATCAATAATGGATACGTCCATCTCACCGAACGCAGTAATTGCTAATGTACGAGGAATTGGTGTTGCTGTCATAAATAAGACATCTGGATTTTCACCTTTTTCCCTTAACACACGACGCTGTGCTACACCGAAGCGATGTTGTTCATCCGTAATTACAAGTCCAAGCCTGTGAAATATGACTTCATTTTGAATTAAAGCATGCGTCCCAACAAGAATATCAATTTCCCCTTGTTCTAGTCTTGCTAGTATCTCGCGGCGACGCGCTCCCTTTACAGAGCTTGTTAATAATTCAATGTTCATATTAAAATGAGAAAATATAGATTCTAAAGATTGATAGTGCTGCTCTGCTAAAATTTCTGTCGGTACCATTAATGCTCCTTGATATCCAGCTAATTTCGCAGCATACAAAGCAATTGCAGCCACTACCGTTTTTCCAGAACCTACATCACCTTGCAGTAAACGATTCATTCGATACGGGGACTGCAAATCTTTCATAATTTCTGTAACAACACGACGCTGCGCATTTGTTAACGGAAAAGGAAGAGCGCCTATAAACTCCTCTAATTGTTCAAGAGATAGATCTTTTTTCGTTCCCTTCGAACTTTCCCGCTCCATTTTGCGAAGTGCTTGCATCTTCAATTGGAACAAGAAAAACTCTTCATATACGAAGCGACGACGCGCCTGTTTCATATCCTCTTGTCCACTAGGAAAATGCAAGGCATATAGTGCTTCATAACGGGATAATAACTTATAACGCGACAACAACCCTTCTGGTAACACTTCTTTCACAAAAGAACCATACTCTTTAAACGCCCCCGCAATAAACCGCCGCATTTGTTTTACCGTCAATTTCCCTTTAACTGAATACACCGGTTCTACTTCTTGTTGACGAACAACCGGCCCAAAGTGAAGTTCAGATACCGAAATCATTTGACGATGTTGATCCCATTTTCCAGATATCGTTACCGTTTCATCAATATTTAATTTCTGCTTATAGTAGGGTCTATTAAAGCATACAGCTGTAATTAAATAACGCCCCACGAGAACACGCACAGTTAGACGAGATTTCTTTTTTCCATAATATTGCAGTAGAGGTGCACTATGTACTTTACCTTCTACAGTTACTCGTTCTTCATGTTTAACTTCAGCCAAATCTTTCATCGCATAGTCTTCATAACGATACGGAAAATGCTCTAGTAAATCAGAAACCGTAAAAATCCCCATCTCATTTAGTAATACAGCTGTTTCTTCTCCAATCCCTTTCACATCCGTAATTGGAATTTGCACCACTTCATTCAAGATCTTCACGCCCCGTCAAATCTTATTCCTAACCTTTCATATATAACATACATCTTCTTTACTTGTAGGTTATATCTCAACAACGGATTACGTATTTCCGTATTCACGTTGAATACGCAATCGCTACCTCTCTTATTCTACCATAGCATCAAGAAAGCATAGTAGTCATTTCCCTTTTCCTAAATCTTATATATTCATTTAGTTTCTCGGCATATTTCCCCAAAAAGAAAGAGAGCCTCACCACATCTGCTAGCAAGGCCCTCTTCTTATATATATTTGTTCATCTCATAATAGAGTAATTACATTTTAAACAGAAATAAAGTTTTCACTTTATTCAACAGAAAAAATGAAAGAATATAGAGGTTGATTTCCATTATGAACTTCCACTTCTACATCTTCAAATTTTTCTTCTACAAACGTTACTAATGTGTCTACTTCTTCTTCTGATGCATCTTCACCCTGTAAAATTGTTAAAATTTCTGCATCTTCATCAAGCATATTTTCTAACAGTTTTTTTGCAGCTGAAATTTTCTCTGCATCTGTTGATACAATTTTTCCATCTGCAATACACATGAAGTCATCTTTATTAATTGTCACACCATCAATTTCCGTATCACGAACCGCATACGTGATTTGGCCTGTTTTCACATGAGCAAGTGCTTCGTTCATTTGCGCTTCATTTTCTTCAAGAGTTCCTGCTGGATTGAATGCAAGCATCGCTGCCATACCTTGCGGAACTGTTTTTGAACGAACAACAATTACTTCTTGATCCACTACAGAAGCTGCTTGCTCTGCAGCCATTACAATATTACCATTGTTCGGTAATATAATAACTTTTTCTGCATTCGCTTCTTCAATCGCTTTTACAATATCTTCTGTACTTGGATTCATCGTTTGACCGCCTTCAATAACTACCGTCGCTCCGATGCTTTCAAACAATTCTTTAATACCAGAACCCATTGCTACTGTTACAATTCCATAAGACTGTTTTTCTGCAGGTTTTACTTCTACATGCATCGCCGCAGGCTCATCTAATAAAGCAGTATGTTGTTCACGCATATTCTCTACTTTAATTTTGATTAAGCTTCCATAACGTTGTCCGTAATTCATCGCATCTCCAGGATGCTCTGCATGAATATGAACTTTTACGACTTCTTCATCAGATACAACAAGCAATGAATCACCATACACACTAATCTCTTCACGGAATTTTTGCTCAGAGAAATTATGTTCTTGCATCTTCTCTTCGTCTAACTTAACCATAAATTCTGTGCAGTAGCCGTATTTAATATCCTCTGTACTCAATTGGCTTTGTACACTACGGTGATGTTCTGCACGTACCATTTCGTTCATAGATGGTTGTGTTGGCTCATTAAAGGCGATTGTCTCACCTTTTAAGTCCGCTAGAAATCCTTCATAAACGACAACAAGACCTTTTCCACCGCTATCTACAACACCAACTTGTTTTAATACAGGTAATAAATCAGGTGTACGATTTAATGATGCATTCGCTTCTTTCACAACTTCTTCCATAAACAAAACAAAATCGCGCTGCTTTTTCGCAACAGTGACTGCATGTTTACTCGTTTCCCTTGCAACAGTTAAAATCGTTCCTTCAATCGGCTTCATAACTGCTTTATATGCCGTTTCTACACCCGCTTCTAACGCATCAGCAAAATCAATTGTTGTTAATTCTTCTTTTTGTTCAATGGATTTTGAAAAACCACGGAATAACTGAGATAAAATAACACCTGAGTTACCACGCGCTCCCATTAATAATCCCTTAGCTAAACTTACTCCGACTTTACCAGCGTGTTGCGAAGGATTTCCCTTCACCTCGCGCGCACCTGAAGTCATCGATAAGTTCATATTTGTACCGGTATCGCCATCTGGAACCGGAAAAACGTTTAAAGCATCAACAAGTTGAACATTGTTTGTTAAATTATTCGCTCCTTGTATGATCATTTGTGACAAACGTTTTCCATCAATTTTTTGAATTGACACAGTTCTTCCTCCTTAATGCAATTACAAGTTTATTACTTTAACTCCTTGTACGTAGATGTTTACAGAATCTACTGCTAGTCCTACCGTTTGATCCAGTGTATATTTCACTTTCGTTTGGACGTTATGTGCTACTTCTGAAATTTTTGTACCATAGCTCACGATAATATACATATCAATATGTACTTCATCTTCGTCTTTACGAACAATAACGCCTCTAGTGAAGTTTTCTTTTCGTAAAATTTCTGTCAACCCATCTTTTAATTGGTTTTTAGAAGCCATACCGACGATGCCGTAACAGTCTACTGCAGCGCCTCCAGCAATTGTTGCAATTACATCTGTACTAATATCAATTTGACCGTATTTTGTCTTAATTTCAATTGACATCTCGTTTCCCCCTTCTGAAATGGTGAAAGTGAGCTAGACTACTTTATTTACTATCATATAATCTTTTTAAAGAAAATTCCATCGTTCTTTCGTTTTGCTCTCACATTTATATAATAAAACAGCAATTTTTTATGGTGAGCAAAATAGTCCATTTTTATTATACAACATATACCACTACAATATGTCAAGTGATTTTTCTTGATTTCAGCTTTTGATTTCTTACATATAGTGTCAAGTAATTTTTCTTGATTTCTTTTTTATACACTGTTGCATTCTCTTTTTAGTTGTGTTAAATTATAGTAGTGTTTTTAGCATCGCATAAAAGACTAACATTGAAAATTACGTAAGTTACGGTAGTTAAGGGAGGGAAATATAGATGGCTCGTGTTTGTGCTATTACTGGAAGAAAAGCTCGTTCTGGTAACTCTCGTTCTCACGCAATGAACGCTACAAAACGTAAATGGGGCGCTAACCTTCAAAAAGTTCGCGTACGCATCGACGGTAAAGTTCAACGTGTTTACGTTTCTGCTAGAGCATTAAAATCTGGCAAAATCGAACGTGTTTAATAATAAAAAAGAGAGCCTGTTGGCTCTTTTTTTATTATGCTCATGAAAAAAGCACCGGTAATAGGTGCTTTTTTATCCTTTTTTAAAGGTATTCAATACCGCGCGAACAATTCCACCAAGAAATTTCGGTAACTTAATTGTATAAAATCTCATGGTTTCCCTCCTAATCCCCATTACTCCACTTGTTTACTATAGACGCCGCAACAGAAGTATTTCATCAATCAGTGCTTCTTATCACCATTAATATGCCGGAAGTAAATGAAAAAGTACCTTTTTCCGCAACGAGTTCATTACTAATACAAAGTGTCGATCCCCAGTTTATCGTTTTATCAGTAAGAGGATATTTAAAGCCACGAAGTGTAATTCCCATTACTATTTCTGTCATTGGAACAAAAGATATGTAAGGAAATGATGAATTCTCTTCAATTATATATGTGCCAAATTCTCTAACTGAGATTTCATTTTTATAATCTACAATGCTTATATTAGTATTGGATTTCAAACCTTTTATTAACATTTGAATGTTCGCTAAACTATGATCCAGCCTTCCACCTGTTGCACCAAAAATACGAATTTGTTCTGGTTGTTGCTTTAAAGCCCAGTTAATTGCAATCTCTAAATCCGTTTCATCCTTTTCTTTCGGTACAATATGCAAATCATGTTTCTGCTCTCGCATCCATTCTAGTTCCTCTTTTGTAACAGAATCATAATCACCAAACGCCACTTCTGGCATAATTCCAAACTGCAACAAATGGTATACTCCGCGATCAACAGCTGCCCATACGACCTTTTCATTCTCATATTTAGAAAAATCTGCCCAGCACTCTACTGGACCTCCAGCTAAAATATGAATAATCACGTTCTCTCTCCTCCTATAGAAAAAAGGCAATCTGCTAATAGCTAGATTACCTTCTCTTTTAAACAAAACTCCTATATATCCAATTAAATTTCCCGACATATAAACCACTGCTATGCAAAATAAAACATGACGCTACTTGCGCCCTTTGTTTTAAACCTCGCATGTGGCAGGAGCAGGCCCTGACCGCTTCTATACACAGCCAGATGCTCTCGCTCCCCTAAAAAGAAAGGTTTTTTGTCGTTTTTTAACTTGTATATATATCTACTTCTACATTCTTATCCGCGAATTGCAGCAATAGCTGCTCCGCGATCTTTTTCATTATATACTGCAGATCCAGCAACAAGAACATTCGCTCCTGCTTCTACACATAGTTTTGCTGTTTCTGCATTCACGCCGCCATCAATTTCAATCTCTACTTGTAAATTACGTTCACGAACCATATCAGCGACTTGTTTCACTTTCGGCAATACAGAGTGAATGAATTTTTGTCCGCCAAACCCTGGATTTACAGTCATAAGTAGAACCATATCGATTTCTTCTAATACGTGTTCAATCATGGAAACTGGTGTATGTGGATTTAAAACAACACCTGCTTTAATGCCATGTGATTTAATTAATTGAATCGTACGATGTAAGTGCGCGCAAGCTTCTACATGTACCGTAATAATATCCGCTCCTGCTTTCGCAAAAGCCTCAATGTACTGATCCGGATTTTCAATCATAAGATGAACATCTAATGGTAAAGAAGTAATTGGACGAATAGCTTCCACAATTAACGGTCCAATTGTAATGTTCGGAACAAAATGTCCGTCCATTACATCGACATGTATGTAATCTGCTCCGCCTTTTTCTACATCTTTAATTTCTTCTCCCAATCTTGAAAAATCTGCTGATAAAATCGATGGTGCAATTTTAATCATAATTAATACCTCGGCTTTCTCTCTCTAATTTCTTCAATAAACTGCACATAGTGCTCATAACGATAGTTTGTAATATTCCCTTCTTCTACCGCTTCTTTCACCGCACATTTCGGTTCAGAAAGGTGTGTACAACCTCTAAATTTACAGTATTGACTCCGTTCTTTCAACTCTGGAAAACAATATGTGAGATCTTCTACTTCTATATCGATGAAATCGAGTGAACTAAATCCAGGTGTATCCGCCACAAGTCCACTCCCTACTTCAATTAATTCTACATGTCTTGTCGTATGCTTACCTCGCCCTAAATGAGCTGAAATCCCACTCGTTTTTAGCGCTAAATCTGGACGTAATACATTTAAAAGCGACGATTTCCCTACACCAGATTGTCCTGCTACAACGGAAACACACCCTTCTAAAAACGGCTTTAATACATCTATACTTTCTGATGTTGTCGTTGAAGTGAATACAACATCATATCCAATTGCAATGTAATCCTTTGCATATGCTTCAATCTTTTCACGCGTTTTCACATCTACTAAATCCATCTTACTAATACAAATAATCGGCTTAATGTTATGAAACTCAATTAAAACTAAAAACCGATCTAATAGTAATGGATTGAATTCTGGCTCTACAGCTGAAAACACAAGAAGTGCTTGATCGATATTCGCAATCGGTGGACGCACAAGCTCATTTTTTCGTTCTAATATCTCTAGAACATATCCTTCACTCGGGTTATCGGCTTGAAATACAACTTGATCACCAACAAGCGGTGTAATCTTATGTTTACGAAATACACCACGTCCTCGGCACTGTGTGATCTCTTCTTCATGCTGCACATAGTAGAACCCACTTAAAGCTTTTATAATTTTCCCTTCTGGCATACATTCTCTCCTTTTTTTACCTTGTTCTAAAAGACATAAAAATAGCTATTCATAATACACTTTAGAACGAGATTCGCTCAACTCACCATTTATAATTATTTTTAATAGGAGTTTCACTTTATTGCGTTGGATACAAAACTTCTTTTTCAATTAAGGTCGTTCCATCACGAACAATTTTGTAACGCCCTTTTTTTCCTTCTTGAATAATAAACTCAAGAGAGACTGTCGTTGACTCTGTTATTGTTCTCGTTTCAAGCGGTTTATCCATAGTATTTTGCATATCTTCTTTATATATTTCAATTTTTTGTGGTGTTTTCTCTCCAGTTGCTGGCCCTTGATACTGAATTGGAATATTATCAACTTTTACAATTTTTGTTGGTTTTTCTTTTTGTCCTTCAGAGACAGTAATTGTTACTTTTGCCCCTTCTTTTAAATTCGTATCTGGTTTTGGCGATTGGGAAATAACTAGCCCCTTATCCACTTTATCGGAATACTCTCTCTTTATTTCCGGCACAAGTTTTTTCTCATTTAAATAGCTATTCACGCTACTTTCTGTCCAACCGGAAAAATCGGCGAGGCTAATTTGTTTTGGCCCTTTACTAATCCACACCTTTACCTCTTGCTCTTCTTCTATAATATCTTGTCCTGCTTCTGGACTTTGTAACACAATTTCACCGCGCGGCTTTTCACTTTCAATATAATCAGGAACAACCCCTTTATATGAAGTCAATCCATCTTTAATCTTTTCATAATCTTGCCCTATCAAATTAGGCATTTTTTTCTTTTGCTTTCCACCAGATTTAAAAATTGTAATTTTTGTATTTTCTCGTACAACTCGTCCTGCCGCTGGACTTGTTTTAATAACCTTACCTTCTTCCACTTCATCTGTATATATAACTTGAGGTGACGTCAAGTCGAATCCTTTAAGTGTATTCACTGCTGTTTCATATGTCATTCCAGATACATCTGGCACTTTGACTTCTTTTGGAATAAAGAAACCTGGTATCACCGTCACTGCTAATATTCCACAAACAACTAAAAATAGGAACGTCGTTAATAAAATTTTAAGCCAACGATTGCTTTTTTTCTTTTTCTTTTTTTGTTCTTCTTCTGGTTTATCCTGCTGTTTTTCTTCTTTCGACTTTCCAGCTAAAACAATTGTTTCTTCAGTATTTGCACTTATTAACTGTTCCTGCTGAATGATAGGAATCGCTTTTGTGGCTTCCATATCTTCTGGTATATAGAAAGGTTGTTCATTTATTCGCTCTGGATATAATGCAGTTTCAATATCACGTTTCATTGCATTTACAGACTGATAACGATGAAACGGATCTTTCGCTGTTGCCTTTAAAATAATATTTTCTACACTTTGTGGAATATCAGGGTTCCACCTTTTTGGAGATGGTGTTTCATTTTGCAAATGTTTCAGTGCAATAGAAACAGCAGATTCTCCGGAAAATGGCGGCCTTCCAGTTAATAATTCAAACATTACAATTCCAAGAGAATAAATGTCTGATTGCTTATTTGCAACACCACCTCTTGCCTGTTCAGGAGATAAATAATGAACAGAACCAAGAACAGAATTTGTATGTGTTATGGTAGTTGCACTTGTTGCGGTTGCAATCCCAAAATCTGTAACCTTTACAACACCATCATTTCGAATTAAAATATTGTGAGGCTTAATATCACGGTGGACAATTTCAAAATGATGCGCATGAGCCATCGCAGCAGTTAATTGCTCCATAATATTAATCGCTTCTTCTACAGGAAGAAGACCTCGCTGTTGTATATATTGTTTTAACGTTTGACCTGGCACATACTCCATAACAAGATAATAGATTCCATCTTCTTCTCCAACATCATACATATTCACAATATTTGGATGCGATAGCGTTGTAACCGACTGTGCTTCTCGATGGAAACGCTTAATAAATTCCTCATTATTGGAATAGTCAAGTCGCAACATTTTTACAGCTACATCACGATCGAGTATGTCATCATGCGCCAAATATACATTGGCCATTCCTCCTCCGCCGATCATTTTAAGTAGCTTGTAACGGTCATTTAGGCGTCTTCCAATCATCACGTTGTCATTCACCTACTTTCGTTCGCCGAGTCCGCATAATCAATAATGACAAGAGTAATATTGTCTTCTCCTCCAAAATCATTTGCAAGCTGCACAAGCTGCACACTTTTTGTTTGCAGAGGTTCATTAGACTGTAAAATTTCTTTCATATTACTCATTGCAACTTTATTAGATAACCCATCCGAGCAGAGTAACAACTGATCTCCCTCTTCTAATACTAAGGTTTTCACATCTAATATAACGGTTTCTTCCGTTCCAAGCGCCCTAAGTAAAACATTTTTTCTTGGATGATATTCAGCATCTTCTTTGGAAATTTCCCCATGCCGAACGAGTTCATTTACAAGGGAATGGTCTTCTGTAACAAGTGACATATAATCATCTGATAGCATATAACAGCGACTATCTCCAATATGACCAATCGTTACAAAAGTATCCGTACATATAGCAGCAACGATTGTTGTTCCCATTCCACTGCATTCTGGATGTTCTCCAGAATATTTATATACTCGTTCATTAATAATTTGTGCATGATTATGTAACCATTGTTCTGCTTTTTTAGGCTTATCCATATTGTACGTTTGTTTCCAGTAGTCATGGAACAGTTGGATTGCCATCGAGCTAGCAACATCGCCTGCTCGATGACCTCCCATTCCATCTGCTACAACCGCTAAAATATCTCCATCTAAATTATGAAATACTCCTGCACTATCTTCATTATGTTGACGAACTTTTCCCTTATCTGATAGAAACACGGTTTTCATCATCTCACCTCGTCTCTTCTTTGCGCTCCTTTGCACGCAATTGACCGCAGGCTGCATCAATATCATGACCTTGCTCGCGACGAATTGTTACGTTAACTCCACGATCTTTTAATGTTTTTTCAAACAAGAAAATTTGTTCACGTGGCGTTCTCACATAATCGCGTTCTGGTACATAGTTAACCGGAATTAAGTTAACATGACATTTTACACCTTTTAACAGCTGAGCTAACTCTTCAGCATGTTCGACTTGGTCATTCTCTCCTCCAAATAAGCCATATTCAAACGTAACACGGCGCCCTGTTTTTTCAGTATAATATTTAATAGCTTCCATTAAATCTGGCAGCTTGTACGCTCGGTTGATTGGCATTAATTTTGAACGCAGCTCTGTATTTGGAGCATGTAAAGAAACCGCAAAATTAATTTGTATATTTTCTTCAGCAAACTTATAAATTTTCGGGATAATTCCACTTGTTGATACCGTCATATGACGAGCCCCAATGTGAAGACCTTTTTCATGATTCACGATGCGTAAAAACGCCATTAAACTGTCATAATTATCAAACGGTTCTCCGATTCCCATTACAACAAGGGAGCTAACACGCTCATCTGAAGCGTCTAACTCACGTTGTACTTCAACTACTTGCGCAACAATCTCACCAGCTTCTAAATTACGTTTTAAGCCGCCTAGTGTTGACGCACAAAATGTGCAGCCAATTCGGCACCCAACTTGTGTTGTCACACAAATTGAATTTCCATATTCATGGCGCATTAATACTGTTTCAATCGAATAACCATCATGCAGTTGGAATAAAAATTTAATCGTTCCATCTGAAGATGTTTGTTTTACTAATGTTTTTAAAGTCGTAATATCAAAGGAATTCGACAATTTTTCACGCAATCCTTTAGAAAGGTTTAACATATCCTCAAAAGTCGTTACTCTTTTTTTGTATAGCCAATCAAAAATTTGACTGGCACGGAATTTAGGTTCTCCTTGTTCCTTTAACCATTGTTCCATATCATGAAGCTGCAAGGAATAAATAGATGGCTTTTTCTCTTCTAATTCTTTCTTTTGTTTTTTTACAGTAGTTTCCATGATGCTACACCTTCTTTCTTAAACAAGCAATATAAAATCCATCCGTTGCAAAGTAATGTGGCAAAATTTGCACTTCACCATTAACTACATAAGGATGCACAGCTTTTGGTAATCGGTCTTTCATTGTTGCATCCCATTCAAATTCAGGATGTGATTGTAAAAACTGCTCTATTACTTGTTCATTTTCTACTTTCTCAATTGTACACGTACTATAAACAAGGCGTCCTCCCTTTTTCAACAAAGGAGCTACCTTTTCTAAAATAGATAGTTGAATATTAGCAAGTCTTTCACTATCTTCTTTCTGTTTCCCTATTTTAATATCTGGTTTACGGCGGATTACTCCAAATCCAGAACACGGTGCATCTACTAATACTTTATCAAAGCTTTCTTGTTCAAAATGTTCTTGCACTTTCCGTGCATCAAGAGCTTTCGCTTCTACATTTTCTAATTCAAGACGCTTTGCTTGCTGCTGAATTAAACGCACTTTATGTGGGTGTAAGTCAAGAGAAATAACTTTCCCCGTTCCTCCCAATCGTTCTGCAATATGCGTCGTTTTCCCACCAGGAGCAGCGCAGCTATCTAGAACTATATCTCCTGCCTCTGGATCAAGCGCACGAGCTACAAGCATAGAACTTTCATCTTGAATAGATAACATCCCTTCTTGAAATGCTCCTGTATGAGCTACATTCCCTTTTTCAATTTGGATCGCATCTTCCGATAAATCGCCATGCTTTGCTTGAATTCCTTCTGTTTCTAACATTTTGAGCGCATCTTCTCTAGACGCTTTCGCTACGTTAACGCGAGCTGTCGGAACTGGCGGGAGTAAGTTTACTTCGCACATTTGCTTTGCCGTTTCAATTCCGTATGCTTCTATCCATTCTTTAACAAGCCATTCTGGATGACTTGTTGCAATAGCAAGACGCTTTTCCGGACTTTTAATCTCATCTAGTGATGGAATACCTTCACGCTGAATCGAACGAAGTACTCCATTCACAAGTCCGGCGATTCCTTTATGGCCACGACGCTTCGCAATTTCAACCGCTTCATGAATGGCTGCCCGTTCTGGAACACGATCTAAATACAACATTTGATATAAAGAGAGACGAAGCAATACTTTTACCCACAGTTCAATCTTTTTTCGTAAAAACGGCTGTAAATAATAATCAAGTGTATCGCGTCGTTGAATTGTTCCGTATACAATTTCAGTTAACAATCCAACGTCTTTTTTATCAATACTATTTTTTTCAATAAGGTTGTTTAAAAGCAAATTGCTATATGCGCCGCTTTTTTCAACTTGCGTTAAACCGTCAAGAGCTAATTCACGAACGTTTTGTTTCATGCGTCTTCTCCTAACTTCGTACCTATTTCAGGCTTTGTTCCACGTAAAAATTGCGAACAGTCCATACGTTTTTTACCAGATGGTTGCAACTCAGTAATCTTAATTGCCGTTGCATTTCCTGTAGCCACAACGAAACCATCTTCTTCAATTGCAACAACTGTTCCAGCTTCAGCTTTTTCTGTGACAGGAACTTTTTCTCCCCACCATACTTTTACAACCTGTCCTGCTAATGTCGTATAAGCAACTGGCCAAGGATTTAAGCCACGAATATGATTGTAAATCTCTTCTCCAGTTTTCGACCAATCAATCTTTTCCTGCTCACGTTTGATATTATAAGCAAATGTTGCTTCTTCCTCATTTTGTTTAATTGGTTCTAACTTTCCTTGTATTAAAAGCGGCACCGTTTTAGATAATAACTGAGCTCCAGCTACGCTTAATTTATCAAATAATGAGCCGGTTGTTTCGCGTTCGGTAATTTCGACTTCTACTTGCGTTAAAATATCACCCGCATCTAATTTTTCAACCATATACATGATCGTAATGCCTGTTTTCTCTTTTCCTTGCATAATCGAATAATGAATAGGTGCACCGCCGCGAAGTTCTGGAAGTAACGAAGCATGGACATTAATACATCCATATTTCGGCGCTTCTAAAATTTCATTTGGAACGATTTGTCCGAATGCAGCTGTCACAATCAAATCTGGCTCTAATGCCAATACCTTTTCATATTCATCTTTTTCACGAATCTTTAACGGTTGCAATACCGGAATACCATGTTTTTCTGCTTCAACTTTCACAGGCGTTGGGGTTAATACTTTTTTTCTACCTACTGGACGATCTGGCTGCGTCACAACACCAATCACATCATATCCATCTTCAATAAGACGACGAAGCACCGGCACTGAAAAGTCCGGTGTTCCCATAAATACAACTTTCACCATTTGAAAAACTCTCCTTTTACATCTCTTCTAATTCATTTTCCTCATAATATCGCGTTACTTTCGATGTAAATAACACACCATGTAAATGATCGATTTCATGTTGAATTGCACGGGCCAAAAAGCCGTCTGCTTCTAATAAATACACTTTACCACGACGATTTTGGGCACGTACTTTAATATACTCAGCACGTGTTACATCACCAAAAAGCCCCGGAAAACTTAAGCAGCCTTCGGGACCTACTTGTTCACCACGTTTTTCTAAAATAACAGGATTAATTAATTCAATCTTCCCGTTATCATCATCAATGTCTACAACAGCAACTTGCATACTAACACCAACTTGCGGCGCTGCTAATCCAACACCATCCGCAATTAACATTGTTTCGTGCATATCTTTTAAAAGCTTCACTAACTTTTTATCAAAATTAATAACACGTTCACACGGTGTTTCTAATACTTCATTTGGATGTTTTACAATTTCTAATGTTGCCATACTACTCTCCTTTTCAACATACAATCAGATTGAAACTTCCATCAATGGAGGCAACTCCATTGATGATTTGCTTGCCTATTCAGGCACATGCCAGCAGTACGGGCAACGAGGACCTTCTTCCTAGCTTATAAAAGTTTCACTCTATTTTATCCATTTGCCTCTAAATTCAGCTCTACTACATCAACATAGTTGGATTAAAATCAATTGAGATTTGCAAGTCTTTTTGCATTTCTGCCTGATAATGTTCATTTACCATTTTAAGCACGTACTTTAAGTTTAGTTCCCGTTTGTATTTTATCATGCATTGGTATCGATATCTATCTTTTATACGAGGAATTGCCGAAGCAACTGGACCTAAGATCATCGTTTGCTGTGAGCAATGTTGTCGTAAAAAACCAACAATTTTTTCTGTTACCTGCACTGCTTTTAATAATTCCGGGTGAGATACTGTAACTAACGTAACATAATAATATGGTGGATATTGCCGCATTTTCCTCATATACATTTCACGCTCAAAAAACAAATCATACTTCTGCTTTTTTGCTAATTCTATACTATAATGTTCAGGTGTATACGTTTGAATGACTACTTCTCCTGGAAGCTCGTGACGTCCAGCTCGACCACTTACTTGCGTTAAAAGCTGATACGTTTTTTCACTTGCCCGGAAATCCGGCAAATGCAACATTGTATCTGCTGTTAATACACCTACAAGCGTCACATTTGGAAAATCAAGACCTTTCGCAATCATCTGCGTCCCAAGTAATATATCAGCTTCTCCTGCCCCAAATGACTTCAGGAGCTTTTCATGCATCCCTTTACGACTTGTCGTATCCACATCCATTCGAATAACGCGTGCTTCTGGAAACAATTTTGTAATTTCTTCTTCAACCTTTTGTGTCCCTGTCCCAAAGAAGCGGATATGGGAGCTATTACAAGCAGGACAAGCATTCGGTAAATGTTCCTCATAACTACAGTAATGACATTTCAAACGGTTATTCATTCTGTGATATGTAAGCGAAATATCACAGTGTGGACATTGTACGACATATCCGCAATCACGACACATAACAAATGTCGAATGCCCTCTTCGATTTAAAAAAAGCACCATTTGTTCTTTTTTCTCTAATCGATCCGCTATCTTCTCATGAAGAAGCTGAGAAAACATAGAACGATTACCATCACGAAGCTCTTCTCTCATATCAATAATCTCAACTGCAGGCAAATCCTTTTCATTCATCCGCTTCGCCATTGTAAGCAGTTTATATACACCTTTTTGAGCGCGAGCAAACGATTCTAGTGTAGGCGTAGCACTTCCTAACACAACAGGACAATTGTGATATTCTCCCCGCCGAATCGCAACAGAACGTGCATGGTAGCGTGGATTATCCTCCTGTTTGTAACTCGATTCATGTTCTTCATCAATAATTATAATTCCTAAATTCTCAAATGGTGCAAAAATTGCTGAACGCGCCCCTACAACTACTTTGACTTCTTTCCGTAAAATCTTACGCCATTCATCATATTTTTCACCAACAGACAATGCACTATGAAGAACTGCCACTTGCGAGCCAAAACGCCCTTTAAAACGATCCACCATTTGCGGCGTTAACGAAATTTCAGGCACAAGTACTATGGCTTCTTTTCCTTTGCTAAGTACTTCTTCAATTGACTGTAAATAAACTTCTGTTTTTCCGCTCCCTGTGACACCGTACAGTAAAAACGTCTCATGCTGCTCTTCAGTAATGGTGGTTAAGATTGGTGCAATTACTTGTCGTTGCTCTTCTGTAAGCGGGAATGGCTTTGTGCGTTCGAAAGCATCATCATCATAGGGATTTCGATATACTTCCACATATTTTTCAGCTAACAAACCTTTTTTCACAAGTGATTTAATGGGAGCATCCGTCATTTGCAATTCTTCCATTACTATTTTTAACGGTACAGGCTGATAGTGTTCCATGAAATAATACAATACATCCTGCTGCTTTTTACTCTTTAGATGAAAAGCCGTTTCCTCCAATTCTTCAAAAGGCAAAACAGGTTGAATCATTTTTTGTTTTTTCTTTTGCGCCTTATCTTTTACTTCATAAACAACTTCAACAGTCCCTTTTGCAATTTCTGTTTGCACTGCACGGTACAACTGCGGCCATTCATCAAGTACATTCCAATCGATACTTTCTTTTCCTTGAAAGAGCTGCTTCACATTGGTCGCTACGTCTTCGGGCCGATGAAGACGTAGCTGTTTTTTATATGTCGCTTTAATTGCTGTTGGCAACATAACTTGGAACGCTGAAATTGTAAAACAAAGTGTTTCTTCTGTAAGCCAATTTCCAAGCTGTAGTAATTCCTCATTTAATACAGGTGTTACATCTAACAATTCATGTAATGTTTTCAACTTATTTACATCTACATCTACTGTATCTTTTATCCCAATGACAAATCCTTGTAATTTTCGCGGTCCAAAAGGAACAACAACTCGCATACCCGTTTGAACAAAATCTTCCCAACGTTTAGGAATAATATAATCGAATGGCCTATCCGTTTGCCTTGCTGAAACATCGACAATTACGCTTGCAAATTTCATGCAGGATCATCTTCCAACATTTTTTCAACATGCAGTAATATTTCTCGCGCTACTTCCTGCTTTGTTAATAATGGCAATTCAACCACGGCGCCATTTCGTTTATACATCGTCACAATATTTGTGTCCGTACCAAATCCTGCCCCTTCTGCTTTTACATCATTCGCAACAATCATATCAGCATTTTTTTCGCGTAATTTTTTCGTTGCATATTCTTCAACGTTTGTTGTTTCTGCTGCAAAACCAATGAGTAATTGATGTTCTTTTCGCTCACCTAATGTTTTCAAAATATCTGTCGTTCTTTCTAATTCAATAACTGTATCTCCGCTTTTCTTTTTCATCTTCTCATCGCACACAAACTTTGGACGGTAATCTGCTACTGCTGCTGTTTTAATTACAACATTCATATTAGCATAATGATGTAAAACCGCCTCTAACATATCTTGTGCTGATTCCACTTGTATTGTTGTTACATTCGCAGGCGGTGTTAGCGCTGTTGGACCAGAAATAAGAATGACTTCTGCACCAAGATTCGCCGCAACTTCCGCAAGTGCATATCCCATTTTGCCAGAAGAAAAATTCGTCATAAAACGAACTGGATCAATTTTTTCACGTGTCGGGCCAGCTGTCACCAATATTCGTTTCCCTTGCAGCGGCTTCTCTTCTGAAAAATGCTTCTCTAACATAGTTACAATGTTTTCTGGTTCTTCTAACCGACCTTTAGCAACATATCCGCAAGCTAAAAAGCCCTCTCCAGGCTCAATAAATGTATAGCCTAACTGTTTTAGCATTTGCATATTTTTTTGGACAACTGGATTTTCATACATATGAACGTTCATCGCAGCTGCAATCCACACTGGAGCTGTTGTCGCGAGAAGCGTCGTTGAAACCATATCATCGGCAAGACCATTTGCGAATTTACCAATGATGTTTGCTGTCGCCGGTGCAACAAGTACAAGATCAGCCCAATCTGCTAAATCAATATGAGCAATGACTGCTGAATCCTTTTCATCAAATGTATCTGTGTATACATCATGGCGAGAAAGTGCTTGAAATGTAAGCGGTGTAACAAACTTCGTTGCCGATTCACTCATTATTACTTTTACAAGCGCACCTGCCTGTGTTAATTTACTTGTTAGCGCAGCTGCTTTAAATACAGCAATGCCCCCCGTAACACATAAAAGTATTTTTTTCCCTTTTAGCATAAGTCTCGTCCTCTTTCTTTCATCATCCTTAACCCAATTCGAACTTCAATTCATTCATCATCACAGCCTGCAAATATAAGCTACCGTTATTCTAACTTCCATCAGTGGGGACTTCATCCCCCGCTGATGGAAAGCCCTCACCTATTTTCTTCGATTTTCTCGGAACCTTGAGGTGGGGGACTTACTGTCCGCGAATAGCGGGATAAATCCATTTTGTTTTTTTCGGCATATAAGTCGCTGCTATGCAGAATACAACATGACCACAACTTGCTTTCTCCCTTTGTTTTAAACCTCGCATGTGGCAAAAATAAGCCCTGACCGCTTCTATGCACGGCCAGACGCTCTCGCCCACCTAAAAAGAAAGCTTTTATCTCATTTTTAAATTTATCAACATCGTAAAAAAATAACAACCTACTTGTAAATAGGTTGTTACTGTTACATAGAAAAGTATAGTATCTATGCCTCTATTTGTCGAAAATAACGCATTATTTTTGGTTGTTATCTTCACTTGGTTCGTAGCTTAATAATTGTGCATGAATTTCTTCTAATGATTTCCCTACAAATTTATGAGATACCGGTTTTTCAACAGCACAATCATTATGCTCTTGCATTTCACGAGCGCGCTTTGCAGCTACTGTTACTAGCGTATATTTAGAATCAATTTTTTGTAACAATGCATCAATAGATGGGTTTAACATATTATATTTCCTCCGTCATTTCTTTATAATATTTTGCTACTCGCTCACGGCGACAATGTTCACCTATCACAATTGCATTAATACGTTCGCAAGCAAGTTCTACTTCATCGTTTTCTACTACGTAGTCATAAGCATCCATCATTTCGATTTCTTCTTTTGCTACTGTTAAACGATTTTGAATTACTTCTTCTGTTTCTGTACCGCGGCCCACAATTCGGTTTTTTAGTTCCGATAAACTTGGAGGAGCTAAAAAGACAAATACTCCTTCTGGAAAAGCTTTCTTTACTTGAATGGCACCTTGCACTTCAATTTCTAAGAAAACATCTTTCCCTTGCTGTAATGTTTGCTCGACATAATCAATTGGTGTTCCATAATAGTTCCCAACAAACTCCGCCCATTCCAGCAGTTTATTATTTTGAATCATCTCTTCAAACTCTTCTCTCGTTTTAAAGAAATAATCAACGCCGTCTACTTCTCCTTCACGTGGTTTACGCGTTGTTACAGAAATAGAGTATTGTAAATTTGTATCTTCTTGACTGAACAATTCCTTTCGAACTGTTCCTTTTCCAACACCAGAAGGCCCTGAAAGAACGATGAGCAACCCTCTTCTACTTCTCATATATATGTTAAACCTACCCTTCGTCACTTAAATCTTCTTTATTGTTTAACCGATGTGCAATTGTTTCCGGTTGTATCGGACTTAAAACAATATGTCCATCATCCATAACAATCACCGCTCGCGTTTTTCGCCCATAGGTAGCATCAAGCAGCACATTTTGTTCGCGCGCTTCCTGTACTAACCTCTTAATCGGTGCTGATTCCGGACTTACAATAGAAATAATTCGATGTGCAGATACGATATTTCCATATCCAATATTTAAAAACCGCATGGCCATAATTTGCGCCTCCTAGTAAGTCTATCCGATTTCTCCCTCTCGTATAACTTCGTATACAATTGACAGCTACTCAATATTTTGTACTTGTTCACGGATTTTTTCAAGATTATTTTTCATTTCCACAACATATTTTGAAATGGTTAAGTCATTTGCTTTTGAACCAATTGTATTTATTTCACGATGCATTTCTTGTACGATGAAATCCATTTTCCTTCCAACAGGCTCTTTACTTTGCAATGCCTCTTGAAATTGTTCTAAATGACTTTGTAAACGAACTAACTCTTCATGAATATCACAGCGGTCTGCAAACACCGCTATTTCTGTAAGTAATCGTTGTTCTTCTAATTCTTGATTATGTAATTCTTTCAAACGGTTTTCTAAGCGCTCACGATATTTTTGAATAACTGACGGCGCATAAGGAATAATGGCGTGCACACACGTGTTAATTCCTTGTAAACGATGCTCCAAATCTTTATGCAGTCGTTCCCCTTCACCATCACGCATCGTTTTTAACATGCTAGCTGCGCGGCGAACCGCCTCATACAAACTATGTTCAAACGCTTCATTTACATTTTCAACTTCTTCAATTGCTGTCACTTCTGGCATAGCAATAAGCTGTTGTAATGTAATCGAATCCTGTAATTGAAATTTCCCCTTCGCTTCTTCCATAATGAGCTTATATTGCTCTAAAAGGGACCAATCCACGCGTAACTTTCGTTCAACGAGTCCTTCCCCTTCAACAATGATCGATACTTCAATACGTCCGCGGCCTACTTGTTCTGCAATTAACTTGCGGATTTTATCCTCGAACACCATCATTTGCTTTGGAAGACGAATATTCATCTCTAAAAAACGATGGTTGACCGACTTCATTTCTACTGTAATTTGAAACGCATTACTTTCTACTTTTGCGCGTCCAAAACCTGTCATACTCGAAATCATTTTATCACATCCAAGCCATGATCTTACTCAATGAAAAAGGTAATAGAGACTCTACTCTACTACCTTTTCAAATTATAGCATACTTTTATGTCATTTACTATTTCAAGTTTACCCCTCTTTTATATACAATTGGTTTCTTCTTTTCAGACTTCCCAGTTAGCAAGGATCCAACTAATAAAAATGTTGGAATAGAAGAAAGTCCACCAATTAATAACCAATCTCTCGATTGAATTGGCATCGTACTAAAAATCGGTTGCAGCGGCGGATAATATATGACTACTAGCATGAGTAAAATCGAAATAATTACCGCCCCTACTAAATACATATTTCCAAATGGATTACGGTGAAAGACAGAATGCTCACTCCGGCAATCAAACACATGAATAAGCTGAGCTAATACAAGTGTTGCAAAGGCAACTGTTTGCGCATACTTTAATTCATTTGGATGTTGATTGAATGTAATGATAAACGCTAAGAGTGTCATCGCACCGATTAAAAAGCCTCGGCTCACAATTTTCCATGCAAGCCCTCTCGCAAATACCCCTTCTTTTGGATGGCGTGGTTTTCTTCTCATCACATCACCTTCTGCTGCATCAAGTCCAAGCGCCATCGCGGGCAAACCATCTGTTACTAAATTCACCCATAAAATTTGAATCGGTACGAGTGGCAGTGGCAATGCTAATATCATTGCAAATAGCATAACTAAAATTTCGCCAACATTAGACGCTAATAAGTAACGAATAAACTTACGAATGTTTTCGTAAATATTTCTTCCTTCTTTAATCGCCGCTTTAATAGTAGCAAAATTATCATCTAATAACACAAGAGATGATGCTTCTTTCGCAACATCTGTCCCAGTAACCCCCATCGCCACACCAATATCAGCTGCTTTTATAGCAGGCGCATCGTTCACGCCGTCGCCGGTCATTGCCACAATATGATCTTTATTTTGCAACGCCTTCACAATTTTCAACTTATGTTCCGGAGAAACACGCGCAAAGACATATGTTTCATCCACAATATCTTCCAACTCTTCAACTGACATGTTTGCAAGTTCAATTCCTTCCACAACGCGGCCGCCAGATGGTAAAATCCCAAGCTGCTCGGCGATTGCCATCGCTGTAACTTTATGGTCTCCTGTAATCATAATTGTTTTAATCCCCGCCTCTTTACACTCTTGCACCGCTTGTTTCACTTCAGGTCTTGGCGGATCAATCATTCCTTGCAGTCCAATAAACATTAAATCTCGTTCTGCTTCTCGTTCACTTTCCAATTGCTCTGTTGTTTTTAAAGGCTTAAAAGCAATCGCAATTGTACGAAGTGCCTGACTTCCTAACTGATGAATAGCCGTTTGCACTTCATTTCGATACAATTCTGTTAATGGCTGCTGTTTATTTCCCCATAAAATAGTTTGACTCATTTGTAATAAAACATCAGGCGCTCCCTTTGTTATTACAAATTTTTTTCCTGCCTTGTCACGAACGATGACACTCATCATTTTCCGCGTTGAATCAAATGGAAACTCGTGAATGACCTCAAATTGATCCTTTATGCCTTCTCTTGAAATACCAGATTTCATCGCCGCTACAACGAGGGCACCTTCCGTCGGATCACCATCTAATACATATGATTTTTTCTTTTTCACAATATTTGCGTTGTTACATAGACATCCAAATGTAAGGAGCTGATATAAAGAGCGAGCCGCTGTTGGATTTATTTTCTTATCGTCTTTCATAAATTCGCCACTTGGTTCATAACCTTGCCCCGTTACATTCCACGTTTCACCACTCGACCAGACATGTGTGACCATCATTTTATTTTGCGTCATTGTCCCTGTTTTGTCTGAACAAATGACAGATGCGCATCCTAAAGTTTCAACCGCAGGTAACTTTCTTACAATTGCTTTTTTCTTAATCATCCGTTGAACACCAAGTGAGAGTGCTACTGTAACAATGGCCGGCAATCCTTCAGGAATCGCTGCAACCGCAAGCGAAACACCTGCTAAAAACATATGATACATTTCATTACCTTGATAAACACCAACTAATACAACAAGTGCTGTTAAAATTAATGCAACGATAATTAAGATTTTTCCAAGCTGCTCAAGCCTTCTCTGTAGCGGCGTTTCATTTTGCTCCGCATTTTGCAGCATATTTGCAATTTGTCCCATCGCTGTATTCATTCCAGTTCCAATAACAACGCCAATACCGGATCCTCTCGTAATCATCGTTCCCATAAATGCCATATTGGTTTGATCACCAATTGAAACATCAGTACCATGCAGAACATCAATCTTCTTTTGGACCGGCACTGATTCTCCAGTTAATGCAGACTCTTCAATATATAGACTTGAAGCTTCAATGAGCCGTATATCCGCACCGATACGATCCCCGCTTGAAAATTTTATAATGTCTCCAAGCACAAGACCTTTCGAAGGAATCTTCATCCATCTCCCATTCCGAAGTGCAGTTACTTGCGGGGCGGCCAGCTCTTTTAATGCTTCCAGTGATTTTTCTGCTTTTCTCTCTTGAAAAAAACCGAGAATACCATTAATAATGACAATTGCCACAATCGCGATTGCATCCACATATTCTCCTAAAAAAGCAGAAATAATCGTTGCACCAAACAAAACAAGTACCATAAAATCTTTAAATTGCGCCAAAAACACAATAAGTGCAGAAGGCCTTTTTGCTTCTTGTAATTCGTTTGGGCCAAGTTTTTTCAGCCGCACTTCTACCTCTTGCTCCGTCAATCCTGTTTTTACATTTGTATTCGTTCGCTCTTCTACTTCATGTGCACGCAGTTCATACCAATTCATCTCGCCATCTACCTCCTGATTGCAGACATGCTCTAATGAAAGCTTATTCAGCCTCGTCCGAAAAAATGCTATAATTAACTTTTAGTGAGAAAGGAGTGTTCAACGTGGCATTCGATGGATTATTTACAAGAGCAATCACACATGAAATTGCAAACTCTCTTCAAACAGGAAGAATTTCAAAAATATATCAACCGTCAAAATATGAAATTTTATTACATATTCGGGCAAACGGAAAAAATCAAAAATTACTTCTTTCCGCTCACCCAACATATGCGCGGATGCATCTAACAACACAAAACTATGACTCCCCTGCATTACCACCAATGTTTTGCATGCTTCTTCGCAAACATTTAGAAGGTGGATTCATTGAAAAAATTGAACAAATTGATTTAGAACGAATGATTCAAATTACTATTCGCAGCCGCAATGAAATTGGTGATGAATCATTAAAAACAGTAATTATTGAGATTATGGGACGCCATAGCAATATCATTTTAGTAGACTCCAAAACAAATATTATTTTGGACAGCTTAAAACACGTTTCCTTAGCGGTAAACCGTCACCGTACTGTATATGCCGGGATTGAATATGTTGCACCGCCAACGCAACAAAAAATCAACCCCTTGCAAATTGAAACGCAAGAAGAATTTATTCGGCCGCTCGACTTTTTATCAGGAAATATGGATAAACAACTCGTAGGAGCTTTTACAGGAATCTCTCCATTATTTGCAAAAGAAGTAGTTGCAAAAGCTGGCATGGTAAATGAACATGCATTATCTGAAGCATTTTTCACATTACAAAAACCGCTCTTACAACATCAGTATACGCCTTCGATGATTGTAGCAAATGGGAAAGAGTTCTTTTATTTATTCCCGCTTGCACACCTAAAAGGTGAAGAGAAAACCTTCTCATCTGTAAGTGAATTACTAGATCGATTCTTCTTCGGAAAAGCAGAGCGTGACCGCGTAAAGCAACAGGCCCATGATTTAGAACGATTTATGCAAAATGAAAAAGCAAAGAATGAAAAGAAATTAATTAAATTACAAAAAACGTTAGAAGACGCGGGCAAAGCAGATAAATATCAACTATTTGGCGAATTGCTTACAGCTAATATGTACGCAATGAAAAAGGGCGACAAAGAAATTGAAGTTATCAATTACTATGATGAAAATAGCAGTACTGTAAAAATAGCTTTAGATCCACTGCGCACACCATCAGAAAATGCACAGCGTTATTTCCAAAAATATCAAAAAGCAAAAAATTCTATCACAATCGTAGAAGAACAAATCGAAAAAACAAACGAAGAAATCGTTTACTTTGATAGCTTACTACAACAAATGGAAGCTGCTTCTTCTAAAGATATTGAGGAAATTCGCGAAGAACTAGCTGAAGAAGGATATGTACGGAATCGTAAAACGAAAAATGTAAAGAAAAAGCCAACTAAACCTGTATTAGACAAATATATTGCAAGTGATGGAACAGAGATTTTAGTTGGGAAAAATAACAAACAAAACGATTATTTAACGAATAAACTAGCACGCCGGGATGAAATTTGGCTTCATACGAAGGACATTCCAGGTTCTCACGTAGTCATCCGTTCATTAGAGCCAAGTGACGAAACATTAGTGGAAGCAGCAAAGCTCGCTGCCTACTTTAGTAAAGCAAAAGAATCGAGCTCAGTTCCAGTCGATTATACGAAAATTCGTCATGTGAAAAAGCCAAGCGGAGCAAAACTTGGGTTTGTGACATATGATAATCAACAAACAGTATACGTAACACCGAATGCAGACACAGTGATGAAATTAAAGGCTTAAAAATACGAAAAGAAGTTGTCCCAAAAAGTAGTAACTTAGGGCAACTTCTTTTTCATGAAAACCTTTTTCTGTCACAAACAAGGGTTAAAACAAAGAGCGAAAGCGACCTACATGTTGAAAAATCTTAATGAAGCTCTAAAGATTCTCTATATTCCCTTACAAAAAAGATCGTTATTTCATTCATTTTTACACAATCACTTTTCTGTCAAAAAATATAGACACAAAATCATCTTGTGTGTCTATATTTTTTGACAGAGATATAACGAAACTTTTTTCACAGTAGATTTTTACTCCCCATTCATGCTGGATAAAATGTTGGCATTATTCTTGCTTTATATAAGGAGATGAAAGGGAGGAATTAAAATGAATTCAAGAATTAAAAAAATTCAAGAACAGCTACATCAATTTGGAATAGACGGATTACTTATTACAAAAAAAGAAAACCGCAGGTACGCTACTGGATTTACAGGTACTGCTGGAGTTATCTTAATCTCTCCTACAAATGCCGTATTTATTACAGATTTCCGTTATACAGATCAAGCAAAATCGCAAGTACGCGAAGCGGAAATTATTATGCATAAAGGAAACATGGAAAAAGAGATTGCGGCTCAAATAGACAGATTACAAATTAAAAAACTAGGTATAGAAGAAAATAATATGACGCTAAAACAATACACAGCGTTAAAAAAATATACAAATATCGAACTTGTTCATGTAAATGAAATAATCGAGACGATTCGTACTGTAAAAGAAGACTTCGAAATCGAAATGATTAAAATTGCCGCTCGCATCGTAGATGATGCATTTGAGCATATTATAACGTTCCTAAAACCAGGCGTATCCGAACGTGATGTTAGAGATGAATTAGAATTTTTCATGCGAAAACAAGGGGCTTCCTCTTCATCATTTGACATTATCGTTGCGTCCGGCACTCGCTCTTCTCTCCCACACGGAGTAGCTACAAGTAAAATCATTGAAGACGGTGACATTGTTACATTAGACTTCGGTGCACTTTATAACGGATATTGCTCTGATATAACGCGTACTGTTGCAATCGGCAGTTGTTCCGAGGAATTCGTAAAAATATACAACATTATACTTGAAGCTTTAAAACGAGGTACTGCAGCAATTCGCCCAGGTGAGTCAGCAAAAACAATCGATGACATTACAAGAAATTACATTACTGAACATGGATACGGTGAATATTTCGGTCATTCAACAGGCCATGGACTTGGATTAGAACTTCATGAACCTCTTCGATTATCAAAAGACAGTACAGACACACTACAAGAAGGAATGGTTGTAACTGTAGAACCAGGTATTTATATCCCAAACTTTGGCGGTTGCAGAATTGAAGATGATATTGTCGTGACAAAAACTGGACATGAAGTGATTACACATGCGAATAGAGAACTTATCGTTATAGGCTAAAAAGAAGTTTTTCGTTTTTTATCCCTCAATTACTACTCATAAATAGCGGTGATATTTATATAAATATCACCGCTATTTAATACTACTTCTCCCTCTCTTTATTAATTTCAGATAATTCCAAATTATTATTTTTTATGCTATCGTTATATCAAATAATAAAAACTACAAAACCTTACAAAAAATATTCAACAGGAGGTTATAAATGAATCAACATATCGAAGTAGTTCCTATTTTCCTGCAACATTATATTCTCAAATTAACCATTCCTATTTTCCTTTTATTTTTCTTTGTATTTCAAAATAATACGATTATATATTTTTTTCTTTTCTATTACTTATTAGCAATTTCTCTACATTTTTATGTCTCGTATATAGAAAAAAATATAAAAGTTATAGATTCTAAAAAAACTGTCCGTCTCTTCCCTAAAGAAACAGGAACACTAAGCATCATTATGCAAAACAATGCTAAACTTCCCGTTATGAATGGAAAAGTTACATTTCGTACAGCTAAGCTTCCACTTATAAATGAACACATCATATTCAATTCGGATTCGTCTCTTTATAACTACTCAAAAGTAGAAACTGTATCCAATACAATATTTACTTTCTCTTTTGTACAAAATGCTGCTTCCATGCAACAATGGAATTTTTCATTTCAAGCGACAAAACGAGGTTGCTTTCAAATTGAGAATTTAGAATGTATCATCGGTGATCCTTTTCAGTTTATTCATATTCATTTACCTTCCATTCATAAGTTGCGAACAGAAATTCTCGTCTATCCATCACTCAAACCAGTTATAGGATTACAACAAGTTTTCCAAACTACACCTGGTACTTATAAAACAACTCTATCTTTTTATCAAGATGAATCTACTATCATTGGTATTAAACCATATGAACGAGAATCCTTTCGCTCTATCCATTGGAAAGCATCGGCAAAAATGCAACAGTTACATGCAAAACATTATCAACCCGTTCTCAATCATTCTTGGAGTATTTGCCTTTGCTTATCTTATGATGCAATACCTGATTGGAATATAAATATGGAAGATTTGATTTCTTATACCGCATTTATTTGCCAAACTGCAGTAGAAAAAAAGATTCCCTTTGAATTATTTATTAGTATTCTTTCAGAGAACAATCCCATTCACCTTCCTGCAAATGAAGGCATTCAGCAGTATACACAAGCTTTAGAAAAATTAGCTCATATTACACAAGGAAATATATTACTACCAAAAAAGCGATTTATTCACTATTTTATGAACAAACGAGACTACTCTTCTTCTCTTATTTTTATCGGAGTAAATAAAACAGATATTCCATCTGCTCAGCAACGTACATATTTCGTATCAGATAAAGGAGTTGTAGAATAAGATGAAATTATATATTTCTTTTATTATTGACATCTTGCTCCTTCTCTTACTCGCATCATCGCTAGGAATAATAAGGCTACACTTTCTCTTTTTATTTTTAATCATCTATTATTTTTCGTATTACATTGTGAAAAAATATATACATAACTATTTTGGATACCTTATTTTTTATTCTTTTCTTATCATCAATAATTATGTTCTATTTTCTACTACAATTTTTCATACGCTTATTTTTTCATGTATTTTCTTTATTCTCTTATTCAAAAAGAATATATCTTTAGTAGAAAAATTTATTTTTTCTGTGTTAATCATTGTTGTATCGATGTTTTTAAGTATGGACTTTCCTTCATCATTTGATATTTTTGTACTTTTGTTACAAGGGTTTATCATACTTTTATTAACCAGTCACAACAAAAAACAACAAGTTACTCGGCCCATCATGATAATTGGTTTAAGTATTGTTAGCTTTCTTCTCTTACATATAGGAATCTATTTTCGAATAGGCTTATTCTATGTTATATCAATGTTTTTCCCTAGTATTGGCTATGCAGTAACTCCTTTATTTGAACGGATTCCAACAAGAACAGGTAACAAAATTGCAAAAGTGTTGCAAAATCAATCCGGGAATAACTCTCAATTGCACGAGGGCCTTGTTTCTTCTTCTAATAATCAATCATCACAACTTCCCTATATACTCATTGGAGTAACAGGTTTATTTCTAATGAGTTATGTCATCTATCGTATTGTAAAACGAAAAAACGGATTAAAAATAAAGGAAACGAACATACTCCCTGCTGTATTTATGCCAAGTAAAGTCACAAATGGAACAAAAAACAAAAAAAGTAAGGCACCTGAAAATCCATTTCGTTATATCATTTTTCAATTAGAACAACAGTTGCATCCTCCGTTCTCCCGACACCGCGGGGAAACGTTAGAAGATTGGTTATTTCGTTTAAAAAGACTAGGAATTTCAATCAATGAAATGCTTATCATTCATTCTTATAACGAAGCTCGTTATTCGCAAAATAAACTAGATTCTCATCTACTGACCTCGCTAGAAAAAGAAGTTGAACATATTATTGCTCAACAAAAAAGCGGCAAAGGAAGTTGATTCCAAAAAAATTGAAATTTTAAAGATTATTTTCCGCTTTATTCCTATACATAAAAAAGGATTCTCTTCCTATTTGGAGAAATGAAATAAAGGTCTACATTTCATAACAGGGGGATTACAATGGAGAATTTATTTTTAATTGATAAAATCGACGGATTAAGCGACGATTTTTCTAAACTTGTTTCGATGATGAATTATGCACGTTTCTCAACACTACATGCAGTTCAAGATTTAACAATTGAAGAATTAGATTACTTAAATGATGAAAATGCAAATTCAATCGGTATGCTTCTGTATCACATGGCAGCTATCGAATTTTATTATCAAATTCATACCTTTGAAGACAGAGAGCCGACGGAAGAAGAACTAGAACGCTGGTTACCAGGTGTTGAACTCGGTAGTCTTGGACGGGAGAAAATCAAAAACCAACCGCTAGATTTCTACATCAACACATTACAAGAAGTGCGCGAGAAAACAATCGCTACATTTCAATCACTTCCAAACGAATGGTTATTTAAAACAACTCCATTTTGGGAGGGCAAGCCAGCAAACAATTATTTCAAATGGTTTCATGTGTTTGAAGACGAACTAAATCACCGTGGACAAATTCGCATGATTAAAAAAATGCAACAGGCTCAATCCGTAAAATAATATGTAAAAAAGCTGTATTACTTTATACGTGAAGTAATACAGCTTTTTGTTATGACTTTAATTTATTTTATTAAACTCTTATTTCAGTAAAAGCATGCTCTAATGATTATTAGATGAATGTCCCTACTCTATCAAATTTAATAATATACTTCATTATTCCGCTCATAAATTTAGCTTATATGCTTTAATTGTGTTTTTTCTTTCTTTCTATTCCGCCCTTTAAATAAAGCAAAACTAATTAAAATTGCTAAAGTTGTAAAACAAACCACTGTTCCAACTGAAATTCCATTACTAAACGTTGAGCCTATGAAGATAATACATAATCCCACGATTCCAATAATAGTTGTAGTTGGAAATAACTTCATTTTAAAATTAGGCATCGTTGCATAGTTAGGACGTAATTTAAGTTGCGCAAAGCAAATACTTAACCAAAGCAATAACATTGTAAACCCTGGAATTGTCATCATTGTTCCGATAATACTATTTGGAGCAAAGAATGCTAGGCCTGCCCCGATCAATAGTAATAAGCCATTCAAAGAAATTGCAATGATTGGTGCACCTGATTTCGCAGTCTGTTTCAATATTTTTGGTGCTTCTCCTTTTTCAGCTAACGCAACCATTGTTCTGGAAGTAGCAAAAACTCCTGAATTCGCCGCTGAAAGAACTGCAGTTAATAAAACAAAATTCATAATATGTGCAACACCTGGGATACCAATGGCATTCATTACTTGTATAAATGGACTTTCATTTCCTGCAACTTCATTCCAAGGTATTAATCCCGCAATAATTGTAATGGGCAAGATATAAAATATGATTACGCGCCAAACAACACCCTTTATCACTTTAGGTAACACCTTTTCAACGTCTTTTGTCTCAGAAATTGCTACCCCTATTAACTCAGATCCTCCGAACGAAAACATTACAATAAAACAAGCACTAAATACCCCTTTAATACCATTTGGAAAGAATCCACCATGCCCAAGTAAATGTTCCGTTGGTGTTGACGGAGCAAAACTCGTTAGTCCAAATAAGACTGCTCCTCCTAAAAGGATGAATAATACAAGTGCCAAAATTTTTATACTAGCAAACCAAAATTCCATTTCGCCATAAAATTTCACTTGAAAGCTGTTAATCCCCACAACTAATAGTGCACAAATAGCACTTAGTAACCAAAGAGGTACATTCGGAAACCAAAATTGTAAAAAAGATCCTGCAGCTAATATTTCTACAATTGTAACAAGCGTCCAGTTAATCCAGTATAGCCATCCCACTACAAATGATACGTGAAATCCAAAAGCCTTATGAACTAAATGTTGAACATTTTGATTTGGATAAACAACAGCCATTTCTGCTAAAGCCACCATAACAATCATCATTAATAATCCACCAAGTAAGTACGAAATAATTACGCCAGGCCCAGCAATCCCTAAAGTATCTCCACTACCTTTAAAAATACCCGTACCAATCATTCCCGCTAACGCTAAAAATTGCACATGTCTAGGTAATAACTCTTTCTTTAAACCATCTTTCTTCATTCTGTTCTCCTCTTTCTGTTCTTAATTTCCCAAGTTGTTTTGCAAGTGATTTTACATAGTAATAGCCATCTTCCATAGCTATTCACCTCCTTTACATTTCTATTGGTACTTGGTGAATGAATTGATTTATACTAGCTAAATTCATTTTTTAAATAACGGCCTGTCAGTCTTATCCACAATTAGGCCTCTTAAAAGCATCATCATTCATACATTTAAGTACTTCTATTTAAAAAGTAAATAAAAAATCCCTACTGAAATTAATCAGTAGGGACGATTTTATTCGCGGTACCACCCTAGTTATTGACAAACTTTATATGTCAATCTCTTCATTCTCTATAACGGCTCTTCACCGTCTTCCCCTTACTATTCGCTCGAAGAAGATGCTCCTGGATTGTAATTCATGTTGTTCTATGTACTGACTTACACCAACCGCCAGCTCTCTTTAACAGGGAGAACATACACTACTCTATTCCATTCATCGCTTATCTATTATTTAGTTGTTATGAAAATACAAAAAACCCCTACTGAAATTAATCAGTAGGGACGATTTTATTCGCGGTACCACCCTAATTATTGACAAACTTTATATGTCAATCTCTTCATTCTCTATAACGGCTCTTCACCGTCTTCCCCTTACTATTCGCTCGAAGAAGATGCTCCTGGATTGTAATTCATGTTGTTCTATGTACTGACTTACACCAACCGCCAGCTCTCTTTAACAGGGAAAACATACACTACTCTATTCCATTCATCGCTTATCTATTATTTAGTTGTTATGAAAATACAAAAAATCCCTACTGAAAATTAATCAGTAGGGACGATTTTATTCGCGGTACCACCCTAATTATTGACAAACTTTATATGTCAATCTCTTCATTCTCTATAACGGCTCTTCACCGTCTTCCCCTTACTATTCGCTCGAAGAAGATGCTCCTGGATTGTAATTCATGTTGTTCTATGTACTGACTTACACCAACCGCCAGCTCTCTTTAACAGGGAGAACATACACTACTTTATTCCATTCATCGCTTATCTTATTTACTTAATGATTATCCTATAATAAATAAGGTAAAAAAGCAATATTTTTTATACACGAAATGTATCATCATGTAATAATAACTTTCTATTTACTTTGGAAACAATCATTCCAGAAACAATTAAAATTACAAATATATAAATGAATTTCGCTAAAAATAACCACTCTTGAAAAAGTGACATAGCAGCCATTTTTTTCTGACCTGCTATTAATAGAAATGCTACAGTCGGTACTAAAATAATAAATTCAATCGTAAAAATTAGTTTCTTTTTCTTACTTAAATTTCGAATATCCTCCCACCTGTATAGCAAAGCAAAAATAATTCCAGCAATAAAAACAATGTTTATCCAATTATCTGCAATTAGATGAGTTAAAATAATAGATAAAATTAAACTAGCCATTAAACCGTAAAAACCTATTTTTTTTGCCATAAAAACCTCCTTTATTTTCCATTTATAGAATTACTTTCATTATAACATTCATTCATTCATTATGTTTTTTGTATGTCGTACTTATTCCATTACGGTGAGTGAAATTGTTCTCCTATTTTAAACAGTTGACCCTACTGGGGGATTCATACTTCTTCATACCACTTATGACCTCTGCTTTAATCCATTCAAAAATGTATGAATTTTCCTACAAAGCATGTAATCCTTATCTCATTTCATGGTAATATAAACCATATATAAAGATAGAAAGGAGTTATTATTATGCCACACATCATTTCCCTCAATATCGGGACACCGCAAAAATTCCAGTTTCAAGGGAAAGAAATTGAAACTGGTTTGTTTAAAGAAAGTATTAATAAACCATTATATTTATCGACACTTAACTTCGAAGGCGACGGTCAGGCTGATTTAAAGCATCACGGCGGAAAAGATAAAGCTGTTTGTATATATGCCTTTGAACATTATCCATATTGGGAACAAGAGCTAACGCAGCAACTTCCATACGGAGCATTCGGAGAAAATTTAACAGTAACAGGATTACTGGAATCAGATGTATGCATTGGTGATATATATAAAATAGGAGAAGCGCTCGTTCAAGTAACACAGCCGAGACAACCTTGCTATAAACTATCTTATCGCTACAATCGAAAAGACTTCCCGCTTCTTGTGCAAAATACAGGATTTACTGGCTTTTATGTAAGAGTGCTAACAGAAGGAACTGTTTCCCCTTCTGATGAAATAATATTAATAGAACATAATAAACACCACATCACAATAGCCTTCGCAAATGAAATCATGCACCGCGATAAACAAAATATTGAAGGTATACAACGCATATTAGCAGTTGATTCTTTATCAGAAAGCTGGCGTAACACATTTACGAAGCGATTAGAAGGAAAAGAAACGAGTACAGAAAAACGTTTAACAGGAAAATAATAAAGTGAAAATTCCATCAGTGGGGGTCTTATTTACTGCCCACGAATAGCGGAATAATTTGATAGAAAAGAGGACAGCACATGAGTGAATTTGCATTCGTATTACTTATTTGTCCATTGCTTGTCTTTATTTTTTCTGTTATTGGTACACGGGTTACAAAAACATATTATGTAATGCCTATTATTACGTTTGCGATTTTTCTTATTTTGGCAGTAACCTTATTTAATCGATCATTTTTCTTTTGGGTCGGGATGTATAGTATTTTTTCATTTCTTGTTTCTTATATAACACTATTATTTGAAAAAGAGAAAAAAGAAGTAGATAAAAAGCATTAACTATGTCATTACATGTTACTGAAGGAGCATTATTCATGATTTTCTTTGATATTGATGGTACTCTACTTGATTATGAGCTCGCTGAAAAAAATGGTATTCTTGACTTCTTTCGCGAGCATAATCCTATTTTTTCTGGTAAAGAATTTGAAGCTAGCAAACTATGGAACCAACTCTCTGAACAATACTTTAATCAATTTTTATCCAATACATTATCGTTTCAAGAACAACAAAGATTGCGAATGCTACACCTTTTTCAAAAATATGGCGTTCTCTTAACGAATGAAGAAGCTGATGAGAAATTCAGCCTATATTTATCCTTATATATAGAAAACTGGACAGTGTATGAAGATGTAGTCTATGTACTAGATAGCTTAAAACAAAAAGGTTATCCATTAGGAATTATTAGTAATGGGAATTATGAACAACAAATTGAAAAACTACATCGTTTACATATCTTACATTATTTCGATCCCGTTATCACTTCTAGTGAAATAGGTGTGGCAAAACCTAATATAGCTATCTTTCAAACAGCTAGTATGAAAGCCAAATGTCAAATTCAAGATTGCTATTACATTGGTGATCGCTTAGAAACAGATGCCCTCAGCAGTAAAAAAGCTGGTATGCATGGAATATGGCTAGATCGAAGTAATAAAAAACAACAATGTAGTGTTCTTACCATACAATCGTTGTATGAATTAATTCATATACTTACATAAACGCTCTAGTACGAATATTTAGACTACCTATTATAAAACCGTAAAAGAAAGGAATAACATATGGTCTCATTATTAAAATTTCTAGTCACTCTCATTTTTGTTTGTTGCCTCTTCTTGTTAGCATTTGCATGGGATAAAACCGAGCAATTTCTTAATGCAACTATTTTTAAAAAGTTTAGTGCAAAGTGGAGAAAGATACTCTTAACAGCCATAACCATCTTATTCGAATTACTTGTGATATGGCGCTTCTCAATTTTTTTCAAAGTATCTGTCTTAGAAAGTTTAGTTATGGGAAGTATTTTATTATTATGTTGCGTTTGGCTTATTCCCTATTTCGTTACGATTCAAAGAAATAATGCTAAAATTGCAGATAAATATTATAGCGGTGGTGTAGATTTAGGATCAGTAACAGTATTCCGCCTTTCTTTAAATCCTCTTGTATTTGGTACGATTATTTTATCAACTGCAAGTATTGGCATTGGCATATTTTATTACCTGCCTTATTTTTTATAATAAGATTAATTGATAATGATCACTGCACCTCTCTTTTATTTTCTCTGAATTTTAAAACAAATAATTTTATTGTTCATGAATGCAATATAAAAAACACGACTGATTTCCCCCACACAGTCGTGTTTTTTCTTATTATGCTGTAATCCAAGCTTTATCAGCTAGATTTAAATGTATCGATTCCCCTACTATTATGGTTCTCTGCTGCAATACCTTTCCGTATCACACTTTAAGAAATTATTCTATGCGTCCTCGCTACCACTTTGATTTATTGTCGTTTCAAATTTCTTTATTTTGGTTATTTTTCTATATACTTAACGTGTTTCAAACCAGTATACGACAATGTAAACTAAGATAAAGGATCCTCCAAATATCAACAAACGAAATAATATGGGGATAAAAGATAATGATGTGAAGTATAGTAAATATAGAATTATAAAAGGAATAAAAAATAAAAATAGTATATATGTTTTATTTTTAACTATTGTTAGTATGCAACCTCCACCAAAAATAACTCCTATAATAATCCCATATATCCAAATTATTGTTTCATCGCTATCTATCATTTAATCACCTTTTCCTATAAGATTTCCGTCCTTTCCTAAAATCTTTATAAAATACATAAGCATCCGATGCCCAACCAATCGGACCTAATAAGGTTTTCCTTCCTACTTTTCCAGCCAATCGAATACTCACTTTTTGAAATTGCCTAGCATTTGCTTTACTTTGTACTCTAGACAATATTTTTCCTTTTTTAGATTTTAAATTTGCACTTTGCTGAACTAGCCATTTGGATTTATTTTGATATTTGCCATACGATTTCGTTGCTTCCCATTATGGTTGCAAAAATTTTGAACTAGCCATTACGGATCCACCATCATCACCGGATTGTTATTCCCATACGTATACCCATTCTGCGTAATCGGATCATCCTCATCACCCGGATCTGGATCCACAGACAAGAACACACCATGAGTTGGATTGTAATATCTCGCAATTAAATAATACATCCCAATTTCTTCATCATACATATATCCCGCATAGCCAAATGGATTCTCTGCGGCGATGCCTTTTGCGTCATATGTTAGGGATTCGTTGCCAAATTTCGTTATCTGGTTGCCGTCGTTAAATACAGTTGTTGATACAGCTGTCCTGCTTCTGTTACTTGTGCGTTTGTGCGGTTTCCAAAGCCGTCATAGCTGTATTCTTTCATTGTACCATTTTGTAATGCTTCTTTTGTTAGTTGATTAATAGAATCATATGCATATGTTGTTTTTTCTGTTTTGTCACCGTTTTTGCGTTCGATTGCGGTGCGGTTACTTGTTGCGTCATACGTATAGGATTCTTCTAAAATACGCTGTGAATCTTTTGTGCCTATTTGTAAGTTTGTCAGTTTCTTTGTGTGGTCATACGTAAATTGGCCCGCCGCGCTATTGCCGACTTGATAACGAACAACGTTTCCAATATCAAATACATTATGATTTCTTCCATTATAAAAAACAACATGTTAGAAATAACATAACCGCACAAATATAACTCCCCCTCTACTATTATGTATAAAAAAACACGACCGCGTTCCCCCCCACGGTCGTGTTTTCTTTATCATTACGCTGTAATCCAAGCCTCGTCAGCTGGATTTTTACGCCATTTTTGTAGTTTCTTCGTTTCTGCTTCGCCAATCATCTCTTTTTCTACTTTACCTTCAATCTGGTTTCCTTTACTATGACCTTTTGCTTTTGGATATATAAGTTTATTTTAATTTTTTCGACATTCGATATATAAATCCCTATTATGTACAACGAAAACTAACCTGCACTCACTTTAACACTTGCATATGGGAGGATCCGCTTCTCTGCATGGCCGGATCCCCTCTCCCTCCTAAATAGAATGGTTTTCTATTGGTTTTTCAATTGATATTTATATAGACAGATGATCGCATCATCCATTTCTCACCTATTATGATCTAGCATTATGCTGTTTCCCTTTCTTCCCCATAGTTGTCTCCATAGTCCGAACGAAACAACTGCAAGCATAATTGTCGTAATCATACTTCCTTCGATTCCGAATGCTCCACCATGTAATAGGTTGGGACCACTCGTAACCGATTTAAATAATGGTGTAGAATATGCCGTTGTTCCACTCACCGCAAAACCATATACATTATATTGAGCCCAGTTCCATATAGAATGCCAAGCACAAATCCCCCAAAGACTACCCTCTTTTAATACATAAAATGCCGCAAATACACCAACTAATATGATATTTAATATTGAAAGAATTGTAATATCAGGGTTAAATAAATGAAGAAAACCAAATAGAATTGAAGTTACAACCACCCCAATCCATATGCGGCTTCTTACAGATATAACAGGAAACAACCACCCTCGTACTACAACCTCTTCTGCGGCTCCTTGTATTAAAAATGCAACTAAAGATCCGAATATACTAAATATACCTGTCGTTGTAATATGTTGTATTTGCAACTGTACAGCTCCTGTTATAACAAGAAATACAACTGGTATTGATATGAATATAAATCCTAGCAAAGCTCCGCGCAAATACTTTTTTATCCATTGTCCTTTCCAAAGACCAATGGATGAAAATGGTCTTTTCTCCACAAATCGAACCCATAAAAATACAATTAAGATTGTTCCTCCAAATGTTAATACCATTTCTAAATCAAGATATATCCCCTCCATAAAGGTCGTTCTTGCCTTCGGTAAAAACAACATAAAGAGCATAAACAATTCACCTAAAACTAAAAATAAAATTGTTAATATCACCGCTAAAATTGGATGTACTTTCTTTTTTCCTTCTCGTACTGCTTCTATTGTTTTAAATCGATCATTATTCATTTTTTCCCTCCCAAGTCCTTCGTTATTTCTGTTACAATCTACTTATATTTTTCCAAACGCTTACCCCTAATTAAAAAATGTAATAATAAAAACTAATAAAGGCGTTTCACTTTATTATCTTTTTGATACGACATCCTTCATCATCTTATTTTCGACACATAGTATTTTTTTCCTTTTTCTTGTAATATATAAATTCATGAACATGAGAAAGAAGACTCCGCCAATACCGAAGTCTTCTTTTAAATCCTTTCGTTCTTAAGATTCTTTCTTATTACACTGTCTATCAGATACTATTCATATATACTCCTTACATGAATGAATACATATAATTGCAAAAAAACACGACCGCGTTCCCCCACGGTCGTGTTTTCTATATTATTACGCTGTAACCCAAGCCTCGTCAGCTGGATTTTTACGCCATTCTTGCAGTTTCTTCGTTTCTGCTTCGCCAATGATACCTTTTTCTGCTGCTACTTCTGTAAGTGCACTGTAGTCACTTAAAGAGTATGATGCAACGTTTGCTGCTGCTAATTTTTCTTTTCCTGATTCTAGTTCGTATGTGAAGATTGATACGATTCCTAGTACTTCACAACCAGCTTCGCGAAGTGCCTCTACACAAGTGATTGCACTGCCGCCAGTTGAGATTAAATCTTCTACTACGACAACTTTTTGGCCTTTTTCTGCTTTACCTTCGATCTGGTTACCTTTACCATGACCTTTTGCCTTGCTGCGTACATAGCACATTGGTAAGTTCATACGGTCGCTTACCCAAGCAGCGTGCGCAATACCTGCTGTTGCTGTACCTGCAATAACTTCTACATCTCCGAAGTGTGTTTGAATTAATTCTTCTAATCCTGCTGCAATCGCTTGGCGTACTTCTGGGTATGATAACGTTAAACGGTTATCACAATAAATTGGTGATTTCATGCCAGAAGACCATGTAAATGGATCATTTGGTTGTAAAAATACTGCTCCGATATCTAATAAATGAGATGCAATTTGTTTTTTCATACTGTTACACCCTCCCACTGTTCTTTTACAATTTGATACGCCTCGCGCGGATTTTCTGCTTTTGTAATACTACGTCCTACTACGATATAACTAGAGCCGAGTTCACGCGCACGTTTTGGCGTTGCTACACGCACTTGGTCATTTACATCGTCGCTTGCAAGACGAATCCCCGGTGTTACTGTTACGAAAGCGTCTCCGCATACTTCACGTAATTTTGGTACTTCAAGCGTTGAACAAACAACGCCGTCCAAACCGCTTTCTTTTGTTAATTTCGCATAGTGAGCAACCGCTTCTTCTAACGTTTTCTCAATGCCGATCTCTTTTTTCATTACTTCTTCCGATGTGCTTGTTAGTTGTGTAACTGCAATACAAATCGGTCTCTCTTTTCCTTCTTTCTTACCTTCCTCTAATCCCTCAAGCGCATATTTCATCATACTGCTTCCCCCAGCAGCATGAACGTTTACCATGTCAACTTCTAAACTAGCTAAATTACGCATTGCACTTTTTACTGTGTTCGGAATATCATGAAGTTTCAAATCTAGAAAAATTTGATGTCCTTTTTCTTTTAAATACGTGATAATAGCAGGTCCCTCTTTATAAAACAGTTCCATACCAACTTTGACAAATAATTGTTCTCCTTCAAAGTGACTTAAAAACTGTTCTACCTCTGCCTTACCTGGAAAATCTAGTGCAACTATTAAAGATTGTGACATGCTTACTTCCAGCTCCTTCCACGGCATTCTGAAATGTGTTCAAATCCTAATTCATCTAAAAGTGCTGGTAATTCTTCAATAATTGTTGGACATACAAACGGATCAACGAAGTTGGCTGTTCCAACTGCTACTGCACTTGCACCAGCGTAGAAGAACTCAATTACATCTTCCGCCGATTCGATACCACCCATTCCGATGATTGGAATGTTAACAGCTTGACTCACTTCGTGCACCATGCGAATTGCCACTGGCTTAATCGCTGGTCCAGATAGTCCGCCTGTACGATTTGCTAAAATTGGTTTTGCTGTTTTTAAATCTAAACGCATGCCAAGCAATGTATTAATCATCGTTAACCCGTCTGCTCCCGCGTTTTCAATTGCTTTTGCAATCTCAACAATGTTTGCAACGTTTGGTGATAGCTTTACGTATACCGGAACTTCAGATACTTCTTTTACACGTTTCGTTAAATCTGCTGCAATTTCCGGTACTGTACCGAAAGCAATTCCACCTGTCTTCACATTTGGGCAAGAAATATTTAATTCTAATGCATGAACATTCGGTGCTTTTGAAATTTCTTTCGCAACTGCCACATAGTCTTCAGCTTGTGATCCTGCAACGTTCGCAATAATTGGCAGATCAAACTGTTCTAGCCATGGTAATTCTGAAGTCATCACCTTTTCTAACCCTGGGTTTTGAAGCCCGATTGCATTTAGCATTCCGCCCGGTGTTTCGGCAACACGAGGCGTTGGATTTCCATAACGAGGTTGTTCCGTTGTTGCTTTAATCATGATTGATCCAAGTACACTTAAATCATAAAATTGTGCATACTCACGACCAAACCCGAAGCAACCAGATGCTGGGATGATTGGATTCTTTAATGATAATCCTGGTAATTCAACTTGCAATCTGTTCATAGTACAACCTCCCCGATTGGAAATACTGGCCCGTCGCTACACACCTTCTTGTAAGAATGTCCACTTGGATCTTCTTGTAAGTGGCATACACATGCAAAACACGCTCCAATACCACAGCCCATACGTTCTTCAAGTGAAATGTATGCTTTTTTCTCTTTATAACGCCCTTCTAGTGCACGTAACATTGCAAGTGGGCCGCAGGAGTAAAGAATGTCAAAATCAATTCCATATGCATCAATTACATCTGTTACAAATCCTTTTGTCCCATGCGTGCCGTCTACTGTTGCAACGTACGTATCACCAAGTTCTGCAAATTTCTCTTCGTAGAAGACAACATCTTTTGTTTGGAAACCTAGGATATGAATGACACGTACTCCTTTTGCAACAAGGCGTTGTGATAGCTCATAAAGTGGTGGTACACCAATTCCGCCTCCTACTAATAGAGCAGTTTGCCTTGCCTCCGCTTCTTCTACCGGAAATCCATGGCCTAATGGTCCTAATACATCTACAAGTTCACCTTGCTTTTTCTTTGCTAATGTTTTTGTTCCTTGTCCTTCTGCACGGTATAGCATTGTAAATTCGTTTTTCTCTTGATCGACATTACAAATACTAATCGGGCGGCGCAGAAGGGGCGCGATGCCCTCTGCGACTTTAATGTGTACAAACTGCCCTGGTTCGTTCATTTGCTGTACAATATCACCTTGAAGCACTAATTCATAAATGTTTTTTGCGATTTCTGTTTGGTTAACGACAATCATATTTTGCTTTTGCATCATGCATGTACCACCTCTTGACGCTCAGACCCTGCAAATTCTTTCATTGCGTGAGCTGAAAATGTCATAGACTCTAGTACTCGTAAAATTGCTCTTGTTGTATCTAATGATGTTAAGCATGCTACACCATTTTCTACAGACTCACGGCGAATACGGAAGCCATCACGCGCTGGTTGTTTTCCTTTTGTTAATGTGTTAATAACAAATTGCGCTTTTCCTTGGCGAATAATATCAAGTAAGTTGTAGTCTTCAGAATCAATTTTGTTTACAACTTGGACTGGAACGCCTTGGTCTGTTAATGATTTCGCAGTTCCTGCTGTCGCTAATAAGTTATAGCCAATTTCATGGAATCGTTTAGCGATTTCTAGTGCTTCTTCTTTATCTTTATCTGCTACTGTGATGATTACAGATCCGTGCGTTGGAATATTGATTCCAGCAGCAACAAGTCCTTTATATAATGCTTTTTCAAGCGTTAAATCTTTACCCATTACTTCCCCTGTTGATTTCATTTCAGGTCCTAATGTTGTATCAACAGAACGTAATTTTGCAAAAGAGAATACTGGAGCTTTTACATATACTTCTTTCTCTTCTGGGCGATATCCCGTTTCATAACCTTGTTCTACAAGATTTTGACCTAAAATAACTTTTGTTGCGATATTCGCCATCGGTACACCTGTAATCTTACTTAAGAATGGTACTGTACGGCTCGCACGTGGGTTTACTTCAATTACATACACTTCATCTTTGAATACTACAAACTGGATATTCAGTAATCCAACAATGTTTAATCCTCTTCCAAGTGCAATTGTATTTTCGATAATTTGTTCTTTCAGTTTTGCAGATAAGCTTTGCGGTGGGTATACTCCAATTGAGTCACCAGAGTGAACTCCAGCGCGTTCAATATGTTCCATAATACCTGGAATGAATACATTTTCACCGTCTGAAATTGCATCTACTTCAATTTCTTTCCCAACCATGTAGCGGTCAATTAATACTGGATGATCTGCATGAACTTTTACTGCGTTTTTCATATAGTGCAGTAGTTCTTCTTGACGATATACAATTTCCATTGCACGTCCGCCAAGTACGTAAGATGGTCTTACTAATACTGGGTAACCAATTTCTTCAGCGATTGCTACCGCTTGTTCTACAGTCGTTGCTGTTTTACCAACTGGTTGCGGGATACCTAGCTCTGTTAAAGCTGCTTCAAATTTATCACGGTCTTCTGCACGGTCTAAATCTTCTAGTGATGTACCTAAAATTTTCACGCCGCGCTCTTGTAATTTTGCCGCTAAGTTAATCGCTGTTTGTCCACCAAACTGAACGATTACACCTTCTGGTTGTTCTAAATCGATGATGTGCATTACATCTTCAATTGTAAGTGGTTCAAAATATAATTTATCTGAAATACTAAAGTCTGTTGAAACTGTTTCTGGGTTGTTATTTATAATAATCGCTTCGTAACCAGCTTCTTTAATTGCCCATACAGAATGAACTGTTGCATAGTCAAACTCGACACCTTGACCGATGCGAATTGGACCAGAGCCAAGAACGACTACACTTTTACGCTCTGTAACGATTGATTCGTTTTCATCACCATATGTGCTGTAGTAGTAAGGCGTTGCCGATTCAAATTCTGCCGCACATGTATCTACCATTTTGAATACTGGTGTCATGCCGTTTTCTTTACGCATATCGTAAACTTCACGCTCTGTTTTACCCCAAGCAGCTGCGATGTAATGATCACTGAATCCCATTGCTTTTGCTTCTTGTAATACTTCCATATTGCCTACATTGTTTTTAACGTTAAGCTCCATAGTTACGATGTTTTCAACTTTTTGTAAGAAGAAGAAGTCCATTTCACACCATGCATTAATTTCTTCTTTCGTTACACCTTGACGAATTGCTTCTGCTACAACGAATAGACGCTCATCATCTGCTTTTATAATACGTTTTTTCATTGTTTCTTTATCAAGCTCTTTTAAGTAATCAAGCTCTAAATGATAAATACCAAGCTCTAAAGAACGAACTGCTTTTAATAATGATTCTTCTAAATTACGACCGATTGACATGACTTCCCCAGTCGCTTTCATTTGTGTGCCAAGCGTTCTGTTTGCTGACTCAAACTTATCAAATGGCCAACGTGGAATTTTAGAAACAACATAGTCTAAAGCTGGTTCAAAGCATGCATATGTTTTTTGTGTAACCGGGTTTACAATTTCATCAAGTGTTAAGCCGACTGCAATTTTTGCTGCCAATTTTGCAATTGGATATCCTGTTGCTTTTGATGCTAATGCAGATGAACGACTTACACGTGGATTTACTTCGATTACATAGTATTGGAAACTATGCGGATCAAGTGCAAGCTGAACGTTACATCCACCTTCAATTCCTAATGCACGAATAATTCTTAATGAAGTATTACGTAACATTTGATATTCACGGTCACTTAATGTTTGGCTAGGCGCAATAACGATTGAATCTCCTGTATGAACACCAACTGGGTCAATGTTTTCCATATTACATACTACAATCGCATTATCGCTTGCATCGCGCATTACTTCGTATTCGATTTCTTTAAACCCTGCGATACTTTTTTCTAATAAGCACTGCGTTACTGGGCTATGTTTTAAACCGCTTGTTACAATTTCAATTAACTCTTCTTCATTATGGCAAATACCACCGCCAGTTCCGCCTAGCGTAAATGCAGGGCGAACGATAACTGGATAATCAATTACTTTTACAAATTCATATGCTTCATCAAGCGTATGAATAATTTCACTTGGTGGTACTGGTTCGTTTAAGTCTTGCATTAATGTACGGAATAAATCACGATCTTCCGCTTGCTCAATTGCTGATAATTTTGTTCCTAAAATTTCAACTCCGCACTCGTCAAGTACGCCTGATTTTGCAAGTTCAACCGCCATATTTAAGCCTGTTTGGCCACCTAATGTTGGTAAGATTGCATCTGGACGTTCTTTACGAATAATACGGCTTACAAATTCTAATGTTAATGGCTCAATGTATACTTTATCTGCTGTTGCAGTATCTGTCATAATTGTTGCTGGGTTAGAGTTTACAAGGATTACTTTGTAACCTTCTTCTTTAAGAGATTGACAAGCTTGCGTTCCAGAGTAGTCAAACTCCGCTGCTTGCCCGATTACAATAGGTCCTGATCCGATTACTAAAATTGTGTTAATGTCTAGGCGTTTTGGCATAACTCTTCCCCTTCTTTCTTGAAGTTTTCAATCATTGTTAAGAAATCTTCGAATAAATCATTTGCATCTTCTGGTCCTGCTGAAGCTTCTGGATGGTATTGTACTGTAAATGCTGGGAACTTCGTATGACGAAGACCTTCTACTGTTCCATCATTTAAAGCTACATGTGTAATTTCAAGATCTGTACTTTTAACTGATTCTTCTTCTACTGCGTAACCATGGTTTTGAGAAGTAATGGCTACTTTTCCAGTTGCAAGATGCTTTACTGGATGATTTAAACCACGGTGACCGAATTTTAACTTGCTTGTATTTGCACCAGATGCTAGAGCGAACAATTGATGCCCAAGGCAAATTCCAAATAATGGTACTTTTCCGATAATGTCTTTTAGCATTTCAATTGCTTCTGGTACATCTTTTGGATCCCCAGGTCCATTACTTAACATAATTCCATCTGGGCTAAGGCGTAAAATTTCTTCGGCAGTTGTATTGTATGGTACAACGATTACGTCACAATCACGTTTATTTAGTTCTCGTAAAATACCATGCTTCATACCGAAGTCTACAAGTACAACGCGATGGCCACGGCCTGGACTTGGATATGGATCTTTTGTTGATACGCGTTTCACATGATCTGTAAAGACTGTCTCTTTTAATTGGCTAACGATGTACTCTACATCCGCATCCATGTTGCAAAGACGTCCGCGTAATGTTCCATATTGACGAATTTTTCGTGTTAATTTTCTTGTATCAATTCCTGCTAATCCTGGAATGTTTCTTTCTTTTAAATAATCATCTAACGAAATTTCATTACGGAAGTTAGATGGGTGATCACAAATTTCGTTTACTATTAAACCATCTACAGATGGATGAATTGATTCGAAATCATCACGGTTAATGCCGTAGTTTCCGATTAATGGGTACGTAAATGTTACAATTTGACCGCAGTATGATGGATCAGATAGTGTTTCTTGATATCCAGTCATTCCAGTTGTAAATACAACTTCACCTGACTTCTCGATTTCTCCTCCGAAACCTTTTCCAATTAATACTGTTCCATCTTCTAAGATAAGCTGTCTTTTCATACTAATGCACTCTCCTTTTGCCATGCGATCTTACCGTCAACTAATGTCATAATCGGCCATCCTTGACATTTCCAGCCCGTAAATGGCGTATTTTTTCCTTTTGATAAGAATGTTGCTGGGTCAATCTCTTCTTCTTGTTCTAAATCGATAATTGTAATATCAGCTGCTCTTCCTTCTTGCAGGCGACCAGCTTCTAAACCAAATGTATCTGCCGGTTTTACTGTTAAGAATTGAACCAATTGTTCTAATGTGATGATTCCTTTTTTCACAAAGTTTGTATAAAGTAATGGGAATGCTGTTTCAAAACCAGTAATTCCAAACGGTGCTCTTTCAATACCTTGTGCTTTTTCTTCTGCTGTATGTGGTGCATGATCTGTTGCGATCATATCGATTGTTCCATCTAATAACCCTTCAATTAATGCTTCTTGGTCTTCCTTTCCTCGAAGCGGTGGGTTCATTTTAAAGTTTGGATCAGCCGATGGGATATCATCTTCACATAATACTAAGTGATGTGGTGTTACTTCTGCTGTTACTTTAATTCCAGCACGTTTTGCATCACGAATCACGCGTACAGATCCTTTTGTACTTACGTGACATACGTGATAGTGGCAATCCGCTGCTTCCGCCAGTAATATGTCCCGGGCAATATGTACAGATTCACATACTGATGGGATACCGTTTAATCCGTGTTTCTCAGAAAACTTCCCTTCATGTACACAACCTTTATTAATTAGCGTATTTTCTTCACAGTGTGCAACAACTGCCATATTTAATTTTGCTGCACGCTTCATTGCAGCTAGCATCATACTTGCATCTTGTACGCCTACCCCATCATCAGTAAACGCGAATGCACCGAGTTCTTTTAACGTTTCAAAGTCTGTCATTTCAGAACCTGCTTGGCGTACTGTAATAGCGCCATATGGCAGTACATTTACATGTGCTTTTTCTTGAATTCGTTTTTGCAAATCTTCCATATGTTCTTTGCAGTCTGGTACAGGACGTGTATTTGGCATTGCACAAATTGTTGTAAATCCACCTTTTGCTGCCGCAAGTGTGCCTGTTTCAATTGTTTCTTTATGCTCACCACCCGGTTCACGAAGATGTACATGTACATCAATTAGCCCAGGTGCAATTAATTTTCCATTTACATCAATTACTTCTACATTTTCAGCAGTGATATTTTCTGCTACTTTCGCAATTTTACCGTCTTGTACGAGAAGGTCTGTTGTGACGATAGTTCCCTCTTCATTTACATAGCGACCATTTTTAAACAAATAATTCATGTTTCATTCCTCCTAATACATTTGGTAATGCGCGTTTTAATACAGCCATTCTTACATAAACACCGTTTTCCATTTGTTTAAAAATGCGTGAGCGCTCACACTCGACAAGTTCACTTGCAATTTCCACATCACGGTTTACAGGTGCTGGGTGCATAATAATGCTTCCTGGCTTCATGCGTTTCTCACGTTCAATCGTTAAACCGTGCTGTTCATGATACTCTTTCATAATATCTGTTTCATAGTGATCATGACGCTCATGCTGCACGCGTAGTAACATCATTACATCAACTTCTGGAACTAATTCGTCTAATGCTTTGTACGTTCCAAATGTGTTCGTTTCATCTTTCCATTCTTCTGGACTTGCAAAATAAACAGTTGCTCCTAACTTCGTTAACGCCTCTGCATTTGAGCGCGCTACCCGGCTATGACTGATATCTCCAACAATTGCCACTTTCAGTCCTTCAAATGTTCCAAATTCTTGTTTTATCGTTAGTAGATCAAGCAAGCATTGTGTTGGATGATTTCCACATCCATCCCCTGCATTTAAGATTGGAATATTCACTTGCTCTCTAAGCTCATCGAAATAGCGATCTTGCTCGTGGCGGATGACAACAGCTTTTGTTCCTATCGATTCTAGTGTTTTTACCGTATCGTACAATGTTTCTCCTTTTTGTACGCTAGAAGATTCTGCTGTAAAGTCGAGAACATCTAGTCCTAAACGCTTCTCTGCTACTTCAAAGCTAAAACGCGTTCTTGTACTATTCTCAAAGAATAAATTTGCAACAAACGTTTGCTCTGTCGCTTTTATACCCTTTCCGCTTGCGAAATCTTCTGCATCTTTTAGGATTTCTGAAATCTCCTGCTCCGATAACTCACTCATCGTTAACAAATGGTTCATTGTCATCCCTCATCTTTCTAATTTTTATAATAGTACATATGAATTTTTATTATATTAACCGCATAAAAACACCCTAGCCATGTGAGACTAGGGTGTAACAAACTACACACCCTTTTCCGTCTCACAGGACTGAATTAAAAGGCTGTCTTTATGAAGCAATTCGCTTTGATTGTTTTTTCGTTTTCATTTTAGGTAAAACTAGATTTAACAGTACTCCCACCATTGCTGCAAGAGCCATACCTTCTACCTGGAAAGACTGGCCGATATGAAGCACTGCACCGCCTATTCCAATGACTAGTATGACAGATGCAATCATTAGATTGCGCTTATCTCCTAAATCTATTTTCTCATCTACTAACATGCGTAAACCACTTGATGCAATCACACCGAAGAGTAAGATTGATACACCACCCATTACCGGCGTTGGAATCGAATGGATAAGTGCTGAGATTTTCCCAATAAACCCGAAGATAATCGCAAATACTGCTGATCCGACGAACAAGTACACGCTATATGCTCTAGTAATCGCAAGTACTCCAATATTTTCACCATACGTTGTATTTGGCGGTCCTCCAATTGTGGACGCGATAAATGTTGCAATGCCGTCTCCCATAATAGAGCGATGCAAACCAGGAGTTTCAATCAAGTCTCTATTTACAACACTTCCAAGTACAATTTGATGTCCGATATGTTCTGAAATCGTTACAATCGCAACTGGTACCATGACTAGGACGATTTTCCACGAAAACTCTGGTGTATATGTGACAAATGGTACGATGAAGTCTGGCACGTCGAACCACTTTGCTTCTACCACTGGTTTCAAGTCGACTAAGCCTTGGAAGTAGGCAAAGATATAACCACCTATGATTCCAATTAATACTGGTATGATGCTAAAGAAGCCTCTTCCAAAAATCGAGCAGATGATTGTAATTGCTAATGTTACGAGCGCAACTGAAAAGTGTGTAAAGCTATATTTTCCATCTGCATTATTCATTGCCATATTTACCGCTGTGTGCGCAAGCCCAAGTCCAATTACCATAACAACTGGACCAACTACAATTGGTGGTAAGAGATTCATAATCCAGTTCGATCCAGACTTTTTAATGCCAAGTGCAATCAACATGTAAACAAGTCCTGCCATCATTCCGCCAAGCATAGCTGCTCCTGGACCGCCTGCTGCTTTTGCTGTAATAATTGGTGCAATGAATGCAAACGATGATCCGAGGTAAGCAGGTACTTGCCCTTTCGTCACAAGCAAGAATGCTAACGTTCCGAGTCCACTTGAAATTAAAGCAACTGCTGGATTTAATCCTGTTAAAAATGGAACAAGCACCGTTGCCCCGAACATAGCGAATAAATGCTGTATACTTAACAATAACCATTTTCCTGGCTTTGGTACTTCATGAATATCTAACACTGGCTTTTGTTCCATTGTTATCTCCTCCTCCAATGTTGAAAACTTGCAATAAAAAAACTCTTTGTGACTATGCACAAAGAGTCCTATACTTACGTATGTCAAATTAGACATATGAAAGTCAAGACCCTTTGGCAGCCTCACGGGACTACATTTAAAAGGGCTTTATTTTTTTTTCGTATATGCTTACTCGATCTTGTTTATCTGTTTCTCGAAGGTCTACTTCAATACGCTCTTCGCTTGATGTTGGAATGTTTTTCCCAACATAATCAGCGCGAATTGGCAGTTCACGGTGACCTCTATCTACAAGAACAGCTAACTGAATTTGTGATGGTCTACCGATATCCATCAATGCATCCATAGCAGCTCGCACTGTTCTTCCTGTATATAATACGTCATCAACAAGAATGACTTTTTTATTTGTAATGTCAACTGGAATGTCTGAACCTTTTACAAGCGGTTCTTTGTTTTTAGATTGCAAAGTCAAGTCATCACGATATAACGTAATGTCTAATTCACCGACGGCCATTTCTTTTCCTTCAATTTGACCAATTCGTTCTGCTAAACGTTGAGCGATGAAAATGCCGCGTGTTTTAATGCCAACTAGAACACAATTTTCAACACCCTTATTACGTTCTACAATTTCATGACTAATGCGTGTTAAAGCGCGGCGAATCATTTGATCATCTAGTACCACTGCTTTTTCTTTCATGTTCTTCACCTCCAGGCTTTTTTTCTTGCGTGAGAGGAATGGTATAAAAAAACCCCTCTCGCCGTCGTGTGCGAGAGGGGTTTCTGAAAAAGGATATAAAGATACCCTATGCATTTCAAACCGTTACCTTCTCAACCTCACGGGGTTGTGTTAAAGGACTTATTCAACTGATGTTATTATGTCAGTTTTTATAACGATTGTCAATATTATTTTCGTAAATCATTTAGAAGCTCTACAAAAACTTGTGGAACTGGTGCTTCAAATTCTAAATATTCACCTGTACGCGGGTGAATAAAACCTAAAATACCTGCATGCAAAGCTTGACCATTTATATCAAATGTTTTCTTCGGACCATATTTCGGATCACCTGCAAGTGGATAACCAATATATTTCATATGTACACGAATTTGATGCGTGCGGCCTGTTTCTAATTGACACTCCACATGAGTGAAGTTATTAAAACGTTCTAATACTCGGAAATGAGTCACAGCATGTTTTCCATTTTCATCAACGGTCATACTTTGACGATCTTGTTTATGACGACCAATTGGCGCATCAATCGTTCCTTTATCATGTGGAATAACACCATGAACAATTGCTTGATAACGTCTTGTTACCGTCTTTGCTACAAGCTGGTTAACAAGCGCCTCATGTGCCATATCATTTTTTGCCACCATCAATAACCCAGATGTATCTTTATCAATGCGATGCACAATCCCTGGGCGCATTACACCATTTATACCTGATAAATCTGTGCAATGATACATAAGACCATTTACAAGTGTACCACTTGTGTGTCCCGGGGCTGGATGTACAACCATGCCACGCGGCTTATTTACAACCAATACATCAGCATCCTCATAATGAATTTCCAAATTCATATCTTCGGCCTGGATATCAAGTTCTTCTGGTTCTGGAATGGTAACTATAATTTCATCATTTGTTTTTACTTTATAATTCCCTTTAACGTCTTTTCCATTTACCGTTACAACACCATCTTTAATCCATTGCTGTACTTGTGAACGAGACCATTCATTATTCACTCCAGCAACAAATTTATCAATCCGTTCATTCTTTTGCTCTTCTGAAACTGTTACTTGTACTACTTCGCTCATTATTTACTCCTTTATGTTCTTTCCTTCTAGTAATGTTTGAATAATAATTAACGCCACTCCTACACATAATGCCGAGTCCGCAACGTTAAACACTGGGAAGTTATACGAAAAAATATACGTATGAATAAAATCAACAACCTCTTTTCGTACGACACGATCAATAAAATTACCAATTGCCCCGCCTAAAATAAGCCCCAGCGAAATACCGAGAAGCTTGTCTGTCTTTGCATATTTCTTCATATAAAACAGAATAAAGATTACAAAGATAACCGTAATAACGTAAAAGAACCACATTTTATTTTCTAGAATACCCCATGCAGCTCCGCGGTTGCGGTGAGACGTTATATACAGCACATTATCAATAATCGGAATGCTCTCACCTAACTCCATTTCCTTCACGATAATCCATTTTGATACTTGATCAATGGCAATCACAAATAATGCTATTAAATAATATATCATTTTCGTTTCCCCCACAATGACAGTATACCTCAAAATTTTAGCATAGCTGCTATGTTTTCACAATGAAGCATCGCATTGGAGCATAAAATAAAATGAACTAGGTAATATAATATTGTTGTCTTTAAAGTGTTTTTACTTTTTCATAAAAGCACTCATAAATTGTACGTGCTGTCGGCATCCCCTTTAATTGTCTAAGTGTCATTTGTTGTCCGGTTTCCTCACAAATTCCATACATCCCTATTTCCATTTTCCAAAGCGCTCGCTCTACATCTTTTAAATCTTCCCTCATATCATGCAATAATAATTTATTTTTCATATCTGTTTTCGCTATAAATAGCAATTCCTGACCAAATTCCACATCATACGCATACAACTCTTCTTTAGCTAATCTCTCCTGTAATTCTCGCTTCATTAATTGTAGTTCTGCTTGAATTTCCATGTATGTGTCAGTCACAAGTGCGTCCCTCCCGGCTGGAATGTATCGTTAGTTTATCCGAAACACACTCGATTACCGCACACACATTTTTCCTTCCAAGGAAGAAAAAAATCGACTGCCTTGTATGCAGTCGATTTTCCTCATTGCATTATTTTACATAATGTTCAGTTACAACTTCTCCGCAACGCTTACATAATGTTGGATGGTCCGCATTACTTCCTACTGTTTCAGAGACAACCCAGCAACGTTCACATGTTTCACCAGTTGCTTGCGCTACAACAACAGCTGTATGTTCATATTTCGGTGCATCAGCTGGTGCTTCTTCCATCGTTCCACCAAGATGGTACTCAGAAACGATAAATAATTGTTTCACATCTTCTGTAATGGATTGTAACAATTCTTTCATTTCTGCTGTTGGATAAAGTGTGATACTTGCATTTAATGATTTACCAATTACTTTTGCATTACGTGCATCTTCTAACGCTTTTAGTACGTCATCGCGAAGTGTCATAAATGCATCCCATTTTCCTTTTAACTCTTCAGCATCCTCTACTTCTACAACTTCCGGCATATCAGTTAATTGGACGCTCTCTTCTACTACTTCAGGGATATACGGCCATACTTCATCTGCTGTATGCGGTAAAATTGGCGTTACAAGTTTTGTTAATGAAACAAGTACATCATATAGTACCGTTTGAATTGCACGACGCTCATGATTATTTTCTGCTTCGATATATAAAATATCTTTTGCAAAATCTAAATAGAATGAACTTAAATCAATTGTACAGAAGTTATGAATCGCATGATATACAGCAGCAAATTCATATGTTTCATAAGCATCTTTTACTTTTGCAATTAAGTCATTTAATTTCACTAGCATGTAACGATCTACTTCACGTAGTTCAGCTTTTGCTACTGCATCTTGACTTGGATTAAAGTCAGCTAAGTTTCCTAATAAGAAACGGAATGTATTACGGATTTTACGATATACTTCTGCTACTTGTTTTAAAATATCATCTGAAATACGTACATCAGATTGATAATCAACAGAAGATACCCATAGGCGTAAAATATCTCCACCTAATTGATCCATGATTTTCTTCGGTACAACAATATTCCCGATAGATTTACTCATTTTACGACCTTCACCGTCTAGTACGAAGCCATGACTTAAAACGCCTTTATATGGTGCTTTACCTGTTACCGCAACTGCTGTTGATAACGAAGAGTTAAACCAGCCACGATATTGGTCAGATCCTTCTAAGTACAAATCAGCTGGACGTTGTAAGTCTTCGCGCTCTTCTAGGACAGCTTGATGAGAAGAACCTGAATCAAACCATACGTCCATAATATCTGTTTCTTTACGGAACTCACCATTTGGACTAGATGGATGTGTAAATCCTTCTGGTAATAAATCATTCGCTTCACGTTCAAACCATACATTCGAACCATGTTCACGGAATAACGCTGCTACATGATTAATTGTCTCATCTGTAATAATTGGTTCACCATTTTCTGCATAGAATACAGGAATCGGAACACCCCATGCACGTTGACGAGAAATACACCAGTCACCGCGATCACGAACCATGTTATGAAGACGTGTTTCTCCCCAAGCTGGCACCCATTTTGTTTCCTCTACAGCTTGTAATAATTCACTGCGGAACGCTTCAATAGACGCAAACCATTGCGCAGTTGCTCGGAAAATAATTGGTTGTTTCGTTCTCCAGTCATGTGGATAAGAATGCGTAATAAATGTTAACTTTAATAACGCACCAACCTCTTCTAATTTTTCTGTAATTGGTTTATTTGCCTTATCATAGAATAGTCCTTCAAACCCTGGAGCTTCACTTGTTAATACACCTTTATCATCAACTGGACAAAGAACTTCTAAACCGTATTTCTTTCCAACAAGGAAGTCATCTTCCCCGTGCCCAGGTGCTGTATGTACACAACCTGTACCAGCATCTGTCGTGACATGTTCACCAAGCATTACAAGAGAATCACGGTCGTAGAATGGATGTTTCGCCGTTGTATATTCAAGCTCGCTACCTTTTACTGTTTTCACAACTTCAGCATTTTCCCACTCTAATGTTTTCGTAACTGTTTCAAATAGTTCAGAAGCGATAATATATTTTTCATTATTTACTTTCACAACACTATATTCAAGTTCTGGATGAACAGAAATACCTAAGTTAGCTGGTAACGTCCAAGGTGTTGTTGTCCAAATGATGAACTTCTCATCACCCTCTAAAACATTCTTTCCATCTTTTACAGGGAATGCTACATAAATAGATGCAGATTTTTTATCTTTATATTCAATTTCTGCTTCTGCTAATGCAGATTCACTTGTTGGAGACCAGTAAACAGGTTTTTGTCCTTTATAGATATAACCTTTTTTCGCCATTTCGCCGAATACCTTAATTTGCTGTGCTTCATATGCTGGCTCTAATGTAATGTATGGATTATCCCAATCACCGCGTACACCTAAACGTTTAAATTGCTCGCGCTGACGATTTACTTGCTCGTATGCGTATTCTTCACAAAGTTTACGGAATTCAGCAACTGTCATTTCTTTACGCTTAACACCTTTATTTGTTAAGGCTTGCTCAATTGGTAGTCCGTGTGTATCCCAACCTGGTACATATGGTGCACAGTATCCCGTCATTGATTTAAAACGAACAATAAAGTCTTTTAATACTTTATTTAACGCATGTCCCATATGAATGTCACCATTCGCATATGGCGGTCCATCATGCAGTACAAACAGCGGACGTTCTTTTGTACGTTCTTGTACTTTTTCATAAATGTTCACTTCAGCCCATTTTTCTTGCATAACAGGCTCACGTTTCGGTAAATTCCCACGCATTGGAAATTCTGTTTTTGGCATTAATAATGTATCTTTATACTCCATACTTAATTCCTCCTTGAATATATAAAAGATTGACACTTTTTCTAAATAAATGGAATAAAAAAGAGACCTTCTCATCCCCAAAAAGGGACGAGAAGGTCTCCCGCGGTACCACCCTAGTAGACTACTACATATAGTAATCCTCTTTATATTCTTAACGCGAATACACGCCTCTGCTTACTTTGTTGTTCAGCGAGGAACTCCAGGGTGATATTCCCATTCTCTCCTTATCCTGAGCTTCCACCGCCCTCAGTTCGCTATATAAGGTATGAAAAAAGTACTTATCCCTATCTTCGTTTTTCTAAAAAATTATGTTGTATAGAATTATATGTAATAATGAGAAAAACGTCAAGTTTACACAGTTTCTTCTTTCTTAAGAAGCTCATCTACTTCTTCTTCTAACTCGATTAACTTGTCCCAATCGTCATTGTTTAACATTTCAAGCTGCGCTTCTATTAGCATACGGAAACGCGTACGGAACACTTTTGCTTGCTTTTTCAGCTCTTCAATATCAAATGCCACTTTTCTTGATTTTACTAACGCTTCGTTAACAATACGGTCTGCATTTTTTTCTGCTTCACGAACAATTAACTTTGCTTCTTTTTGTGCATTACGCTTTACTTCTTCTGCTGCTTCTTGTGCTACAACGATAGATTTGTTTAATGTATCTTCAATATTGGAGAAATGATCTAATTTCCCTTCTAGTTGTGCAACTTTTTCTTCTAATGATTTTTTCTCACGAATTACTAATTCATAATCTTTAATGATTTGATCAAGGAATTCATTTACTTGATCCTCATCATAGCCACGAAAACCACGACTAAATTCTTTATTATGAATATCTAACGGTGTTAACGGCACAAACGCCACCTCCAAGTAGGTTATCTAAATTTTCTTTTTTAATTATATCTTTTCTTCGACAAAATGGGAGATTTTCCTTCTAAAAAAAGAAATCATTTTAAAGTCCCATACAAAATTCTCCATTTATCGCGCTTTGTTTTTCCCTCAGCAGCGAGTAATTTACCTCTACCATGACCTCTTACAGAAAATACATCTCCCGGAAAACATTCATAAGCAGATCGATCAACGACTTTCCAGTTTACTTTCACAAGACCATTTTTAATGAATGGCTGTACCTTTTGTCGAGATAGATGAAACATTTCTGATAGCAGTACATCTAATCGAAGTGACGGGACGGTACCTGACTTTTCATCCCACTGATCTTCTATATGTAATGCACGATCAATTGACACAGGTGATAATGATACTTTTGTTTTTCCAATTGATTGTAAATTCATTTCTATATACGACACAACTTCTTTTGCAACTACAATTTGGGCACGATTGTTCTGAAGCCAAATATCTCCGCATTTCTCCCGCTTTAAGCCAAGAGACATAAATGCTCCTAATATTTGACGATGCTCTAGCGTATAAAATTTAGAAGGATAGTCAATTTCTAATATTTCTATTTGAAACTCTTCTGCATTCGGCAGAAAGTAATCGGGATAAATTAACGCCCGTTTTCTTTCTGCACTCGGGGTAGCCCCGTATAACTGAAATGCAGCATCACCTTGATGTCCAACAATCATAGAAACAATTTGTTGTTCTCGCGGATCAAGAAAATCAGTAAGTTTTACTTGATGGTATTCTTCTGCTGCTTGCTTCCATTCTAATACTTTATCAACGAAAACTGTTTCTTCAGGTCTAAAATGTTCATAGATGCTCATCTATATTTCCCTATATCAAAAAGAATTCAAATACACGTACCAATCCTGATTTTGCAAAACGTAGTACAAGAATCGCCACAATTGGAGAAATATCAATTACACCTAATGGTGGAATAAACCTCCGAAACGGTTCTAAATACGGCTCACAAATACGGGCTAGGAAATCACCAAATGTTGACTCTCTAGCTCCCGGAACCCAGGATAAAAGGATATAAACAATAAGCGCAAATGAATAAATTTCGAATAGATAGTACAAAATTTGAAAAATTACCATCATAGTGCACTACCACCTTTTTATATTTGTTTCTTCATCTTCACCAAACAATTCAGAAATTGCCCCAACAATATCTACATTATCTGGCGTACATATAAATGTTTTTGGGCCTAACTTTTGAATATCCCCGCCTACTGCATATACAGTTCCACTTAAAAAGTCAACGATACGCACCGCTTGATCTGTAGACATACGTTGCAAATTAATTACAACTGCACGACGGCCTTTCAAATGATCGGCAATCCCCTGTGCTTCTGAGTAAGTACGGGGTTCTAATAAAACAACTTTTGAAGATTGTTTTGCTGTTTCAATGCTTACTACGTTTTGTTTCGTTTGTATCTTTGCAAGAGGAATATCCTGCTCTGGGTCCTGCTGTTTTTTCATTTCATTTTGCTCCTTTTCGTAAGCATAGTGCGCTTCCCGCTCTTCTGGTGTGTCAAAAAAGAAATACTTTACTTTTGACCAACTCATAATCAAATTCTCCTTCCTTTTATTCTTTTCCCACTAAAATCGTTCCCAAACGAATAAAAGTAGCGCCCTCTTCAATTGCAATTGTATAATCATTCGACATTCCCATTGATAACTCCGTACACGGAGCATACGATAGGTTTAAATCTTGTACTTGCTTTTGCAGTTTACGCAACATCTGAAAACAACTACGAATTTGCATTTCATCGTCTGTGTAAGGTGCCATTGTCATCAGTCCAACAACTTCAATTTTATCAAATTGTTGTAAGTTGTAAATAAACTCAATGGTCTCTTCTATATCTAACCCTTGTTTAGACTCTTCTGCTGAGGTTTTTACCTGCACAAAGCAGCGAATAGGTTTCGCTCTTCGTTTTTGAATTTCTTTTGCAAGGGAAAGACGATCAAGTGAATGTAAATAATCAATCTCATTTACAACCTCTTTTACTTTTCTAGATTGCAATGAACCGATAAAATGCCACGTCGCTTTGTCTCCAAAATACTCATACTTCTGTAAAAAACCTTCATTACGATTTTCTCCAAGATGTACAAGCCCAGCTTGTAACACTTCATTGGTTTTTTCAATCCCTACTGTTTTTGTAACAGCAACAAGTGTAATTTCGTCTAAAGATCGATTCACTCGTTGGCATGCTCTTTCAACTTCTTGTTGAATGTATGCTAAATTCTCTTGTACTGTCACTGTTTTCCATCCTCCTTAAAACCAATAAAACTAAGCATTCTTCCTGTCTTTCCATGGTCGCGGCGATGTGAGAAAAATAATTGCGTTTCACAGCTTGTACAAAGAGAAGACATAACAATGTTCTCTTCTTTAATCCCAGCTTGTAAACATAGCAAACGATTTATTTCTTTTAAATCTAGTGCATATTGTCCAGTAGAAATCATGTCATACGGTACGGAGCCATGAAGCACCTGCTTAGCAGCAGATAATACACGCTCATCTACAACATAACAACACGCTCCAATAGATGGACCGATAGCAACGTGTATATCATCAAGCGGTATGCCTTCATTTTTCCACTTACCGATCATTTCACTCGCAATTCCTTTTACGGTTCCTTTCCAGCCAGCATGTGCAAGTCCAATCATTCTATAAGATGGTGCATAAAAATAGAGTGGTACACAATCCGCATAACAAGATGTTAATAACACATCTGTATCATTTGTATATATGCCATCGGTATTTGGGATACCGTCTTCATAGGAAAAGACACCTTTTCCTTTCTCTTGTTTGCCCACTTTTGCAACATGGTGATCATGAACTTGTTCAGAACAAATCCAATTTTCTAATGGAACTTGTAATTTTTCTGCTAAAAGACGGCGATTTTCATGAACATTTTCCACTTTGTCATGAACGTGCAGTCCTAGATTCATTGAATGAAACGCCCCAGTACTCACTCCACCTTCTTTTGTGGTAAATCCAGCTATGATAGGACCCAGTTCTTCCCATATTTGTAAATACAACATATCGTCCTTATATGTAAATGGTTCTCTCATAAAAAGGCTCCTTATAATAAAATAACATAAAAAGTATGGTACTTCCTGTCTATTTTACCATACTTTTATTTTTCCATAATGACAACTAAAAAAAAAGAGAAAATTGTAATATTCTTTAAAAAGTTGTCGGTGTTTGTATTGTTTCTGTAACAGTAGGAACATGATCCGCTCGAACTAATATTACATCTTCCCCTATTTTCACAATTTGTTTCCAAGGGATTACTAATTCCTCTTCTTTTCCAAATAACCCTAACATTTTCCCTTGCTTTGTAATGATAACTGCCTGAATCTTCCCTGTTCTCATATCAATATCGATATCTCCAATGTTTCCAAGCCTTTTTCCGTCGGATACATTGACAACATCTTTCATTTGAAATTCTGAAATACGTATCATTACAATCCACTCCTTGTCACATATTTAACTGACAATCGCAAATTCACCTCAATTAAAAAATGAAGTAAAACTTCCATCAATAAGTTTTTTCCTTCCTACCTAACTTCTTTGGCTCTCTCCGCCTCTTGAGATGAGGCCTGTTAGTATAATCATTAGTAGAGAATCCGTCCCTTCACGTACAAAATCTTTTCTTTATAGCCATTATATGAATATGAAACCTTTCCTATGAACAGAATCTCCCCTCTTAATTCTTACATGAAAGTGGCTGACTAAAAAATTCACTTTTCGGTATGATTCAGCTCAGCGAATTGACTACTTGTATGTCGAATATCGTCGAACGGTCTTTATATTGTGCCGAAACGCCGATATATTGTGAAAAGCGCCGATATATTCTAAAGAGTGGTCGATAACGAAAAAAGAACTGACTTCAAAAGGCACTTATGCGCCTTTTGAAGTCAGTTTCTTAGCCTTGAATTGTTTTATTCATTTGTTTAATTGCTGATTTTTCAAGACGCGACACTTGTGCTTGAGAAATTCCAATTTCCTCAGCCACTTCCATTTGTGTTTTTCCTTGAAAGAAACGCTTGCGAATAATCATCTTTTCTCGTTCATTTAATCTCTTCATTCCTTCTTTTAACGCTAGCTCTTCGACCCATTGCTCGTCCCTTTGTTTATCATCACTTAATTGATCCATAACAAAAATCGGATCTCCACCATCATTGTATATTGGCTCAAATAATGAAACTGGGTCTTGAATCGCATCAAGTGCAAACACAATTTCTTCGTGCGTCACATCAAGTACTTTTGCTATATCCATTGCTGTTGGCTCCTTCGAATTTTCAGCAATGAGTTTTTCGCGTACTTGTAATGCTTTATACGCAATATCTCGCAAAGAACGTGATACTCGTATTGGATTATTATCACGTAAATATCTTCGAATCTCTCCGATAATCATTGGTACAGCATATGTTGAAAATTTAACATTTTGACCTAAATCAAAATTATCAATGGATTTCATAAGTCCAATACAGCCCACTTGAAATAAATCATCAACAAACTCCCCTCTGTTGTTAAATCTTTGGATGACGCTCAGTACAAGACGTAAGTTTCCGTTTACTAGTTTCTCCCTTGCGCTTATATCGCCGCTTTGCATTTCTCGAAATAGCTGTCGCATTTCTTCATTTTTTAGTACTGAAAGTTTTGATGTATCAACACCGCAAATTTCTACTTTGTTTCTCGTCAAAGTGTTCCCTCCTAACGGGAGTTGCTGTACAGTGTAAAGTATCTCCTTTGGAGGGAATTTTATGCATTAATTCATTTGTCTCACTTTATCAAATGAAACCTACATTCTTTATAACGAGACAATTGTCTGCTTAGCTTCATCTATACCATTTTATTAAATTCTTTACGAAGCCTTTTAATAATTCGTTTTTCTAAACGTGAAATATACGACTGGGAAATGCCGAGCATATCAGCAACATCCTTTTGTGTTTTTTCTTCTCCACCATCTAATCCAAAACGAAGTTCCATAATTTGTTTCTCTCGATCATTTAATTGATGCAATGCCTTCATAAGTAAATGGCGGTCAACAGTTGCTTCCAAATCTTTTGTAATAATGTCTTCATCTGTTCCTAAAACATCTGATAACAATAGTTCATTTCCATCCCAATCAATATTAAGAGGCTCATCAAAAGACACTTCTGAACGATTTTTATTATTTCTCCGTAAATGCATCAATATTTCATTCTCAATACACCTTGAAGCGTACGTTGCAAGTTTAATTTTCTTTTCTGGATTAAATGTATTAACCGCTTTTATTAAGCCAATGGTTCCAATACTAATAAGATCTTCAATATTAATCCCTGTATTTTCAAACTTTCTAGCAATATATACAACAAGACGCAAATTGCGCTCTATTAAAAGTGACCTTGCTGTTTCGTCTCCATTTGGTAGTTTTTTTAACAAAATTTCTTCTTCTTCTTTTGTTAATGGTGGTGGCAACGCTTCACTCCCACCAATATAGTATATTTCATCGGTCTTAATTCCAAGTTTTAACAATAACTTATACCAAAGATACGTTAACCGAAACTTCAACTTCAATTCAATCCCTCCATTTCTCTATTAAGCAATTGTTATTTTTTGTGACAATAACATTTTTGGATGTAAAATACACTGATACTCACCATTCGCTGATAGCTGCTGTGCATTCAAACCAATTAATACTTTATTTACAGTAACTTTCGCAGATTCATGATAAATTTGTACATAGTCAGGTTTAAACGCCCATAAAAATTGTTGGTTAACCCCTACAGCGCGGTAAGGAATTAAGCGCAAACGTGTTGCCCACCCCGATTCTTCATCTGGTATATAAGGAATTGCTGTTTTTCGTTGAACTTGTTCTATTAGCCAACTCGGTAGCACATTGTCCAAAGAAGAAACATGGATAATCATAACTGGTGTTTTGGTAAGCGGATCATGCAATTGATTTCCACTATCAATCAATCCATCTAGTTGAATATCATTTATACCTATTTTGATATCTACTTTCACAATTTGCTCATAATGAATCTTTGTTACTTCTACATCTGCAATTCTCTTTTTTGAAAAATAGTAGATAACAGGAAACCCGATTATTACAAACAACCAACTTACAGGATCACCATACGAAATAGATTTTGTTGAAATTAGCCCATTCATCATGTCGCTTGTTTGAAGAAAAAAGTGAGTGCCGACAAGGCCACCTCCTACCATAAACGTCACAAAATAAAACGTTAAAACACTCTGGAGAAATGTCCGAAAACGAATGAAGCCAAATGCAGTATAAACAATAAGAAATGAATATATTAATTTCATTACAGGATGTGTCATCAAGAATGCTAACGGCGTGAATGCAAAAATAACAATTGTTGAACCGATACATGCCCCAAGTATAAGTCTCCATCTTTTCACTTTCCGTTTTAAAACAACTGCTGTTAATAAAAGTAAAAGAAAATCAATGCAGACATTTAATAACCATATAATGTCGGCGTATACAACCAAACGGTTCACCTCTTTTTTATAAAGTTGAGACTAGTATAATGCATATCCAATGGAAAAGTGTGTCAATTGACGGAAGGGATTTTTTGTTATTTTGAAACTTTAAGGAATAATTTGTCATGTAGAAAAAGAGGACTCTTATAAAACTACCGAGAAGGCACTATCTTTGAGTAAGTAACGAAATTTGTATCAATATAAAGATTATTATTTTTCTGTCCGTGAATAACAAAGGAAAGAGAATAAAAAAAAGAAAACCCTCTTTGCATTTAAAGAGAGTTTTCTTCTTTATTTTTCCATGAAATACGAAAATTCATCTCGCAACTTATGGACAGTAAAAACTTAATTGGTTCAACTAATAAGCAGCGGGTATACCCTACAACTTAAAGTTTCACTTTATAAACGCTCCATTAGCGTCTGCGACGATTACGTAAAAATGCTGGAATATCGATATCATCTACATCTGTATGACGCTCGCTAACTGGCTCTTCACGCTTTACTTCACGCTTTACTTCGCGTTGTTTAACTGGTTGTACTGGTTGCTGCGCACTTTTAGTAGTAGTTACTGAGGAACGAGTAATTGGTTTAGGTGGTTGCATTGAGATACTATCATCAAAACCTGTTGCAATTACTGTAACAACAATTTCATCTTTTAAGTTTTCATTAATTACTGAACCGAAAATCATATTTACTTCTGGATCAGAAGCTGAAGCTACAATATCCGCCGCTTCTTGAACTTCGTATAAACTTAAATTCGTGCCACCTGTAATGTTCATAATAACACCTTGTGCACCATCAATAGATGTTTCTAGCAACGGACTAGAAATCGCACGTTTTGCTGCTTCTGTCGCACGGTTTTCACCAGTTCCAATACCAATCCCCATTAATGCAGAACCTTTGTTAGACATAATTGTTTTTACGTCTGCAAAGTCTAAGTTAATAAGACCAGGCGTTGCAATTAAGTCAGAAATACCTTGAACACCTTGACGTAATACGTTATCTGCTTCACGGAATGCCTCAAGCATTGGTGTATTTTTATCAACGATTTCTAAAATACGATCATTTGGAATAACAATGATTGTATCTACATTTTCTTTAAACGCAGCAATCCCAGATGTAGCTTGCGTTGCACGCTTACGACCTTCAAATGTAAATGGGCGAGTTACAACCCCAACTGTTAATGCCCCTAGTTCTTTTGCAATTTGTGCAATAACAGGAGCTGCTCCAGTCCCAGTTCCACCGCCCATACCAGCTGTGACAAAGACCATATCCGCACCGCGAAGTGCTTCTTGAATTTGTTCTTTACTTTCCTCAGCAGCTTTTTTTCCTACTTCCGGATTTGCGCCCGCACCAAGTCCGCGCGTTAATTTACCACCGATTTGCATTCTTGTTTCAGCTTTTGATAAGTTTAGTGCTTGGGCATCTGTGTTTACAGCAATAAAATCTACGCCCTGTACGCCATTTTCAATCATACGATTGACAGCATTGTTTCCGCCGCCGCCAACACCAATAACTTTTATATTTGCTAATTGATCTTGTGTAGTATCAAACTCTAACATGTCGAAATCCCCCTAGAACCTCATTTTTCGCGTTTAAATCTAATCCCATAAATATCGGAATACACGCTTCACTTTTGACATCATTCGTTCATTGTTATCATTGTTTTTACGAGGCTTTTGTTTTACTGGTTGTTGCGCTGCAGCAGGTACTGGTGCATGTGTATGCTGTGTTTCATAATTTTCCTGCTTTTCCTGCACGCTCTTTCCTCGCAATTTAGCTTTTTGGTATGCATTTTTTATAAGTCCAACCCCAATTGTATATTGTGGTTCACGTACACCAATATAATCTGGCGTTGCAATACGAACATTTTGTTGTAGAATGTCATTTGCAAGATCAAGAATACCAGACATAGAAACAACACCACCAGTAAGTACATAGCCAGCTGGTAACTGTTTCAAGCCAAGTTTTTGCACCTCATCTTGTACTAGCATAAAAATTTCCTCTACACGAGCTTCAATGATATCAGCTAACTCTAATTGAGAATATTGCTCCGTTTGATCACTGCCCATCATTGAAACAGTAAACATTTCTTCCTCAGATGCTGTATCATAAAAAGCATGTCCATATTTTAGTTTAATTTGGTCGGCATTTTCAGTTGATGTTTTCAATCCGATGGCGATATCTTTTGTAATATGATCTCCACCAATCGGTAATATACTTGTCGTTTGTAATTCCCCATCTTGGAAAATGGATAATGTTGTCGAACCTCCACCGATGTCAATAAGAGCAACACCACGATTTTTTTCATCGTTCGATAATGCAACTGATGCTGCTGCTAATGGCTGAAGGCAAATATCAATTATTTCAAGACCCGCTTTTTCTACACATCGAAGTAAATTATGTAACAATGTTCTCGAGCCTGTAATTAATGTACCTTCCATTTCTAAACGTACACCAATCATTCCACGCGGATCATTAATTCCATCAAGGCCGTCTACGATAAACTGTCGAGGCACCACATCAATAAACTCACGCTCTGGTGAAATTGACACAACTTGTGCTGCATCAAGTACCCGAAGCACATCTTCGTTTCCGATTTCACGATCTTCATTTGAAACAGCGACTACTCCATGACAAGGAAGAAGCTGTACTTGATTAGAATTTACACCTACAACAACGCGTTCAATGTGAATTCCTACCATGCGTTCAGCTTGTTCAATAGCCTTTTTAATCGATTGTACAGTCTCATCTATGTCAACAATGGAGCCTTTTTTCAAACCATTCGACTTTACATTTCCAACACCAATAATGTTTAAAGCGTCATTGACCATCTCGCCAATTATGACTTTAACATTGGATGTACCGATGTCAAGACTAACATATATTTCATTGCTGTTCATTCTTTGGCACCTCCTTCTTTATTTATACCATAAGATTCAATATATGGAACAACAATCGTTGCTTTACTATGTTATAAGAAAAATATTCAACGTATTTATGCGTTTCCCTTTTTTAACACTATATTTTTCTTATTTTCGTTTGGTATTTATTCATTTTTTTAACAGCAAAATATAAATCACTGTTATTTTTTGAAACAACCTTATCTCTCTACAAAGATTACCGCCAATTATAAGTCTACACTAAGATGTACTTCTAGAAAAGTGAAACTTACTCCTAAGATTATATTAAAAAAAGAAAAAAGAGGAAAATATGACTTAATTACATAATTTTCAAGAATACATTTCTATTTTTCTTAACAAAACAAATTTTACAACTAAAGCATCCACTTTGCTAAGCTGTTATTCGTTAATTTAGATATTCAGTGTAAGCACCTACCTCTAGGTGGATAATTGCTTTTTTATCTGGCGACAAATTCTTAACAATAAGTGGATAAGCTTCCATTCGTTTTGCAAAATCTTGAATAACTGTACTTACTTCGTATCCCTCATTCATATATAGTGTAAGATGATCTGCATACAATTCTGTTGGTTTATACTGGATTTCTGATATGGAGCGAAGAACAGCTGGTGTTAACGTTTCTAGTTCAGCAATCAATTCTTTCATTTTCTTTTCTTCAAAAGGAACAAAAATTGGTGCAGCAACTGGTAACTTCCCATTTGGAAGGGCATCTAATGATTTTCCATTTTGTAAAAGAGGATATAATTTGTCATCTTTATTAATGTAGCCAATTGTCACATATTCCTCAACATCGATAACAATCTTGTTTGGAAATTGTTTTTTCACATGGACATTTTTTATTTCCTTTTGCTTCTTTAATTTCGCTTCCGCTTGATGTCCAATTAGACTAAAATAGCTCATATTATTCGTAATCCCAGACTGCTCCATTATTTGTTTATCCGTCATATAATGATTACCATGAATTGTAATCTCTTTTATATTGCTCATCGGAGATCGAAAATAAATTAAAAAAAGTACCAATAAAAATAAAATCGATACATATAAAATTAATCGTTTATTTACTTGTTTTTTCTTCTTTTGATTTTTTAATTTTGGTACACGATCTTGTAACTTAATAACTTTACTATTCTTCATGTACGCTCCCCCTATGTAACATAAAGAACGGCATGTTATGCATGCCGTTCTTCTTCTCATTATATCATAAATGATACAAGGCAGGACAGACAACTATTATCTTCCAATGATTTCTACTTCAGTGTGCATATCTAAACCAAACTGTTCTAGTATTGTCTTCTTTACAAAAGAGATTAAATCAAGAACATCTTGTGCTGATGCTGTCCCCGTGTTTACAATGAAGTTTCCATGCATTTCTGAAATTTTCGCACCACCAATTTGATAACCGCGCAGCCCAGCTTTTTCCACTAGATCACCAGCATAGTTTGGGAGCGGGTTTCTAAAAATGCTCCCTGCACACGGATGGTTCCAAGGTTGAGTATCACGACGATAATCTTTATTTTTTTGCATGATCCCGATAATTTCGTCACGATTTCCTTCTTTTAATTGCAATTCTACTTCTAGTACAATACCAGGGCGCTTCTTTTGTAACACAGATGTACGATAAGAAAATTCTAGCTCTTCTTTCGTTAACCATTCAAACTTTCCGTCTTCAAACATCACACGAGCGCGCTTCACAATTTTAGACATATCCGATTTATGAGCGCCTGCATTCATATACACAGCCCCGCCTACACTTCCTGGGATTCCACTTGCAAACTCTAATCCTGCGAGTCCTTGACGGCTTAGTAGAGTTGAAAGCTTAATAAGAGGATATCCTCCGCCCGCGCGGACATTCGTTCCAGTCACTTCTAAATGATCCAAACCCTCTCCTAGTCGAATGACAACACCTTCAATTCCTTTATCGGATACAAGCAGATTAGAACCGCGACCAATCGTAGTCCATTTTGTTCTATACTTTTTCACACATTCTAGCGCTTTTTCTACACCTTGCATGCTACTTGGAATGACTAAAATATCTGCTGGACCACCTATTTTCATTGTTGTATAACGAGCTAACGGTTCATTTTCTAATACTTTTCCTACATGTGCTTCCATAAGTTCTTTTGCTAATTGTTTCATGATGATCTCCCCCATATTAAATCTCTGTACTACAGTAGTATGCAGGGTATTCACCTAACGTTATTTTCTACAAGTTTTTTCATCACTTCAAATAACTTATTTGCTGCATCTGGAATTCCTAACTGCTTTGCAGCAAGTTTCATATTTTGTAATTTTTGTGTATCCAATAAAATTTCATCGATATCACCAAGAAGCGTTTCACCTGTTAAATCTTTTTCAAGAAGCATTTTTGCTGCCCCCTTTTCAACAACAGAAAGAGCGTTTTTCTCTTGATGATTGTTTGTAACATATGGACTTGGAATTAAAATACTTGGTTTCCCTAAAGCTGTCAATTCAGCTAACGTTGTGGCACCTGCACGCGAAACAACAAGATCTACCCCAGTAAGTACTTCTGGCATATTATCAATGAACGGCTTAATTATAACATTGTGTGGATTCCCTTTTTGTTTCACCAATTCTATCACTTTATCATAATGCACTTCACCTGTAACGTACAATACTTCGTAAGCTTTATTACCAAATTGTTCAATTGCTTCTAAAAACGCATCATTAATTGGTCTAGCGCCTCGGCTTCCTCCAAAAATTAACACTGATTTTTTTGAAAGAGATAAACCGACCGAACGCTTGCCTTTCATACCATTTTGATTCAACACTTCTGAAGCCCGAGGATTCCCTGTCATCACAACTTTATTTTGCGGGAAATGTTCTACTGCCGCTTCAAAACAAACCGCTACATTATTCACGTAACGGCTCAAAAATTTATTTGTTACACCAGGTACACTATTTTGTTCGTGTACAACTGTTGGAATACCCAGTTTAGCTGCTGCGTATACAACCGGACCACATACATAACCACCTGTTCCAATAACAACATCTGGATTAAAACGACGTATGTACCGTTTACTATCCTGTACACCTTTCACAAAACGCATCACCGTTTTCACATTGTCAACTGATAATTTACGCTTGAACCCACTAATAACAATGGATTGAAAAGGTATCCCCGCTTTGCGAACAATTTTACTCTCCAAACCATTTTCAGTACCAATATATAAAAATCTCGCTTCCGGATGAATTTTTTTGATTTCTCGAATTAACGCAAGAGCTGGATAAATGTGCCCACCTGTTCCGCCACCACTGACTAATACTCGCACTGCTTATTCCTCCGCTTCTTTTTTCTATTATCCCACTACTGCCAGATCATAAAAGTCCGATTTGTTTAACTAACCTTACTGTTCATAAATTCCACTGTATGCTATTCATATGTCAATCGCTTAGTTTCTATTTTTACATACGAAAAACCCTGTCATAAAAACAGGGTTTAGTAGCGAGAATGGCGACTTATATTTAGTAATACTCCAACCGCCATTAACATAAGGGTCAAGCTAGACCCACCATAACTTAAAAATGGTAAGGTAATTCCTGTAACTGGCATTAAACCAGTTACAACACCGATGTTAATCATTACTTGAATCGCAATCATCGCCACAATCCCGACTGCTAAAAAAGTTCCATATAAGTCTGGCGCTCCTAATGCTACTCGAATCCCACGCCATAACAACAGACTAAATAATAATAACACAAACGAACCACCAATAAAACCTAATTCTTCAGAAAGAATCGCAAAAATAAAGTCTGTTTGCGGCTCTGGTAAGTAAAGAAATTTCTGTCTGCTTTGCCCAAGACCAAGACCAAATAATCCACCCGGTCCGATTGCAAGTAACGATTGAATAATTTGAAATCCACTTCCAAGCGGATCCGACCATGGATCTAAATAAGATGTAATCCGTTTCATTCGATATGGTGCTGATACAATCAGCCCTACAAATCCTGCTACTCCTATTAGTCCTAACATGGAAAAGTGAAAAATCCGTGCTCCCGAAACAAAAATCATAACAATACAAGTGCCAACCATTACGGTTCCCGTTCCCAAATCTGGTTGCAGCATAATCATGCCAAATGCAACAAATACAAAACTAAGCGAAGGAAGCAATCCTCGTTTAAAAGATGTAATCATTTTTTGTTTTTCCGATAAAAATTTCGCTAAAAAAATAATCATCGCAAACTTCATAAACTCCGAAGGCTGAATTGAGAATGCCCCTATCCCAATCCAACTTCGAGCGCCGCCGCGCACCAGTCCAATACCTGGAATTAAAACTAATATAAGGAGAACAAAACAAATGAGTAAAATCACTTTAGAATATGTACGCCACACCCAATAATCAATCTTCATAATAAAAAACATAGCAACGACACCAAGCCCAGCAAATAACAATTGACGTTTTGCAAAAAAGAACGAATCTCCCATTTTATACGAAGCCCATACAGCACTAGCGCTGTATACCATCACCATTCCTACCGTCAAAAGTAACAAGGTTACAATTATAAGAATAAAGTCAGGCGTCTTTTTTGTTGGCAATGAGTATCACCTCTTTGAATGTAGCTTTTCGTTAACCATACTTTTTTTACAACCGAAGTCTCATTTATTTAGGCAAGAGGCAAGCAGCCTAATTCCACCGCAAAATCAAAGAAGATATGTGTGAATAACTGCCTGTAAGAACCTGGTGAAGATTTCTCATCAGTAGAAGATGAGCTCTCTCACCGATAGAAATTTCACATTATTTTATCTATAAAAGAATCATCAGCAGAAATAATCCACTGATGATTCTTTCACTTTATACTAGCTTATGCACAGCTTGTATAAACATGTCTCCTCTTTCTTCAAATGTTTTAAATTGATCCCAGCTTGCACATGCTGGAGATAAAAGAATTATATCTCCTTCTTCAGACAGAGCAAACGCTTCTTGTACCGCTTGTTCCACATTATCGACACATTTAATACCTTTCATTCCAGCCTTTTCTGCCACTTCAACAAGCTTCGGTGCAGTTTGTCCGAATGTAAATAATGCCTTTACATTCTCAAAGTATGGAATTAATTCGTCAAATTCATTCCCGCGATCTAGTCCGCCAGCTAATAAAATGACTGGTTTCGTAAATGCGGACAATGCTTTTTCTGTCGCCAGCATATTTGTTGCTTTCGAATCATTATAAAACTTACGGTTTTGAATTGTCGTTACATATTCTAAACGATGCTTTACACCTGTAAACCGTTTTAAGACTGCTATAATCGCTTCATTTGCAGCACCCATAAGCTTTGCAATGCTCATAGCAGCTAGGATATTTTCTAAATTATGTTTCCCTGGCAATACGATATCTTGAACATCAATCACTTTTTCACCTTTGAAGTAAAGAGCGCCGTCCTTTACACACGCACCGTCTTCAATGACTTTCGTCGTAGAAAAGTACACTTTTTGTCCTTTACTTTGCTCAGACAACATTATTACCTCTTCATCGTCAGCGTTAATGATGCTATAGTCATTTTCATTTTGATTTTTAAAGATATTCGCTTTTGCTAAACCGTATTCTTCTTTCGTACCATGATAATCTAAATGTGCTTCAAATAAATTTAACAACACCGCAATCTTCGGTTGAAATGTATCAATCCCCATTAATTGAAAAGAAGAAAGTTCTGTTACAACCACTTCTTGTTCCGTTACACCTTGTGCAACTTCACACGCTACCATGCCGATATTTCCAGCAATAACAGGATGTTTTTCTCCTTCTTTTAACATTTCAAATGTTAATGTTGTTGTCGTTGTTTTTCCGTTCGATCCTGTAATCCCAATTAATGGAGCATCCGAAATGCGATACGCTAGTTCTACTTCTGTTATAATCGGAATGTTTTTTTTCTTTGCCGCTACTAGTAACGGATTAGAATACGGAATCCCTGGATTTTTTACAACGACAGAAATATTTTTTTCTAATAATTCTAAAGGATGGCCGCCACATACAACTTCTATACCTTGACTTTGTAACTCTGTCGCTAATGGGTTTTCAGCAAGCGGCTTGCCATCATTTACAATCACATTTGCTCCAAGTTTCTTTAATAAGACAGCTGCAGCATAACCGCTTTTTGCCATACCTAATACAAGAATATTTTTATTTTGATAGTCAGTTATCGTTTTCAATTACATCCACACTCCGATATAAATTCCTAACACGGCAAATAAAAGTCCGACTGACCAGAACGTTACAACTACTCGCCATTCTGACCAACCACATAATTCATAGTGGTGATGAAGCGGACTCATTTTGAATACACGCTTTCCTCTCGTTTTAAACGACACAACTTGAATAATAACAGAGAGTGTCTCAATAACAAACATTCCACCAATGATAACTAATAATAATTCTGTTTTCGTTAAAATGGAAACAGCAGCTAAAGCACCGCCAAGAGCTAAAGATCCTGTATCCCCCATAAACACTTTTGCGGGATGGGCATTAAATACTAAAAATCCTAATACAGCTCCCACAACTGCCATACAAAAAATAGCAATTGTATACTGTTCCTGAGCAAATGCAATAATACTATATGCACCAAATGCAATAGCAGCTGTTCCTGCTAATAATCCATCTAAACCATCTGTTAAGTTAACTGCATTTGAAGCTCCTATCAGCATAAAGAGCACGAGAATAAAGTACGCCCAGTGTAAGTCAAACTTAATTTCCGTACCTGGAATCATTAAATGTGTATCAAATCCTTGTCCTTTTGCAATGATAAAGAATGCTACTGCAATAATAAATTGTCCTACCAATTTTTGCTTTGATGTTAAACCAAGATTTCGTTTTTTTACAACTTTAATGTAATCATCTAAAAATCCGATTAAACCGTAGCCAAATGTAACAAGAAGCAATAAGTACGTCTCAGCACTTTTTTGAAATTTAAACATCATAATAATAGACGTAATCATAATTGAAATAAAAATAACAATTCCGCCCATAGTCGGTGTTCCCGATTTCTTTTGATGTGATTTTGGTCCTTCATCTCGAATGCTCTGCCCAAATTTTAAACGACGTAAAAATGGAATAAAAATTGGTGACAACGCAACCGAAATTAAAAATGACACCCCAACTGTAATTAATAATCCTTGTTCAAGCATATCTAGTCCCCCTCTCTTGTTGTCATTCTTTCATGCTTAAACGTTGTGCAATTGCCTCCCCAGCAACCTCACGATCGTCAAAATGGTGTACCTCTGTACCAATAATTTGATATGTCTCATGACCTTTACCTGCAATTACAATAATATCTCCAGCTTTTGCCTCTGATACAGCATGAAATATCGCTTCTTTTCGATCAACAATTACTTCATAATTATTTCCCTCTATACCTTCAATCATATCATCAAGAATTGCTTGTGGGTGTTCGCTACGCGGATTATCTGATGTATAAATCGCATGCGTTGCGTATTTCATTGCAACATTGGCCATAATTGGTCGTTTCGTACGATCTCGATCTCCGCCGCATCCAACAATACAATACACATTACCTTTTGCAAATTGTTTCGTTGTCAACAATACATTTTCTAAACTATCTGGTGTATGCGCATAATCAACAATGACAGTAAAATCTTGTCCTCTATCAACAACTTCAAAGCGGCCAGGAACACCTTTTAATTCTTTCACAACGTCGATAATTGTTTGCAGCGCTACACCAGAAACAAAACATGCAGCTGTTGCAGCTAATACATTATACACATTAAACTTCCCAATTAATTTCATCGTGATGTCAAAACTTTCATTTGGAGTTACGAGTGTAAACGTCGTACCAGCACTTGTCATCTCAATGTTTTTCGCCATAATATCACTTTTTGTATCAATCCCATACGTAATCACTGTTGCTGCTGTACTTTCCATAAAGTCTATTGTTGCAGCGTCGTCATTATTTAATACAGCGTACTTTACACGATTATGATGATAACTATTACCAAGCTGTGCAAATAGCAAGACTTTTGCATATTTATACTCTTCCATCGTTTTATGATAATCTAAATGATCTTGCGTTAAGTTTGTAAACACCGCTACATCATAGTCACATCCATGTACTCTTCCGAGACGCAACGCATGTGAAGATACTTCCATAACAGCGCTATTTACATTTTGTTCGACCATTTTAGCGAACGTATTTTGTAATGTTAATGCATCAGGTGTTGTATTTTTCACCTCATACGTTTCATCACCTATTTTCATATTAATCGTCCCAATTAGCCCTGTTTTATGTCCATGTGCGCGCATAATTTCGTTCATTATATGCGATGTTGTTGTCTTTCCATTTGTACCTGTAATTCCAATTAAGTGTAACTTTTGCGTCGGCTGTCCATAAAAAGAGTCAGCTAACACTGCTAAAGAACGTACTGTATCTTTAACAAGTACAACTGGAACGTCAACATCAATAGGTCTTTCCGCAACAATAGCAGCCGCACCTTGCGCGGCTGCTTGCATAGCAAATTCATGACTATCAACCGTATAACCTTTTATACATACAAATAAACTTCCAGTTGTCACTTTACGTGAATCTGCTTCAATTGATGTAATTTCTGGATTTTCTATTGGAATGACTGGAAAATCATGCAAATTTGATACGAGTGTATGCAACTTCATTTCTTTAAATCCTCTCTACTCTTTATTTACCTCTTATTAATGCTATCAAAGCACTCCATTAATAAGAATGTCATATATTTACCCAACATGCAATGTGAATCAAACATCTCACTACTATAAAAACCATTTTGATTTTTTGACATCTTTGTCTAACTCTGCCTCCTAGGCCCTTATGTATAAGAACCTTAGCCAATGGCCTAAACAGGCGGCTCCGCTTTTCTTTATAAGTCGCTGCTATGCAGATTAAAACATAACCGCTACTTGCTTGCTCTCTTTGTTCTAAACCCCGTATGTGGCAGGAAAAGGCCCTGACCGCTCCAATGCACGGCCAGATGCTCTCATCCTCCTAAAAGAAAAAGGGTTTTTATGCCAGTCTTTCAATTTGTATTGTTAGTTGAGTGTTACTATATCGTACACACATGCCTTGATACTTACTTATTAAAATATATTCGAACCTTGGATCCTGCTTTTACTTTCGTACCTGGCTTTGGAGACTGTTCAACCACTTTGTTTCCATCACCGCTGGCATCAATTTGTAAATCAACAAGTTGACTTTGTAATTCCTTTCGATCCAAGCCTACTATATTAGGGACTTCTACTAATGGCGTCTCATCCCAAGTTAATTTCTTTTCAATTTGCTCTTTTCTAGGCTCTACTCCCATAACCGGTAAGACATCACGAAGAATATTCCCAACGATTGGTGCAGCAACCACTCCGCCAAATTGTGTAACTCCCTTTGGATTATCTACAGCGACATATACAACAATTTGCGGATTATCCGCTGGTGCAAATCCAATAAATGATACGATATAGTTGTTATCCAAATACTTACCATCTTTTACTTTTTGTGCTGTACCTGTTTTCCCTCCAACACGATATCCATCAATATATGCTTTGTTACCTGAACCTTTCGCAACAACATTCTCAAGTGCATACCGAACCTTTTCAGATGTTTCCTTGGAAATCACTTGTTTCTTTGCAATAGGTGTTTTTTTACTAATTACTTTGTTCGTAGTTGGGTCTATGAATTCTTTCGCTATATAAGGCTGATATAACTTGCCTCCATTTACAGCAGCCGCTACTGCTGCTACTTGTTGAATCGGGGTAACAGAGACTCCTTGACCAAACGCTGTAGTCGCTTGTTCAACAGGTCCTACTTTTTTTAGATCAAATAAAATCCCTCTACCTTCTCCTTGTAGATCAATACCTGTTTTTTGTCCAAATCCAAAATCACGGATATATTGAAACAACTTTTCTTTTCCTAAACGGTCTCCAAGTTCTATAAAACCCGGGTTACAAGAGTTTTGAACAACCTCTAAAAACGTTTGGCTGCCATGCCCCCCCGCTTTCCAGCAACGCAATCTTGCACCGCCAACTTCTGCCGCTCCATCATCATAAAACGTATCTTTCTCCAAGTCTACTAATTTTTCATTTAAAGCAGCTGCAAGTGTAATAATTTTAAATGTGGATCCTGGTTCATATGTACTCCAAACCGGAAGATTTCGGTTAAAGACTTCTGGTGAAACACTTTTGAAATCCGCTGGGTCAAAACTCGGACGACTAGACATACCTAATATTTCACCGTTATTTGGATTCATTGCAATCGCGACGATTCCATCTGGATGATACGTAGACTCTGTTATATTTAATTCTCTCTCCATAATTGTCTGAATACGCGAATCAATTGTCAACTTCAAATTCAAGCCGTCGCCTGGCTCCTTATAATCATCGCCTATGTTCGGCATGCGTTGTCCTTTCGCATCAGCAAAGAAACGGACATATCCTTTGTCACCATTTAATTCTTTGTCATAATATGACTCCAGCCCCATAAGCCCTTGATTATCACTCCCAGCAAAGCCAAGCACATGTGATAAATACTTACCAAACGGATAGTATCGAATTGAATCTTCAGCAATATATACACCCTTTAAACTTAAAGCTCTAACTTCTTTCGCCTTATCATGAGAAATTTTTCGTCCACCTTTATCTAATCTGACTATAGACTCTTTTTTCGTAAGGCGTTGATAAATATCTTCTTTCGACACACCTAAAACTGCAGCTAACTTCTCTGCAGTCTCTGCCGGTTTTTCAATTTGCCTTGGTACCACAAAGACAGTTGGTGCACTTTTATTTGTTGCAAGTTCCACACCATTACGATCTACAATTTTTCCCCGTTCAGGTTCAAATGTAATATTACGACTCCATGAATCTTTCGCACGATCTGTTAACAGATTACCAAGAAAAAACTGCACATATCCAAGACGAATATCAATAATTGTAAAAATAAGTATACCAAAAATCAGCACAAAAATAAGTCTTTTTCTTACCGTTACATTTGATACACGCATATTGGAACAAGCCTCCTTTACGCCTAGCTTGTTCCAATATATGCTTGTACTTGTTTCATTAGAACACGTTCATTTCTCCTATGTTACGTGTCCTCTTTCTTTTCCTTCTTATTTGGTTCCCGCTCTGCTTCTTGTTGCGGTTCAAGAGGTGGTTCAAGTTTTACTTCTACCTGTGTTCTTTCTTGTAAAGGAGTACCTTCAGCGACACTTTGCTCAGTTACATAACCTGTACCAGAAAGCTTCACATCAAGATTTAATATTTTCGCTAAATTCATCACATCACGAAGGGCCCAACCATTAACATTCGGCATTTTCGGTTGATTTCCTACTAAGAATACACGATCACCCGTTAACGTTTTTTCATTCGCTTTTGGCACTTGTTGTCCGATTTTTCCCTCTCCTAAAATAACAGGTCGGAACTTCGCCTTTTCCAATATGCCTTTTGCTTCTTCCATTGTTTTACCCGTTACATTTGGAACAGTAGCTTGCTGCTGGTTTCCTTGTTTTTTCACATCTTTTATTTCATTTGGCTTAATTTTCAAATACTCCAAACTATTTTTCGTAACAGATTTAAACATTTCGGATAACGGCTGTGCACCATTTTCAGTGTCTTTCAATTTAGGTTGCTTAACTGCTAAATATATGACAAGCTGTGGGTCATCCATTGGTGCCATACCAAGGAAGGAGAATATATAATTATTTTTCCCTATCATATAACCGCCTTTTCCATCCGGAATTTGTGCTGTTCCTGTTTTACCACCAACGGAATATCCATCAAGTTTATACATCGTTCCAGTCCCTTTCGGTGACGTTACAACTCGTTCTAACAGTTGCCTTACTTGCGTTGCAGTCTCTTTTGTAACTGGTTTCCCTACTTCCTCTGGACGGTGTTGCAAGACAACTTTATTATCCATCGGATCTACAATTTGATCAATCATGTAGGGTTTCATCATTTTCCCATCGTTAGCAATTGCAGTAGCTGCTTGTACAAGCTGAATTGGAGTTACAGTTGAACCTTGTCCAAATGCTGTTGTTACTTGCTGGATTTTCTTATCAAATAAAATTGTATTTTCGCCTTCTCCAGGTAAATCAATACCAGTCTTTTCATCCAGACCAAACTTATGAATATATTGACGAAAACGATCAGGGCCTAGCTTTTCATTTCCTAAAATAGCAAAAGCAACGTTTGATGAGCGCTCTACTCCCTCGTCAAACGTAATAGAACCCCAACCTGATCCGCCATTATGATCTCTAATTTCCTCATTCCCCACTTTGTATCTACCAGATTGATAATAATCTTGTCCTTTATATACGCCCTCATTAATAGCAGCTGCTAACGTAAAGATTTTCATCGTTGAACCTGGTTCATACGCGTTTGCAATCGTATCATTTAAAAAGTATTGAATATCTCGATTATTCGGATTCGGATCAAAACTCGGTCTGCTAGACATCGCTAAAATTTTTCCTGTTTTCGGATCTGCTACGACTCCAATTAACATAGACGGATCATAATGTTTTTCTGCCTCTTCCATCGCATCTTCTAGATAGCCTTGAATCCGTTGGTCAAGTGTTAAATATACATTATCCCCGTTTTTAGGAGGCTTCACAGACTGTTTACCACCATCTAACGCAATACCTTTCGTATCTCCTGTATACTTCATGCTTCCGTTAGAAGCTCTTAAATATTTATCTAAGCTTTGTTCCAGTCCAAATTTCCCTTCTGCAATTCCTTCATCATTTGGTTTTGCAAATCCAAGTATGTAAGAAGCAAAATTTCCATTCGGATATATTCTTGCCTTTTCTGTAACAAACGATATTCCATCTATTTTCAGATTATCAATTTGAATTTTCTTTTCTTTCGTTAAGTCTTTTCCAATCTTTCCGAACTCTACTTGTGTAGCATTTTTATTTAAGTACTGTAAAATTTCATTTTTATCAACCTCAAGTACTTTTGATATTTTCTCTGCCGCATCATCTTTGTCTTTCACATACTTTTGTCCTTTTAGTGCGGCAACCATCTTATACGAATTTGCATCCTGAGCAAGCACGTAACCATTTTGATCGTAAATCGTTCCTCGATTTGCTTCAAGTACCCCTTTTTTATTATGCTTTTGCTGTGCAATTGTCTCTAAATCTACTCCATGCACTGTTTTCGTTGCTTGAATATAAAGAAAGCGCGCTAACAACAGAAAAAAGAGCAGGAGAAACACCTTAATGAAGAATCCTGCTCCTTTGTTAGTATGAAATTTACGTATATTCATCTTTTCTTCACACCTATTATTAATTTAAGCCTTTTACATGATTCGCATTAATTTCAAGTCCATGTTTTTTTGCAATTTCTGCAATGCGATCATAACGTGTTAGCTTTTCCTTTTCAGCTTGTAATTCTTGATTTTCTTTTTGGTGTTTTATAAGGGTGCTTTCCATCTCTGTCACTTTAGCATCAGCTTCATATAGCGCCGCTTTATTCCCAATAACAGCTACGCATGTATATAATAAAAAGCCAATAAATGCAACATACAATAATTTTTCAATTCTTGTAATTTTTGTTTTGACAGTTGGCTGTACTACTTGCTGCGGAGCTTGAGATTGTACTTCTATTTCCACTTGTTGCTTTTTGTACTTAACGGCTAAATTTGACATACCTCTCTCTCCTTTTTATAGTTTTTCAGCAATTCGTAACTTCGAAGAACGTGCTCGTTTATTTTCTTCTAATTCTACATCAGAAGGCAAAATCGGCTTTCTTGTAATTAACTTCAACTTCGGCTTGTATTCATCCGGAATAATTGGTAATCCTGGTGGAAGCTGTGGTGTTGTACTATGTCTTTTAAATGTCGTTTTACAAATCCGATCTTCTAGCGAATGGAATGTAATCACACTAATTCGACCACCTGTTTTCGTCATATCGATCGCCGCTTCTAACGCGTACTCAAATACTTTCAATTCATCATTAACTGCAATACGAATTGCCTGGAATACTCGCTTCGCAGGATGTCCTCCCGTTCGCCTAGCCGGGGCAGGAATCCCTTCTTTAATTAACTCCACTAGTTCTCCAGTTGTTTCAATTGATTTATTTTCACGGTATGCTTCAATTTTTCTTGCAATTTGCTTTGAAAACTTTTCTTCACCATATTGAAAAAAGATTCTTACAAGTTGTTCATATGACCAACTATTTACAACGTCATATGCTGTTAGCGGGGCATCTTGATCCATGCGCATATCAAGCGGAGCATCGTGGTGGTAACTAAATCCACGTTCTGGCGTATCTAATTGTGGGGAAGAAACACCTAAATCGAATAAAATACCGTCTACTTCCGTTATTCCTAATTCATTTAATTTTTCTTTTAAATAACGAAAGTTACTTTTTACAGTTATAAATTGACCGTCATAAGAAGAGAATTTTTCTTTTGCATTTTGAATTGCAACCTCATCTTGATCAAATGCAATTAATCTTCCTTCTTCAGAAAGTTGAGATAGTAAATAAGCACTATGTCCTCCACCTCCTAGCGTACAATCTACATATGTACCATTAGGTTTAATTTCCAATCCATCTACTGTTTCTTTTAATAACACTGTTACATGTTTAAACATTGTTGCACCTACTTTTTTACAAAATAATCTTTTGAAGTCATCTTTTTATCCCCAATTCCAAAAATGAAAAGGAATCAAGATAATTGTCCATAAAATTCCGATTGGCGTGGTCAGTAATTAGTAAGAATTCCACTTCCTACTAAATTAAAGTTTTATCTTATTATATACTAAATCTTATCATCTTTTTCGGGAAATTTCACAAAAACATGTCGAAAATGATGATAATTCACTTTCTTTTTGTTCCATTTTGTCAAAAAAGAACCATTCTTCAAAAGTTGTGTATTTTCAACCAATATACTTTACAATACATATAATCAATAAATCAATTTATTTTACAGGTAATTCCACAAAATAAAATAAAATCCTGCTCTTAAGAGCAAGATTTTATAATTTTATAATATGCTGTTTTCCATTCCAACGATAAGTTTGCTTCATTACTCGTTCTACAAAATCAAGCCCATAGACATTTAAATAATAACAAATGTTCCATATTCGTTCTTGCGGTGCACCTAACGGTTGTAATGAGCACTCAATTCTTCTGAATTTATTAAGCTGCACTTCATGTTTTCTTTCTAAGTCAGATTGAATTGTCCGCTCTAACAGTTCAAGTTGTTGCATAATTTTCAACTCATTTTTCTTCGCAAAATCTCGAAGACCTGGACTTACTTTCTGAACAAATTGTTGTAATGATGTATGAATTGCTCCAATTTGCTCCGACGCATTCATAAAGTGACTGTCTATCGGCTCTTCAACTTGCTTAGATAGCCACTTTTCTCGCAGTGCAGGAATACCAGTACTGAACACTTCGCTCTCCTGAATCTGCAAATCCTGTAAATCAGTTTCAATATCGCGTTCTATATAACTAATTGTCAAGCGAGGCACAACTGGCGGCATTTGGAAGTCCACCGCATGAAATACTTGTTGGAGTTCACTCCAATACGCAATTTCTCCTGGTCCACCAATAAATGCAAGTGTAGGAAAAATATATTCTTGCATAAGCGGTCTTGTAACAACATTGTTACTAAATCGTTCTGGATGATCTTCCATACTTTTTATAATCTCCTCGTAGGAAAACGAATACATCCCTTCTTTACAAATAAAACGCCCTTCTTCTTCCTCTAACAAAAGACGTTCCCCATTAATCTCCATAAAGATATGCACTACATTCGGCTTTGTTTCAATAATTGTTTTATAGTCCAAATCACGTAATATACGTTGCTGATCGTTAAGTGCTACTTGCACATTTTTATAGCGTGCTAATAATTCTTTTAAAAAAGGAACTTCAATATTCCGCAGGATAGGATGATGAGAATCTACAAGAATTAAACCCGAATGCATAAATAGCTTTGTAATAAAACGCGCAAAAAAATCAACGTATGTACGTGATTGCTGTAAACATTCTTCTACCAAACGAAGTAGATCCTTTGTATGTTTTGTTTCTGGATATGTTTTAAATATTTCTTCGATCCAATGTTGACAATCCTCGATGGAAATCTCCGTTTCAGATGCACTCGCTTTATTTAGGTTACGTCCGTGAAAAATTGTCTTTTTTACTTTTCCGTTTTTCGTAACGAACACATGGTTAATTTCATCAATGTCATGATCTTCACCAGCAATCCAAAAAACAGGAACCACTCGTACGCCAAGCGAAGCTTCTTTTTCCTTTGCAAGTTGTAAAATAGATATAATTTTATGGATCGTATAAAGAGGACCCGTTAGCAATCCAGCTTGTTGCCCTCCTATAACAACGTATGTATCTTCTTCTAACAAAGCATTGATATTTTGAAACGTTTTTTCTCCTGCATTTAATTCTTGATTATATTGTAATAAATGTGATACTAACTCTTGTCTTGGATACTGTCTATTTCGTAAATCTTGTATACGTCTTACAAAACTCTCTTCCGTTACTGGATAATCAAAGCATTCTTGAATTTCTTTTTTATGTTTCAAATAGTCCGCAACAACTCCTTGAAGCGGGACAGAGATTTCTTTTATCTCCATATACTTCTTCCTTTCATCTCCGAATCTCTCACCAACCAAATTGTAGTCAATGTTCGTTGCAAAAGCAAAGAATAACTCTTATCATTCTAATCCTTTTATAGAATGATACAAAAAAGACAGCGTTGGAACTGATTTTTGTTGTTTCTCTGCTTCTTCAAGTAAATAACCGACAATTGCATCAATTTCTGTTTTTCTATTATTGCGTACATCCGTTAACATAGAGGAAGTGTTATGAGCTGTATTTTCACACACTGTGCATACACGATCCCAATACTCTTTACATTGTACGTCACCTACTATTCCCATTACTTCTGAAAATACTTGCTTCATCACTTTGTGAAACGAAGGATTTGTCAACAATTCTCCATTTTGTACACCGAACAACGCGGTTAATGGGTTAATACACGCATTTACGACAAGCTTATTTATCATGATTCGCTTCCAATCACTTTCAACCACTGCCGGGAATAGACTCGAAGAAAATGCAGTGAACAGAAGCTCTAAGTCCTTCCTCTCTCCATGTATGATTCCAAATTTCGTACTACCAACTCCAGTATGATGAACGATACTCCCATTTTCCTTTTTCGCTCCGTGCTCTACAATTCCTACTGCAACGCTAGCACCTTGAATTTGTTGTAATAAATGAAGGTGTCCCATTCCATTTTGTAAGAAGATAAGTCGCTTTTCCGCTTGCAAACACGGTAATACCTTTTCTAAATGATATTGCTTTACAGCAATAAATATATAATCATGTGTTTCATTTTTTATATTCTCTAAATGATTTACACGAGGAAATACAGTTTCCCGCATACCATTTTGCACACATGTAATTCCGGACTCTTTCAAACGCTCAGATTGCTCCGCTGTTCGTGTGTACAGTGTGACATCCTGCTCATTTTTTTGTAAATAAAACGCAAAAAGAAGTCCAATTGCTCCTGGCCCAACAATTCCAATCCTCATCTTTACAAAGCCCCCATTTTCATCATGCTATACATTATGAATAACTTTCCGCAAACAAAAAAAGAATTTCTACTAACGAAAGCTTTACTATATATAAATCCATTTTAATTTTTCGACATCTTTTTCTAGCTCTTTCTCCTAAGCCCTCATATTTAAGAACATTACCAACGGGCCTGAACATCCATAAGTCGCTTCAATGCAGAATATAACATAATCGCTACTTACTCTTTTTGTTTTTAAACCTTGCAGGTGGCAGAAATAAGCCCTGACCGCTATTATACATAGCCAGATGCTCTCGCTCTCCTCAAAAAAGAGGGCTTATATGTCGGATTTTTAATTTGTATTTATATAGTTTATAAAATTAGTTTAGCAAACTTCTAAAAAAAATATCGAAAGAATCATCTCTTTTCTTCATAAAAATAAAAAAATGCGTTATAATATTATTGTAAATATTTATACTTTTCTTTATTTTACAACAAGAAAAGGATGTGATTCTATGCATTTCCCAAAAGTTGAGCGCTTGCTCATCAATTATAAAACGTTAGAAGAGTTTAAAAAATTCAAGGGTTGTGGCGCTGAAGAATTATCTATGCTGGAAGATCTACAAGCAAATATTATCGAAAACGATAGTGAATCCCCTTTTTACGGAATTTATTACGGTGGTTCTCTTATCGCTCGCATGAGCTTGTATACGAAACAACAGGCCAGCAGCAATTCGTTAACTAGCCCTTATGTAGAACTTTTTAAACTCGAAGTGTTACCAACATTCCAAAAACAAGGATTCGGTAAGATGCTTGTCAATTATGTAAAACAATTAAACCTTCCTATCAAAACGATTGCTCGCGTCCAATCTGCTGATTTTTGGGAAAAATTACACTTCGAAAAAGTAACCATCGATGATAGCGATTTTTACATTTGGCATCCAAACGTAAATTTGAATGCGGTTACAAAAAGTGAATCTGCTTAAAAATAAAAACAGCTGCATAACAGCTGTTTTTATTTTGATGTTTTTTCAAGTATTCCTTTTTCTCGGTTTCTCTCTCTTTCAGAAGGTTCTAATACCATCGAGTTTCTTTTTCGGTCAATATAATCGAATAAAGTACGGTATTCTTCTTCATACAAAGACAATTGCTGCAAAAGTCCTTCTTTTTCCCTTTGCAATGCCTCAATCTTCTTATATAATTCCGTTTTTTCTTCTTCTTTTTTATAGCTTTGTAAAAAGACAATTACATCTTCTAACGTTATTGAAAGAGAAGTCACTTTCTCTTTCTTTTGTTCTCGCACTTCATAATTATCAGCTTTCCTTATTTGCTTTGCTTCTTCAATGCGTTCTTTATATTGTTTACGTACGTAAGAATTCCAACGAAATCCACAAGCGGCAGGTGTTCGCGATAAATGTCTTCCTACTTCTTTGAAGGCAGAAAGTTGCGTTCCTCCTTCACGTATATGCCGGAGCACTACTTCCGCCAGAAGTAAATCTTCTTCATCAGTCCATGCATCTTGTCTTGTTGTTGCCATCTCTCTAGTCCTCCTTATGCATTTTTTATTAAACATATGCAGTTACTAGAAAAGATAGAAGAATAACATGTAAAGAAAAGCGAAAAAATAAACGCAGGAGGTTTCCCTCCTGCGTTTATTTTTGCAATTACTTGCTGATTACTTCTTTACCTTTGTAAGTACCGCATGCTTTACATACACGGTGAGCTAATTTCGCTTCACCACAGCTTGGGCACTCTACCATACCAGGTACTGATAATTTGAAATGCGTGCGACGCTTTCTTTTTACTGTTTTAGAAGTTCTTCTAAAAGGTACAGCCATTCTTCCCACCTCCTTAAAAGAGAAAGTTATTTTCATACGAAGGCCTGAAATGGTCTTCTGATTATTTGTCAAAAAACTTCGCAAGTCCTGCTAATCTTGGATCAACAGGCTTTTCTTCGCTTTTTTCCGAAATCACTTGCCAGTCTCGACCTTGCATCGGTGTTCCTTCTGAAACATCCTCACTGAAAATTTGCATTGGAATCTCCAATAGTATATTTTCCTTAATTACAGGGAGTAAGTCAAGTACTTCTCCTTCTAAGTAATGAAAATCTGCTTCAGTTTCATAATCTTCTTTCGAAACTAAGAACACCTCAGTTGTTTCAATTTCAAATGGTAATGTTACATCTACTAACGTTCTAGAACATGGTAATACCATGCTTCCTGTTATATGTAGATGAAACGTATATTTGTTAGAACTAAAATCAACTCTACCTGTCACATGAACAGGAGTAACATCTCGAACATCGTTCTCAACATTTTTCAGCTCACTTACATCTACCATCTCATCTAACGTTAGTCCTTTTTGTCGATATTTGTTCAATTGATGAATCGACCATTTCATATCATATCACCTCAAGGCAACAAACAAAATTATAGCTAGCCATTGTATATTTGTCAATATTTTTTCTTTACACTATAATGAAGTCATTATAGGAAATAATATATAGATTATCATGTTTTAGAAAAAGATGCTACACCGAAAGGGGAGATTATTATAAAAGCTAGCGGCATTGTTGTTGAATATAATCCATTTCACAATGGTCATGCTTATCATATGCAACAAACCAAAAAGTTAACAAAGACAGATATTATCATCGCTGTTATGAGCGGACCTTTTTTGCAGCGCGGGGAACCGGCTCTCATTTCAAAATGGGCGCGAACACAAATGGCCTTAGCAAATGGCGCGGACATTATTGTCGAACTTCCATATGCCTTCGCAACGCAAAAAGCTGAAACATTTGCAAACGGTGCTATTTCAATATTAGATGCTCTTTGCGTCTCTGAGGTTTGCTTTGGGAGTGAAAGTGGTAATATTGATCATTTCTACAATACGATCACTTTACGTCAAGCTGAGCAAGACGCATTTCATTCCCTCGTACAACAATACTTAAAAACAGGAATGAGCTATGCGAAAGCAACTTCTGAGGCATTTGCATCCTTACAAAAAAACATAGATACTATCGACATTTCAGAGCCTAATAATATTTTAGGAATGCATTACATAGAAGCAATTATCGGGCAAAAGAGTTCAATGAAAGCGAGTACAATTAAGCGCTTTGCTTCGCATTATCATGACGAAACATTTCAAGATGAACGAATCGCTAGCGCAACGAGCATTCGCAAGCAATTATTTAATGATCCAGAAACTTTTCCAGCAATTATTCCCTTTGTTCCAAAAGTGACAAAATTACTTTTAGAGCAATATACACATTCCTATCACCTATTACATAATTGGGAGCATTATTTTCACTTGCTAAAATATAAACTCCTAACAATGTCACCATCGCAATTACAAAATATATATGAAGTAGAGGAAGGGTTGGAACATCGGATTTTATCATCTATTCAAGAAGCTACTTCATTCGCAAAGTTTATGGAAATATTAAAAACAAAACGTTACACATGGACACGATTACAGCGCATTTGCACACATATTTTAACCAACACAACAAAAGAAGAGATGCACAAAGCCCGTGTAGAACAACACGCACAATATATTCGTTTGCTCGGCATGTCCCAAAAAGGACAAGCGTATATATCAGCAAAGAAAAAGCAAATAACACTTCCATTGCTTTCTCATACAAAAACGTTTCAGCATCCTCTTTTAGATTTAGACCGAAAAGCAAGCGCTACTTATTTCTCTATTTTACAAGGAACCCTTTGCGGTGAAATGATAAAACGAGATATAACGCAGCACCCTATCCGATATGACGAAGTGCAACACGTATTTTTATAAAGTGAAACTTCCATAAGTGGGGGCTTATTGCCCACGAATAGCGGGATAAAGTGAATCTCTCAGCTTTCCGTGTTTAATCTTTCACTGTCTGAAAATAGCACGAAAAAAAATCCTCTCTTAAACGAGAGGATTACTTTTTTTCTGACATTTTATCTAAATACATTAAGGCATCATCTAACGTATCTACAGGTATAATTTTCATTTTTGTGTTTATATCTTTAGCTGTTTTCACTGCCTCTTTATAGTTTGAATTCTCTTTTCCATTCTCATTTGGTGCGAAGAATACTTCTGCACCCGCATTATGTGCTGCAACTACTTTTAGAGAAATACCTCCAATTGGACCGACTTCTCCTTTTTCATTGATCGTTCCAGTTCCAGCTATTTCGTGACCTTTTGTTGTATCTTCTTTCACGAGCTGATTATAAATTTCTAACGTAAACATAAGACCAGCAGAAGGTCCTCCAATCTTATGCGCATCAATTTTCACATTAGGACTTACTGTAAGCTTCTTATCTGAAATAATAGAAACTCCCATACCAGCGCGGTTTTTATCTTCTGGAATTGGCTTTAGTACAAATTTGTCTTCCTGTTCTTTATTTTCACGCACATATTTAACGCTTACTTCATCATTTTGTTTTTTTGTTTTCATATAGGCAATAAACTGCTCTGCCGTTTGCAATGATTGACCATCAACAGCAAGAATCCGATCGCCAAGTTTTAATTTTCCAGCAGCTGGCATATCATTTGCAATTCCAACTACAAGCACACCTTGATTTTCAAACGTAACAGAGGCATTTGCTTTTTTATACGCATTATAAATAGCCGCATCTTGTGACTCTTTCATTGCATATACTTGGCGAAATTGATATTCTTCATCACTTTCACCTTTTCTTAAAATTTCTTCCTTCTTAAATATTTCGTTATATTTGTTAAATTTAGCAGAAAGATAATTCACAACATTTGCTCGCCCCATCGAAACTGTTACGAGCATAAAATCCCCTTTCTCTTTATTTCCTCCCTCAACTTTTACATACGGCTCTAATTTCTCTGCCATGCCTGGTTTTGTAATATAGTATGGCAGAGGGACAAACACGATTAGCATCGCGATAATTACTCCAATAAGTAGTGCATATAAATACCGAAACTTTTTAAACATCTTTTTTCTCCTTCCACTGCTCAATCAATGTGTAAATTGTTTGAATGTGCTGCTTTGCTTCTTCTTCACCGACACGAATGATATCTTCTATATTCGTAAAGGATCGCGAACTAAACTGTTCTACAGCTGGATGCATCATAAGATCTGATGCAATTTGTCTATTTACTACAAGCTCATGTTGCATAATTTCGATACTTTGCATAATGACATCATAAATGGATGTAACTTCCCCATTGACCTTAATAGGGGATACATCAACAGCAATCACAATATCAGCCCCTAATGTTCTTACTACTGATACTGGAATACGATCAATCACTCCTCCATCAACGAGCAGCCTTCCATTTATTTTCTCAGGAACAAATATACCGGGCACAGATATACTTGCCCTAACAGCATCTGCAATAGAACCTTTTGTAAAGACAACCTTTTCACCATTTAAAATATCAGTTGCTACAACCGCTGTTGGAATGTCTAACTCTTCTAATTTTTTATTATATGTAAACATTTTAATCATATCTTTTACACGTTTTCCAGTAATAAATCCCATTTTGGGTACAGTAAAGTCCAAATAGTACTTCCGCTTAAATACTGTTGCTAAACGATACAAACGGTCCACATTACATCCTGCTGCATAAAACGTACCTATTAGTGCCCCCATACTGCTTCCTGCAATCATATGAATAGGTATATTGGCTTCTCGTAGTACTTTAATAACACCAACATGTGCAAATCCTTTTGCACCACCTGACCCAAGCGCTAATCCAATTTTCGGTTCATTCATCTTCTTCACCCTCAAAAATTTTTCACTCTCTTTTTATACTTATGGTCTAATTTCACTATGTATCCTCGTATACTGAAATGAACATTTGGGACAAAGGGGGGGATATAAAATGTACGAAAAATGGAAAACAGGCTTTCTCACCATATCGGTTTCTTTTCTTACAATTTCTCTCGTACTCCATCCCCAAGCAGCACTCCAATCATCTATTCGAGGCTTAAATATATGGTGGGAAGTTGTATTTCCTTCCTTGCTACCTTTTTTTATTATCGCCGAACTTCTAATCGGACTAGGAATTGTAAAGTTTATTGGGGTGCTATTAGAACCTTTGATGCGTCCACTCTTTCGTGTACCTGGCATCGGAGGCTTTGTATGGGCAATGGGTATGGCCTCAGGTTTCCCTGCAGGCGCAAAATTAAGCGCTCGGTTACGTCAAGAAAACCAACTTACACAAATTGAAGCAGAACGCCTCGTCTCTTTCACAAATTCTTCCAATCCACTATTTATTTTTGGAGCTGTAGCAATTGGTTTTTTTGATAACCCAAAATTAGGAATAATTTTAGCAGCCTCCCATTATGTTAGTAATTTCACAGTTGGACTACTCATGCGCTTTTACCAAGATAATCGCAAGCAAAAAGAAGCAAAAAGACATACACCGCCAATTCCGTTGCGGCATGCTTTTTCAGTTCTTCATAACACTCGATTACAAGAAAAACGCCCCATTGGTAAATTAATCGGTGATGCAATTTCTTCTTCTGTTCAAACATTACTTATGATTGGCGGGTTTATTATTTTATTCTCTGTTTTAAATAAAATGTTAACCGTTTTTCATATTACAACCTTCCTTGCTTATATTATGAAACAAATATTAGCTGCATTTCAACTTTCGCCTTATTTTAGTTTCCCGATTTTATCCGGCCTTTTAGAAATGACACTTGGGAGTCAAATGATTAGTCAAACAGAACACACTTCTATTTTACAACAAGCTATGATGACAAGTTTTATCTTAGCTTTTAGCGGTCTTTCTATTCAAGCTCAAGTTGCCAGTATTTTAGCAGAAACGGATATCCGTTTTAAACCATACTTTTTTGCACGGATTATTCAAAGCTTCCTTGCTCCAATCTATACATACATATTTTGGGGACCACTTTATGAAAGATTACATTCTTTTTCGCCTACTCAATACGATATTCCAGTCTTTTTATCTGAACAATCTACCGTGTTTGCAAAAGCTTGGAATTCCCTTATTATGTTTGGTCCGGCCTTTACACTATTTTGTTTATATTTATACGTTTTATTACTCGTTGTCCGTCTCTTTCATAACAAAAAACCCCGTTCATCATAACGGGGTTTGAAACTTCTCTTTTAAAGCACGTTCTACAATTGGCGGAACAAGTCCAGAAACACTTCCACCATAACGAGCTACCTCTTTTACAATACTTGAACTTAAAAAAGAATATTGATTATTTGTCATAATAAAAAATGTTTCTACATTCTCTTCCAATTTACGATTCATAGATGTAATTTGCATTTCATATTCAAAGTCAGATACCGCACGTAAACCGCGTAATATCGCATTCGCATTACGCATTCTCGCATACTCTACTAATAATCCACTATGCGAATCAACCTTTACATTCGGAATGTCTTTTGTCGCCTCGCGAATTAATTCTAAACGCTCTTCTACCGTAAAAAGCGGTTTTTTTGATGAATTATTTAAAACAACAACATATACTTCATCAAAAACTTTTGCACCCCTTTTAATAATATCTAAATGTCCAAGGGTAATTGGATCAAAACTTCCCGAAGAAATCGCTATGCTTGCCATTCGGTCCCCTCACCTTCATACTTATAAATCGAAATCGCTGTAATACCGTAGTTTTCAGCTCTTACCTTCACAAGTCTACCAATCGTTTCAGGCAGGTCTATATCTACACCATGTTCAGCCATTACGATTCCATCTTCTTTCAATAGATCATGCTGATCCATTATACTGATTAAAGAAATAATCCTTTGATCTTTATACGGCGGATCTAGCAGTACAAGATCGAACGATAACGCACGTTTCACGAGCGCCTTTACAGCACGTTCTGCATCATTTCTATATACTTCAGCTTGCGCTTCTAACTTGCAACTTTCTAAATTTTGATGGATTACCTTTATCGCTTTTCCATCACGATCAACAAAAATAGCTTTATCTATCCCTCTACTAAGAGCCTCAATACCAAGCCCTCCACTCCCGCCAAACAAATCAAGAGCTAAACCACCATCAAAATAAGGACCGATAATATTAAAAATAGCCTCTTTCACCTTATCTGTTGTCGGCCGTGTTGTATTACCTGGTACAGCTTTTAAAGGATGACCTTTACACTTTCCTGAAACTACTCTCATAATTTTTCACTACCTTATCTCTTTCTATATCAATCCAAATTAAAAAACGACATAAAACCATTCTTTTCAGGTGGGTAAGAGCATCTGACTGCAATCTATATGTCGAAAAATCAAAATGGATTCATATAACAAATGTTCATATAAATCATTTTGTGTAAGTACAACTATACCCCGCTACTCGTGGGCAGTAATACCTCCACTGATGAAAGTTTCACTTTATGTATATGTACCTTTTTTATCCTATCATAAAACATTCGAAAGAAAAATAAAAAGGAAAAGAGAAAATTTAATTTTGCAATGTATATCTTCATACAGTTTGGGGATAAATAAATATAACAACATCACCTTCGATGTTGTTGCCAACCGCGGAGAAGACTTACGTTTCCCCATAAGTTCTTCCTCCGGTTTCTCCTCTCCCTTTGCCTTCTTGCTAGTCATACTAGTATAAGAAGGGCCCTGCTTCGGCAGGGTTTTTTCTTTGTCTTCTTTTCATTTTGAAAATGAAATGATACAGTAAAAGAAAGAGGAGGAAAAGACATGATTCAACGTTTTATCGAACTAGGAGAGGGATACTCCGATTTATACGAACTACTCGAAATTGCAAAAGTAAACAAACATCGCGTAGCGCATATGCTACAATTTAATACTTCGAAAAGCGACAAAGCTGTATGCTCTCTCGTCGTTGTTCTTCAACCCACGACAGTAGGCGATTTCCAACCTTTATACATATGTCGAGAAGGGATCCCTGTATTAACAGATAAAAAAAGCAAACGAATTACTTTATTTGAAGAAACGGCTGAACAAATCGGAAAAAAAGTAGTGTCTTTTACTGTAAAACCATCTACTATATTTCCAGAAACCGAACTATACTTTAATCATCTCATCGGTATTTTACGAATGAATCATTTTATTCCACCGATGCAATAAAGTGAAACTTTAATCAGTGGGGATTTTCTTCATCCCCCACTGATTATTAGCCCTCACAAATCGGGCTTTGATGAGCAGTTTATCTCCCGCCTAACTTCTTAAGAAAAGCGGAAGCGGCTCGTTCAGAATCGCAGGACGCCCACGCCCCTCGGACGAGGCGCTTTTTTGCCTCGTCCGAGGGAGTGAAACGGCCGGAGATCCTAGAACAATGCTTTTGCTGAATTTTGAGGCGGGAGTATTACTGCCCACGAATAGCGGGATAAAGTAAAAAATACAAAAAGCCCACCAAAATTTTGGCGGGCTTTTAATCCATCTTATTGTAATCATACTCTTTTGCACGATCTGGTCTGGAATTTTCGAACTCCGTTTTTAAAAACGGCCGATAAGATGGCTCAATTTTTTTTACAAACGGAAGTTTATTTAATTTTTGCATCAGATGTTCTAATTGCTCCATATCACAATATACAACAGCATATTTAAACCGTTTCGATATGTAATGAATGTTTCCATATTTCCTTAAAATTTTAGCATTCTTTAAGGAATTTAGATAGACAATCATACTTTGTCGTTGCCCAAACATAATGTTCTCCTTTTATTTAATATCATTCATTTATTTTACAATAAGCCACAGAAATTCATCCCGTATTAACGGGTATTAGGCCTCCACATACAAAGATTTCGTTATCATTTTTCAAATATTTAAAAAACGGAAGCCATTTCTTGTAGTCCTTTTTCTTCTATATTCTAAAAAACGGGGCAGATTACCCCGTTTTTTTACACCCACAACTACCTCCAGAGCCACAACCGCCTCCACAACCACCTGCATCAAAAAACGGATTGCCTGTCGGAACCTTAATAGCAGGAGAGATTTCAGCTCCCATAATTACACTTATCTCATCCAATAACTTTTGCAAATCATTTTCTGCTTTTTTAAAAGCAGCTATTTTTTCATGCAAATCTACTGCTCGTTTTAACTCCCGCATTTGTTTCGATACGGTTGTATAGTCAGGATGATATTTTCCAAAACGCTGCACTTCTTCATAACGCTCTTTCATTGCTGAAAATTGCCCTATTAGCATTTGTACTTCCGAATCTTGTTGCAATATGCGGTAGCACTTGCGGTATTGCTCTGCTATATCTGAAAGAACAACAGCCTTTGCAAGTTGTTCAGACTTGTCTAAAATCATTACGCTCTCTAGCGTCGCTACAATCATGAGAGACACCTCCGAATATTAATCATATCACATTTATAGCAGAACTACTAATTCTATGACTTTATTCAGATATAAATTACAAACAAATATGTTCAGCAATATTGTACTTCACAACTTCCCATGTTCCTTCCATTTCTCTCACATAACTAATACATGCATTTTGTAATGGTGTTTGAAATGTAATTTCTTCTGGAGAAATAGCGTGTAACATTGCTTTAATTGCATGAGAATGTGCAACAATAATTATACGTTTTCCCATATATTTTTGGGCAACATCTTTTAATGCTGCAAAACACCGCTCCACAATTTCTTGATCCGTTTCCATTCCTTCTACGTTACCATCTGTAATAAACTGTCTAACTTCAGCAACCGGTTTTCCTGATGCTACTCCAAAATTTCTTTCCATAAAACGTTCATCAAGGTGAATTGTGTCTATTTTCACCGCATTAGCAATAGCTTGTGCGGTTTCGTATGCTCTTACTAGCGGACTACTAACAATGATATCCCATGATTCAGCTTTTAAAGCTGCAGCACTTTGACTTGCTTGTTTTTTCCCAATTTCATTTAAAGGAATATCTTCTCTTCCTTGAATGATTTCTTGAAAATTCCAATCAGTTTGTCCATGTCGTACTAAACAAATTTCCGTCATGCTATAACTCCTTTTTCTATAATCCATTTTTTTATTGTAACAAAAGTTTCGCATGACGGACACAGTTTTTACTCCTAATCAATTAACATTTTGCTGTTTCATATATTGAAACATGTCTATCATAAGAGAAGCAACGGATAATTGATTTTGAAACTTTTCTACCTTATCTGGGATCGTCTTTTTAAAATATTGCATAGCTGCTAATTCAAATGCTTCTTTTTCACTTGGATTTCTAGAAAGTTTCCGATACCAATGCGGTTGCTCACGAATATATTTCTGTAAATCTTCATTCGACTTTATAAATTCGATGAGTTCTGATCTCATCACTCTTCCTCCTAATCTTTTTGAAAGAAAAACGGATTATTTTCAGAATTGCGCTGTTGTTTTGTTGTCTGGTTCCCTTGAAACTGTTGAATAACCTGCTGTACACTTCCAATAGCTGTAGTCATATTCACTAAATGTTGCTGCACCTGTTCCACATCTATTTTTTTAAAAAACGACGCCATTTGTCCCATAAAGTCCCCTGACTTTTCTCCGCTCTCTTCTTGTACAGAAGGAGGAACAACCTCTCCGTTTACTTTGTAGTAATTCCATACGCCATCTTCTTCTCCAAGTAAATACCATTCTTCGTAAAACTGTTGCCATGATTTCTTTCCATTTCGAACGTCATGAACCATCTTTGGATGCTGACGTACAAACTCTTTGAACTTTTGGATAGAAGGATGTAAATCTCCTTTCACTGTTGTCATCACAATCACCCACCCCATCAGATGTATCTTTTTACTATATTGTAAGAAAAAAAAGGCGCATGGTTCGCCTATTTTTAGGCAATCCATACACCCTACTTCTGAATAAAATTTTGCGTATAAAATTTATCATACACGCCAATCCCTAAACCGGTAAATTGTTCGTTTAGTAAATTCTTTCGATGCCCCTCACTATTTAACCATCCTTGAATCGCTGCGATTGCATCACTATGCTGCGCCGCAATGTTTTCTCCGGCTAACTGAAATGATACATTTCCTTTTTGCAAACGATCTCCTAATGTACCAAACGAAGGTGAATCATGAGAAAAATAGTTGTTATCTTTCATGTCTTTACTGTGCTCAAATGCTACTGCTGCCGTTTGTTGATCCCATGCTAATAATGGAATATGGTAACGACTTCGAATGACATTTGTTAAATCTAAAATTTGCTGCGCATTCCCTTGTTCAACTTGTTTCATTAGTTCTGGCGATAATGGCTGTGGATTCGTTAATTCTCCAGAAGAAACGAGTTGATACGGTTTTTGTTTAATTAACGTCTCATCATCCATATAACGAACACCAACAAGTTTATGTGTAAAATGATCAAAATATAATTGCGCCCAGCCATCTTCTATAGAAACGAGTGGTTGTTCTATTAGTTCAACATCAGATAATTCGAATTGATAGCTATTTCTTCCCATTTTAAGTGAAATTTCATGTGAAAACGGATTTTTCTTATAAATATCTTCATATGTTTCCCCAATATGAAATGGCGAAATATTTACTTTCTCTCCGCCAACATAAATCGTAACAATTTTATGCTCTTTAACTCCAAACTGCACATATTGCGATTGGTCTTTATTATATATCCACCATTCATAACCATATGCAGATGGTTCAATTCGCGCTGGTTCATCCCAATTCGCTAATAAAATTTCAGAATCCCTACCAAGTAACTCTGGAATCGTATCTGGTACCCCTTTAATCTCTTTTTCTTTTTTGATTTTCACAATCTTATGCTCTTTTTTTAATTGAGGTGATTGAAATATATATTGAGAAACGAGTAATTTCCCGTATAGATCGATTGCTAAAATAAGAAAAGTAATTACTATAATACGAAACAACTTTTTCAAATTATATACCTCCTGAATAACCATGAAATTGAGGTATACACAAACAAAACTTTTTTCCATTTTGTGTGTACCACACTATGTTCACTATATCATATTTCTATTATAAAATCAGACATTCCCCCTTTTCTCTCTATATGAATTGCGTTTTCTCACTATTCGTACTATTATAAATTCAAGCGATACTATGTTTATAATAAGGGGGCAATTTCATGCAATTTGCAAATACGAAACTTGAAGGCGTAATTGTTGACTTCACACTTCTTACTGAGGTAATGGACAATCATCACTTTGTACTAGCTGGGCAATGGGATTACGAGCGAGTTACATACGACTATAAATTTGAAATGCTAAATGATGTGTATTATTTACGTATACAAGGTTTTGCAACAGAAGGAGACATCGGGCGTCGACATGCCCATATTAAATTATTAAAACCTCTTTTAGGTAAACATTATTATCCACACGGCGTGGAATATGGAGAAAATGAAAATTTCCCAAAAAACGTTCTTCAAAAAAGCGAACAGTTACTTCAAAATATCGAAAAAGAGTTGCAAGGTTTGGCGATTACAGAATAAAGAAAACCTTCTACGAGTTTCACTATATACAAGGTAAAAAACGACATAAAACCCTTTTCTTTTAGGGGGGCGAGAGCATCTGGTCATGCATAGAAGCGGTTAGGGCCTTTTCCTGCCACATGCGGGGTTTAAAACAAAGGGAGCAAGCAAATAGCGATCATGTTGTATGTTGCACAGCAGCAGCGGATCCAACTCCAACTGTTTAAACATGAGGGCTTAGAAGGCAAAGCTAGACAAAGATATCGAAAAATTAAAATGGATTTATATAAACAAAAAGAAGGTATACACAATGATACACCTTCTTTTTGTTTAGTAAATTAACCTCGTTATTCGTGGGCAGTAAGCCTACTTGGTTAGAGCTTGCTTTCAGCTTGAGCTTGTAAATACGGGGGTAATGCATGTATTTGTTCAGCATCCTTTTTCCGTTCTTTACGCGCCCACGAGAAGAAAACATACCCAATCACTGTCCCATATACAACTTCTTGAATAACCTTCATGATAATCCCTCCTGTTTTCTGATCCTCCAAAACAGGAAGCCAATGTAAGAAATCAGGACCTGTAATATTTAGGTTAGATAATGTTCCAGCTGGCACGCAAAGTTCCATTGCCTTCATCCATGCACTTGGATCTGTATATGTCACAAATAACGGCTCATTAGCAAAAATAATAAGCGCACAAGCCGGTGTTAATAGCATCCCATTAGCAAACATATAACCAATCTTTTTAATTTCACTTAATGTTTGATATTGTGATAACGGATTAAACATCGGCCACCATAACATAATTGCCACAAAAAACAGTACAGCAAGAACAATTGGATGTCCTATTTGACTCTGTTTTACCGCATCAAACACAATTGGTAAATGATACATCGAAAATAACCCATTAAAAACAATTAATGCGATAATAGGATTTGCCCATATGCGTAACATGATACGAATCCATCGAAATGATGTGATATACTCAAACAACCAGTTTGGTAACCCTAGTAATAATAATGGCGGCACAGCAATATACATAATTGCCATTTCTAACATATGTGCACTAAATACAATATGTCCAAGTAAATCAATTGGGCCTCCTTTAACAAAATATAAGAGGAACATACCACTTGTAAAACAAATGATTTTTCGCTTACTTACTTTCTCTCCGTTCGGAAAACGATTTCGATACTTTCCAATTATAAAAAAATAGCTAATCACGACAGCTAGTATAAAAAGAAAAAAGATTGGGCTCCACAATGCTTCAAAACCAAATATCCATAAGTTGTTCATTTTTTGACACCCTACCTTTCATAAAGTGAAACTTTAATCAGTGGGAGTTTTTTCATCCCCCACTGATTATTAGTTGAACCAATCGGTGCATGCCAGCAGTTATCTCCCACGAATAGCGGGATAAATAAAAGGAGATTGATAAACCTCCTCAATCTCCTTTCATTTTTTAAACCCAAACAATTGTCATAAACGCTAAAATCGTTAATAATCCAACTAGCAAACCACCATACAAGAAAAATGCCGGAGCCTCATGTCCCTTATGGCTCATATGCATAAAATAATACAATTGAAAAATAACTTGTACGGCAGCTAACAGTAAAATAAATGGTACAGAAAAAAGCGGACTAAATGTTTTTGGATATGCAACTGCTACAAACGAGATCATTGTCAAAAAAATCATTAATCCGAAAGTAACGACTTGATGCTTCATTTCTTCTGCACTTTTTTTTCTGCGATAAGCAAGATCCACTTTAGGGTTATTTATATTTGTTTGTTTTATCGCCATTGTTTATCCCACCATTCCCATTAAATATACTACAGTGAAAATAAACACCCAAACTACGTCGATAAAATGCCAGTAAATTGATGCGACGTAAAACTTTGGAGCATTGTATAAATTCAAACCACGCTTCGCATTACGAACCACTAGAGTTAAAATCCAAAGTAATCCAAATAAAACGTGTAATCCATGCGTACCAACTAATGCATAAAATGCAGAACCAAATGCACTACTTTTCATTGTATGCTTAAATTCATGAGTATAATGAGTGAACTCATAAATCTCAAAACCTAAAAAGCCAAGCCCAAGTAAGATCGTAATAATAAGCCAAAGCTGCATTTGTTTAAAATTAAAATTTTTCATATGGTACATTGCATATACACTCGTTAAACTACTCGTTAAAAGAAGCATTGTCATAATAAACACAAGCGGCATTTGAAACATTTCTTGTGACGTTGGACCGCCGTTAGTTGAATTTTTCAACGCTAAATATGTTCCAAACAAGGAAGCAAACAGTACCGTTTCGCCTCCTAAAAACAACCAAAACCCAATAAATTTATTCTTTCCTTCAAGGGTTGCTTTTTCAGGCTCTGCTGGAAAGGTTTCATTTGTTAATTTTTCCTCTGCATGCATTACGCCTTGCCCCCTTTATCATCTAAATCTTCTTTATGAATGTGGTATCCATGATCATCAATTACAGATCGGAAGAACATCGCTCCAAACGTGATAATAAGACCAACAATCGCTACCACTAACCACATTTTCTCTTTTCCACCTTGCATATACATCGCTCCAAATGCTGCGATAAATAAGCCTAATGAAATTACAAACGGTAAGAAAGATGCATTTGGCATATGAATGTCACCAACCGGCTCTGCTGGTGTCATCTCATTTTTTCCTTCCCGTTTTTCAATCCATAATGGGTCTAAGCCACGCACAAACGGTAATTGTTTGAAATTATATTCAGGTGTCGGCGTCGGAATTGACCATTCTAGCGTGCGGCCATCCCAAGGATCGCGGCCCGCCTGCTTTTTGGAAAAAGATGTTTTCACAACATTAACCAAAAGCACAATTGTTCCAAGAGCCATAAATACTGCGCCTATTGAACTAATTAAGTTTCCAGTTTCTAATCCTTGTCCTGGCAAATACGTAAAATATCGACGCGGCATACCGATTAAACCAAGGAAGTGCTGAATAAAGAACGTTAAATGAAAACCAATAAAGAACAACCAAAACGTAATTTTACCAAGTGTCTCATCTAACATTTTATTAAACATAAGCGGCCAATAATAATGAGCCCCCGCAAATAATCCAAACACAACTCCACCAACAATTACGTAATGGAAGTGAGCGACAACGAAGTAATTATCATGAAACTGATAATCAGCAGGAGCAGACGCAAGCATAACCCCTGTCACACCCCCCATAACAAATGATGGGATGAAAGCAACAGCCCACATCATTGGCGTTGTAAAGCGAATACTTCCGCCCCACATCGTAAAGAGCCAGTTAAAAATTTTAATCCCTGTCGGAACTGCAATTGCCATTGTAGCTACAGAAAAAATGGCATTTGCTACCGGTCCAAGACCCACCGTGAACATATGATGCGCCCACACCATGAATCCTAAAAATCCAATTAATACCGTTGCAAATACCATAGATGAATATCCGAATAATCGTTTTTTAGAGAATGTCGCAAATATTTCTGAGAATATTCCGAAAACTGGGAGTATAAGAATATATACCTCTGGATGACCGAAGATCCAAAATAAATGCTCCCATATTATCGTATTTCCTCCTAAAGCTGGATTAAAAAAGCCTGTTCCAAATAAGCGATCTAACATTAATAAAGCTAAACCGACTGTAAGCGGAGGAAATGCAAATAAAATAAGTGCAGATGTTACAAATGTCGTCCATGTAAACATCGGCATACGCATATATGTCATTCCAGGTGCACGCATATTAATAATGGTAACCAGGAAGTTAATCCCGCCTATTAATGTTCCAATACCTGAAATTTGCAAGCCGAGAACATAGAAATCGATGCCGTGTCCTTTTGATGCGAGTGATAACGATGCATATGATGTCCATCCTGCGTCAGGTGCCCCGCCTAAAAACCAACTTAAATTTAAAAATACACCACCAAAGAAAAACAGCCAAAATCCAAGTGCATTAATAAATGGAAACGCAACATCGCGTGCGCCGATTTGGAGTGGTACAGCTGCGTTCATCACCGCAAACACAAGCGGCATTGCTGCTAAGAAAATCATTGTTGTTCCATGCATTGTTAACACTTGATTGTATGCATCTCCAACAAGAAAGTCATTGTTTGGAAACGCTAACTGATACCGAATAAATATTGCTTCTATTCCACCGATGATAAAAAATAACCCACCTGCAATTAAATAGAGAATGGCAATCTTTTTATGGTCTACTGTCGTTAAATAATCCCAAATTACAGAGCCAACTCCCTGTTTCTTTGCTACAGAACTCACGTTTTCAACCTCCCCTTCGCAAATAGTTTCTCGTTACTTTTCAACTTTTAATGTTTTCAAGTAAGCATTTAATGCCTCTACTTGATCATCAGTAAGATTACCGTATTTTCCAGTCATTTTATTTCCTGGTTTCATGCTTTCAGGGTCTTTTAACCATTTTTTTACGTTTTGTTCATTATTTTCAGCAATTCCCGCAACCAAATCACGATCTGCAAAATTTGCTAAATTAGGTGCGATACGTGCAGATGGTGGTCTGCTATCATTTGATCCAACTGCATGACAACCCATACAACTCTTTTCAAAAATTTGTTTTCCATCTTGCTCTTGCGTGGAAGCAACAGCTTTCTTACCATCTAATTCTTTCATACTAGCAACCCATTTTTTGTACTCGCTTTCATTAAGAGCTTTCACTTTAAATTGCATTAAAGCATGCGATGGGCCACAAAATTCTGCACAAAAACCATTATATGTGCCTTCTTTATCCGCTTTAATCCACATTTTGTTTACATTATCTGGATTTGTATCCATTTTTCCAGCTAAAGATGGCACCCAAAATGAGTGTTTGATATCAGAACCTTTTAAATTTAAATACACTTTTTTACCTGTAGGGATGACTAAATCTTGCGAAGTTACTAATTTTTCATTATTGTAAGAAAATTCCCACCAATAAAGATTCGCTGTTACATCAACAACGATTGTATCTTTATCAATATTCTTTTTCTCCATTCCACTAACGTCAGCAAGTTTAAACGTATATGTAACAGTAGGGACAGCTAACACCAATAAAAGTAAAATCGGAATGACTGTCCATATAATTTCTAGCTTGTGATTTCCTTCTACTTGCTTTGGAATATAATTTTCCTGTCCTTTCCTTTGGCGGAAACGAACAATTACATACAAGAAAATAATCGTAACAACAAGAACAACACCAATCATGATTGCGCTAGCTAATAACAATAAATCATATTGCATTTTTGCTACTTCACCTTGTGGTATCAAAGTAGATTGAAAGGCTTTACCGCATCCCCCTAACAGTAAAGCCACTAGTGAAACGAGCGAAAGCAATCGCCACTGTTTCTTCATGCAAACAACCCCCACTTTCTTTGTTATTTAGATTGTACTTTATAGTAAGTAAAGTAAATCTCAACGTAAAGAAATCCCCTCATGTCGTTGTCTTAGAAGAAAGTTACAACAATCATTGAAATAAATAAGATTGTTAAGTAATTTAAGGAGTATACAAACATTTGCACGGACCATTTGATGTCATCTTTCTTTCGGAAGCCATAAAACCCTAAAACGATCCAACCGATGTTAAGCAATGTTGCAATTACCATAAATGTTACTCCAAGTGCACTCATATAAAATGGCAGTGGTAATAAACATACTGTCCAAATCATAATTTGACGCTTTGTAATATCAAATCCATGCGCAACAGGAAGCATTGGAATACCTGCATTGCGATATTCTTCAACACGTTTCATCGCAAGTGCGAGGAAATGTGGAATTTGCCAAACAAACATAATTAAGAATAGCATCCAAGGAATAGGATTACTCAAACTTGGATCAACAGCTGCCCAACCGATTAAAGGCGGTACTGCACCTGATACACTACCTACTACTGTATTTAACGTATATTTTCGCTTTGTCCATAATGAATACAGAACAACATACGTAAAGAAACCAATAAAACCAATAAATGCTGCCATCGGTGTTGTAAATAGTAAAAATACAAAGCCTAGAAGCGAAATTGTAATACCTAATGTTAATGCGAATCCAGGTTTATATTTTCCTGTTACTGTTGGACGATTTTTTGTTCGTTCCATTAAATGATCAATATCGCGGTCAATATAGTTATTTAAGCTACATGCCCCCGCCATAATTAAAGCAGAGCCGACGATTGTAAAAAACATTTTATCTAGATGGTCCACAACATTCAATCCATTGAAATGTAAAGCTAACCAAATGCCTGTAAATACAGTAAGTGTATTGGAATTTACAATCCCCATCTTAACGAGCGCTAATAAATCTTGTACACGTGTTGTTTCCGGTACAATTGTTACAGCTGACTCATCATGCAGTTCACTTGTTGCATGGTTCATCACTTTAACCCCCTCTTAAAACTTCCATCTTTCTTTTGTCCATTTACTTAAAATAAAACATCGCGCTTTTATATAGCAATATTATTACAGTAGAAATGTTGTTTTATGGTTTCACTATTAATATACACTTCTCGCTCGAATATATTAAAACATATTTCATGAAGAAATTGTGAAGAAAACATGAACTTTTTGTGTCTATAACTCAATAAGTTTCCTACTCCTTCATCAATCATAGAACGTAATTCTCTTTTATAATAAACTATTTTGTCAAATTCCGCATGTATTTCCGCTTATTTATTTATAAAACTCACTTTTTTTTGATAAAATTAGCAATTTATGTTCAAAATGTTAATGATTTTTTTTCTTCTCGTCACATTTTCTGTCCCCTTTGCTATTTTATCAGATTTTATATATCATAGGACTGTAGTGCATTTCTGTTTCTATAACATGTATGGCTATCTACAAGTAGTAAGGACTCCACCTTAATATTCTGAAGACATATAGTATATCGGTTGGGAACTACTCGTATGCGCCAAATTAGTTTAACTAACCCTTGGTAAGGATGAAAAACAACAGCGAGGGAAGTTTCACTTTATTTTATTAAAATATTGCACAATAACTTTGAAATTGAAAGCTGGTGAAAAGGATTGCAACGCTTTATAAAATGGTTAGCAGTCATTACAAGTCTTGATTTATTATTTGTTCTTCTTGGCGGGGCATTAGTTACTAAAACTGGCTCTGGACAAGGCTGCGGTAAATCCTGGCCGCTATGTAATGGAGAATTAGTTCCTTCGAATTTATCAATGGAAACAATTATTGAGCTAAGTCACCGCCTCACTTCCGGTTCTGCAGGAATTCTCGTTACATTGCTATGTATCTTATCTTGGAAATATTATGGACACGTTCGTGAAACAAAAGCACTTGCTATTTTATCTTTCGTGTTTTTAATAGCGCAAGCGCTAATGGGCGCTGCTGCGGTTGTATGGGGGCAAGTTCCGGCTGTACTAGCAATTCATTTCGGTATTTCCCTTATTTCATTTGCTGCTGTTATTTTATTAACACTTCTCATTTTTGAAATCGATAAGAAATTTGATGCCTATTCACTTGTTATTGATAAGAAGATGAAATTTCACATTTATGGTGTAACAATTTACAGTTACCTTGTTGTCTATACAGGAGCATTAGTACGGCATGAGCACGCAAGCTTGGCCTGTCCGATTTTCCCATTATGCAGTAAAAACAGCCCTCTACCCACGCAATATCATGAATGGGTACAAATGGGGCATCGGATCGCTGCTATGTTAATTTTCGCTTGGGTTTTATATGCCATGATGATAGCTATTAGGCATTATAAACAACAAAAGGTTATATGTTATGGGTGGATTACAGCTTTTATTCTTGTAACATGTCAAGCAATCGTTGGTATTTTAGTTGTATACACAGACGCAAGCTTAGCAATGTCACTTCTTCACTCGCTCTTTATATCATGTTTATTTGCTGTATTATGCTATTTAGTTATACTAGGAACACGCAGTAAAACCAACATGAAAAAAACAGAAATAAACCGTACTACTAAACAAACAAAACTATCATAATAACTTGTCTCTTTCGGCAAGTTATTATTTTCAAAAAAGAAAAAGAGCTGCACTAAAGCAGCTCTTTATTATTTTCAAAATTCAAGTGATAGCCTTATTTTATTGCTCTAATTCAATCAGCAAATCACCTGTTTGAATTGCCTCTCCGTCTTTCACATACACTTTTTTCACCGTGCCAGTAAATGGAGCTTGTACAGTTGTTTCCATTTTCATCGCTTCTGTAATTGCCATGGTATCACCTTTTTTCACTAGCTCTTCTTCTTTTACCACCACTTTAATTACAGTTCCCGGCATTGTTGCATTAATATGACTTGGATTTTCACGATTCCCTTTCACTCGTTGCGAAACAGTTGCTTTAACACTTTCATCTTTTACAACAATTTCACGAGGCTGTCCATTAAATTCAAAATAGATAACACGTGTACCATCTAATTGTGGTTCTCCAATCGAAATTAATTTTACAATTAACGTTTTACCGCGTTCAATTTCCACACCAATTTCCTCACCAAGTCTCATTCCATAGAAGAATGTCGGTGTATCAAGAACGGAAATATTTCCATATCGCTCTGCAGTTTTTTGATAATCCATAAATACTTTCGGATATAACGCATACGCTACAATATCAAACATCGTTACTTCACGACCGAGTTTATGGAATAATTCTTCTTTTAATGCTTCAAAGTCGATTGGCTCTAATAATTCACCTGGTCTTACTGTTAAAGGCTCTTTTCCTTTTAGAATAATCTCTTGTAACTCTTTAGGGAAACCACCAAACGGTTGTCCAAGATCACCCGAGAACATTTCGACAACTGACCCTGGGAAATCTAATGCATGACCACGCTCATAAATATCTTTCTCTGTTAAATGATTTTGCACCATAAATAGAGCCATATCACCGACTACCTTTGATGATGGCGTTACTTTCACGATATCACCGAACATATCATTAACGCGGCGATACATTACTTTCACTTCATCAAAACGATCTCCTAATCCGACAGCTTTCGCCTGTTGCTGTAGATTACTGTATTGACCGCCTGGCATTTCATGCATGTACACTTCTGTATGCGGTGCATTCATTCCACTTTCAAATGAAGAATAATATTTACGAACATCTTCCCAATAATGAGAGAGTTTCTCTAACGAATTCACATCCACATTCGGTTGTCTTTCGTTTCCTTCCAATGCATAGAACAATGTATTAGCGCTTGGCTGAGATGTTAAACCGGCCATAGAACTTACCGCAACATCTACAATATCAACACCAGCTTCAATTGCTTTCACATATGTTAATACACCATTTCCACTCGTATCATGCGTATGAAGATGCACTGGAATCGATACCGTTTCTTTTAATGCGGATATTAGGTCGTATGCTGCATTTGGTTTTAATAACCCTGCCATATCTTTAATCCCTAAAATATGAGCACCAGATGCTTCTAACTCTTTTGCTAAGTTTTTATAGTAATTTAAATCATATTTACTGCGCATTGGATCATGGATATCACCTGTGTAGCACATTGTTGCCTCTGCAATTTTACCGTTTTGACGCACAGCATCAATTGCAACACGCATACCTTCTACCCAGTTTAAGCTATCAAAAATACGGAATACATCAATACCCGCCTGCGCAGAACATTCCACAAACATTTGAATTAAGTTATCTGGATAATTTTTATATCCTACTGCATTTGATGCACGAAGAAGCATTTGGAATAATACATTTGGCATACTCTCACGTAATTGTAATAAACGTTCCCACGGATCTTCTTTTAAGAAACGATACGCGACATCAAATGTTGCTCCGCCCCACATTTCTGCTGAAAATAAATTTGGTAACATTCTTGCTGTTGGTTCAGCAATTTGGTTCAACTCTTGTGTACGAATACGTGTCGCTAATAACGATTGATGTGCATCGCGAAATGTAGTATCAGTTAATAAAACTTGCTTTTGTTCTTGAACCCATTTTACTAATCCATTTGCTCCACGCTCATCTAAAATTTGCTTCGTACCAGTTAGAATTGGTTCAGAATGTTTTATGTTTGGAATGCGCGCTTCTGCAAAAATCGGTTTTTCTTGTCTCCCTACTCCAGGGAATCCATTTACTGTTACCGTGCCAATATACGATAGCATTTTTGTACCACGGTCTTTTCGCTTTGGAAATACGAATAGTTCCGGTGAGGAATCGATAAATGATGTATCATATTCTCCAGATAAAAAGTTTCGGTGTTTCACAACATTTTCTAAAAATGGAATGTTAGTTTTAATGCCCCGAATACGGAATTCTTTTAAGTTACGTTCCATTTTAGCTGCCGCTTGTTCAAACGTTAATGCCCAAGTTGTTACTTTTACAAGTAATGAGTCATAATATGGTGTAATAACTGCACCTTGGAAGCTATTTCCTGTATCTAAACGAACCCCAAAACCGCCACCAGAACGATACGCCATAATTTTCCCCGTATCTGGCATGAAATTATTAAGCGGATCTTCTGTTGTCACACGGGATTGAATTGCAAATCCATGTGTAATAATATCTTTTTGTTTTGGAATACTTATTTTTTCACTATGCAGAGCATATCCGTCCGCAATTAAAATTTGTGATTGAACGATATCAATACCTGTAATCATTTCTGTAATTGTATGTTCTACTTGGACACGTGGATTCACTTCAATGAAATAGAATTCATTTCCTCTTACAAGAAACTCAACTGTCCCCGCGTTCACATAATTAACATTTTTCGTTAATTGAACTGCCGCCTCACAAATACGATCGCGCAGTTCAACTGGAAGAGACACACTTGGTGCTACTTCTACAACTTTTTGATGCCTGCGCTGTACAGAACAATCACGCTCATATAGATGAACGATATTCCCATGTTCATCTGCTAATATTTGTACTTCAATATGTTTAGGATTTTCAACAAATTTTTCAACATATACTTCATCGTTCCCAAATGCCGCCTTCGCCTCGGATTTCGCACGATCATACGCTTCCTTTAATTCGTCTGCAGTTCGTACAATCCGCATCCCGCGGCCACCGCCACCAAGAGCTGCTTTAATAATAATTGGGTAATTATGCTTTTTAGCAAACTCTTCTACTTCTTCAAGTGCATTTATAGGACCATCACTACCAGGAATAACAGGGATATTCGCCAATTGCGCTTGCGTTCTTGCCTTTACTTTATCTCCAAACATGTCTAAATGCTTACTCTTTGGACCGATAAAAATAATTCCCTCTTCTTCGCAACGTTTTGCAAATTGGATATTTTCTGACAAAAATCCGTATCCCGGATGAATTGCATCAATATGATTACTTTTAGCAATTTCAATAATACCCTCAATATCAAGATATGCATCAATTGGTTTTTTTCCTTCTCCTACCAAATACGCTTCATCTGCTTTATAGCGATGATATGAACCGCTATCTTCTTTCGAGTAAATCGCAACTGTGCGTAGTCCTAATTCTGTACAAGCACGAAACACACGAATCGCAATTTCGCCGCGGTTAGCTACTAATACTTTTTGAATGCGTTGCAACTTTTTCATGATTTTCCCCCTCTATTTTCCTACCATTCATAACGCTATAAACCTGTCCCGATTTAGTGGGAGTAAGTACTTCACTTCCAGCATTACTTTTTCACTGCGTGCAAGCTTCAGCTTATTTTTATTCATCATACCTCATTTTTCTACAAATGATAAGCACTCTGTCTATATTATCCGACAAAATTAGTATAGCATAAAACGAAAGAAGCAACCAACCTTTTTGTAGAACACATTTATCTATATGTGACATACTCTTTATTGTAAAATAATAAAATAATCATCTTTTTTCCAAAATCCATGGAAATAAAAGAAGCTTTGTACAAATGTACAAAGCTTCTTTATTTTACAACAACAAGATGTCTCTCTTGTTTAGGTTGTTGTTGTTGTTCTCGCTCTTGCTGCTCTCTTTTTTCTTGCTGTTTTACAAAACTAGCTACATTTAATAAGACTCCCATAGCAGCTAGAGTTGACACTAAAGAAGTACCACCAAAACTAACAAATGGTAACGGCACACCAGTAAGTGGCATAATTCCCGTAATCCCACCTAAGTTTACAATAGATTGCACTCCAATCATGCTACCAATTCCAATTGCAAGTAAACTCCCAAAAGGATCTTTACATTTTTGAGCAATTCGAAAAGCACGAACGACAATGACTAGTAAACCTATTAAAATAATTGCCACTCCAATAAACCCGAGTTCCTCAGATACAATTGCCATGATGAAGTCTGTATGCGGCTCTGGTAAATATCCATACTTTTGAATGCTATTTCCTAATCCTCTACCACCTATACCACCAGAAGCAATTCCAACAAACGAATTAACTAATTGAAACCCTTTCCCTTGCGCATCTCCAAACGGATTCCAAAATGTAGTGAACCGCGCGATTTGAACAGGTGTTAAAACAGTTTTCCCTATGAAATATCCGAGCGGAAGCCATATAATTGATGTAAGAGCAATTCGTTTTAGCCAAACTTGAACTGGTACCCCTGAACAGAACGTCATGATCCCAATCGTTGACATAATTAATAACGTTGTTCCTAAGTCAGGCTGTTTCAAAATTAAACAAATTGAAATGAACAAAAAAAGAAACACTCGACCAGCACCATGCCAAATCGGTCCATCAGTCGCTTGTTTTTTTGCATAAAAACGGGCTAATACAATGATAATCCCTAATTTAACAAATTCCGATGGCTGTACACCAAACACCCACGATTTCGCATGATTCACAACAGTTCCCCATTTTAAAACTATTAATAGCATACCAATGCTAACAACAACAATTAAAACAGTAATAATGCGCTTTCGCCACACCTGAAAAGGAATAGACATAATAACAATCAATCCAACTGTCCCAATTAACATCGCTTTTAACTGTGACCGAAAAAAGTGATCGCTCGTCCATCCGTATTTTGGATAATATTTTGTAATCGCAACAATAGAACTAGCACTATACACCATAATGACGCCGAGCACGCATACAATAACAAGAGGAAGCACTAAAGAATAATCTATGGACTTCCAGACTCTTTTCATTCAAAATCCTCTTTCTCTCTTCTTTTTTACAGTTGTATTCCATATCTATTTGTATTCTTCCTGCTTTTTCAGGAAAAATCGTTTTTTTCACAAAAAAAGCTCAAACTGATTCAGTTTGAGCTCCTTATTTGAACCAGCTATTATTGTTTGTTTGTAAAAGCATCATGCAACGCCGATAACTCGCGTTCTAATTCTCCTAAAATTTCCTTACCTTGCTCTTCCACAATAAGACCAAGACGAACCGCAAAATCAACTTCACGGGATAAGCCAAACATTTGTGTATCAAGTACCTCTTCATATAATGGACACTGTGGCATCGTAAGGTGGTCCATTTGCACCTTAATAAGTTTTAATATTTTTTCTGCATCAGCTTGTAGAAGGGCAAGTGCCTTTTCCTGATGATTTGTTACTGTCTCAGACGCCAATTTGGTTCCCTCCGTTTCCGTCCTACTCTCCTATCCTATCTATTAATATTAGCGATAGTTTTCATAAATTGCAATAGAAACATTTTCTGTGACAATTGTACCTAGTCCTATTATACTGAAAAGTGGGAGTATAAGACAAATGGGGGAACTATAATGACTGAAATCTTATTTATTAACGGAAATGTCCGCTTTCCAATTACAATTGATCCAAGTGTCTGGATTTTTGATGATCGAAAAGTCGACTTAACAACATACTTTACAACTCCAAAAGAAGAAATAAGCGAGTTAGCACAATATACGAAAGAAGCGTCCAAGCATTGGGATCGTGAAATTAAAGAAGGAGCTATTTTTCCACCTGTTAATAAAAGCGTTGCCAGGTTCGAAAAGGAGAAAATTATTACGGGAACATTCGGCATACCTTTTTTACCCTTTTTAAAAAACGCAGAAATGTCTAATGACGCAACACATGTAGAAATCCATACCGAATCTGGTATTACAACGATTTCAATACACGAAGCAAAAGATGCCATTCTCGGTTTTTCTAGTAATGGAAAGCCACTAAAAGAAGATGGCCCTGTTCACCTTTATTTCGGTGATGGCTCTAATGTCAATAATCCTGTTCGATATATTCGAAAATTTACTATTGTATAAAATGAATCTTCTATTAGTGGGAGAGCTTATTGTTTATAGAAAACAATTAAGAGTGGCTTAACGCCACTCTTTCCTACAATAAATCCGCCGCTAGTTGTGCTAAATTAGAGCGCTCACCTTTTACAAACTTCACATGCCCACTAATTTTTTGTTCTTTAAACTTCTCTACCACATATGTTAAACCATTATTATATTCATCTAAATATGGATGATCAATTTGCTGTGGATCTCCCATTAAAACAATTTTACTTCTCTCGCCAACACGTGTTAAAATTGTTTTCACTTCATGTTTTGTTAAATTTTGTGCTTCATCAATAATAATAAACTGCTCTGGAATACTCCGTCCGCGAATATATGTTAAAGCTTCCACTTCAATTGAACCCATTCCCGCTAAAATTGCATCTAATTCTCCAGGCTTTTTCGTATTAAACAAATACTCCAAATTATCATAAATAGGCTGCATCCAAGGTCTTAACTTTTCTTCTTTCTCTCCTGGTAAATATCCAATATCTTTTCCAACTGGAACAATAGGCCTTGCTACAAGTAACTTTTTATACATTCCCAAATCTTCTGTTTGCATAAGTCCCGCAGCTAATGCTAATAATGTTTTCCCCGTTCCAGCTTTTCCGGTCAATGTTACAAGAGGAATGTCTTCACGTAACAACAATTCCATCCCCATAATTTGTTGCACATTTCGAGGACGAATTCCCCAAATCTGATCATTTGGAAAAATAAGCTTTTTAATCTTTTTCCCCAAAGGATCCACAATCCCAAGAGCCGAACTTGATCCACCTAAAGCATCTTTCATTACAATAAATTGATTGGGATAAAACGGATGATTCGCAATTTCAGAAAGAGGAAGCTCCCCTTTTTCATAAAAAAGATTTAAAATCTCTTTTTGTATGTAATACTCTAAGAAGCCTGTATATATATTTTCAACTTCCGTAACACGATCACTCAAATAATCTTCGGCTTGTAATCCTAGAGCATCAGCTTTTACTCTTACAAGTACATCTTTACTCACAAGGATGACAGTTTTCCCATTTTCTTTTTCTTGCTCTTCTAATGATAAATTTTTGGCCACAGCTAATATACGATTATCATTTGTTTTCTCTACAAAAATATCTTGTAATTGAACGAACGAACGATGATTTAACTCAATTCGAAACGTCCCTCCATTTTCAAGAGGAATGCTATCATGTAATTTGCCAAGTTCACGAAATTTATCTATTAGCTTTGATACATAACGCGCATTCCTTCCAACTTCATCCATATATCGTTTCTTTGAATCTACTTCCTCTAACACAACAGCTGGAATGACTACATCATTTTTTTCAAAAGAAAAAATAGATAATGGGTCCTGCAAAAGCACATTCGTATCTAGCACATAAATTTTCCCCAACCTGTTACCCCCTGACTCCACTATGAAATTTGTAGAACAAGGGTTTCATCCATGGATATGGACGAACCATTGTTATAATTATATGTACTGTACAAACAAGGTAGAATAGAAATCATTTTAAATATAAAGAAAAAGAATGAACAACTTTCCTTACTGCCCATCCTTTTTCACGCATCCTTCATCGCTGATGAAACTTGGTTATCTAATTTTTCTGCAGCGCGAAGATCGTATGTTTTTTCATATTTCGGTTCAATAGCAAGTTTTGCACCATAAAACATTACGTCACGTACTTCTTGCACAGAAACTTCAATTAAAGTTAATTTCAACGGAACACCTTCTATCCGTTCTGCTTTTATAATCGCTTCACCACTTATAGAATATATGGATTCATTTGCCATAACAGTAAGAACAAGTCCTGCGTGATGACGCAAATTCTCTACAATACGAGAGCGTTGGTCCACTGCAAAACGAATAACTTTTTCATCCATTGCATATACCCATGAAATTGCACTTACGTTGGGAACACCTTTCTCAAAATCAGTCGTTGCAATTGTTACAATACGTTCTTCACGTAACGCCTTCACTAAAGCATCTGTTAATGTTAGTTCTACTATATTTGCCATGCTTGCACCTCCATAACCATCTATATTGATTTCGCTTAAACAAGTACTTCCTACCACAAGACTGTAACAAACGAAAAAAGAGGTCTGCCAACTTGATTCAACTAACCATCAACAAAATTCACATACAACGTTGATAGTAGTTTCACTTATATAATAACTTATTTTTTGAATTGCGGAAATATTTATTTTTTCTTCTATAGTTCAAAAACTTCTAAGGTACATGATATACTAAAGTAAGATAGAACTTGTGCTGAGGTGACAAAATGAGAGTCAAATGTATTCTTTGCGATAAAGTAGACAGTTTAAATGACGAAGATCCAGTAGCGAAGCGGCTTCGCAATCGTCCTATTCATACATTTATGTGTAAGCAATGTACAGATCGAATTGCAGAACGTACTTTAGAACGACAAGCAACAGGAAATTTTCGGTTATATCGTGATAAAACAGTTGACGATGAATGGTAATCCGTTAATGGCGATATCATCCATTTGAACATAGATAGCAATAAAACAACCATCGCTATACAGCAGTTTTTTAGCTATCTATTATATTATAGAATACTGTACATAATTGTAACGTATAAATAAGCCCTCAAAGGATGAGGGCTTATTTATATTTCTCTGGCTCACGGTTTATCTGTTCTAAAAAACAATCAATGAGCTCAAGCGGAAACCGAACTGATTTTTTTTCCCCTTCTCTTTCATATGTAACAACATACATATCTTCCTTTCTTTCTACTGTAACATGTTGTAATTGATGATCTTCATGTAACATATTATGAAAAAGCATATATGTTTCTTGAGCAGCTTCATCAGACGGACGAGCCTCCGCAACAACTTTAATCGTTAACCAATTATATAATGCATCTTGAACAGAACGCACCTTCCATCCCCCTTTTAACCTGCTTTTGAATGTTTCGCTTGCCGTAAACGTAGTTTATACATACTAAGTATAAGAATCGCTACAACAAGCCCTTCTCCTACAGGCAGAAAAACAGCAAAAAAAGTTAAAATAGTGCAACCAAGCATTAGTACAGTATAGATTACTACATTCTTTAACAACGATAACTTTCTAGCAAATCCTAAATTATAAACAATAATGCTGAATATAATAATTGTACCGTAAAGAAGCCACATTCCCACTTCTGGATTGACATCTACATTGTACAACTTCGCAAAAAATGACATTTTTTCAAGCACTACATTTCTCCCCCTTACTCACGCAGATGAATAACAACTCCTTCTATATTCATTTCCAATTTACTTACTATAAGAGTACCCTGCAAAAAAAGTACTGTCCACAAAAAAAGAACAAATTTTCAAAAAATATTCACGATAAAAAAGCTGCCTTTTATTAAAAGGCAGCCCTACATTACTTAAGCTTCTACAGATTTCTTTTTCTTAGCAGCTCTTTCGCGCTCACTCTTATCAAGAATCTTTTTACGAAGACGAATTGATTCTGGAGTTACTTCACAGAACTCATCATCGTTTAAGTACTCTAATGACTCTTCTAAAGTCATTAAGCGTGGTTTTTTCATTGTTGAAGTTTGATCTTTCGTCGCAGAACGAATGTTAGTTTGTTGTTTCATTTTTACAACGTTAACCGTTAAATCATTCTCACGTGTATGTTCTCCAACAATCATACCAGCATATACTTCTGTACCTGGTTCAACGAAGATTACACCGCGATCTTCAACTTGCATAATACCGTATTGTGATGCTTTTCCTGCTTCAAGTGAAACAAGAACACCTTGACGACGTCCACCAACTTGTCCAGCATGTACTGGTTGGTAGCAATCGAATGTATGGTTTAAAATACCATAACCACGAGTTAATGTTAGGAATTCTGTCGTGTAACCAATTAAACCACGTGCTGGAACCATGAAAGTAAGGCGAACTTGACCATTTCCATTATTCACCATGTCTAACATTTCACCTTTACGTGCACCCATTGATTCCATAATAGAACCAGTGTATTCTTCAGGCACATCGATTTGTACGCGCTCTACAGGCTCACATCTTACACCATCAACTTCTTTAATAATTACTTCTGGTTTTGACACTTGTAATTCGTATCCTTCACGGCGCATGTTTTCGATTAAGATTGATAAATGTAATTCTCCGCGTCCAGATACAATCCATGCATCAGGAGATTCTGTATTATCTACACGTAAGCTCACATCTGTTTCTAACTGTGAACGAAGACGTTCTTCAATTTTACGAGATGTAATATACTTACCTTCACGACCTGCAAATGGACTGTTATTTACAAGGAATGTCATTTGTAGTGTCGGCTCATCAATACGTAATAACGGCAATGCCTCTTGATGTTCAACTGGACATACCGTTTCACCAACGTTAATGTCTTCCATACCTGAAACAGCTACTAAGTCTCCAGCTTTTGCTTCTTCAATTTCTTGACGTTTTAATCCCATGTAACCAAATAATTTTGTTACACGGAATTGTTTTACACTTCCATCAACCTTCATTAATGCAACTTGTTGTCCTACTTTCATTGTACCGCGGAATATACGACCAACTCCGATACGACCTACATAATCATTATAATCAAGAAGTGCTACTTGGAATTGAAGTGGCTCTTCACTGTTATCGATTGGTGCTGGAATATGCTCAATAATTGTATCAAATAATGATTTCATATTCTCTTCTTGGTTTGCTGGATTTGAATCTAAGCTCGCTGTTCCGTTCATTGCTGAAGCAAATACAACAGGGAACTCTAATTGATTTTCGTTTGCACCAAGTTCAATGAATAAGTCGATTACTTCATCAACTACTTCGTCTGGACGAGCAAAGTCACGGTCAATTTTGTTTACAACAACGATTGGAGTTAAGTTTTGCTCAAGTGCTTTCTTTAACACAAATCGTGTTTGTGGCATACAACCTTCATATGCATCAACAACAAGTAAAACACCATCAACCATTTTCATGATACGTTCTACTTCACCACCGAAGTCAGCATGTCCAGGTGTATCTAAAATGTTAATTCTTTTATCTTCATAATGAATCGCTGTATTTTTTGCTAAAATAGTAATACCGCGTTCTCTTTCTAAATCATTTGAGTCCATTGCGCGTTCTTCAACGTGCTCATTTGCACGGAACGTCCCCGCTTGACGTAACAATTGGTCAACAAGTGTTGTTTTACCATGGTCAACGTGGGCGATAATTGCTATATTTCGTAAATCTTCTCGTTTTTTCAACATGTCCAACTCCTAGTGTCTTTTTAATCCTTTTCTATTATAAGAGCGAAGGGGATACAATAGCAATCAAAATAAAATCAAGAATGAAAATATAGTTGTATTCTCACTTTTGTGAAAGTACAATAAAAATGGAGGGTGAAATATATGGAACAGATTCAGTATCGTTTTTTATTAACAGCTATCATTGGTGTTATTTTTATGATTGGCATTGGAATTATGATTGCTGAGAATAGCCCGATTGGTGTAATTATTTGTATCATTGGTACGATCTTTACAATCGGATACGGCTTTATAACAAAAAGAAAAATGCGTAAACTACAATAACAACAAAAAGTAAGAAGCGATTTTCTCTGCCTCTTACTTTTTTGTTTATTCTATGGATTTTATACACTTACTGTACATATTGTAGCATCTCTTCATACACACCTGGTCTTGCAACCAGAACGCTGCTCTTCTCAATAATTCGAAGCGACTCTCCAGTAAATGTCGTTACTTTTCCTCCAACCTCTTCTACAATAATTTTCCCTCCACCAAAATCCCATGGAGACAAACGAGGCGTCACATATGCATCTAATCTTCCTGTTGCCACATATACCATTTCCAACGCTGCACAACCGTACGAACGTGTTCCTCTTGCTTTTTTTACAAGCTGTGCCATTTTCCTCATATCAAGACGAGAGTTATCGGTAAGCCACGTTGCATTTACAGCAATAACGCCTGAAGATATTTCACCCGGCTGTAATGATGGAATTTTTATTTCATTACAAAATGCTCCAACACCCTTTTTCGCATGATATAACTCATCATGAACTGGGTCATATACGAGGCCAATTTTCCCAATACCATTCTCATATATACCAATTGAAATTGCAAAATTCCGCTTTTGATGAACAAAATTCATCGTGCCATCAATTGGATCAATTAACCACAAAACCCCATCCGTTGAAGCCAAATCATCGCCATATCCTTCTTCTCCAAGAATATAGTGTTTAGGAAATATTTCTTTCACTTTCCCAATAAAAAATTGTTCAATTTCTCGATCCATATTTGTTACTAAATCAGAGGCATTTGACTTCGTTTCAATAATAAGAGACTGCTTCATTGATGAAATAAGGTACTGCCCCGCTTCTTTTATCCATTGTTTTGCGTATGCATCAATTTCTTCCCATACCTCTTGCATTTTTAAACACTCCGATCTGTACGATTCACAGAAAAAACGAACCCTTTATAAGGTTCGCACCAACTTATTTTTTATACATACACTATTATTACGCCTCTAAACGGATCATTTCAAGTCTTAACACTTCTAATTTTTTCATACACTCCTCTTTTTTCATGTCATCATTTTCCATCATCGCATCATATAGGGTTGCTAATTCGTAATCTAATTCTAAACGTAACACCGGAATTCTCTTCTCCGCATCTGTTCTTTTTAATGCATTAATTACCTGTCTCATATTCGTTTGCCCCCTCCCAATATTCGTTTGCCCTCGACTTGAATTTACCTAATTTTCTGATTTTTTGTTTTATACTATATTATGTGGGATAAATCATCTATGCAACTAATTTGAATTTTTATCTCAAATTTTTTTATAAGCGTCTTTTTTTATGAATTGTACGAGCTATGTTAGAATAAAAACAAACTAGGAGTTGGAGGAACTACCATGACATCAAAAACTTTCAAAGAAAAAGACTTTGCTGTGTTCTCAGTAGATGGTTTAGAAGAAAGAATGGCTGCAATTAAAACGAACGTTCATCCGAAGTTAGAAGCTCTCGGTGAACAATTGTCTCATTTCTTAACAAATGAGACTAGTGAACCTTTTTTCTATCATGTCGCGAAACATGCACGTCGTAAAGTCAATCCACCAAACGATACTTGGGTTGCATTTTCAACAAATAAACGCGGATATAAAATGCTACCTCATTTTCAAATTGGACTATGGGGAACACATGCTTTTATATACTTTGGATTAATTTATGAGTGCCCACAAAAAATGGAAGCGGCTCATGCCTTTTTAAAGCATTTAAATGATTTAAAAACAAATATACCAAATGATTTCGTTTGGTCCATTGACCATACTAAGTCTGATGTAAAATTACATAGCACTCTTCAATTAGAAGAGCTACAAACAATGATTGAGCGGTTAGGAACTGTTAAAAAAGCAGAATTATTAGTAGGAATTCACATTTCTCCAGAAGAATTTACAAATCTTACTGACGAACAATTCATCGGAAAAATTGAAACAACGATGTTCTCACTCCTTCCTTTATATAAAATTTGTAATCGATAAAGCAAAACGGACAATATTTGTATTGTCCGTTTTTAGTTGTTATCCCATTATAACACTTCATTTTTTATTTTTCAAAAAATTTTTACATTTTAACAATATCTTCTTCCTGTAAATCTTTCGCCTTTTGAATTGTGCGATAAATGGAATAACCACTCACCTCTTGGAATTCTTTGTCGATTTTCTTTTCTTCTGCTTTTCCAGGCACAATTTCTTTAAAATGACGATACAAGCCCATTAAATTTTCTCTTTTCAACCCTTTTTCATAAGCTTGTTCAATCGCTTCATAAAATTTTATTACTGCAACCATTTCTTCTGTTGACCAATCATAATTAATTGGATATTGATATTCCATAATAACACCTCATCTATTCCAGTTCACTCTAATTTATTCTTCTTCATTATCATACGCGAGATAAAGTGAAACTTCCACCTGAATGCTTCTTCACGAATCGTTTTCTTTACCAATCCGTAATCTCATCAATGATATTTTTCTTGAATTCAGTAAAAAATATAATCTGTTCATGTGCATATACCTCACTCTTTCCGTCACTTATTTTGCTCAAGCTTCATTCGTTGATACTCTATCCTTAAATTTTTATCAATCCAGTAATTCATTTTTTACGCTTGAGCCTGCCAACTTAAAAATAATAATTACCATTATTATTTTTATATACATCTTCTCCTATAGGTGATATAATGCTTTTGTTTTATAGAACATAAAGGGATACTTCAAATAGTAGTGAGAATTTCTCTTCTGCTATTGATTAGTCGAACAGGATAAACATAAAACAAAACTAATAAATATTAATAAAAAAAGAAGGGGTGTATAGATTGTCCCAATACGAAACACCATTGTTTACTGCTTTAAGAGAGCACAGCAAGCGAAATCCAGTTCAATTTCATATTCCAGGTCATAAAAAAGGACAAGGAATGGATCCTGAATTCCGCGAATTTATTGGGCATAACGCATTATCAATTGATTTAATTAATATTGCACCACTCGATGATTTACATCATCCAAAAGGTATGATTAAGCATGCTCAAGATTTAGCAGCAAAAGCTTTCGGCGCTGATCATACATTTTTTTCTGTCCAAGGAACAAGTGGTGCAATTATGACAATGGTGATGAGCGTTTGTGGTCCTGGAGATAAAATTCTTGTACCGCGAAATGTTCATAAATCTATTATGTCAGCGATTATTTTCTCAGGCGCAAAACCAATTTTTATTCATCCAGAAATTGATCCAACATTAGGAATTTCACACGGAATTACAATTCCTTCTGTAAAAAAAGCGCTTGAAGAACATCCAGATGCAAAAGGACTACTTGTCATTAATCCAACATATTTTGGTTTTGCAGCTGACTTAGAGCAAATTGTAAAGTTAGTACATTCATACAATATGCCAGTACTAGTGGATGAAGCCCATGGTGTTCATATTCATTTTCATGACGAAATGCCAATGTCAGCAATGCAGGCTGGCGCTGATATGGCTGCAACAAGTGTTCACAAACTAGGTGGCTCATTAACACAAAGTTCTGTTTTAAATGTAAGAGAAGGGCTTGTAAACGTAAAGCATGTTCAATCGATTATTAGTATGCTTACAACGACTTCAACATCTTATATTTTATTAGCTTCACTTGATGTTGCAAGAAAGCGTCTAGCAACAGAAGGACGAGAACTTATTACGAAAACTATTCAATTAGCAGAAGAAGTTCGAGAGCAAGTAAATGAAATTGAACACCTATATTGTCCTGGTAAAGAACTGCTAGGAACCGATGCAACTTTTGACTATGATCCAACAAAGCTTATTATTTCTATAAAAGAATTGGGAATTACAGGGCATGATGCAGAATTATGGTTAAGAGAGCATTATAATATAGAGGTTGAGCTTTCCGATTTATATAACATTCTGTGTCTTGTTACACTTGGGGATACAGAAGATGAAACAAATTTACTAGTACGCGCTCTGCATGAATTATCAGCAACCTTTAAACATAGAGCAGAAAAAGGTGTTCAAATGCAAGTAGATATTCCAGAAATCCCTGTACTTGCGCTATCTCCGCGCGATGCCTTTTATTCTGAAACAGAAGTTGTTCCTTTTGCAGAAGCTGCTGGCCGCATTATAGCAGATTTCGTTATGGTCTATCCACCAGGTATTCCAATTTTTACTCCTGGTGAAATTATTACACAAGAAAATTTAGACTATATTCAAAAGAATTTAGAAGCAGGATTACCAGTACAAGGTCCTGAAGACATGACATTGCAAACTTTACGTGTCATTAAAGAATATAAAGCAATTAGCAAATAACTTCCTTCCCACTTCATATCTTTGGAGTGGGATTTTTCATTTATAAATACTCCTCTCCCAGCCTTCATATTATTTTTCCTATGCACCCTTTATTCGCCTATTCATACGATATAATGTAAAACTTCTATAAGGCGAAAGCCTGCTCAATCAAGATCTTACGGACAGTTCTCTCCCGGCAATCACAAAGGCCTAGTAGGTGAGAATCAATTAGACTTTAACTCCCTCTTAGCTGAGAGCCTCATCGCCCTTTAATTCAAAATCAAAAGAATGTAAACATATAGGTGGGATTTTATGATTGTAATTGGCCGCTCCATTGTACATCCATATATAAAAAATGAAAACGAACCTTTCTATTCGGAAAAACAACAAATTTTAGAAATTATGACTGGAAATCATGAAGTATACAATTTCCAATCATTACATGAGTTAGCTTTTGATATAAATGTCCGTGTTCATATCATTACTTCTGCTTTAGAGTTATTTAACAGCGGGTTACAATTTCGCACATTTAAGCAATCTTTCTGTAATCCTAAATTTTGGGAAAGAACGCATTTAGGTGGCTTTCAGCTTCGCCCTAATGTGTTACCCTCTTTTGCTATTCGTGATATTTTTCTAAACGGCAAAAAATATGGAACAGAATGTGCAACTGCAATGATTATTATCTTCTATAAATCACTGTTAGCATTGTATGACGAAGAAACGTTTAATCGTTTATTTGCAAATCTTTACTTATATACATGGGACTATGATAAGGATTTAAAGCTCACTACAAAAACAGGCGGAGAAATTGTTCCTGGTGACCTTGTTTATTTTAAAAACCCACAAGTGAACCCAGCGACAATTGAATGGCAAGGAGAGAATGCAATTTATTTAGGAAATTTCTTTTTTTATGGGCACGGTGTCGGTGTAAAAACAGAAAGTCAAATTATTGATGCACTCAATCAACGACGTATTCCTTTCGCTTTTTTAACAGCATATTTAACAGATTTTCTAACACGGATAGACAGTCGGATGATGAGCCAATTTGCCTCTACAAAGAAAATGCAAACAGAAATCGAACTCATTCCCATCCGAGACGATGCAATTATTGCAACAATTGGTCACACGACTTCAATCCACTAAAAAAACGCCTGCACATGCAGGCGTTTTTTTATTTATTGGGCTTTAGTATGTTCTTTATGCTCACACTCACAGTTAGAACCGCATTTTCCGTATAATACTGTTACTTTTTCATCCTCAAAATGCGCAATTGTGTTCTCACAAATTTGACATACGATAGTTCCCATTTTTAAATTCCTCCTAATATTGTAATTCCTAAGAATTTTTTGTAACCGCTTAACTTTCTGTCTTTATTTTAATATGTTATACTTTTTTAGTCAATAGTTTTGATTGTGACATATTAATTATTTTTTAATTTCATTAGTATGAAACATTTATAAATAATAAGCAGCCGTATATTTATTATTACGACTGCTTTGACACAATTATTCCTCATATTCAGCATGCACAGAAGTAGGTGGCAATAGAAATTTAAAAAACTGCGCAAGATCTGTTGCCTCTTCACTCGTTTTTAGTTTAAAGACATCTTGTAAATGGTGCACATTTTCAATATCATCCTGTCCAAGGAGAGTTGCTCGACCAGTTTGCATACAAACAACAAGTGGTTTACCAAAAAACATAGTTGTGTACACCACACCAAAATCATACCGTGTCTCATTTGTCATAAAACCAAGAAAGCGGACTTTTGTATTTTCATGTTCATCATATAATTTCTCAAACATTGTCCCTCTCCTTTCTTCTTGATTTATCCACAATGTATATATTAAACAAAAAAAGCAAGATCCCTTTTAATTGTCAAAAAATTTACAACAATGTTAAAATAGTAATATATTATGTCCTTAGGAGGTTTATTATGCAAGATGCAGTCATTAAACTCGTCCCAAATTCAAAACAGCAATCTATTTCTCTAGACGATGTTAAACAACTATTTCATTACTATAAAACAATTACAGCTCAAACAGGTCAACAACTCGGCTTTTCATACGCAAACACTGCCTTTCCATATGAAATGGTTGATACTTCAGATACAACACTTTGTTTAAAATCTAATCATGAACGCTATCACTCTATTTATGTAGGAATAGGAATTGAAAACGAACAATCTTTTATACAAATTACATTACCATCTACTGCAACCTTTGGAGATAAAGGAAAAGCTAATGAATTTTGCAGATTTTTAGCAAAGAAATTAGAAGGAGAATTACAGCTCTTTAACGGAAGAACAATGTACTTTTATAAACGTTAACTAAAAAAAAGTAACTTACTCATAAAAAAGAGAAGGCTATTAGTAATAGTGAATAAAATTGCCTCTTTCCTGGAGTGCAACATCATATTGGCAATAACATAAGCCAAATAAAAAAACACAAAAAAGAGCAGTACTTTGTAATGCAATTTATCGCGACTTGATAACAATAACACAACGGAAAATGCACCCCATATAATAAAATGAAACAAAGCAACAAAAGCTATTTTCATGCTGTTGCCTCCTTTCACACGTCCTATTGTATTATAATATATGGGCGCTAAAAGAAATCATTACATATATATGAGGAAACTGGCAGAAGAAGCAAATTGGTTTATTATTTTCATTATCATATTTCTTTTCCAAATAAAAACAACCGCCTCCTAATATATAGGAGGCGGTTGTTTTTATTTATCATTATTTTACAATGTGAATTGGCATTCCAAGAGCAACTTCAGCTGCTTCCATTGTGATTTCACCTAATGTTGGATGAGCATGAATTGTTTGAGCGATATCTTCAGCTGTCATTCCAGCTTCGATAGCTAAACCAAGCTCAGAAATAATATCAGAAGCGCCTGCACCTGCAACTTGTGCACCTACAATAAGACCATCTTCTTTACGAGTTACAAGCTGTACGAAACCGTCTGTGCTGTTTAATGATAATGCACGTCCGTTAGCAGCGAATGGGAATTTAGAAACTGCTACTGTCATTCCAGCTTCTTCTGCTTGTTTTTTCGTATAACCAACAGATGCTAATTCTGGATCAGTAAAGCATACTGCTGGAATTCCGATGTAATCGATTGCTGATGCATGACCGCTAATTGCTTCAACAGCTACTTTACCTTCATAAGAAGCTTTATGAGCTAATGGTGGTCCAGGAACGATATCACCAATTGCATAGATGTTTGGTACATTTGTACGGCATTGCTCATCGATTTCGATTACGCCACGGTCAGTCATTTTAATTCCAACTTGCTCAAGACCGATTTCTTGCGTATTTGGACGACGACCTACAGTTACTAATACATAATCAGCATCAACAGTTTGTACTTCGCCTTTTACTTCGAAGCTAACTTTTACGCCGTTTTCAGTTTCTTCAACGCCTTTAGCCATAGCTTTTGTATGGATTGTTACGTTGCCTTTTTTCTGAAGTGCACGTTTTACAACTTGGCTCATTGCTTTTTCGAAACCAGCTAAAATTTCATCGCCAGCTTCTAATACTGTAACTTCTGTACCGAAGTTTGCATATGCAGTACCTAATTCCATACCGATGTAACCGCCACCGATTACAACAAGCTTTTTCGGAATTTCTGGTAAGCTTAGAGCACCAGTTGAGTTAAGAACGCGTTTAGAGTATTTGAATCCAGGAATTTCAATTGGTGTAGAACCTGTTGCAAGAACAGCATTTTTAAACGTATATGTTTGTGCTGCTTCTTCAGTCATTACGCGTAATGTGTTTGCATCTACGAAGTAAGCTTCACCGCGAATGATTTCAACTTTATTACCTTTTAGAAGGCCTTCTACACCGCCAGTTAATTTCTTAACTACGCCGTTTTTCCATTCTTGAACTTTTGTGAAGTCAACTTTTACGTTTTCTGCAGTAATACCCATGTCATCAGAATGTTTTGCATTCTCATAACGATGACCTGCATTAATTAATGCTTTAGAAGGAATACATCCAACGTTTAAGCAAACACCACCAAGGTTAGCTTTTTCAATAATAGCTACTTTTTGTCCTAATTGTGCTGCACGAATTGCTGCAACATATCCACCAGGACCTGCACCAACAACGACTGTATCTAATTCAATTGGGAAATCTCCTACTACCATTGTTTATTACGCCTCCATTACTAATAATTGTGGGTCGTTTAATAGACGTTTAATTTGGTTTAATGCTTTCTGAGCTGTTGCACCGTCGATTAAGCGATGATCAAAGCTTAAAGATAATGCTAATACTGGAGCTGCAACGATTTCACCGTTTTTCACAACTGGTTTCTCAGCAATACGGCCGATACCAAGGATTGCTACTTCTGGGTGGTTAATAACTGGAGTGAACCATTGTCCGCCTGCAGAACCAATGTTTGTAATTGTGCAAGATGCACCTTTCATCTCTGCTGGAGCTAAGCGACCTTCACGTGCTTTACCAGCAAGTTCATTGATCTCGTTAGAGATTGTGAAGATAGATTTGCGATCTGTATCTTTAACAACTGGTACTAATAGACCTTTGTCTGTATCAGCTGCGATACCGATGTTGAAGTAATGTTTATGAACGATTTCTGAAGATGCATCGTCTAAAGAAGTGTTCAACATTGGGTATTCACGTAACGCAGATGTTAACGCTTTTACAACGTATGGAAGGTAAGTTAATTTAATACCTTTTTCTGCTGCAACAGCTTTGAACTTCTTACGGTGAGCAACAAGTTCTGTTACATCTACTTCGTCCATTAATGTTACGTGAGGAGCTGTATGTTTAGAGTTAACCATTGCTTTTGCAATCGCTTTACGGATACCGCTCATTTTCTCACGAGTTTCTGGGTATTCACCAGCTGGAATTGGTTGTGCTTTTGGAGCTTCTTCTTTCGCTGCTGGAGCTTCTGCCGCCACTGGAGCTTCTGTTTGTGCTACTGCTGCTTGTCCACCGTTTGCAAATGCGTCGATGTCAGCTTTTACAACACGTCCGTTTTTACCAGTACCAGCTACTAGACGAATGTCTACGCCTTTTTCACGTGCATGTTTACGAACAGATGGCATAGCAATTACGCGCTCATTAGCTACTTCTTCAGTTGCTGCTGGAGTAGCCGCTGCTGCCGGAGCTTCTTCTTTTACTTCTTCAGCTTTTGGAGCTTCGTCATGATCGTCACCCTTAAACTTAAGGTTTTCATAGCCAGGAGCGTCGAACTTAATTAAAGTATCTCCTACTACTGCTACTGTACCTTCTTCTACAAGAATGTCAAGTACTTTCCCTTTAACTGGAGAAGGAATTTCTACAACTGCTTTATCATTTTGTACTTCAAGAAGTACATCATCTTCGTTTACTTCATCGCCTACTTTAATAAACCATTTTACGATTTCACCTTCGTGGATACCTTCACCGATGTCTGGTAGTTTAAATTCAAATGCCACGGAATTCAGCCCCCTGATTCTTATCATTATTATTGGAAATTGCAAAAGAAATCAGCATGTGCTGACTTCCTTTGCACATAAAACTCAAATTAGAAGTTCATTACTTTGTTAACAGCCTCAACAATATCTTTGTGGTTTGGTAACCATACGCTCTCAGCTTGAGAGAATGGGAAGATTGTATCAGCAGCTGCAACACGTACAACTGGAGCTTCTAAGTTTAAGATTGCACGGTCATTGATTTCCGCTACAACGTTAGCTGCAATACCAGCTTGTTTTTGAGCTTCTTGAACTACTACAACACGACCTGTTTTTTCAACAGAAGCGATAATTGTTTCGATATCTAATGGTTGAACTGTACGTAAGTCCACAACCTCTAAAGAGATACCTTCTTTTTCAAGTTCTTCAGCAGCTTTTAATGCAGCATGTACCATTGCACCATATGTGATAACAGATACATCTGTACCTTCACGTTTCACATCAGCTTTACCAAGTTCAATTGTGTATTCGCCTTCTGGCACTTCTTGACGGAAAGAACGGTATAATTTCATATGCTCTAAGTATACAACTGGATCGTTGTCACGAATTGCAGAGATTAAAAGACCTTTCGCATCATATGGAGTAGATGGAATTACAACTTTTAAACCTGGTTGTTGTGTCATTAATCCTTCTAAGCTGTCAGCATGTAATTCTGGTGTATGAACGCCGCCACCAAATGGAGAACGAATTGTAACTGGAGCAGTCCAACGTCCACCAGAACGGTAACGTAGACGAGCCAATTGACCAGAAATAGAATCAATTACTTCGTATACGAAACCGAAGAATTGGATTTCAGGAACTGGACGGAAGCCTTCTAATGCTAAACCGATTGCAAGTCCACCGATACCAGACTCTGCAAGTGGAGTATCCATTACACGGTCTTCACCAAATTCAGCTTGTAATCCTTCAGTAGCACGGAATACACCGCCGTTTACACCAACGTCTTCACCAAACACAAGTACGTTAGGATCGTTTTTCATTTCAACGCGTAAAGCATCAGTGATTGCTTGAATCATTGTCATTTGAGCCATGGCTTACTTCGACTCCTTTTCTTTATAAATTTCATATTGTTCAGCTAAGTTGAAAGGCATTTTTTCGTACATGATTTCCATTAAATCAGTTACTTTTTGTTTTGGAGCTTGGTCAGCTTTAGCAATCGCTTCTTTAATGTCTTCTTTAGCTTGTTCGATTACTTTTTCTTCTTCTTCTTGAGACCAGATGCCTTTGTTTTCTAAGAATGTACGGAAACGTACGATTGGATCTTTTTGTTCCCATTCATTTTCGATATCTTTTGTACGGTAACGAGTTGGATCATCACCAGCCATTGTATGTGGACCGTAACGGAATGTTAAAGTTTCAATTAAAGTAGGACCTTCACCGTTTACTGCGCGCTCACGAGCAAAAGCAGTTGCTGCATATACAGCTAGTGGATCCATACCGTCTACTTGAACACCGTAAATACCAGCTGCAACTGCTTTTTGTGCTACAGTTTTTGCTGCAGATTGTTTTTCTACTGGAGTAGAAATTGCATAACGGTTGTTTTGAACAACGAAGATTGCTGGAGCTTTAAATGCACCTGCAAAGTTCATACCTTCGTAGAAGTCACCTTGAGACGCACCGCCGTCACCAGTGTAAGTAATTGCAACAGATTTTTTACCACGAAGTTTCATACCTAATGCAACACCAGCCGTTTGGATGATTTGTGCACCGATAATGATTTGTGGAGAAAGTGCATTTACATCAGCAGGCATTTGGTTACCCATGAAATGTCCACGAGAGAATAGGAATGCTTGATATAATGGTAAACCGTGCCATACTAATTGTGGAACATCACGGTATCCTGGTAAGATGAAGTCTTCTTTTTCAAGAGCAAAATGACTTGCTAATTGAGAAGCTTCTTGTCCAGCTGTTGGCGCATAGAAACCTAAGCGACCTTGACGGTTTAAAGAAATAGAACGTTGATCTAATACGCGAGTATATACCATACGACTCATTAATTCTTTTAATTGCTCATCAGTTAATTTTGGCATAGCTGCTTCATTCACAACTTCGCCTTTTTCATTTAAAATTTGTAATGTTTCAAATTGAGCTGCGATAGCTTTCATTTGCTCATCAACATTAAATAGGGTCTTTTTTGTTTTAGTACCCATTCCGTTCACCTCTTCCTCTCTTGAACCATATTCTTAAACGCTTTCACTAGCATCTCACTATACATGAAAGCATAAGTTTGAAAACTGACGTATCATTTGTCAGTTATTGAATAATTTGTGTACCTAACAATCTGTACTAATGTTTTCATTTAAACTAATTAATACAATCTTGATCACGTTTTTAAGTTTACAACTATTCTAATCATGATGTCAATCACTTTGATTTCAATTTTTTTCGAAGATTAGAGAGATTTTCTAAACAAATACAAGTTTTCAAAAAACCATCTGTATTAGTGAGCAAAAACCTCCTGTTATATTATTCCCTTTTCATACATATTTTGCTCATAGAATAATATGTAAACGCTTTATGTCCCTTTTATCTTTTGTCCTATCTTAATAAAAATATACAGCATCTTCCTTCTTTTTAGGCGAATAACTATACATTTCTCTTCTTTCTTCCATACATTATACTAACCGCAGCATTCGCGGAAATGGTAAAGGAGGTCACACCATGTACGGATACACTTTTTGTTATCCCTCAACTGCCTCATATCCTACGTATGGCTATGGTGGTGGTTGCGGCGGCGGCTTTGGACACGGTTTTGCTTTAATCGTTGTATTGTTTATACTTTTAATTATCGTCGGTGCTGCTTGCATCTGTTAATGCAAAACGAAACAATTATAAAAGAACAAGGCGTTTATTGCCTTGTTCTTTGTCATGACTTTTTTCATAACCTTTGGTAGACTAAAGATGAAAGGAGAGATTATATATGCTTACAATGAATGATGTAATTCGTGAAGGAAATCCCATTTTACGAGCAGTGGCTGAAGAAATAGCTCTACCTGCAAACGAAGAAGATGTTCATATATTACGAAAGATGATCGAATTTGTGATTAACAGTCAAAACCCTGAAATGGTTGAAAAATATAATTTACGTCCTGGAATTGGTTTAGCCGCGCCGCAAATCGGTGTTTCTAAAAGAATGATCGCTGTCCACGTCACAGATCGAGACGGTACATTATATAGCTACGCTTTATTTAACCCAAAAATTATTAGCCACTCTGTTGAACGTACATACTTACAAGGGGGCGAAGGATGCCTGTCAGTGGACCGTGAAGTCCCTGGCTATGTACCTCGTTACACTCGCATTACTATTAAAGGAACAACAGTGGATGGCGATGAAGTCAAGCTGCGTTTAAAAGGATTACCAGCAATTGTATTCCAGCATGAAATTGATCACTTAAATGGCGTTATGTTTTATGACCACATAAATAAAGATAATCCATTTATGGATCTAGAAAATGCAGCACCTTTAGAAAGATAAAACGAGTTTTCCATCAGCAGGAATTTTTGGCGACGTACAAATAACAAGATAAAAAGAGTCAGTTTTCACTAAAGGTGGCGAAAACTGACTCTTTTTATTGAAATGGTTCTCATATTTATACTTTATAACAACCCTGCCCACTGCAATCCATGAAGGATACCATCTTCTGCAACATCTTTCGTTACATAATTTGCAAGCTTTTTCAAATCTTCATGCCCATTTCCCATAGCAATTCCTGTACCTACAGCTTCAATCATTTCTAGATCATTTAGCCCATCTCCAAATGCATACACTTGTTCCCTTGTGAATCCAAGCTTTTCAATATACTTTTCAATCCCTTTCGCTTTCGACCCTCCCATTGGAATAATGTCCATAGAGTAAGCATGCCAGCGAATAAAATGAAACTTCGCATAGTCGTTAATAAACTTTTCTTCTTCTCCTGCTTTGCAAAATACAAGCGTTTGGTAAACTTCACGTTCCTCAAAAAAACTAGGTTCAAACGTAGGATGATCCATATGAAGGCTAGCAAAGCTTTCTGTTACATAATGATGCGATGTTACTGTTGCTTTCATTTCTTTATGATTCAAGTACACAAGCGGATAGCCTTCTTGTTCTGAAAATTTCGCGAAATCATGCAATGCATCAGGGTGCAAGGGATTTTTATATATAACCTCATCTTCAAACACCACATACTGTCCATTGAAACTTACATAGTTATGAATGTTTAGCTCTTTACGAATATCTTCAAACATAAATGGAGCACGTCCTGTTGCAATTGCCACATGTATACCTTTTTCTTGTAAACGGCGTACAGCTTCTTTTGTGGATTTTGGTATTTCTTTGTTGTGGTCTAGCAATGTTCCATCAATATCAAAAAAAACAATTTTATCATTCATTCACATAACCCTTTCTACTTCATCAATTCAAACGTAGCACATTATACTAAAAATATTTTTTCAAATACTAAAAAAGTATAACATATTGATAAATAAACTGCTTATTATCTAACCTTTCTGCCTAACTATGCATATACTGAAATAAAAACGATACTACGGTTCAACTTATGCATTTTCTTTTCTATTCTATCTCATACTATAAGTTGAACGAAATATTTTCTTATAGGTAGTTCATCTTTTGAAACTTAATTCTTCTTACTTATTTTAATTAAGATTATATACATGTTTTGAGCAAAGAAAGGAAGGGACAACCGTGCTGAAGAAACTGAAGAAAAAATTAAAAGTATATTGGAACGATTTGCTTCGAAAAAAAACAATTGCTTAAATCATGCCCATTCCGGGCTTTTTTCTTCACTCTTATGCGAAAAAACATGAAAATCATAACCGTTTGCTTTATAATAGTTAAAAGATAGCCTAAAACATAGACAAGGAGAGATTGTTTTAATGATTTTTAAAGTATTTTATCAAGAAAAAATGCTAGAAGTACCTGTACGTGAAAATACTAAGGTGCTATATCTAGAAGCTGGGTCTGAAAGAGAAGTTCGCACAAAATTACACAAGTTCGCATATAATATTGAGTTTATCCAGTCTGTTACTGGTGCTCATCTTGAATACGAAAAGCAATATGCAGATTTCAAATTAGCGGAGAACGTTTAATTTATGAAATTCCTAAAAAATGACCAAACTGCTGTTTTCGCGCTTGGCGGACTCGGTGAAATCGGCAAAAATACATATGCTGTTCAATTTCAAGATGAAATTATTATTATTGATGCTGGAATCAAATTTCCAGAAGACGAACTTCTTGGGATTGATTATGTCATCCCTGACTACACGTATCTCGTACGTAATGAAGAAAAAATTAAAGGACTCATTATTACACATGGTCACGAAGATCATATCGGCGGGATTCCTTATTTATTGCGCCAAGTAAATATTCCAATTTACGGCGGGAAACTAGCACTCGGACTGATTAAAAACAAGTTAGAAGAGCACGGATTACTGCGAAAAGCACAATTGCATGAAATTAAAGAAGACGACGTGATTAAGTTCAAAAAAACATCCGTTTCCTTCTTCCGTACAACACATAGTATTCCTGATTCATATGGTATCGTTGTGAAAACACCGCAAGGACAGATTGTGCATACAGGAGATTTCAAATTTGATTTTACACCAGTTGGTGAGCCAGCAAACTTAACGAAGATGGCTGAAATCGGAAAAGAAGGTGTCCTTTGCCTGCTATCTGATAGCACGAATAGCGAAGTCCCTCACTTTACGATGTCTGAGCGCCGCGTTGGTGACAGCATCCAGGATATTTTCCGTAAAGTAGAAGGCCGTATTATATTTGCAACATTTGCTTCTAATATTCATCGACTGCAACAAGTTGTCGAAGCTGCAGTAGCAAACAATCGGAAAATTGCTGTTTTTGGTCGAAGTATGGAAGCTGCAATGGAAATCGGACAAAATCTTGGCTATATTCGCTGTCCGAAAGATACAATTATTGAATCCTCGCAGTTAAATCGCATACCAGCAAATCAGGTTGTGATTTTATGTACAGGGAGTCAAGGGGAACCGATGGCTGCATTATCTCGCATCGCTAACGGTACACACCGTCAAATTCAAATTATTCCAGGTGATACTGTAGTCTTTTCTTCGTCTCCAATCCCAGGAAACACGGTAAGTGTAAGCCGTACCATTAACATGTTATATCGTGCAGGTGCTGAAGTTATTCACGGACCATTGACTGATATTCATACAAGTGGACACGGTGGACAAGAAGAACAGAAACTAATGTTACGTCTTATTAAACCAAAATATTTCATGCCAATTCACGGTGAATACCGTATGCAACGAATGCATGCAAAATTAGCAAACGATTGTGGTATCCCCGATGAAAATTGCTTTATAATCGATAATGGTGACGTACTTGCACTTCGTGAAGATGAAGCAGCAATCGCAGGAAAGATTCCGTCTGGTTCTGTCTATATCGATGGAAATGGCATCGGCGATATCGGTAACATTGTACTTCGCGATCGTCGCATTCTTTCAGAAGAGGGACTTGTTATCGTTGTTGTTAGCATCGATATGAAGGATTTCCAAGTAGCGGCTGGGCCAGATATCATTTCTCGTGGATTCGTTTATATGCGCGAAAGTAGCGATTTAATTAACGATGCACAAACATTAATTACAACTCATTTAGAAAAAGTAATGGAGCGCAAAACAACACAGTGGTCTGAAATCAAAAATGAAATTACAGATACATTGGCTCCATTCTTATATGAAAAAACGAAACGTCGACCAATGATTTTACCAATCATTATGGAAATTTAAATAAAAAGGACAATGCCGCTTTGCCGGCATTGTCCTTTTTATTATTTCGCTAAAAATATTTCGAAACGGTCTACATCATTATCGTGACCAATTACAATTAAAATGTCTCCCTTTTGAATATTTTCTGTCGCACGCGGTGAAACAAGAACTTCCTTCCCACGCTTAATTGCTACAATGTTTAATCCAAACTTCGCACGAATGTCTAATTCAATCAATGAATGACCATCAATCTTTTCGTTCGCAATAATCTCAACAATACTATGCTCATCTGAAAGCTCTAAATAGTCCAAAACGCTACTTGAGGCAATATTATTGGCGATTCTTTTCCCCATATCGCGCTCAGGGTGAACAATTTGATCCGCTCCAATTTTCCGAAGAACTTTTTCATGATAATCATTTTGTGCTTTTACAGTAATATTTTTCACACCTAGCTCTTTCAAGATAAGGGTTGTTAAAATACTTGATTGAATATTATCCCCAATTGCAATCACTACATGCTCAAAATTTCGAATTCCAAGACTTTTTAATACCATCTCATCTGTAGAATCCGCAATTACAGCATGAGATGCAATATTTGCAAACTCATTTACACGATCTTCATCCATATCAATCGCCATAACTTCCATTCCTAATTGCGCTAATTCTCTACAAATACTCCCACCAAATCGACCAAGACCAATAACAGCAAATTCTTTTTCCTTCGTACCCACACAAACTCCTCCAGTAATATTAAATCATATCAAATGAAACTTTTATCAGTGGAATTTCTTTATCTTCCACCTATCTTCTTTAACTCTTCAAAAACTTGATGTGAAGGCTTTGGACCTTATACACCATAATCCACTATCATTGTAGCATATTTTATAAAGTGAAACTTCCATCATTGTCTTTTCATTCCTAATGATGGAAGTTTCACCAACAGTTACCATTCTATATTCACTACATACTTAAACTTAGTAGTTTTACGTAACAAATGCTGTAATGATTGTCTGTCCGTTTTTATTTTTGTTTTTGAATATAAAAAAATTGCTGTAAATAAAAAGCTAGCATGCATATTAACATACCAAAAATGAATATATTTCCAAATGAACTGAACGTTTGAAATACAAACATTAATGTTTCTTGTCCAAAAAAAGCAAATAATAAATTTATAAAAGCAAATAATATCGCAAGCTGATAGTGATGCTGATGAAATAAATAATGAGTTGCTCCTAAAAAACCAGCAAATGAAACAATAAACACCCACCACGTTTCCATCATCTTTTGCCATCCTACAATCTCAAACCCGTTCATAACAATAGCAATTGCTCCTATAACAATCATCGTTTGAACGCTCCAAAATAAAGCCCACTTTCGAAAGAGTAATATCGCATTCCTGTCTTTTCGTTTATATGCGCAATATGTTAAAAAAGTCGCACTTATATATAAGACCGATACAATCGTTAAAATAATAATTAACCAAAAATGAAGCTGATAATACTCATGCTCTATATTAGTAACGATTGCAGCTAACAGCCCTGGAATACATAGGCCAGTATATCCTTCCACCAACTTCTTATTCCAAAAGACCATATTACCAATTCGAATTCCTAACAACATAAAAATAATGGCCCCAAGGATAAATAAAGTCATTTTATTTCCAACTAAGCTCGTTGAAAAAGCGATTAAACCAACAAATAAAAATAAAGCAAATGCATTCATAATTTCTGCAACAGGTGATAAATACTCTCTCACCCACTCATATGTGTTCGTATGGTTTTCTTTTTTCGCTAAACAATATGTATAAAAACTAACACCAAAATAAATTGCTGCTACAATTACATATGTATATAAAAAGAAACACAATATAGTACTTACGATTTGCACACTATCCCCTACCTTTTTTTCTCTATGTACCATATTGATTTTACACAATTTTCATATAAAATGTAAACTAAAAAACCTCCCCGTTCAAGGGAGGTTTTCCTTTATTCAGCTGTTTTTTCAGCTTCATCAAGAACGCGATTTACTCGTTTTGTTAACATTTGCATACCACTACCGCCCGCTTGGAAATGACGCAATACACCGTTTTTATCAAACACGTAATATGCTGGTACATATTGATTTTCAAAAGAGTCTGTAATCGCATGCTGATTGTCTACCAAAATAGGTTGTACAATTCCGTGCTCCGCTGCTACTGCTTTCACGTTTTCAAGATCTAAATCTTCTTCTGAACGCGGCATATGTACAGCAATTACATTTAATTTATCTTTATAGTTATCACGGAATTCATTAATACTCGGCATGGCTTCTTTACATAAATGACAGCTAACAGACCAAAAATGAATCAATGTTGGTTTATCGCCAATTAGCGATTCCTTGACTACTTCTCCATTTAGCACAGTCGTTGCTCCTTCTAAGGAAGGCATTGGTTCACGTAATTTCATAACATTTCCTCCTTATATTATGTAGAGAAAGGTCTAACAACAATTTGCTAGACCTTGTTCACTTATTCAAAAATTAAACGTTTAAAGTTTCTTGACCTGGTTTCCAGTTTGCAGGGCAAAGTCCGCCAGTTTGAAGTGCTTGAAGAACACGGAGTACTTCGTCAACTTCCCGTCCAATGTTGTTATGATGGACAACTTGATACATTAATTCGCCTTCTGGGCTAATAATGAATAGACCACGAAGTGCGATTCCTTCTTCTTCAAGTAATACACCATAATCACGAGATACTGCATGATTTGTATCAGCAGCTAATGGATAGTTTAACTCGCCTAAACCATTTTTCGTACGGTCAGTGTTAATCCATGCTAAATGAGTATGGATTGTATCAGTTGATACACCAATAACTTCTGCATCTAAATCTTCGAACTCATCATAACGATCAGAAAGTGCGATAATTTCTGTTGGACATACGAAAGTGAAATCCATTGGATAGAAGAAAAGCACTGTCCATTTGTCTTGTTTCATAATCTCTTCAAGGCTTACTTTACCAAATTCTTTGTTTGGCATAACAGCATCCATCTCAAAGCGTGGAGCTTGTTTTGCTACCATACGTTCTGTCATATGTACCAACCTCCGTTAATTTTTAGTTATTTTTGTATACTTTTCTATTATATAGGAAAAATAGTTTTTAGTCAATATCATTTAATAGTTATTATAAATAAACTAACTATCAACTCCTTCTCCCATCTACCATTATAAAGCATTGTGCTAGAATTTCAAAAAAATCGCACTATTTATACAAATTTTCTTATACAAAAAAAGGAACAAGCATTACGCCCTGTTCCCTTTCCATTTTACGTATGTTGTTAAAAATATTATCGCTTTTTCAATTGCTGATTCATCTGGCTGTAATTTTGCATGATGTAGACCGTATTCAGATTCAACACCAAGCCAAAACATTAAACCCGGGATCTCACGCAGCATATATCCAAAATCCTCTCCTGTCATCGCTTCTGTGCAAGTGATAACATTCATATCTGTATGTTGATCCGTAAACGCCATGAATTCCTTCGTTAACGTTTCATCATTATACACTTGATGATACATCGCTCCGTAATCAATCTGCGCTGTACACCCAAAAGACGTTTCGATTCCAGCAACAATTGCTTCAATCCGCCCCTTTACTCGTTTCATAGATTCAACAGATAATGTACGAATCGTTCCTTCTAAACGAGCCTTTTCCGCAATAATATTTTGTACTGTTCCACCAGTAATTTTCCCGATTGTAATAACTGCACTATCGAGCGGATTCACATTGCGACTAATAACAGATTGTAGTTGCGTAACAAGATGGCTTGCGGCAACAATCATATCGTTCGCTGTATGCGGATATGCTGCATGTCCACCTTTCCCTTTCAAATCAATGTAGAGCTCGGATGTATTCGCAAAAAGCAATCCCTCTTTTGTCGCAATTGACCCTACTGGATATTCTGGTGCAATATGGAGTCCCAAAATCATATCTGGTTTCCATACTTGTAATTCCTCACTTTGTAATAACGGAAGAGCACCACCCGGTCCTTCCTCAGCTGGTTGAAAAATAAACACGAGGTCATCGTCAATTCGCTCTGTAACAAAAGCTGTTAATAACCCAAGGCCAATTGTCGTATGGATATCATGTCCGCATGCATGCATCATCCCTTCATGTAGTGAGGAAAATTCATATCCTGTCTCTTCTGTAATTGGAAGTCCGTCAATATCAGCGCGATAACCAATTGTTTTTTCTGGATTACGACCATGTATTTTTACAATGACACCAGTTTTCCAAGTCTTTACTTCCATATACTCACTTGGAAGGGTATTTATATAATTTAAAATATATTGCTGTGTTTTCCATTCTTGAAAACCAATCTCTGGAATTTGATGTAAATCTCTGCGCATTTGAATAAATTTATTTATCATCATTTCACCACCATTGATAAAAAGCGTAAGAGCCTACAAGCCCTTACGCTTTCTTTTTTATTCTTCTGGATTTAATTGACGAAGCTCTTGTTTAATTTCTGTTTTCGCTTTAGTTTTTTCGTCAATTTCCTTAATAACGCGTGCTGGTGTTCCTGCAACAACTGTGTATGGTGGTACGTCTTCTGTTACAACTGCACCCGCTGCAACAACTGCACCTTTACCTACTGTAACACCTTCTAGAACTACTACGTTTGCACCAATTACAACATCATCTTCAACGATAACTGGTTTTGCAGATGGCGGCTCGATAACGCCTGCAAGGACAGCTCCTGCTCCAACGTGACAGTTCTTACCTACTGTTGCACGTCCACCAAGCACTGCGTTCATGTCAATCATTGAACCTTCACCAATTACAGCACCAATGTTAATTGTTGCGTTCATCATAATAACTGCATTATCACCAATTTCAACCTGATCACGAATAATAGCACCTGGTTCAATACGTGCTTTAATGCCTTTTAAGTCAAGCATTGGGATTGCAGAGTTACGGCGATCATTTTCTACAACGTAATCTGCAACATGTTTTTTATTTTCTTCAAGGATTGTCTTAATTTCAGACCATTCCCCGAATAATACGCCTGATTTTTTATTTACAAACGCTTGTACTGTTTCAGGGAATGTAATTTCTTTTAAATCCCCTTTTATGTATACCTTTACAGGAGTTTTCTTCTCACTTTTTTGAATAAACGAGATAATCTCGTTTGCATCCATCATTTTCATGCTTGTTGCCTCCTAAATCCATTTATACTGTTACTCTACCAAACGAAAAGACTCCTCGCAAGAAAATAATCTTATTTTCCTGCTTGAATTTCTTCAATAATATCTAAAAACGCCTGTACTTGTTTCAATTGTCTAGCCGATTCACTTGTTAATAACCACGTTTCTCTCGTCAGCTGTACTGGGGTTTTATATGTCTTTTCTCTTACTTCCCTTAAAACAGTAGACGGTAAAAGAGCATAACCAATACCATTTAAAACAAGTTGTTTACACGTTTCAATTTGATCGACAACAATCGTACGTTTAGGGGGATTAGAAAATAAACCATACCACCAATTTTGAATTTGTCCATAATATGTTGAATCACTTTTAAATTGAATGAACGGCCTATTGGTATCTTTTAACATGGAAATATCCTTAATTTCTGTATCGACTAAATACAACTCATCTTCAAATAACTGTTGCTTATAACCTTTATATTCTTGTGTCCCTCGTAAAATCGCTACATGAACATCACCTTCGTAAAAGTGATTTTGCACTTCACTACTCCAGCCTGTAAAGAGAGAAATTTTGACGAATGGATACTTTTGTACAAACATCTTTAAAACTGGTGGCAACCAATATTGCCCAATGACAGAAGCAACAGCAATCTTTAAAGTTCCATATGTTTCCGTTTGGAAAGTTGCTAGTTCACTCTTAATCGCTTCCTCTCTTTCCAACATATCTTTAGCATAATTCGCTACTTTTTCGCCTTCTGGTGTAATCGTTAATCCTTTTTGAGAGCGAATAAAAAATTTCATCCCCCATTGTTTTTCCATCGATTGAAGCCTTTGACTAAGCGCTGGTTGTGATACAAATAAGCGCTCCGAGGCCTTTCGCATATTTAACTCTTGCGCTAAGATAACCATCATATGAAAATCATCAATTTGCAATATTTTCCCCTTCTTTCGTTACAACTAAACGATAAAAGCGACTTCTTCTTTCAGTTGAAGTCGCCTTTTCCAACATTATCGATTAAATCGTCTCACTGTTTTATTTAGTAATTTTAAAATCGCACGACGCGTCAAAATCCCTTCAAAACACCCTTCCTCATTTTCAACACATACAAATGGATGATCAATTGTCATCTCTAGTGCCTTTGAAAATGAATCCTGTAACTTAAGGCGTGGAATATCTCCTTTCATCACACTTTCTACTTTCATATCCTCTAATTTTTCAAATTCAATTCGCTCTAGGCCTAATATACCGTCCAAAATCATCGCTGTACTTACTAATCCATGTAATTTGTACATCGGATCTAATACTGGAATTGCTGAATAACCAGATTTCACTAAAACAAGTAAAGCGTGCTCTAGACTATTTCCAATTTGAACATGTGCTACTTTTTCCGATGAAATCATTAAATCCTTTACAATAACTTGCTGAAACTCTTCTTTTGGAATGCTAATCATATTGATATCCCCCACTTTAACTCATTCTAACAAGTAGCAATTGTAAACCAATCGTAAAAAACAATTCGTTCAAGTAATGTTTTACTTTCTCATTTCTATTTTTAGTTTATGACAGCGTTTACATATTATTATCTGTCCTTATTTTCTTATTTTGATCACAGTTCATTTTACCATAGAAACAAAAGAAAAGACCACCTTTCTGGCAGCCTTAATATCCTTCATTCTTCAGACGAGCAAATAAGTTTGTAACTTGTTTATAATGAGATACGTCTGTTTTCTTTCGCCCGTTTTCGATATCAGAAAGTTCAACGGAAAGTATTTCACTCGCATAATTTTGCCGGAACAACACATCTAACAATAAGTTTTGTTCCTCTTTCGTTAAATCAATTTCTCTACTCATTTTCTCCTCCCCTTATTCAACCGTCCTAATTATTTATTATATATAATATTCCTTTTATTTAATAGACTGAAAATTCAGCACGGAAAATCATTTCGTGTACCGATTTGCATAGCTAAACGCCGCATATGCATCAGGCTTAATTTTAGGTGTTAATCCCATTGCTGTAATTTTATTTGTCATATCCGCAATAAACTCTCTCGTTAAACCATATTTTCCAATATCCAAATGAATCTCCATAACAAATTCAGCACCTTCTTCACGGTATGGATAAAGAATATCCCAAAGTTGTTGTATGCGATCAGGGGTAAATAAATAAGCAATCTCTTGACTAAATTGTGTTTCCAAATAAATTTTTTCCCGTAAACTTGGGGGCTTTCGCTTTATCATTTGGTGGTATAAACACCCCCAAGCTCCTTTTCCAACGCGATGCAAATGAATAGCTGTAATAAAACGTGTATTATTATGATGTACTTGTGAATCTGTTCCAATTGATAATCGATACATGTTGCGCGGTGCACTTTGAATAAAATGACAAATTCTTAAAAATACAGTTTCGAAACTCATGTGTCGCTCTGATAAGTTGTAAAATTGATATTCTCCGCCCATACAGTCACGTCCCTTCTCATAGACAGACTTTCGTATTATCATTGTATGGGACAAAGTAATAAAATATGACTTACTTATCCTTTGCTCGTTTCGATATTCCGTATTAAATATGTACAAAACGGACATTTGAAAATAACATTTTGATTAGACTGCGCTGTTAACACATGTGTAATCTCTGACTGTTTATGACATTTTGGACATACAACAATAGGCATTTTTTCCACTTTTCTCACCTCTTTATGTCACTGTTTATGAGCAGGACTCTATCTTAAGGTTACCTGTCCATAAGAGTGCAATTAATGAATACTACACTCTGTAGAATGCGTTATCAGTTTAGGGTCAGAGAGTGAATCTTATTCATCACAAAAAAAAGAAGGTGCCTTCATTTTTTTGAGGCACCTTCTTTTTATGTATCAAGAAAGAATATCGTAAATTTCGATTGCAACCATATCAATATTATCGAATTGATATACTTGTGGTTTTTCTCCTTGTTGATACACTTCTAGCTCGTACATATCGCTTTTATCAAAATATTTTACGCTACACTTGCGTTCACCGTTCACTTCAAAATAGCGTTGTGCTACTTCGCCGCTTTCAGCTTGTTCTTTTAGGCTAACAAGACGAGTTAAAATTCCTTGGAGCAGAGACATGAAATCTCCCCTTTCTCTAATGTTCCTACGAATAGGTTTTACAGCAATACTCATTCTATCCGTCATAACTGAAAAAATGTCCCACACCCTAGGATAATGCTTATGAGCAAGAAACTCAACTAAAATTTGTCGAAAAAACATACAAAAAGCCGAAATACACACTTCTACTACTTTTTTTACACATTTAACAAAAAAAATTATATATATTCACATTAAAAAACGACAAAAAACATTCTTTTTATCTAGCCATGTATAGAAGCAATCAGGCCACATGCGATGCAAAAACAAAGAGACATAGCAAGTAAGGGCACCCTTTTTCTACTTAGCAGCAATCCTTATGTCGAAAAATCAAGATAAATCCACATATCATCAATATTATGAATAGAGATAAATAAGGGTTATTTAATTCATATTCAATAAAAAAGTCGCCATGTTAATACAAATTTTGCTTTATTGAAGTTTTTTTTATACGAGAATATAATAAAAATGAGCTGAAGAGGAGGAAGTACATGAAGAAAGTAGATATATACACACAACCTAATTGCCCACCATGCCAAATTATTAAAGAATTTTTAAAACATAATCATGTTGCTTTTACAGAATATGATGTCAAAAAAGATACTGCTGCTCGCAATCGTCTTCTTTATGATTATGATTCCTATTCAACGCCAACTGTTGTTGTAGACGGAAAAGTTGTAGCAGGATTTCAAATTGAAGAATTACAACAACTTTTAGGATTAGAACAATAAAAAAAGTGACAGTATGTACGTCACTTTTTCCTATCCACAAATGGTGAAATTTATCCTCAACACTTTAAAGACACAAAAATGGAGACGATACGATGAAACTCTTGTCATTTTAGGATGGTCCCTCAATGACAAGAGTTTCTCTTTACTCTTTTTCGTATTTTTTAATTTCAGATAATAGCTGCTTATTTTCATGATAACCCGCCAATTTCCATTTATCACCATTTTTTTGCAGTGTTATAATTTGATACTCATCCGTTTTTATATTACGTTCATACACATATAACAAATTATGCTCCTCATTGTATACAATTTTTGTATTTGACGAAAAAGTAAATGGTGCTTCTTTAGCCGGTAATAAATATTGAGCACTCCGTTTCACATCCTGATTATTTTCATCCGTAAAAACTTGAAGGAAGTTATCCGTGAAATAAGGAGATAATGTATCATACATTTTATCCATTGATAGTCGCTTACCACGAATAGCAAACTGCGCTTCATATCCCTTTTGAATCGTTACAAATATTTCATTTTGATCAATTTTTGTTTCTTCTTTTCCAAGAACCGTTGTCACACCTTGTCCAATTACAAATGCAACGAAAAGAAATAGCACAATCCAAATCCCGTATTTCCTCATTTTCGCACCCTCCCTGTAAAAAGAGCTTATCCTTCTACTATTCATTGTAGCAATGATTATGCATAAAAAAAGTAACTATCGTTCGTAAAATGTTTACAACGATAGACATCATTCTTATCATAGTTGTCACTATTACCAATTTATGATAAAAACAAACAAAAAAATGCACGAAATATTTCGTGCATTACAATAAAACATCTTCTTCATATAAAAATTCATAAGATAAATCAATAAATAAATAATGCTCATCATCAATAGGAAATGAAAAAGTCCGAACCAATTCACTAGTTTCAAGATCTCCATATAAATCAGACAATCTTCCCTTTTGCTCAACGCGTAGCTTCATAATGTTTTCTAAAAAGTACGGACGCCAGCTCCAATTTTTCATATAATACTCTGGCATTAACACCCATTCCCCGTCTTTCTTCATTACATTGCCTGATTTTTGAAATCCGTCTTCATTACAAATAAAAATACGAAAGCTACAATGTGTTACTTGTTGACTAAAATTCATTAGCCATTTATTAAAATCTTCTATTTTTCTCTGTTTTGCTAATACATTCCCAACATATTCTCGAAGCGTTTCTGTCAATTCATAAACCTTTTGTAATTTTCGTTTTTCACGCTGAATAAATTGATGACACTCATTGCCAAGGCGCTCTTTCAAAATGTCTTTATCAATAAAATTAGGCAAAAATTCTTTCAAATAATCCCCTTGGTAATATCTCCCTCCATTTTTCCACGCATATTGCAACTGATAGAATGCATCAATATCTTCATACAATAATGTTGCTCCAATGCGTCTCGCCAAGAGTGATAACGAATACAAAATATCCTGGTACGATTGTAACAACGCCGTTTGACGTAAGTTTGTTAAATCTACTTTTAGAATATCGGGAGTTAATATACTAATTCGTTCGAGATTACTTGTGCCTGTTCCTACTTTATTAATCGCAACTTGAATACCATATGTACGGTAATACATAAGCAAATGGTTAAACTGTTCAATATCTTCTTTAAAATCATGTTCTGTTGTTTCTAATACAATACGATTTAAACATAGTCCTTTTTTCTCATACGTTAATAATAACTCCAATAAACTTTCACTTTCATCGCTCATTAATACATGGGCATTACGATGCACAAATAATAAAAATGATTGATCTGTTTCCAAATACCGATCCAATGCTTTTCCTAAAATGACATTATCTACCTCAAGTTGAAATTCATGTGGAATCGAATCATCATGAAAAAATGTAGCAAGACTGTGAATCCCTTCTTCTGTTTGAATACGTCCTACTACTTCATATCCAATTACAGTATGTTCATCCGCACTAAAAATAGCTTGATAATAAGGAAGGACTTTATCCAAATTACTCATCACATCTAATGCATCTACCATAGCGCTCCCCCCTTTACTTTTCAAGATTATAACATGTTATGTAGAAAAAATAATAAAAAAAATCCCTTCAGTTTCCTGAAGGGATTAGAGGGGTAAAATGCTAAGGGGAATTAGCAATTCTACTATGAAGAAAAAAGAGATATTAAATATACCTTATAAACAGTTTTCTTGTAAAGCCCCTCTTTCCATATGTCACAATTCTGTCACAATTAACCCCTCACTTAAAACGGATATTGATGCAAATGTTGACCACCATCCATTGTAATACAAGCTCCATTTATGTACGCTGCTTCTTCAGAGCATAAATAAAAAGCAAGGCCAGCAATTTCTTCAGGTGTACCAAGTCTGCCAAGTGGTACGCTATGTAATGTACGCTTCGCTGCTTCTTCAGATATCCATAACTTATCAGCTCCCCCTGTACGTTCAATTGGCCCTGGAGCAATTGCATTTACACGAATTCCATATTTACGTCCCCACTCAACAGCAAGCGTTCTCGTCATCGCTAATACACCCGCTTTTGCTGCTGCAGAATGAATAACACCTGGACCTGCATCCCATGCATAAGTTGCAACCATATTAATAATTGTTCCTTTTATCCCTTTTTCAATCCAGTATTTACCGATAGATTGACTGCAATAAAATGTCCCATTTAACACGATGTTAATAACCGAATTCCAACCATTTGGCGATAAGTCTTCAGCATGACAAAGAAAATTTCCCGCAGCATTATTTACAAGTACATCGATGCGTCCAAATTCTTTATCGATTTTTTCAATCATTCCTTTTATATCCTCAATATTACGTACATCCATTTGTACAGGTAATACTTGTCCTTCAAATTGTTCAATTTCTTTCTTAGCCTCTTCTAACTTTTCTAGTGTACGTCCTGTAATTACAACTCGCGCTCCTTCTTTTGCAAAACGAGTTGCCATTCCTTTTCCCATTCCACTTGAACCACCTGTAATTACAACTACTTTTTCTTTCATAATTTCCCCTCCCTAAAATGAATACATATTCATTTTATCACTTTATACAACAGAATTCTTTATAAATTTAAATTTTTCTGATATCTTTTAATAAAATACACTATTAATTTACGAAAGGAGAGAAGATACGCAGCGACTTATTCTAACGATCATATCTTTCTACTATTATCATTTTCTATCATCTCGCTCATATGAATATGAATCAAATAACAAGAAGAAACTTTATAAAAAAAGGCATTCGTACACTATTATATACGTGTATAACGACTGGTACAGGTTACTATTATGCAAAGTTTATAGAACCATCCCTTCTCTCTTTTACGAATCACACACTTCACTCTCCACTTATCCCACATGGATTTAACGGCATTAAAATTGTTCAATTTAGCGATTTACATTTAGGGTATTATTACTCACTGCAGCAGCTTTCTAAAGTAGTTGCAAAAATAAATGAAAAAAAACCCGACATCGTATTCTTTACTGGGGACTTAATCGATGATTATCAAACATATGAAGGTACTCCATTTGTATCGTCAATTCTACAAACGATTCATGCCCCGCTCGGTAAATTTGCTATTTTCGGTAATCACGATCATGGTGGTTACGGAACAGAATACTATAGTCACATCATGAAGCAATCCGGATTTGAAGTATTACAAAATGCTGAAAAACGCATTCGTCTACTAGATGGAAGTGAAATTTCTATTTTCGGTATTGACGATATTATGCTCGGAAACCCTGATATACATGGTATCTTAAAACAAGCGCAAGATCATCTTTATACGATTGTTCTCGTACATGAACCAGATGTTGCATCGCATATTGCAAATTTCCCTATTAATTTACAACTTTCTGGACACAGTCACGGTGGACAAGTGCAACTCCCTTTCTTTGGTGCCATTATTACTCCTACACTGGCAAAGCACTATATTGAAGGTTTTTATCATATTAAGAAAAAGTATGAATTGTTATTGTATGTAAATCGAGGCATTGGAACAACACGTATACCATTTCGATTTTTAGCAAAGCCGGAAATTACACTCTTCACTTTACAATCGACATAATATAAGAATGTTTTTCGCCTATTTTCTGCATCATTCTCTCTTGTACTCGCTCTTTCACGCTTTTTCCCCATATGATAACAATGAGTTCATTGAAGGAGGTTTTAACATGTATCCACAATATCAGCCATTTCCATTCCGTTCAGTTCCAGTTGGTCCAATCGGAAATTCACGATTCATACCGTTTTTTGGATTTCCTTTTTTAGCCGGTCTTGCAGGCGGGTTACTCGGCGGGGCACTGGCATTTGGGCCTAGACCATACTATCCACCTCCATTTTACCCTTGCTACGGCCCTCCTTGTCCAACACCATTCTATTATTAATGTAAGTAGAAACTACTATGTAAAAAAGGCCTCAAATCGAGGCCTTTTTCTCTATGTATCTCTTATTCCATTACGTACAAATATATCCATTTTCATTTTTCGGCATCTTTGTCTAGCTCCTGCGGCTATGCAGAACCCAACATGACCGCTACTTGCTTTCTTCCTTTGTTTTAAGCCTCGCATGTGGTAGGAAAAGGTCCTGACCGCTTCTATGCATGGCCTCCCCCTAAAAGGAAAAGGCGTTTTTATATCGTTTTCTTTTATATTTATAGAGAATTCTCATTTTACTTTATTCCTCTTCGGTGTGTACATATGCCATTTGAAAGAGTTGCACTTGACTTTCAATATTTTCGATAAGGTCCCTTACCACATAATGATATTCACCGCGTTCATTTTGTTCACGAGATTTTACATTATCATCTAAAATAAGTTGTAAAACATCTTTAATTCGTGTTTTCATATCAAGTCCTAAAATAGGAAATGAAATTTCTACACGTTTTTCCATATTACGCGTCATCCAATCGGCTGAAGATAAAAATATTTTTTCCTCGCCATTATGGTGAAAATAATAAATACGACTATGCTCTAAATAACGCCCTACTAAACTAATAACACGAATATTATCACTTACACCTAAGATTTGAGGACGTAAACAGCAAATCCCTCTCACAATGAGGTCCACTTTTACACCAGCTTGCGATGCTTCGTATAATTTTTGAATGAGCGGCTTATCTGTTAACGAATTCATTTTCGCTATAATATAGCCATTTCCGTATTGTTTATGATAGCGGATCTCTTCATCAATGAGTTCACTAAATTGCTGACGAATATCAAACGGGGCAACGGATAATTGATGAAAGTGTGGTTTCATCGTATATCCACTTAAATAGTTAAAAAAGTTTGTTGCATCAATTCCGAAATCTTTGCGTGATGTAATATATCCAAAGTCAGTATATAGTTTCGCTGTTGCATCATTATAGTTCCCTGTTCCTAAATGAACAAATCGCTCAATTTTCCCGTGCTTCCGCCTTACAACAAGCGTAATTTTACTATGTGTCTTTAAATGGCTAACACCATAAATCACATGACAACCTGCTTTTTCTAATTCTTTTGCCCATTGGACATTATTTTCTTCATCAAAACGTGCCTTTAATTCCACAAGTACTGTCACTTGCTTCCCATTTTCTGCAGCTGTTTTTAATGCTTGAATAACAGGGGAATCCCCACTTACACGATATAGTGTTTGTTTAATTGCTAATACATCTGGATCTTCAGCTGCCTCTGCTACAAAGTCAATGACAGGATGAAATGACTCAAACGGATGATGCAATAGAATATCTTGTTCTAACACTTTTTCAAATATATCTTCTGCATCATCTAAATCTTGAGGTGGCTGCGGAATAAATGCAGGATAGCTGAGATGTTCATATGTAGATGCTAACTTTTTATAGAGCACAAATAAACATGTTAAATCAAGCGGGCCCCCAATCATATATACATCCTCATCTTTCACTTCTAACACTTCGTATAATAGAGACAATACTCGTTCATCTAAATTATCCATTCCAACTTCTAAACGAACCGCCGCTCCCCATTTTCGTTTTTTTAATTCTTTCTCAATGACTTTCAATAAATCGCGTGCGCCTTCCTCATGAATTGTTAAATCTGCATTACGTGTAATTCGAAAACGCGTAACAGAGGATACTGTGTATCCAGTAAATAATTTATGAGTAAAGTTACTAATCACGTCTTCTAAAAAAATAAATTTTTGCTTCTTATCTTCATTTGGTAAAAAAATAAAACGTTCTAATAATGATGGTACTTGAACAATGCCAAGCTTTGTCCGGTTTTCTTCTACTGTTTGTCTTTCGTCATATAATATAGCAGCTAAATTTAGGCTTTTATTTAATAACATAGGAAACGGTCGATACGCATCAATTGCTACAGGTGTTAACACAGGGAAAATTTGCTCATCAAAATATTCTTCAATAAATTCTCGTTGTTCTTTCGTTAAATCATGAAACGACAATTGTTCGATTCCTTCTTCCTGCAGTGCAGGAAGAAGAACATTTTGATAAGTATCATACTGCACTTGCATTAATTCATGTGCCTTATACGAAATTTTTTCTAATTGTTTTTTTGGCGTTAGTCCCGCTTTATTTTCCGGTTGATTAAATCCAGCTTTCACCTGATCTTTTAATCCTGCAACACGCACCATGAAAAATTCATCTAAATTTGAGCTGAAGATACTAATAAACTTTAATCTCTCTAGTAATGGATTACTGTCATCTTGTGCTTCTTGTAATACTCGTTCATTAAAGGCAAGCCAGCTTAATTCACGATTGTTATAATAGGCTGTATCATTCAAGTTTATAAGACTATTTTTCATCACTTCCATATCCCCTTTACACTTCCCCCTAAAGCTTTCTCAATATAATTTAGTTATATTTATTTTAACAAATTTTTACTGGAATAAATGTAAATTTTTTGTAAAGAAGTTCGTACAACTTAACATTCCTCTTTAAAATAAAGATCAATGTTCACCTTTAAGATTTTCTCTATCTGCTTTTTCTGCTTTTCTGCTTGTACTTCTTCAGATAACGCTGATTGCTTACAGTAAATATAAAAATCAAGCCCACCTTCTCTTTTTACAATACGAACAGATTCAATAAGATTACGATTAGACACATTTAATGCTGCTGAAAATTGCAAAACCGATCCTAATAATCGTATTTGTCTTTGTTCGTCTTTTTCAAACCAACCGGCAAATGGTTCGATGCATTGTTTAAAGAGCAATTTCGATTTATAAGAAGCAATTAATGCTAATTTAATCCGTTCTTTATGCATCATGCCATCTATCGTTTTATTTGCTAATAAATAAAATGTATGCTGTCTGCTTGACTCTTCATCAATATATCTTCCAATATTAAATACTTTCGCCGCTCTATGCAACGCAGTCCAATCCTCATTCTCGAAAGAAACAACCTCATTTTTTTCTAATTCTTTACAAATCATCGTCGCATTTTTTATAAGCTGTATTACAAAGCTCATATCCATCTCGTATTCATGAGAAAGTAAGTGTAAGCTTTCTTCCACTACATTTGGATAATAAGTAATGCCAAGTGAACTAACTAATTCTTCATAAAAAACACCTTCGCGTAGTCCTTTTCTACTTAATACAAAGGACGAGGCTTCTATAATAGTTGTTAACATCTTAAATACTTCTACTGCCGGAATAATAGTATCTGCTCGGTCTTTAGCAAGCCCCTCTAACTTTTGCAATTCTGCAAAAGAAAGCCTTAATAAATGTTCGTGTACATATTCAATATCCGTTGTCTTCATCTTATATAAATGCAATCCAGAAATTGGATAAGAAATGAGGTTTTGGTGAATATTCACCATATTACGTGCACTACCTCCAATAGCAATTAGCGGTAATTTCTTATCTTTAAGCCATGGAATAAATTGGAACTGATACCATAAATACCTTCTTAACTCTTCTAGTTCTTCTGAAGTTGGCGTTTCATTACGAAAAAATTGTTGTTTTAACGAGAGCGCGCCGAACGGAAAACTATGATAGTTTACAATTTCTCGATTTTGAAAATACGTAACTTCTGTACTTCCTCCTCCAATGTCAACAGTAATTCCTTCTGTGAAAGATGTAGAATTCGTAACAGCTATATATCCATACTGTGCTTCTTCATATTCCGATAATATTCGAAGCTTAAAATCAGTGCTCTCTTCAACAAGAGATTTAATCTCCATTTGGTTTTTAGCCTGTCGAATTGTTGCTGTTGCAACGCACAACACTTTATGTAACTGATGAAACCGCGTGCTTTCTTGAAATTGTAACAAAGTGTATAACAATTTACGAATCCCTTCTTCACTTAAAGAACCATCTATTAAATAATTCCGTAGGCGCGCAACTACCTTTGTATTTTCAATTTCTTTGTAAAAGCCACCACCTTGTTTTTCATAAATAACTAATCTCATTGTGTTCGATCCGATATCAATAATCCCATATTGTTTTTTCAACGCTCTCGTCATCCTTTTCTTCGTTTCATTATCTCGTTTTTAACATTTCAAAACTCATCCACCATTGCATAAAAGCATCTAAATGAATTAATAAAGTGAAACTTGAATCAGCTCTCACCAATCGGGCTTTGATGGGCAGTATATCTCCCGTCTAACTTCTTAAGAAAAGCGGAAGCGGCTCGTCCAGAATCGCAGGACGCCCGCGAATAACGGGATAAAAGCCCCATCTCAGTTTTATCTCTCAATAATAATAGTATTGACTTACTTTTAAGAAAGATATAACTATATAAATGCATACTACTATGCATAGTTAGATGCTCTTGCCTATCGAAAAAGAAAGAGGGGTTTTTATGTTGTCTTTTCAATTTGTATTTATATATTATACAAAATAGTTGTTTTTTGTCACAACATTGCTTCAATATTGAAAATACTTATTTTAGCTTTTTACATAGAAAAATTGCTAACTTTTATTGAATTATGATAATGTAGACAAGAAAGGAGTGCTAAGGTGAAATCTTCCCAATCTCAGTCTAATTCTTATAATCAATTTTCAGTTCATCAACTTGCAGAAGCAATTTTCACTGTCAACCGACATGCAAAATCTGCTACAAATCCGAAATATTTATATTGGCTAAAAAAGACAGCTTTAGAACGATTAATTACAGAAAAACAAGCTACGAAAGAAGGTTTACATTTTTCCAAAAACCCACGCTTTAGCCAGCAACAATCTGACGTTCTTGTCCGGGCAGGTAATTATTACTTCCATATCCCTCCAACGAAAGACGATTTTCGTAACCTTCCACATCTCGGCAATCTTGATTGTGCCTATCGAAACCCAAAAACACATCTACCCTTAACCTCTGCTAAAAAAATGCTTCAGCAGTATATTGGGAAAGAGGCATTTCAACAAGAAAAAAAGTTAAGCGAACCAACTCCTTGGTATCGTCGTACTTATACACAAAAATAAAAAAGTTTTGGCCGAAACGGCCAAAACTTTTTTATTTTTTATCTTCTTTTATTTTAATGTTTGCTTGCTTGTAGAAAGATAGTTTTTCTTCATTATACTGCTTCGTATATTCATTAAATTTATTTTTTGGAGCATCAATCTCTTGATAAGATTGATTTACACCTTTTACTTTTTCGCTAATCGCTTTTAATTTTTCATCTTTCGATTGCAACATCGTATATAATTCTTTTTCTAGTTTTAATGACTTTTTATAGCTATCATACATCTTTTTGAAAGTATCATAACGGCCTTTATATGCAGCTTGTACTTTCTTTGCTTGTTCTTGTAACTTTTTATCCTCAAGTTCTTTTACATATTTATCAACATCTTTTGTTTCTGTTTGCGCTTTATCTAACGTTTCTTTTTCTTTATCTAACACTTTTTCACGATCAGCAACGCTTTTTACAGCTTGATCTAACTTCTCTTTTACCACTTGATTGTTATCTTTTCCGTCTTTTACAATCTGGCTATACAATTCTTGCCCTTGCTTTTCTAATGTTTCTAATGTTTTCGCATCTTCAAAGATTGTTTTTTCTTTTTTTGCTGCATTCTCAAATGCCACGTACAACTCTTCTTCCGGTTTAGGTCCGAAGCAACCTGCAAGTAAACTCATTGATATAGCTGCTACTATTGCTACTTTTTTATATTTCAACTTCAATTCCTCCTATTTTATATGCGATTATCATGCCAAAAATTTAATGAGAAATGATTTGCTTCATCATATACTTCAAAGTCATACCCTTTTTTACGAAGATCATCAATGATTGTTTGCAAAGCTTCCACTGTTTGCTTCTTTTCATGCATTAAAACAACTTCTCGTTCTTTATTAACATGAGAAACAACATTTTGAATGACCCCATTAGGATTTCCTGGTAATTTCCAATCTAAAGAATCAACAGTCCAATCCCATTCTTTCATATCAACAGATGTCATTTGATCTCGCAATTCTTGAGTAAGACCCGGCATACTTCCATATGGACAACGAACAAGGTTCGGATGAATACCTGTTACCTCTTTCATAATATCCTGAGCACGTTTCATTTCCTCAACAAATTTACCTTCTTTATACAGTTTGTTATAATTATGCGTCATGCTATGAACACCTGGATAATGTCCCTCTTTTACTAGACGCTTAACACTATCCTTATGAGCCGGAATATTTCCACCAATCATAAAGAATGTACCCTTTATCTTATTCTTCTTTAAAATATCTAAAATTTCCTTTTGAAATTCGCTTGGACCGTCATCAAATGTTAAGTATACTATTTTACGCATTTGTCCGTTATATTTGTCTGGCACTTCTTTTCTCAGTTCTACTTTTGGTTGTTCACTGGCGAACTGAATAGTATTTTCTTGATTCGCAACTGCTTTTGCAGGAGAAGTGATGGATTGAAACATAAAAAATCCTGCTGCTACAATACATATTACGATAATAGCAATACCCAATTGCTTAATTATTGTAGAGCGACGGTTCGTAACGTCTACCATTCTATCATTTCCTTTCTATTTTTCTATACATCTGTACTTTTTTCATTTTACACAGCATAAAAGAATCGACGTAATAATAAATTCCGAGTATGACCCAATTATCTTCAAAAGGAAAAGTGTAGAGGTTTTTCCAACTCTACACTTTTAATGAGAAATCATTGTGCAAAATGTACTGATACGCCTATCGTTTATTATATGATGATTAACTACATTTTTAAAGGGGGTTGTTACAAAATATACAATTCCTTGTAACAAAACTGCAAAAAATGTTTCTGAATAATAAAGAAGGATATGCCCCATAGATTCCACTGTTCAATCATGATTACATCGGCTTAATCATATCGTGTTTTACGTCCTACAAATGTTGCGAATCTCCCTTTTCTTTTCTCATGACTTGAAACAATCGTATCTAATTCCCAGTTTCCAAAGGTTTCTCGTTTTTTCAATTTGTATTTATACATAAATTTATTTTCAGTCGGTTTCATTATTCCTTTTTATCAGCAGAACTTCCTTTGTTTGCAATGGTCCATACACTTGGTGATTATGTTGAAATGTGTACGTAGCCCGAAGAGGCAAAGAAGGTAATGTACTGTTTTGCTCAACTTTTACGTGCCATACTAAACATGCCTTTTCTTTCGGTAATAAGTTATCAATGCGCCAACGAACAAGTTGAAATAGAAATTCATTTTCCCCATTGTCGGATGTTAAAGTATTGGGGACATACGATAACTGATCTCTAATCATATGACTAACACATATGTGAGAAACAGACTCTTCTCCTTGATTATCCACTTCAATTTGAAGTGCAATTATATCTTGGATTTCATAATAAATACTGCGGGAAAACGAAGATTGCTGTTTCACATTGCACACTGTAAGCGCTACTTCTATACGAGGAATGTATTGCTTATAAGCTAAATCTTTGTCAATACTCCCTGACCATAAAGCAGGTTGTATACTCAACGTAAACTTGTTTCGGTTTTCTAACTCCTCGCAATATCTCACCATACAAATTCACCCCATTCTCATATTGAATGTATAACAGTCTCACATCTTTCATAAATCGCTCTCAACAAAAATTTATCCTTTTTGTCCTTTTTACCTTATATAATATTCAATAAACAAAAGAAAAAATCATTCTAAAAAAGCTGCACATCATGTACAGCTTTTTCTTGTATTTCTTTATTCTCTACCAACTGAAAATAAAAACTCTCCTATTGATGAAAATATGTAATTTTCAACTAAATGATTCATACAGACGGCAAAATAATTTTACTGAATGAAATCATTTGTGATTTAGTCAAATTTAACTATAATATAATTTATCCCGTTCTAACCAACAGAAGGGATGAGAAAACACTAATGAAAGTTTCACTTTCTTATTGGTATATAAAGGAGGATTATACTTGGAGGAACAATTAACTCAAAAGCAAGCGAGCAATACAAAGTTTGTTGTAACTGGATTGTTACTTGGAATACTATTAGCATCAATGGATAATACAATTGTTGCTACTGCAATGGCTACCATTGTAGGTGATTTAGGCGGATTTGATAAGTTTGTATGGGTTACTTCTGCCTATATGGTAGCTACTATGGCTGGGATGCCTATCTTCGGAAAGCTATCAGATATGTATGGACGTAAACGCTTTTACATAGGAGGATTGCTTCTATTTTTAGCTGGTTCAATGCTTTGCGGCACTGCCAACAGCATTGAACAATTAAGTATATATCGCGCAATTCAAGGTATTGGCGGAGGCGCTCTAATGCCAATCGCTTTTACAATTATGTATGACATTTTCCCAGCAGAAAAACGCGGTAAAATGACAGGACTATTTGGAGCTGTTTTTGGAACGTCAAGCGTATTTGGCCCACTTCTAGGTGCGTATATTACCGACTATATTAGTTGGCACTGGGTATTTTATATTAATATCCCACTCGGAATTATCTCGCTGTTTTTCATTACAAAGTACTATAAAGAATCTTTACAATATAGTAAACAAAAAATTGATTGGGCAGGTGCCATTACTTTAATTATCGGGATCGTTTCTCTCATGTTTGCTTTGGAACTTGGTGGTAAAAAGTACGATTGGGATTCAAGTGTAATTATTAGCTTATTTGCTACATTTACTGTTATGCTTATTATCTTTTTCTTTATTGAACGAAAAGTGGAAGAACCGATTATTTCTTTCCATTTATTCCGAAAACGATTATTTGCAGCGAGTCAAGGCGTTGCCTTCTTCTATGGTGCAACGTTTATTATTTGCACAGTTTATATTCCGATTTACGTACAAGGTGTTCTTGGTGGATCTGCAGCAAATGCTGGATTAATTTTAACACCAATGATGGTAGGATCTGTTATTGGAAGTCAAATAGGCGGACAATTATCAACGCGTACAAGTTATCGTAACATTATGACTATCTCTGGTATTTTCTTTATTCTTGGTATGTATTTGTTAAGTACATTAACTATAGATACCTCACGCGCGATGGTAACAGTCTTTATGATTTTAGCTGGACTTGGCGTTGGGTTTTCCTTCTCTGTCTTAAGTATGGCTTCTATTCATAATTTAAGTATGAGAGAGCGCGGCTCTGCAACATCAACAAACTCTTTCTTCCGTTCACTTGGCATGACACTTGGTGTAACGATTTTTGGTACCATCCAAAATCATGCATTTACAGATAAACTAAAATCTATTTTCCCGCCGGAACTAGCAAAAATGGCTCCAAAAGGTGGCGATACAAGTTTCTTATTATCTCCAAATGCTACTGAAAAAATACCACCAGAAATTTTACATGGCATTAAAGAGGTGCTAGCAAACTCTATCGCTGACACATTTTTATGGACACTTATTCCTGCATCGCTTAGCATTATATGCATCTTATTAATGGGAAAAGACCGATTAGTTGTACCAGCAAACAAGAAACAAAAACAAGTGAGTTAACATTCTCCGGACACAGCTTTATATTTTGGAAAATGTTATTGATCATGCTTCTGCTCGACTTCGATCGTTAAAACAACTATATAAAGAGGCAAGAATAGAAAAACTTTCAAAATTCAATACAGAATTAAACTAATATATAAACAGTCACCGAAAGTGACTGTTTTTTCTATTCATAAAAATGGATTTTCTAAAGCGCTTTTTTCCATTTTTCTTTTTTGTAACCCCTCTCCTTTTTCATTACAATACAAATATATAAAGGAGGCGAAATCTTATGAAAGGTCATTTAATTAAGCAATACGGATTCTCCGTATACTACCATTCTAATTTACAAAAACAAATCTTATACATACTATTGCTTCGCAGTGAAATCGCTTTTCAGTCCCATTCATTACACCCAAAAGAACAACTGGAACTACTCTCCTATGACCGTTTACTCTTTCATTACGCTCGCGATATATATAAACGAATACAATATTCCTACTCTGTTTTTTCACATACATATCCCCCCTCACATTGGTGGTGGCATTTAGAAAATTTTTTGTTTTAATAAAATGAATTATCTTATTTTTTAAAATAGTAGACATTTTCAAAAATATAAGATAAAATCTGTTTCAATATCATATACGCTAGTTACATTCCTTTCCAAAAGGAGATAGGTACACGAAAAAATATTTTCGTGTTTAATAGGGAAGTTTGGTGAAAAACCAACGCGGTCCCGCCACTGTAAGTGCAAAGATTTCTTTCTATATACCACTGTGAAAACGGGAAGGTGATTGAAATCGCTGATGCATGAGCCAGGAGACCTGCCTATTTTAACGGCACTGATAGACTCACGGATGATGAGGAGGTGTTTTTAACGAAAGAGAAGTATTTTCTGCTTCTATGACTACTTTTCGTTAAAGGCATTTCCGAGTAAACGGAAATGCTTACTTTTATTTAGGGAGGAATTTTCAATGACACTTTTAACAAGTAACTTAGGATATCCAAGAATTGGATTACAGCGCGAATGGAAAAAAACGTTAGAATCTTTTTGGGCAAACAAAGTGGATGAAGGGCAATTTGTAAAACAAATGAAAGAGATTCGCCTTCAACATCTAAAAGTACAACAAGAAAAAGGAATCGATCTCATTCCAATCGGTGATTTTTCATACTATGACCACGTCCTTGATACAGCATATATGCTCGGGTTTATCCCTTCTCGGTTTTCAAAGTATACATCAGAACTTGACGTATACTTTGGCATCGCACGCGGTTCAAAAGATCACGTTGCTTCTGAAATGACGAAATGGTTTAATACAAATTATCATTATATCGTTCCAGAATATGAGGAAGATTTACATATTTCTCTTAAAGAAAATCGTCCACTTCGTTTATATGAAGAAGCAAAACAAGAACTAGGCATTGACGGTAAGCCTGTCATTTTAGGACCTTATACATTTTTAAGCTTAGCCAAAGGTTATAAAAAGGAACAATTCGCAATCATTTTACAAAAATTAACAGAACCGTACATTCAATTGTTACAAGAATTGCAAGATGCTGGTGTACGCTGGGTTCAAATTGATGAACCAATCCTTACTTCTCTATCAAAACACGAAATTAGTATCGCAAAAAAATTATATGAAACAATCTGTAAAGCTGTTCCAAATCTATCTATTATGCTTCAAACGTACTTTGATAGCATAGAAGAAAACTATGAAGAAGTCATTTCATTCCCAGTTACTGGGATCGGACTTGATTTTGTACACGGTAAAGAAGGCAATTTGCGTGCCTTACTACAACATGGATTCCCATCTGATAAAGTATTAGGGTTTGGTTGTATCGATGGCCGTAATATATGGAGAGCGAACCTTGACAAAACTCTCTCTCTTTTCCATACATTGCAAGAAGCCGTACAACCGAAAGCTTGGATTTTACAACCGTCCTGTAGTTTACTTCATACTCCTATTGACAAGACAAATGAAGCGCACCTTGTAGACGAATTATACGATGTGCTTGCTTTTGCAAATCAAAAATTAGAAGAAGTTACTATTTTACAAAAAGCTCTCGTACATGGGACAGAAAGTATTTCTCATGAATTACAAGCATCTGGACGTGCGCATGACGCAATTCGCACTTCAGCAGCTCGTAATCGTAAGGATGTACAATCTATACTTTCAACATTACAAGAAGAAGACTTTTCTCGTCCTCTTTCATTTGAAAAACGCTTTACCTTACAGCAAAAAGCTCTGAATCTACCATTACTTCCAACAACAACAATCGGTAGCTTCCCGCAAACACATGAAGTTCGTCAAACTAGAAAACAATGGCGCAGCGGTGATATTTCAAATGAGCAATACGAAAGATTTATTGAAGCAGAAACAAAAAAATGGATTCAATATCAAGAAGAAATCGGGCTTGATGTCCTCGTTCACGGTGAATTTGAACGAACAGATATGGTGGAATATTTCGGTGAAAAACTTGCTGGTTTCTCCTTTACGAAAAACGGTTGGGTCCAATCGTACGGTTCTCGCTGCGTGAAACCTCCTGTTATTTATGGTGACGTTGCGTTTATCAATGGTATGACAGTAAAAGAAACAGCATTTGCGCAAAGTTGTACGAATAAAGTTGTGAAAGGCATGTTAACTGGCCCTGTCACAATTTTAAATTGGTCTTTCGTTCGAAATGATATTTCTAGAAAAGAAGTGGCATATCAAATTGCTCTAGCACTTCGTAATGAAATTAAATTACTTGAATCATCCGGTATTCATATCATTCAAGTTGATGAGCCTGCACTACGTGAAGGAATGCCGTTAAAAGAAAAAGATTGGGAAACATATTTAACGTGGGCTGTAAAAGCATTCCGCCTTTCTACTTCTTCAGTGGAAAATGAAACACAAATCCACACGCATATGTGCTACAGTAATTTTGAAGATATCGTTGAATCAATCCGTCAACTTGATGCAGATGTTATTTCCATTGAAACATCAAGAAGCCACGGGGAGTTTATTGATACATTAAAAGAACATCCATATGAAAAGGGAATTGGCCTTGGTGTATATGACATTCATAGTCCACGTGTACCAAGTATCGATGAAATGTATGTAATTGTAGAGCAATCATTACAGGTGTGTAATCCAAAATACTTCTGGATTAATCCAGATTGTGGCTTAAAAACAAGAAAAACAGAAGAAGTTATTCCTGCACTAGAACATATGGTAAAAGCAGCTATAAAAGCACGGCAACTTTTACAAACAAGCGCGCGATAATGAGGATATCCTTCTCTCATTCGGGAGCTTACCACCTGTGAATAACTGGATAAAATAGAAAACTACTGTCCAAAGGGCAGTAGTTTTCTATTTTATCCATATAAGTTGCTGAACGCAGAACAAAATATGTCCTATACTTGCATTCTGCCTTTGTTTTGAACCTCGCATGTGATAGGAAAATGCACGGTCAGACGCTCTCGTCCTCTCCTAAAAAGAAAGGGATTTTGATGTCAGTTCTTCAATTTATATTTATATTAGTTCTCTTCAAAGAACAATTCATACTTTACTTTGTACAAGTTATCTGCTGAAAGTTCTTCGAGCGGAACTGCTTGCATAGTTACTATGTAATTCCCTGAAGGAACTAAGAAAGGAAGTTTACTTGTTAATACACTACTTATATACACCCGTTCTTGTAACACTGTAAACGGAGCTGACACGATTCGCACTGCTTCTTTGTTTTCTACAAACTTTTGAGTATACACCATGATTTCACACGTATAATCAGATATTGCTTCAAATATAATCGCGTCTCCGCTCTCAGCATAACCTCTTTCAAAATCTTTATCCGTCCAGTCTACATGCGGAGGTGTCACATCTTGATTCATCACCATTAATTGCGAATAGGAAATTGTTAACTCCACCCTTTTCACTCCTTTAATACAAGATACGATATTATTTCACAATAAATTTCACACGTGTTCCATCTGGATATTGATCTAATTGATTTCCGACCCAAGAACCTGCACCTCGGTTATCTGAAGGGCTAATATATTCAATGTGTGCTCCTTTTCCACCTTCTTTACACATCGCCATTGGCCATTCATCACGATCATAGCCCTTCTTTGATGGATATGGAGCTAGTGATTGCTTTCTTCTATCCGCAGCACCCTTTCGATCAATCGTACAAATTTGAGAATGACCTTCTTGCATTGCATTTGCGATATGTTTTCCTGTTTCAGGATACTGTTTTTTCGGGAACTCAAGAACTTGGTCGTATGCTATGTCTTTCTTATCCCCTTGTTCTGGTGCCATCAAAAATTCGTATACACCAATTAATAACAAAAGGACTGCAGCAATTGTAATTAAAATACTTTTAACTTGTTTCATCTAAACTAAATCCTCCATTTTCTTGCCGCTAATATGGAACGATTCTCCTCCTCTTTCTGTCATTATAACAAATTTCATATTCTTATGTTTTCAGACATTATTCTATATTCCCATCTTCTTTTTCATCAAAATCATGCTGTTTCGTGCAGCATTTCACTAATCATGTAGAAAACTTTAAACCTTCCGACATTTTTTTTCAAAGGAAGTACAAAACAAGAAATGGAATTGATATACATGATACTTTTTAGGGAGGAAATGTCATGAATGGAACTTATAAAACGAAAGATGTCACAAATAAAACGGGAATCCCCAAAAATGTAGTTCGTAAATATAGCCAACTTTTAGAAGAACATGGCTATTTTATTGATAAAACAGCACAATCTCGCACGTATAAACTGGATGATGTACGGATATTAAAATTAATTCACGAACGAGCTGCTTCATTGAAAGAAGATATTATGGAAACAATTGCATTCATACTAAAAGAAGAAGAGGCTCCAGCAGCATCTCCTACTATTGTAGAGGAAAATAAAAACCTGCAACTGAATGAACAAAGCAAAAAATTTGAAGAATTCATGCACAAATTAGATATGCTCGCACAATTAAATGAAGCCATTATTCATCAAAATTCCACCCTTATTACACAAAATCGGTTAAAAGATGAAAAGCTAAATGAATTAATGCAACAAGTATATGTAAAAGAGGTAAAACAGGAAGAAATGCTACAAAATCTTGTGGATCATGCCGCAGACAATGATGCGCTGCAAAAAGAAAAAATGGATCTACTCATGAATCATATGTATAAACGAGAATCCAAACAAGAAGAAAAAATGAACAAACTTATGAATCAAGTTTATAATAAAGAAAGTAATCGTGATGCCCAACTCATGCAAGTAATTCGAGAAATACAAGAAACAAAACGGTTAATTGCCGCTTCGCAAGAACAAAGTTTCTTAAAATCGTTTAAAAGTTTATTTGTTCGTTTTAAATCTGAAAAAACAGGAGAAATCAATAAATAAAAGTTACCATTTTTTGGTAACTTTCATTTTTTATGTATTATGTTTTGCATTGCATCTGGTAATGTAATGATCGCTTCCGTACCTTTTCCTATTTCACTTTTATATTCAAGTGTACCACTATGAGCTTGCAAAATACTAAATGTAACCATTAACCCAAGCCCTGTTCCTTTCTCTTTCAATGAATAATATGGTTGTCCAAGTCTTGCAAGTTGCTCTTTCGTCATACCAACACCGCTATCTTTAACACGAATAACGATAGATTCATCTTTTTGCCATGCAGTTACCTTTAAGTATCCTTTATTTTCTTGAATTGCTTCAATTCCATTCTTCACGACATTCATAATCGCTTGTTTTAATTTTGTTTTATCACCTATCGTATATAAATTTTCTGCAATTTCGACTTGTAAATATACGCCTCTCATCGCAGCAAATGAAGACATTAACGTAGCCATTTCAATAAGTTGCGCTGATAAACAAATATGTTCTTTCTTATCAATTTGTGGCCTCGCTAAATTTAGATAGTCTGAAATAATTTGTTCTGCCCGGTCTAATTCAGCTAAAACAAGATGCATGTATTCTTTATTTCTCACATCTTCTGTACTTTCTAGTAATTGAATAAACCCGCGTACAACTGTAAGTGGATTACGAACTTCATGAGCTACGCTCGCTGCTAACTCACTAACAATATTTAATTTCTCAGACTTTTGCATTTCTGTTCGTAACATTGCATTTTCATATAAATATTCTGTTAAGTAAACTTGGAAGGTCATTGTCATAATCATAATGAATGAAGCAAATATGTATTCACTATATAAATAAGATATCATTGGTGTAAGTCCCTTCCCAAACAGCAATCCAAACACTTCAAATCCTAAAGAAATAAGAGTATAAAAAGATGCCAACATAAAAGATAAAACGATTTTTTTCTGTCTCGAAAATGTACTCCACTTTTTAGACAATAAAAAAGGAATAACAGAGATAAAAATAACTTCTAGTGCACGGAGCCAACTTAAACCATTGAGAAATCCATCGTATAAAATAGCGATTAGAGCTGGAATAATACCAACTATGCCACCATACAAAAATGCGCTAATAATAGAAATTTGATGAAAATCATAATTACAAGTTTCCCAAACACAAATCGGATATGTCATCGATAGGATAAGCGTAATTGTTGATAATAATACAATAAAATAGCGATTAGGCTTTTGATGCATACTTTGATAGCGATTTAAACGAATTGCTTCATACAAAAATAGCGGCAAAATGATGATAGCTACTTGAATCATTAAATCACGGATAAGTCCCATCTCCTCATCCCCTATATTCATTTTGATATGATTATATCATTTTATTGACAATTTTGTTTTATTTTTTAGATTATTCTAAACATTTCCGTAAATAAATTGTGAAGATTACTTCACAACTGTTACAACTTTTCGAAATGATTGTAAACCATGTATCAAATTATCCTAATGCCATATACAATAAGTACAGGATAAGAAATCGATTGGAGGAAGATAAAATGACTGGAACTGCACTCGTTTTAAACGAAGAAAACCTTGTTGTATTAGAAAATATTGAAAAGTCAGTGTACGAAGAATTACAAGGACGAACAGGTACAAAAGATTGTACCTGCTGTGTAAACAACTCGGTAGTGCATTTGGGGAAAGTTTCTTCTGTTCTTTGGAGTGAAGACGAAATCGATTGGGAATACGGTTATTAAACAAAAGGTCGCTTTAGCGGCCTTTTTTGTTTGTAGCTTTTCAAAGCGATTGTATGATAAATATGATAAAATAAAATATATTTTACAACGGAAGAAAGGGAGACAAAATGGAACAATTTATTAACCCTCGTGTAAAGGACATTCAAATATCTGGAATTCGTCAATTTTCTAACATGATTCAAAATTATGACGATCTTATTTCACTCACAATCGGACAACCTGACTTTCCAACGCCTTCTTTAGTGAAGGAGGCCGCTAAACGGGCCATTGTAGAAAATTTTACAAGTTATACACATAATGCAGGCTTATTACCACTTCGTCAAGCCGCATGTGATTTTTTAAAAGAACGCTATGATTTAATATATTCTCCTGAGAATGAAGCAATTGTCACTATTGGAGCAAGTGAGGCAATCGATATTGCCTTTCGGACAATTTTGGAAGAAGGAACAGAAGTAATTTTACCAGCTCCTGTCTATCCAGGATATGAACCTATCATTCGCCTGTGCGGTGCAAAGCCTGTTTTTGTAGATGTTCGTAATACTGGCTTTCGTTTAACTGCAAAAGCAATTGAAGAAGCAATTACAGACAAAACACGTTGCGTCGTATTACCATATCCATCAAATCCAACTGGCGTAACATTATCCAAAGAAGAACTCGAAGAAATTGTAGCAGTATTAAAGAATAAAGATATATTTGTTCTTTCCGATGAAATTTACAGTGAACTTGTATATGAGCATGAACATATTTCTATTGCAAATTTCCCAGAGATGCGCAATAAAACAATTGTCATTAACGGTTTATCAAAATCTCATTCTATGACAGGATGGCGTATCGGTTTTTTATTTGCACCAAGCTTTTTGGCAAGTCAAATCTTAAAAGTTCATCAATATAATGTTACATGTGCAACTTCAATTGCACAATATGCGGCAATTGAAGCATTAACAGCAGCTAAAGACGCTCCCCGTATGATGCGTCATCAATACCAAAAGCGCCTTGATTATGTATACAACCGTCTTGTACAAATGGGATTAACTGTAGAAAAACCAACAGGAGCATTTTATCTCTTCCCTTATATCGGTGATTTCTCTTCTTCTTCTTTTGATTTTGCAATGGAACTTGTGAAAGAAGCTAAACTCGCTGTTGTTCCAGGCTCCGCATTTTCTGAATATGGTGAAGGGTACATTCGTATTTCATATGCTTATAGCATGGAAATGCTGAAAGCAGGCTGTGACCGTTTAGAAACATTTATACAACAAAAAAACTAAGAGAAAATTCTTCTCTTAGTTTTTTTCATTTCCACTACAAGTTTGACGCTTCACCAATTTATGAGGAATAATAATACACTTTGGTGCAACTTCACAATGTTCAACTTTATCAACTAAATATCTAGCCGCTTCGTAGCCTAATTGATAAATATTTACATCTATCGTTGTTAATGGTGGATTTGCCATTTCAGATAATAATACATTATTAAAGCTAACAATCGAAATATCTTTCGGTACGGAGATTCCTTTTTCTGATAAAGCACTTAATACACCTAATGCAATTAAATCATCGGTCGCGATAATAGCTGTTGGCTGTTCGCTAAGTGTCATAAGTTTTTCTACTGCTTTTTGACCACTTTCTCGTAAAAACTCAAGATTTAAAATATACTCAGGTGGCAAAGAAATATCAGCCAATTTTAATGCATCTGTCATTCCAGCAAGGCGATCTTTCGTAACGAGTAAATCTGAATCCCCACCAATAAAAGCAATTCGTTCATGCCCAAGTGAAATTAAATATTCCGTTACTTCTCGAGCCGCCGTATAGTTATCATTATCAATATATGTAATCTCATCTTTTCGCTCGTATGGCTTACCTATAAGAACAAATGGGAAATTTTGTTCATGTAAATATTCTAAAATACGGTCATTCATACGAGAATATAAAAGAATAATACCACCTATTTGTCTTCCTTGTACCATTTTCACAACACCGTTAAAAATCTCTTCTTCCGTTTCTCCAGTTGACATATACAATGAATATTCTTCTCCATGTGCAAATGAACTTATTCCTCGAATCACTTCTGGAAAAAATGGGTTTTGAAAGGCTTTACTCGCAGAACTCGGCATAACGAGTCCAATTGTTTTTGTTGTTTGATTTGCAAGACTTCGCGCATTTAAATTCGGGTGATAGCCTAATTCAGTCATTACTTTACGAACACGTCGTTTTGTTTTCTCACTAATGCTCGGATTATCAGCAATTACACGTGAAACCGTAGAAGGAGCAACATTTGCTTTTTTTGCTACATCTTTAATTGTAACTGTCATAAATTTGTTCCTCCTCTCTTCTTTTATTTACATGATTTGTACAAATTACTTCTATATTCATCGTGCATTTACAGTCAATAAGATTTCCACCTTAATATTTAGAGAAAACGAAGAAAATAGATATTCTATATAAATCCATTTAAATTTCCCGCATATAAGTCGCTTCGATGCTCTTGTCCCTTCCTAAGAAGAAAGTGGTTTTTATGTCGCTTTTTTAACTTGGATATATATACATTATTCCATTCGCAAAAACCTATATTAATGTCGATCTATATTCTCCCTCTTCATGTATTGTAAAGGATAGATGGTTATTTTCCTATACTATATACTATTTTTTTGAATTTTTCTTTGTTCCTATACTTTCTAAATCGATTCTTCAACAAAACGAAACTTCCATCAGCAGGAGGTTCTTCAGCCCCCGCTGACGGAAAGCCTCCCAATCGTTTTTTTACGAACAGTTATTCCCCGCCTTTCCTCTTCACTTTTCTCTGAATCTTAAGGTAGGATTCTAACGATCCGCCAATAGCTGGATAAAAAAAGATAAATAGGACATAACGTCCCATTTATCCCTTCGTTCCTCCAGCTGTTAAACCAGAAATAAAATATTTTTGCAAAGATAAGAATAAAATTGAAATTGGTATCGCAATTAATACCGATCCCGCTGCAAATGTCGTAAATTCATTACCGAATTTTTTCGCTACCATTTCATACAACCCAACAGCTAATGTATAATTTTCTGGCGTACGTAAAATGATACTCGCCAAAATAAAATCAGTAAATGGACCAATAAAAGTAAATAACGCTACAACCGCAACAATTGGTTTTGCCAAAGGCATAACAATTTGCCAAAAAATCCGAAAATGCCCTGCTCCGTCCATACGGGCTGATTCGTCTAATTCTTTTGGAATCGTATCAAAGTATCCTTTCATGAGCCATGTATTCATCGGAATTGCACCGCCAACATAAATTAAAATCAGCGCTATATGTGTATCCATTAATCCTGTTAGCTGCGCTAAAATATACAATGCAATTAACGCTGAAAAGTTTGGGATCATTTGGAGAATTAAAAATGTTAGTAGCCCATTCTTTCTTCCGACAAAACGATATCTCGAAAATGCATATGCTGTAAAACTAATTGACAATACAGAGAAAATCATTGTCAAAACACTAACTTTCAACGTATTTTTATACCAAAGTAAATAGTTACTTTGCGAGAGATCAAGTAGTTTTTTGTAATGGTCCAGCGTTGCATTTTTAGGAATTATACTTGAGCCAGAGAGACTATCTCCTGGATTAAACGATGATCCTATAATCCATAATAATGGATAGAAAATAATCACACACACCATGAAAATTACAAAATAACTTAATGAAAGACGTAATATCTTCTGTCGTTTTATGTTCATTTACATCATATCCTCTTCTTGGAATGATTTTGTTCTTTTAAATTGCCATAAAGCAACTGAAATAACAATTAACGATAAAATCATCGTAAGTGCTGCTGCTTTCCCATATTGAGCCGATGTCATCGTCAACTTATAAATCCAAGAAATTAAAATATCTGTCCCGCCTGCATCTTGTCCCGCTACAGCCGGACCACCGCCATTAAACAGATAAATAATACTGAAATTGTTAAAGTTGAACGTATATTGCGTAATTAAAATAGGAGCAGTCGCATATAAAACGAGCGGTAATGTAATTTTACGAAATTGTTGCCAAGCTGTCGCACCATCTACCGTCGCTGCCTCATACAATTCACTTGGAATCGATTGCAGTATACCCGTCGTCATTGCAAAGATAAAAGGAAAACCGAGCCATGTTTGAATGAAGATTAAAGCGACTTTCGTCCAAAACGGATCTGTCATCCAAGCAATTCCTTTAATTCCAAATAGAGCTAAAACTTGATTGTTAATTGCTCCAAATGATTCGTTAAACATACCAGCAAATACGAGAATAGATACGAATGCTGGAACAGCCCAAGGTAAAATAAAGATTGTACGAATGATCGCTTTTCCTTTAATTCCTGGTTGATTCACTAAGATTGCCAAGAAAATTCCAAGCGATACTTGCAATGTCGTTGCCAAAAACGTCCAAATGATAGTCCAAGAAAATACACTTATAAATGTGTTTCGCCACATTGGTAATGTGAAAATATCAACAAAGTTTTTAAAACCAACCCAATCTACAAGTTTTGCAGGAGGAGAATGATATAAATCATAGTTTGTAAATGCAATTAATATGACGAAAATAATTGGAAGTACAACAACAAAGATTAATAACAGAAATCCTGGCGAAACCATCATATACGGAAAACCTTGATCTAATAAATGATGGTACTGCTCTTTTACAGAGTGTAACGGTATTCCTTCATCACGCTTTTTTCCATTTTGATACGCATCATATATATTAAAAGCATATATACCTAATCCAAATACAGTAACAATAAGCGCTAATATCCCTTTTACTAATAGAAAGATAGAGTGATCACGAGGAACCTCTGTACCGAGCGTTACAATCCCCCACAACCCAATATTTAATAAATCAGCAAAAGCTACAAAAAATGAACAAGTTAATACTAGAAAAATAATACCTTTTACATATTGTTTATTGTACAGTTGACCAATACCAGGAATAATAGACAATGTTGCCGCTGTCTTTCGGTGCTTTGAACTGTTTCCTACATGAGCTGGTTCAAAGGATGTCTGCATGTTTCTTCCCCCTTTTTTTCTTCCCCTTGGAAGGAGGAGAAATTGTGTCTCTTGAAAATAAGAGACACAATTTCTATATTATTTTTTCTTACTATGATTTGCTTCAATGTTTCCTTTAATTTGTTTCACAGCTCCATCAAGTGCCGCTTTTGGATTTTGTTTGTTTGTTACAACTAATTGCAACGCATCAGCAGCTGGCTTCCAAACTTCTTGCATTTCTGGAATGTTAGGCATTGGAACACTATTTTCAGCTTGTGCTACTACTGCTTTTGCAGCTTCGTTATCTTTAATAACTGAATCTTCCATCACTGATTTCACTGGAGGAATTTCTTTTGTTTTTTCAAAACGAATTTTTGCATTTTCTTCATTTGTTACCCAATCAGTGAATTTTGCTGCTAAATCTTTATTTTTTGAGAAGCTAGTTACATGCCATCCTTTTACACCAACAAATGTTTTCATCGGTTGACCATTCGGTAATTTTGGCATTGGAGCTACGCCATAATCAATCTTTGCTTTTTCAATCGCTTGAAATGCCCACGGACCGTTCATAATAGAAGCTGCTTTTCCTTCATTAAATAATCCATCTGCAGCTGATCCGCCAGACTCACCGATAATTCCTTCTGGGAATAGTTTTTCTTTATACCATTTTTGAATAAATTCTGCCCCTTGTACTGCACCGCTATTGTTTAATCCAATATCAGCTGGATTTGGTTGACCGTCTTTCTCACCAAATACATAACCGCCCATACCAGCCATAAATGCATTTGCAAAATAGAAGTTATCTCCTAATGCTAAAAATCCATATTTTCCGTCCTTCGTAAACCCTTTTGAAAAATTAAATAGTTCATCCATCGTTTCTGGTGCTTTTGGCATTAATTTTTTATTGTAAATGAATACAGGTGTTTCAATAGCCTTTGGTAAACCATATAATTTTCCATCATATGTTTGTGCTTTTAGTGATAAATCAGTAAACTTACTCTTTACAGAATCATCTACTTTTAATTCAGAAAGTAGCCCCTCTGTTGCTGCATTTCCAATTTGATCATGCGGCAATGTTACAACATCTGGTCCTGTACCAGCTGGACCGTCAAGACGAAGTTTTTTCACCTGCTCTGTCATCTGAACTTCTACAACTTTTACTTTTACATTATATTTCTTTTCAAAACTTTTTACGGCTGGATCTAAACCAACACCTTTTTTCTGATCTTCCCAAACAAGAAGATCATAATCTTTCTTCTCCTTGCTCGCTTCTTTTTTCCCTGAATCTTTCGGACCACACGCGGATAACATTCCGATTGTCAAAGCTGAAACTGTTAATAATGATAACGCTTTCTTCTTCATCCCTAACTACCTCCCAAATTATGTACATCATACTTCAATTAAAATGAAAACGTTTGCATATAGGAATTTAATAGAAGCACAAACAATCTTTCAATCTATGAAAACGTTTGCGCTATTTGTTTTTCATTATACATTCTTTTATAGATTTTGCAATATTATTTTTCAAAAAATTTACGTAATCATTCTCTATTGTCATTGACTTTATATAAAATGAGTACTACTCTTATAAACAATATTAAAGTTATGTAAAAAGCAATCGTGTGCAGTATATAGTTATTTTCTTTAATAGTTAAGGGGGATTTTTCACATGTTAAAAGAAGCAATATACCATAGACCAAAAGATAATTTTGCATACGCTTACAATAAAAAAACACTTCATATTCGACTACGTACAAAAAAAGACGATGTAGATGTAGTTTCCCTCATTTATGGGGACCCATATGAATGGCAGAATAAGAAGTGGCTCACAGCGAAAATGACAATGAAAAAGAGTGGTTCGACGCATTTATTCGATTATTGGTTTGTGTCAATTGACCCGAAATTTAAGCGCTTACGATATGGATTCGAACTACAAAATAAGACGGAAACTATCGTTTATACAGAAAGAGGATTTTTCTCTGAAGCACCTACCGATGACGTCGGCCATTACTTTTGCTTCCCATTTATTCATGAAAAGGATGTTTTTACAGCTCCTTCATGGATAAAAGATACAGTGTGGTATCAAATTTTCCCGGAACGTTTTGCGAACGGAGATGATACATGTAATCCAACGAACACTCTTCCTTGGGGCAGCGCAGAGCCCACTCCGACAAATTTTTTTGGTGGAGATTTTGCTGGTATTATGCAGCATCTTGATTATCTTGTGGCACTCGGTATTTCCGGAATTTATTTCACTCCAATCTTTGCGGCACATTCGAATCATAAATACGATACAATTGACTATATGGAAATCGATCCGCAATTTGGAACGAAAGAAACATTTCAAAAACTGGTAGAAGCATGTCATCAACGGGGTATTAAAATTATGCTAGATGCCGTGTTTAATCATAGCGGATACTTTTTTGATAAATTTCAAGATGTTCTTGAAAAAGAAGAATGCTCTCCTTATAAAGATTGGTTTCATATTCATGAATTTCCGATTAAAGCTGAACCTATGCCTAATTATGATACATTCGCTTTTACACCCGATATGCCGAAACTAAATACTGCTCATCCAGATGTAAAAGAATACTTACTAGAAGTAGGGCGCTATTGGGTTCGAGAGTTTCACATAGACGGTTGGCGACTTGATGTTGCAAATGAAATTGACCATAGCTTTTGGAGAGAATTCCGCAGTGAAATAAAAGCAATTAACCCTGAAGTATATATTTTAGGAGAAATTTGGCATGATGCATTGCCGTGGTTACAGGGGGATCAATTTGACGCTGTTATGAGTTACCCTGTTACAAATGCTCTTCTTTCTTATTTTGCACACGAAACAATTAAGGCTAGTGAATTTATGGAACAAATCACAGCATCTTTGCATTCATATTCCATGAATGTAAACGAAGCTGCTTTTCATCTATTAGATAGCCACGATACACCGCGAATTTTAACGACCTGCAACGGTAATAAAGAAAAAGTGAAATTACTTTATGTATTCCAACTTTCCTTTATCGGTTCGCCATGTATTTATTACGGTGACGAAATCGGAATGGAGGGCGGCATGGATCCAGGCTGCCGAAAATGTATGATTTGGGAAGAGGATAAACAAGATAAAGAATTATTCCAACATATACAAACATTAAATTCACTACGTAAGCAATATAAAGCCTTTAGTGGACACGGTTCATTTCAATGGATTGAAGCAAACGACAAGCACAACTATATTTCTTATATAAAAACATACAAGAAGAAAACAATCTTTTTTGTTTTAAATCCAACAAATCAGAAAGTTACAGCTCCTATCCCTTATGATATCGCTGGTAAAAAGATTACCAACTTATATACAAAAGAAGAGTTTTCTGCAGAAACAAACTCACTGCAAATTACACTTCCACCGTACGGATTTTCAATTTTGACATGGTAAATAAGAAAAGCCTTGTATAAAAAACAAGGCTTTTTCGCTATTTGTTTGAGATGTGTTATATTCTATAACTTCTATCTTCTCATTTCAGTTTATACACCCTCGTTTCATAAGGCTGTAAAGCAATATTTCTAATCAATTCACTCTGAACATCATAATTGTGTATTAATAACTCTGAACTACTATATGTGATCTCTGTTGGCAACGCAAAAACACATGATTCCTCATTAAAGTTTGCAATAACAAGTAATTTCTCATTTTTCCATGTTCTCAAATAAGCAAAAATCGATGGATGATCTTCTAGAATTAAGTCATATGTACCATATACAATAATCTCATGATTTTTACGAAGTTCAATCAATTTCTTGTAGTAATAGAAAATAGAATTTGGGTCATGTAATGCCTGCCATGCATTGATATCTTTATAATTAGGATTTACTTTTAGCCACGGCTTTCCGGTTGTAAATCCAGCATGTTCACTGTCTTCCCATTGCATCGGCGTCCGAGCATTATCGCGTCCTTTTGTATAAATAGATTGCATTACTATTTCATGATTTTCACCACGTTCCATTACTTTTTCACGGTACATATTCAAGGTTTCAATATCACGGTAATCCTCAATTGAATCAAATTGGACATTTGTCATCCCAATCTCTTCACCTTGATAAATATAAGGAGTTCCTTTCATCATATGAAGTACCGTCGCTAACATTTTCGCTGATGGAATACGATACAATTTATCGTTACCAAAACGAGATACAACACGCGGCTGATCATGATTATTCCAATACAAACTATTCCATCCTGTACGCTCTAATGCTTTTTGCCACTTTGTTAAATTCTGCTTTAACGTAAGGAGCGAACATGGTATCACATCCCATTTACCATTTTCTCCAGAATCTAAATCCATATGTTCAAATTGAAATACCATCTGCAATTCCTGACGCTCTTCAGCTGTATAAAGTTTAGCTTCTTCCGTTGTTGCACCTGGCATCTCACCAACTGTCATAATGTCATATTTAGATAGCACTTCTTGATTCATTTCATGTAAATATGGATGAATATTAGGTCCATTCATAAAGTATTGATGTCCAGATACATACCCTTCCGTTTCAACATCAACAGCTGGGAGCCCCTCTGTTTTTGAAATAAAATTAATAACATCCATACGGAAACCATCAATTCCTTTATCAAGCCAAAATTTCATCATCTCATAAATCTCTTTACGTACATTCTCATTATCCCAGTTTAGATCCGGTTGCTTTTTTGAAAATAAATGTAAATAATATTCATCTGTCGTTTCATCATATTGCCAAGCCGACCCACTAAAAGCAGCTCCCCAGTTATTGGGCTCTTTTCCATCTTTTCCTTTACGCCAAATATAGTAATCTCTAAAAGGATTATCTTTTGACTTCCGAGATTCAACAAACCAATGATGTTCATCTGAAGTATGATTAACTACTAAATCCATCATTAATTTCATATTACGTTTATGCATTTCACTTAACAATTTATCCCAATCATTCATCGTCCCAAATTCATCCATAATCTTACGATAATCGCTAATATCATAACCATTATCATCGTTTGGAGATTCGTAAACTGGCGACAACCAAATTACATCTATACCTAGTTCTTGTAAATAATCAAGCTTTGAAATAATTCCGCGAAGATCACCAATTCCATCACCATTACTATCCATAAAGCTACGCGGATAAATTTGATATACAACACTTTCTCTCCACCATTGTTTCTCCATCATAATCCCCCATCTCATTATTTATTCACAAAATAGCGCAAACGTTTTCATGAGTGAATAATAACAGATTATAGACAAAATGAAAACAAACTTACACTCTTTACTATGATCAAACAGTTGTAAAACCAGCGTTCTACCAATAATAAGAACGCAGTATTTAATTAATAAGAACACAATACTTAAACCGTAATTTTAAAAAATATGCAAACGTTTTAATTTTTTTATTTATTTTTTTTATGCACTCATTTATAATAAAACGAAAGAAAACGTTTTCACATTTTTGCTGGGGGGAAAAATCAATGGCAGAACTAAAATTAGAAAACATTTACAAAATATATGATAATGATGTAACAGCAGTAACAGACTTCAATTTACACATACAAGATAAAGAGTTTATCGTATTCGTTGGTCCATCTGGATGCGGGAAATCCACAACATTACGGATGGTTGCTGGTTTAGAAGATATTTCAAAAGGTGAATTTTCAATTGATGGCAAATTAATGAATGACGTTCCTCCGAAAGATCGCGACATTGCAATGGTCTTTCAAAACTATGCACTCTATCCGCATATGAGTGTTTATGATAACATGGCATTTGGCTTAAAGCTTCGTAAAATATCAAAAGACGAAATTGATCGCCGCGTGAAAGATGCAGCCCGTATTTTAGGGCTTGAAGATTATTTAAACCGAAAACCAAAAGCATTATCAGGAGGACAGCGGCAACGTGTTGCATTAGGACGTGCCATTGTTCGTGATGCAAAAGTCTTCTTAATGGACGAGCCATTATCAAACCTTGATGCAAAATTACGAGTAACAATGCGTTCAGAAATTTCTAAGCTGCACCAAAGACTTGGAACAACAACTATTTATGTAACACATGACCAAACAGAGGCTATGACAATGGCATCGCGCCTTGTTGTTATGAAAGATGGGAAAATACAGCAGATTGGAACACCAAAAGAAGTATACGAAACACCTGAAAATATTTTCGTTGGCGGATTTATTGGTTCTCCTGCGATGAACTTCTTACGTGGTCAGTTAACAGAAAGTCACTTTGTAGTAGACAATAAAGTTAAAATTAAAGTATCTGAAGGAAAAATGAAACTACTGAGCGAACAAGGCTACATTAACCAAGAAATTATTTTAGGAATACGTCCAGAAGATATTCATGATGAACTCTTATTTTTAGAAGCTTCACAAGATACAACATTTACAACAAAAATTGAAGTTGCTGAACTATTAGGTGCGGAATCCATTTTATATATGAAACTTGGAAATCAAGATTTTGTAGCACGTGTCGATGCGAGACATACGTTTACAAACGGTGATCAAATCCAGCTTGCATTTGATATGAACAAAGCGCACTTCTTTGATGTAAAAACCGAAAATCGCATTCGCTAAATACAAAGAAACCGTCCATATTCATGGACGGTTTTCCATTATAATATTACCTCTGCTGTATGAAATGGTTGTTGCTTTGTTCCTATAACACCAGAAGTCGGTAAATCTGTTAACATCATTTCTTAGACCGACAAATATAAGAATTTCCCCAAATGTAAAATTAGTACCCTTCATTATAAATATATCATTTTAAAAATTTTCATTCCAATTAAAAAAAGCGCGCCTTTCCGTGACGCGCCATTAATATGGAGGGTACTATATAGGAGATGCCTGTCCTATATAAATTCTATTATATCAATTAAATTTATCGAATTTTGTAAAAATTTATACTCGATGAAATTTTTTATTAAAACGATCCCTCTTTACCAAATTACCAAAAACAAATTTTGACAATAATAAAGAAAGAGAAGTAGTTACTCCTCTTTCTTTATCCCGCTATTCGTGGGCAGTAATACTCCCACCTCAAAATTCAGTGAAAGCAGTGTTCAGTTCCAGTGGCTAGAATGTTAGGTGGGAGATAAACTGTTCGTAAAAGCCCGATTGGTAAGGGTTGATAATCAGTGGGGAATGAAGAAAACCCCCACTGATTAAAGTTTCACTTTATACAATGCTTATAACTCTAGTTTTTACTATAAGATCATGATACCCGCTATTATCACTTCTAAACAGCATCATGTATATATTACATATTATTGGAATTCCAAGAAATAAAATATTTGGTATTAATAATACAATAAACCTCATTGTTAATATTCCAAGCGTTAACTTTTCATTTGTAAGTGCTACAAGTTTTGTACGTGTAAATTTTTTCCCTGGTGTATATCCATTCCAAATAAATGGTAGAACAATAAAATAAAGTGCCATTAATAAACATACTAGTCCAAGATCATAACGAATATCTCCTAAACTTACATTAAAACGATTCAAAATCGCCTTATAGTTTCCTGTTGTGATCGCGACTATAGCACCGTACAGAACAGAAATGAAAAACATATCGATAATTGCAGCCCCTATGCGATTCATAACGATCGTCGGACGATGTATTTTCAGCTTCATGTTGTGTCGACTCCTTTTTCTATCCTTTATGTTTCATCCTATCATGTCTAAAAACAGTTGTAAACAACGCATAAATTGGTGTTTTACTATCTTTTCCTGTACAATATGTATCAATCATATTTCGGAAGGAGGAGCTCATATTGAAACGATTCATCATCTTCTGCTCTTTCATACTTTTAGCTAGTTGTTCAACAGATTCTAAGCACTCTCATTACAGTATTGGTGATGAATATGAGCTTATTGCTGTTACTAGTGACGCCCTAGAACTTTTTCCAAAATCAGACGCCTTGTATGCTTCTCAATATATTCCAGCAAAAATTGTAGAAATTGCTTGGAACGACGCTTATATTTTAGCTAAACAAATAGACCAAACAGATGACCCTAACAACCCTGACGCCTCAATTACCAATCAAGCGATAGAAAATTATTGGATTATTGATTTAAAAAACAACCGCCGATTTGGTCCCTATACAAAAAAACAATTTGAAGAACAAAAACACGAATTTCGTATCTCAGAACAATTACAGAACGTGAAAACTTACTATAAAAAACAAAAATCTTAAAAAAGGCCAAATGTGTCATTTGACCTTTTTCTCATTAATTTTCTTTGTAAAACAACATTCCATACACAATAGTTCCAAACATAATACAAAATAATAATATGAATGCCCGTTGAATCAATCCAATATGCAATTGCAAAGTGACTTGAACACTCTCACCGTTATAATATCCATAGCCATAGAAAAAAACAAACATCAATATAAATATATAAATTTTGTATTTATAAAAATAATGTGCAATACTCATCCCTATCCCAAATAGTACTCCTATACATACAATTTCATATAAAAGATGAATAAGTGATAACTGCACGATTCGTTGTAACATATATAATAAGCCTATTTGAAAACAAACCGCTAACATAACTCCGATTAACACCGTGAATCCCCTCACGGATTGTCTCCCCTTTCACTCTATTCACTTCATTATATTCAAGAAGCGATAAAACGAGCGGGGGGTTGTACTACTTAAGAAGAGTTTTTATATCTTTCCAGCCGTATGCAGTTTCTTCTACGTGTAATTCTTCAATTTGTTTCTTGTCTACAAAAGAGCCTTGTAATGCTTCATAAAAATATTTAGAAGGATTACTTGCCACTACCCAAACAAGCATAGAATAGCAGCCATTTTCATATAAATCCACTGCTACCGCTTTTAGCAATCTTTTCCCGAGCTGATTTCGCTGGTATTCTTTTAAAATATATATCGCATATAACTCTCCGTCATATCCATAACTACCTGTTCTTTCTTTCCCTCCATCTGCAAAACCGATTATTTTTCCGTCAACTGTTTTAGCAACATAAACATGTGAATGCTGTTCCTGTAATATTTTTCTCCATAATCCTTCTCGCTTCTTATATGATTTTTTATCTAGCACTTCTTTTGGCATAATCCCTTCATATGTCTCTCTCCAACTATCAACATGAACACGCGCGAGTTCTGTTGCATCATTTACATTCGCTTTGACAATATACATTTTTTCATCTCCCTGCAAATTACTATATAAATATAAATTCTCTATAAAACGACATATCTCCTCTACGACATTTAGGTCGATACTTTGTAGCGATACAACATAACCTATAATCGTTCTCCCCCAAAAAATGGTCTTTACACCCTTTTTAACTTATATAACAACGAAAAACCATTTCACTATTATAATGAAATGGTAAATGTTTGTGGTTCTGCTATTTTTTCATGTGTGTCTCCTGCCGCCAATACATCTGTTGTAAAAGAAACTTTTTTTACTTTTTCATTAGGATCACTTAGTACAAGCCCAATTAAGCCATCCCTTTTTTCACCAGAACTATAATCCTCTCTCGATACACTTCTTGTACCAATAAGCGTATCTTCTGCATATAAAAAGTTTTTCGTTGGTACATGAAATGATTGCGTTTCATTTACAGTTACATTATTCATAGAAAAAAACTGCATCTCTTTGTCACTTGCATTTTCAACCTTATATGTAATTTCAATATATTTAGCAGCAGCATCGATATCCTGTCCACTTAATGATGCATACAATTCTGCTTCCGTTTGCTCCAATGTCTCATTTAAGCGACGTTGTACTTCTTCTGGAGTTAATTTTGTATACATTTTTAGCGTCTCTTTTGTGTCGGTTTTCATATTTGATAATGTAATCACTCTGATATTTTCTACATAGATTTTCATCGTTCCAACTGTAAATGTTTCATTTACATGTTTTATTTGTTCTAATTTTAAAGTTCCCCAGTTTTTTTGCTTAATCTCTTGCCCTACTTTTGTTAGTTGTAAACCGCCATATTCATTTGTCTCAGGAATAGCCTGTTTCTTCGGTTGCTTCACTTTTTCTTGCTTTGCACACCCACTTAAAATTATAAGAATGCTGCATAAAATATAAAATACATTCCTGATTTTCATCATCTTTCTCCTGTCACTATATACTATGAAACTATCATTTCATGTACTATTATACTATATATATTTAGAAGCTCTTTTTTTGAAGTTTACGAAAGACTACTCCATCATCTATTCCGTTCATAAACAAAACCAGCTAGTGTATCTACTAGCTGGTTTTGTTTATTATAATGCTTCTATAAATAACGCTACTCCCATACCGCCGCCGACGCAAAGAGAAGCAATTCCTTTTTCTAATCCCCGTCTTCTTAATTCATGAATTAAGCTTACTGTAATCCGTGCTCCTGTACACCCAATTGGATGACCAAGACCAATTCCACTGCCGTTTACATTTACTTTTTCACGATTTAAACCTAATTCTTTCTCTACCGCTAAATATTGTGCAGCAAATGCTTCATTAATTTCAAATAAATCTGCATCATTTACTGACCAATTTACATTTTGCAGTCCTTTTTGAATTGCTGGCACTGGCCCTATCCCCATAAATTTCGGATCAACACCCGCTACAGAGTATCCAACAATTCTTGCTAATGCTTGAAGCCCTTTTTCTTTTGCTTTTTCTTCACTCATTAAGACTAACGCTGCACTTCCGTCATTAATACCCGATGCGTTTCCTGCAGTTACTGTTCCACCTTTGCGAAAAGCTGCTTTTAAACCCGAAAGTTTTTCTGCCGTAATATCTGCACGAGGATGTTCATCTTTAGAAATGACAATCTCTTTTCTCCGTTCCTTTTTCGTAATCGGAACAATTTGCTCATCAAAATAGCCCGCTTCGATTGCATGAAGAGCACGTTGATGGCTTAACAACGCTACTTCATCTTGTTCTTCGCGAGAAATTTCATATTGCTCGGCAAGATTTTCTGCAGTTTCTCCCATCATAAAATGATGGATTGGATCTTCTAACACTTCCCATACCATATCACGAATTTCTCCATGTTGTAGTCGTTGTCCCCAGCGGTTTTCTTTTAATACATACGGACTAGAGCTCATCGCTTCTACTCCTCCTGCAACAACAACATCACTTACACCTAATTGAATTTGCATTGCTGCTGAAATTAGCGCCTGCATACCTGAAGCACATTGACGCTGAATTGTATAGCCAGTAACCGTATCGGGAAATCCCGCCATAAGAGCTGCTGTTCTTGCTGTATTTGCCTCATCTGTTCGCTGAATACAGTGACCTAAAATCACTTCATCTACTTCACTAGGCGACACACCGCCTCTTTTTACAACTTCCTGCAATACAGGAACTATAAGTTCAGTTGGTTTTACACTTTTGAAGGCTCCTCCAAACGTTCCAATTGGCGAACGAACTGCCGCTGTTACGACTACATTACGCATCGTGTACTTTCTCCTCTCTTATGTATCCTAGTAAACTTCGGATGGAATACCATAAGATGAATATCTATGTCTATTATATTACGAAGAAATCAAAAAATCAAAATACTCAATAAAATAAAAAGATAATCGCCCCTATTCTGTCAGCGCTAATAAAAATTTTTGAAAGATTTTTTCTGTCGTTGTATTCAATTTTGGCAATTTATCAATTGGAAAATATCGTATATCCAATCCTTCTTCATCACAATGTATTTCACCGCTTACACGATGCGCCTGAAATACATTGATTACATTATAAATTTCGTCTCCATGCGGAAAACGATAATATAAATCTTGACCAGAGAGCACGCCGAGAAACTGTAAGGAATCTGTTTGTAACCCTGTTTCTTCTCTTAATTCTCTTTCTGCGGTCTCTTCAATTGTTTCACCTAATTCCATCGCTCCCCCTGGTAATCCCCAATCATATGTATCAGATCGAAGTTGTAATAACACTTCATTCTTTTCATTTAAAACAATAATTGCCGATCCTACTATTATTAGTGGTTTTGTTCCAATTAATTTCCTTAGTTCCTGTATATACCCCATTATGTAACTCTCCTTTCTTTTTCTCTCCTATAATAGCAAAATTCTTTATTTGTTTGATACATATAAAATATTTAGATGCATAAAAAGAGGCTAACTCACATTAGCCTCTTCCCTGCTTATTATCTAGCCTATATGACTTTCGTATTTTACGTCCTCAAATGCTTTTTCAATTTCTTCATCCTGGTAATGAACATATGTAAAACGTCCTAACCCTACTAAACGTGCAATTTCCCGCAATACTTTTCCTTGTTCATACCCTTCTTTGATAGTGATATGAACATAAAACTTCATAAGCGGGTTCTCATACAACGATTCCTGCACTTCCACACATACATTTTCTACCCCTTGTACCACTTGAGCATAACTCGCAAATTGATAAATAGCTTCACGATCTGAAACAATTTTAAGTGTATACATGTTTTTTCCCCCTTTTCTTTTTACTATAACAAAAAATAGGTATATAAATATGTCGAAGTTTGACTATTTTCTGACTTCTTTTCATCATTTCTTATTCTGCAATTTACGAATAGTAAAGCCGCATCCTCAAGTTTCAGATAAAATGAACAAATCTTTTATCTGAAATACAACCGCTAATACAAATACACCTATTTTTGTATTAAAACTTTTCACACATTCATGTAAATATAATAAATTATTATTAACTCACGTTATAACAGGATAAAGCGAAACTTTAATCAGTGGGGTTTTCTTCACCCCCCACTGATTATCAGCCCTCACCAATCGGGCTTTTACGGGCAGTTTATCTCCCGCCTAACTTCTTAAGAAAAGCGGAAGCGGCTCGCTCAGAATCGCAGGACGCCCACGCACAGGGCGGAGAGGAGCTTTTTGCCTCGTCCGAGGGGGCGAAACGACCGAAGATTCTAGCCGCTAAAGCTGGACAATGCTTCCGCTGAATTTTGAGGCGGGAGTATTACCGCCCGCGAATAGCGGGATAAAAACAACACAAAATGATAGTTCATTTGTCCATACACTTTTTCTCTTTTTACATAAAGTATCCTATAGACATTTTATGTAGCTATTAAAGGAGAGGATTCTCTTGTATTATTTTCACGGTTGCAGCCGAAAGAAACTCCAATGTAATGATAATAATAATAATTATAAACAGCCCGATTCCCAAGACCCAATACCAAAAGAACATACACACAATCACAACGTTGCTCAAATTTCAGATAGTGGAAATTCTCACGTAAATTTAAACGTAGACTCTGATATAGATTCTGAAACAGCTTCTTCTAATAGTCAGTCTAATGATGTAGAACAAGAACAGACTCAGACACAGAGGCCTGCACAAGGGCAATCGAACACAGATGTTACAAACCAACTATTAGCAGCCCTGCTTCCATTCTTAACAAATGCATTAAATAATGCTACCCAACCCCAGCAGAGTAACCAAAGCCAAAACAAAAACAATTTAGATGAATAGGCTACTAAAAGTAGCCTATTTTTGTAAGGAGGATTGACCATGCGGCGAAATAGCTCTAATATTTCAAATAGCGGAAATTCTAATGTTAATGTGAACGTCACCGTCGATACAAGTTCCATTGCTTGTGCAATGATGTGTTATTGGCATACGAGCGGTATGATTACTGATGAACAGTTCACACATATGATAACAAATTTTAATAGCTTATTAAATAAAGAGGATCATATACTTCCGCAGTTCTTATCAAATAAAGAATGTTCTCCTTACTTTGTTCGACAAAAAAACAATTTAAATACATTAAAAACATATATCCCCCCTTTTTTCAATCGTTAAGTACATTTCCTCTTTATCCAGATAAAAAAGTTCATTATATTTGAGGTGTTTCCTATGTGTCCTTACGTTAACATATGTATTTGCATTACTCCCGGATCTCATATTGATGATGAACGTATTGCTAAAGACATTGCAATTGCTGAATATATTTGGCATCCTATCCTATTTAAAATTGAGAATGTCAATGTACTAGATGAGCCATATCGTTTTTATGATGGTGAAATTAGTTACGTATCTTCGTTAAAATCACAACCGAAGTTGACTTCTTTATTTGCTGAATGCAGGGATCATGCACCGCAATGTGATATTTATATTTGTTATATCGGCAGTAATTATTTTCAAGAAAACTCCATTATCGCTTGCGCCTATTCTTTAGCCGTTCACACACAAATTAAAGGTTATATTGTATTAACAAATGCCGCATCAGCTTCGCAGAACATGTACACACTTGCACACGAACTTGGCCACATTTTATTCACGCGACGTGTACAGGACAAGCTTACAATTGCAGATCCCGAGTGTCCAAACGGTTCCGAGCACCATCCTTCTCCTACAAACCTTATGCATTACATCATTCCTCCCCCTCATAAATCAAAAATAGATTCCTTATTAACGAATACACAAAGAGAATTATCTTTACAAAGTCCTTTATTGCGTATAGAAAAAGAGTAACTATTATAATTACTTCTATATATACAAGTCAAAGAGCCGATATAAAAACTCTTTTCTTTTTAGAAGGACGAGAGCATCTGGCCACGCATAGAAACGGTCAGGGCCTTTTCCTACCACATGCAAGGATGAAAACAAAACAAGAAAACAAGTAGCGGCCATGTTGTATTCTGCAAAGCAGCGACTTATATGTTGAAAAATCACCATGAATTTATATAAATCATTTCTTTCTTCTACTCTAAAAGGTTTTATAACTTCTTTTATTCCTTTTGTTAATAAATACACCTTCGTATTAACTAAAAACTTTTCCCCCTTCTCTAGAAACTTGCAGGATTTCCTATTTCGCTTCTATAAATAGAGCAATAGAGCTAACTATATTCATAGAGGAGATGGAATAAAACATGTTTAAAAATCGCGTTGTATTTTTAACAGGTGCAGCAAGCGGAATTGGATATGAAATAGGAAAAGCCTTTGCGAAAGAAGGTGCAACTGTAATGATTACGGATCGGTTAGAGAACCGAGTACAAGAGGCAGTGCAACAATTACAAAACGAAGGATATAAAGTATTTGGAATGCAATGTGATGTAACAGTAGAACGTGAGATTGAACGAGCTATCGCTGAAACTGTTACACGATTTGGTTCACTTGATGTATTAGTTAATAATGCAGGTATGCAATACGTTTCTCCAATTGAAGATTTCCCAACCGAAAAGTTTGAAATGTTGATTAAAATCATGCAAATTGCACCGTTTATTGCAATAAAACATACATTTCCTATTATGAAAAAACAACGATACGGTCGCATCATGAACATTGCTTCTATTAATGGTCTCGTTGGCTTTGCAGGCAAATCTGCATATAATAGCGCCAAGCATGGAGTAATTGGGCTTACAAAAGTCGCTGCATTAGAGGGCGCTGAGTACGGTATTACCGTAAATGCACTTTGTCCAGGCTATGTTGATACCCCGCTTGTTCGTAATCAACTTCAAGATTTAGCTACAACAAGAAACGTACCGCTTGAACATGTACTAGAAGAAGTCATTTACCCACTTGTACCACAACAACGATTATTACATACAGAAGAAATTTCAAACTACGCCTTATTTTTGGCAAGCGAAAAAGCAAAAGGAATTACAGGACAAGCTGTTGTCATTGATGGTGGTTATACAGCGCAGTAAAATTCAACAAACTATTTTCTTTCTCTATAAATCAACTTTAATTTTCCGATATATAAGTCGCCGCTATGCAGACCAAAATATGTACCTGTATTCGCTTCCTCCCTTTGTTTGAAATCTCACATGTGGCAAAAATAGGCCCTGACCGCTTCTACACACGGCCAGATGCTCTTGTCCTCCCCAAAAAGAAAGAGGTTTTTATGTTGTTCTTTAAATTTGGATATATTCACCAACCCAAAAACGGATTGTGCCTCTTCCGCACAATCCGTTTCCGTTACATATTTTCCTTTGGAGATTCATATCCTTGCATTTGCTTTGGTAACTTCTCAATCGCAACAATAACGCTATCTAACTTACTTTCAATTCTATGAAGTAAGTATAGTGTAACAACAATCGGAAAGCCGACATTGCCAATAACTGATATCCATTCCTCCATCGTTGTCTCCTCCCTTCTTATTATAAATAAGTGAAGAGACAAAAAAGTGGTAACTAAAAACAAACTAAATCATTTCAGCTGTTTTTTCTGTTAACTACTTGTATCCCACTTTGTTTCCCCCCTAATATATTAGGGCTTTTCATCATAAGAAAACCCCTTTCTACAACGAAAGAGGTTTGAAGATTCACTTCTCCCCTCTTATCTATCAGAAAGTCTCTCTTTCTGTTGGAATTAGCACCGTTCCTTACTAGGCGCCAATTATGCGCCCCATTTCACAATGGTATTACGGTCGGTTGCTGGGTTTCATCGGGCCAAATCCCTCCACCTGCTCTTGATAAGAGTATATAGTTGTCCGAATTTTCCATTTTCAGTTCTGACTATATCAAGAATAAAATTGGCTTGTCAACTTTTTTTTTGCGCGTACAATTCTGGACGTCGATCAAAAAAAACAGGAATCCCCTTTCGCACTTCTGAGATTTTGTTTGTATCTAATGTTCCAAACAAAATTGTTTCTGTTTCATCAGCTTCAGTAACAATTTCTCCCCAAGGATCAATAATAAGAGAATGTCCTGCAAATACATTATTAGGGTCACTCCCAGCACGATTGCATGCCACAACAAAACATTGATTTTCAATCGCTCTTGCCTGAAGCAATAACCGCCAATGTGCTAAACGAACAAGCGGCCACTCTGCTACAACAAATAATACAGTTGCCCCGTGCGCGGTATGAACGCGCATCCATTCTGGAAAACGAATATCATAGCAAATTGTTCCTGCGCATGGTATATCCTCCAGTAGAAAATGCCCCGTTTCATTTCCAGCAATTAAGTATTTATGCTCATCCATCAGTTGAAACAAATGCACTTTACTATATTCAGCTACAATGTTTCCATTTCGATCACTAACATACATCGTATTTGTAACACCATTCTCTGTCTGTTTAGCGATTGAACCACCGACAATATTTACGTCGTTTTGCTTACTCCACTTTGATAATAAACATTTCGTATAATTCCCATCTAAATCCGCAATTTCAGGAAGGCGCTCTAAATCATAACCTGTTGTCCATAACTCTGGTAATACAAGAACATCTGGATTTTCCTTTATCGCTTCGCTTATTTTTTTTTCAGCATGTTCTATATTTTTTTCAACATCGCCAAAAGTGATATTCATTTGTACACAAGCAATTTTCATTACTCTCTTCCTTCTTCCTTTTTATTTTTTTCTTTACAAAAAGTTGGAAAGACTATATCATTTGTCACTATAATTGTAACAACTTTCAAAAGAGGTGGAAAGTATGAAACATTTTCAACCTTCCGAGATATTAACATCATTACCAACACAATTTTTTGCCTCCCTTGTCGCCAAAGTAAATGGAGTAATGCAAGCTGGTCATGATGTTATTAACTTAGGACAAGGAAATCCTGATCAACCAACACCAGATCACATCGTAATAGCATTACAACGTGCAGCAAAGCACCCTATTCATCATAAATACCCGCCATTTCGAGGACATGATAGTTTAAAAGAGGCTATCGCTACATTTTATGAGCGTGAGTACGGTGTACAATTAAATCCCAAAACAGAAGTAGCTATTCTATTTGGTGGAAAAGCTGGCTTAGTTGAGTTACCACTTTGTTTTACGAATCCAGGTGATACAATCCTCGTTCCTGATCCAGGTTATCCAGATTATTTATCAGGGATAGCCTTAGCAAAAACAAAGATTGCTACAATGCCACTATTATCAGAAAATCAATTTTTACCTGATTACACAAAGATTGATGCACAAGCGGTTGAAAAGGCAAAATTAATGTTTTTAAACTATCCGAACAATCCAACCGGAGCTGTTGCAACACCAAAGTTCTTTGAGGATACTGTATCGTTTGCAAATAAACATGACATTTTAGTCTGTCATGATTTTGCGTATGGAGCGATTGGTTTTGACGCTAAAAAACCAATTAGTTTCTTACAAACTGATGGAGCAAAAAATGTTGGCATTGAAATATATACGTTGTCCAAAACGTATAATATGGCAGGTTGGCGCATTGCATTTGCCGCCGGAAATGAAAGTGTTATTGAAACGATTAACTTATTACAAGATCATATGTATGTTAGTATTTTTGGTGCTGTACAAGAAGCTGCTCGCGAAGCATTATTAAGCCCGCAAACTTGTGTCGATGAACTCGTAGAACGCTATGAATCTCGAAGAAATGCTTTCATTACTGCTTGTCGTTCTATCGGCTGGAATGTCACTTCACCAAAAGGTTCTTTCTTTGCCTGGCTCCCTGTTCCAAATGGGTATACGTCAGAGGAATTTGCTGATGTACTATTAAAACAAGCGCACGTTGCTGTCGCTCCAGGCATCGGCTTCGGCAAACACGGGGAAGGTTATATTCGCGTCGGTTTATTACATTCAGAGGAACGCCTTCAAGAAGCAATTCATAGAATCGCTAAATTAAAAATTTTCAAAAAACAATTGACAACGTAAAAATTCTCTGTCAAAATTCAGTTATCAAAAATTTTAAACATTTCCAAATACTTCTTATCAAGAGCTGGTGGAGGGACGAGCCCGATGAAACCCGGCAACCGATCTACTTTATGTAGGCACGGTGCTAATTCTCGCAGCGTTATGCTGACAGATAAGGAGCTGGTTGTAAAAAACCTCTCCTTAGCTGAGAGGTTTTTTTATTCAACTAGGAGGTTATGAAAATGAGCGGAATAACAGCAACTTACTTCATTCACGATGATTCTCATAATTTAATCAAAAAAGCAGAGCAAATTGCTCTCGGTTTAACAGTTGGTTCGTGGACACATTTACCACACTTATTACAAGAACAATTAAGACGACATAAAGGCTCAGTCGTTAGCGTAGAAAAATTAGAAACTGATGAAAATACAAACATATACCTTAATAAAAAAGTAACACGCGGATTTATTAAAATTCATTATCCATCCGCTAACTTCACAACCGACTTACCAGCAATTTTTACAACTGTTTTCGGAAAATTATCTTTGGACGGAGAAATAAAATTAATTGATTTAACATTTTCTGATGAGATTAAAAAGAGCTTCCCTGGTCCTAAATTTGGTATTGATAAAATACGAAACAATTTGAATGTTCACAATCGCCCCCTGCTCATGAGTATTTTCAAAGGAATGATCGGCCGGAATATCGGTTATTTAAAAACACAGCTCCGCGATCAAGCGAACGGCGGCGTTGACATTGTAAAAGATGATGAGATTTTATTTGATAATCCGTTAACACCGTTATCAGAACGCATTCACGCTGGGAAAGAAGTATTGCAATCTGTTTATGAAACATACGGTCATAAAACGTTATATGCTGTTAATCTTTCAGGACGGACTTATGATTTAAAAGAAAAAGCAAAACAAGCCGTTGATGCCGGGGCTGACCTTTTACTTTTCAACGTATTCGCATATGGACTTGATGTGTTGCAAGCCCTAGCGGAAGATAATAATATTTCTATCCCAATTATGGCACATCCAGCAGTAAGTGGAACTTACATAACATCTAAATTATATGGGGTATCTTCTTCTTTATTACTCGGCAAGCTCCTTCGCTATGCTGGTGCAGATTTCTCACTATTTCCATCACCTTATGGAAATGTCGCTTTACAACAAGAAGAAGCACTTCATTTAGCCAAAGCGCTTACAGATGAAAATGAACCATTTAAGCGTAGCTTTCCGGTTCCATCTGCTGGTATTCATCCAGGACTTGTCCCACTACTGATTCGTGACTTCGGTGAGCAATGTGTCATTAATGCTGGCGGCGGTATTCACGGCCATCCATCCGGTGCACAGGGGGGTGGAAAAGCATTTCGAGCTGCTATCGATGCAGCTTTAACCAACACGCCGCTTCATGAGGTTGATGATTCTTATTTACAAGCTGCTTTGCGTCTCTGGGGCAATCCTACTAAAGAGGTGAAAGCATGAGCATTCAAATTTTTTGTGACTTCGATGGCACAATTACAAATAATGATAACATTGTTGCCATTATACAAAAATTTGCACCACCAGAGGCAGAAGCTATTAAACAGCAAATTTTATCACAAGAGCTATCTATTCAAGAAGGCGTAGGAATGCTTTTTTCTCTATTGCCTTCAAGTTTACAAAATAAAATTACAGCCTATATAAAAGAAACCGCCGTCATTCGTACTGGCTTTACAGAATTTGTACATTTTTTACGACAAAATAATATCTCACTTTATATCATATCAGGAGGAATGGACTTTTTTGTTTATCCTCTTCTCGAAGGACTAGTTGATTTTGAACAAATTTACTGTAATACAACTGATTTTTCCAACGACACAATTCAAGTAAATTGGCCGCATTCGTGCGATGAGCATTGTGAAAATAAATGTGGTCTCTGTAAATCAACGCTTATTCGCAATTTAAGTTCACAAAGCGGTTTTAATATTGTAATCGGTGATTCTATTACAGATTTGCAAGCAGCAAAACTTGCTGACAAAGTATTTGCTCGTGACTTTTTGATTACTAAATGTATAGAACATCATATTCCTTATGTACCATTTGAAACATTTCATGATATACAAAACGAAGTGGAAAAATTGTTAGGAGTGATAAAGTGAGGCAGCTCTTTCGTCAGTGGCAAGAACTGAGTGAACTAAAAAAAGAATTAACTGATCGGAATTGGTTCCCAGCAACAAGCGGTAATATTTCAATAAAAGTGAGTGATAATCCTCTTACCTTTCTCGTTACAGCAAGCGGAAGAGATAAAACAAAAACAACGCCGGACGACTTTTTGTTAGTTGATCAAAACAGCAAGCCTGTTTTAGAAACTGATTTACGCCCTTCTGCCGAAACACTGCTGCACACCTACATTTATAACCTTACAAATGCTGCGTGTGTCTTACACATTCATACGACTGATAATAATGTCATTACGAACGTATACGATCAAGAAGTTGTACTCCGTAATCAAGAAATTATTAAAGCGCTCAATATTTGGGAAGAAGGAGCCTCTATTCGAATTCCAATTATCGAAAATTATGCACATATTCCAACTTTAGGTGAAGAATTCCGCAAGCATATTCATGAAGATGCAGGTGCTGTTTTAATTCGCAATCACGGCATTACCGTATGGGGAAAAGATGGGTTTGATACAAAAAAAAGATTAGAAGCATACGAATTTCTATTTCAGTTCCATATTAAACTTTTATCAATTAAAGGAGATGTTCAACATGGCGCAAATACGTATTCATGAAATTAACACACGTATTGAAAATGAAATAGAAGTACAGCAGTTCTTAAAAAATGAAGGTGTTTTGTATGAAAAATGGGATATTACAAAACTTCCTGGTCATTTATATGAAAACTATGCATTAACTGTTGAAAATAAGAATGAAATTTTAGAAGTGTTTGCACCAGAAGTTACGGATATTTCTAAGCGCCGCGGCTATCAAGCGAGCGATATTATTTCACTTTCTAGTGCCTCACCTAATCTAGAAGAATTATTAGTAAACTTTAGACAAGAACACCATCATACTGATGATGAAGTTCGCTTTATCGTCAGCGGGCATGGCATTTTTACCATCCAAGGAAAAAATGGTCCATTCTTCGACGTTGAACTTGAACCTGGAGATTTAATTTCGGTTCCTGAAAACACGAGACATTATTTTTCTCTTCAAAATGATCGTCAAGTTGTCGCAATTCGTATTTTTGTAACAACTGAAGGTTGTGTTCCTATTTATCCCGCATTAACGGACAGTAAGACTCCCACCTCAAGATTGGGAGAGAAGCAAAGAAGATAGGTGGGAGTCTAACTGTCCGTAAAAGCCCGATTGGTTCAACTAACCACCAGTGGGGAATGAACCCCCCCACTGATGGAAGTTTCACTTTATTAAGGTAGCATGTTGAATAAAGGGGATTGCTTCCCCTTTTCCTTCCCTTTATTCACTCTACATATATTTCCTCCTATGGACAGGATTATCTCCTTAATGAGATAATCCTTCTTTTTTGTTGAAATTTTTTTACAATTTTATGAACATTTTATGAATTTTTTCTGAAAATTCTGTTTAAACTATGTTATAATACAAATAATAGAAAAAAAGAACGATATTGTAAAAGGAGGAAGGGAATATATGGAGTTAATTTTAGCAATTCTTTTTGGTGTCGTTTGCGGGGCTATACCTGCTGTTTTGGGAGCTATTATGGATGAGTTAGAAATTGGTATGATTGGTTTCGTCGCATCTACTGTAAGCGCTTTATTTTTCGGTTTATATGGTGCAGTTCCTGTCGGTATCCTGTTTGCCTTCTATATATTACGTCACGCTCGCACAAAACGATTTACTCAAAACAGAATAGCTGAAGTGATTCCCTTTCCAATTGAAAAAGCACGCCGGGCAACAAGCCTTTCCTAAATAAAAAAGTCCTCATAACGAGGACTTTTTTACTTATTTTCTTCTAAAAATTGAAACAGCTCTTGTAAATGAAGCGCATCGTCTCCGTAACTAACCGAAACATAAAATTTCCCGTCTACTTCTGCATTCATATATAAATCAATGAGATCACGCTCATATTTTAATGCTAAATAAAATTTCATCTCTTCTAGCATTTCTTTCGTTGTTCGAATAACATAACGCCCTGTTGCATCTCTACCATATTCAAATAACGGTTCAAAGTTATACTTCTTTTTAAACGCCGCCTGTTGTTTATCATTAATAAGAGTCGTTTCTGTACACTGTACTGTGCGAATAATATTATCGAACTTTTCTAAACTCATACAATCATTCCTTTATATATTGTTTATATAATGCTTGTGTTCCACTATTTTCTTCACCATCTTGCATCAATTGCTCATATAATTCTCTAGCAAGAGTTAAGCCAGGTGCAGATAATCCAAGCTCTTCTGCTTCTGCTAAGGCAATGTTCATATCTTTTATAAAATGCTTCACATAAAATCCTGGTTCAAAATCATCTTGTAACATACGAGGTGCTAAATTACTTAATGACCAGCTGCCTGCTGCACCAGTAGAAATACTTTGTAACACTTTTTCTGGTTGTAACCCTGCCTTTTTTGCATAAGCAAGTGCTTCACATACACCAAGCATATTGGATGCAATTGCAATTTGATTGCACATTTTTGTATGTTGACCACTACCTGCTTTTCCTTGCAATATTATATTTTTACCTAATAGTTCAAATAATGGCAAGCAGGCTGTATATACTTCTTCGTCTCCACCAATCATGATTGCAAGACGCCCTTCTTTTGCTCCAACATCTCCGCCCGATACAGGGGCATCTAATACATAAATCCCCTTACTCTTTCCTTCTTCGTAAATCCGTTTCGCCAAAGTTGGTGTTGATGTTGTAAAGTCGATCGTAATTGTTCCTTGTTTTGCTTGAGTAAGAATTCCATTTTCACCAAAATATACTTCCTCTACATCATGCGGATATCCAACCATAGTCATTACTACATCTACTGTTCCTGCAATTTCCTTTGGAGAATCACACCACTGTGCGCCTTCTTCAATTAAATCCGCAGTTTTTTCTTTTGTACGATTATATACGTACACAGTATAGCCTGCCTTTAGTAAATGACGTACCATACTTTTTCCCATAACACCGGTACCAACAAAACCAATAGAAGCTGGTGGTAATAACTGCTTCATTTTCTCATCTCCTCTTTTTCTAACAAATCACTCACAAGTTTACGAAATTCTGAATTAAACTCATCATTAATTCCATTTTGCACATTTGAAAATACAGTAACAAATAATTTTTTATCCCAATTAAAGTTATTAAATGTATTCCATCCCGAAAGTACACCATGGTTGTGATAATAATCTGGATATATGTAAAAGCTAAATGCGTATTTTTTTTCCGCAGATGGTGTTACCATTAATTTTAAACTTTCAGGCGAAATAAGCTTAGTTGTCATAATTGCTTCGTCTAATTTTTGCATATCATGTGCCGTTGTATACATCTCACCGCATCCATATAACCAATTCATATTTAATTTTGGAGCTAATACAAGCTCATTCTCTTGCTTTTTATATCCTTTTGTAAAATTCACATCTCCTTCTGGTGTCTCTCCCATTCCTGATTCTGTCATTCCCGCTGGAATAAAGATGTGTTCTGTAACGTATTGTGCTAAAGATTGTCCCGATCTTTTTTCCACAATATAAGCTAGTAACATATAATTATAATCTGTATATAACCAGCCTTGCCCCGGTTGAAAAGCAGTTGGTTGTTGTCCAAGCCACGTTACTAAATTAAGCCGTGATGCCGCATTAACTTTACCTTTCCCATGCCCAGGTAGTCCTGATGTATGCGTTAATAAATGATATAATGTAATATTTTTATTCGCAGGAAAAGATGGAATATATGTATGTACATTTTCCTGTATATTTAACTTCCCTTGTTCTTGTAACTGTAAAATCGATACAGCAGTGGCCGTTTTTGTAATAGAACCAATTCGATATTTTGTTTGCGGTGTATTTTCAATTTGCTTTTGTATATCCGCATAGCCATACCCGTTATTTAATATTGTACGCCCTTTATAGGTAACAAGGACTGATCCATTAAATTGTTTGTCTTTTAAATACTGATCTAGTTTTTGAGTAACAGCGGTATAATCAATTTCTTTTGGTTTTTCTTTTTGTTTTTCTTTCGTTGTATTAGCAGGGGCAGTTGTTTTTATTGATTGAGCTTCTTTTTTAGCAGGTACTTTAAAAAAGAAATAGCTTCCTACTAATAAAATAGAAAGTAAAAAAATAATTGTACTCCATAACGTCTTCATTTCTTAATAATCCTCCATCGCATCTTAAGTATTTACTCCTCCCCTCCTTCCCATTATCCGTTAATAAAAAAAAATCGCAACAATTTGTTGCGAAAAAATTACATTTTTTCTTTCCGATATAAACACACTTGATTTTTCCCCTTTTTCTTTGCTTCATATAGTGCAATATTTGCTCGATGCATTAACATTTCTTTTGTAATTCCATTTTCAAATGCCGCAACACCGAAGCTCGCTGTTATCTTTGATATTCCAGAAAAATTTTTTGTTTCAATAAAAAACCGGAGTGCTTCCGCAATTTGAAATGCTTCTTTTTCTGTTGTTTGAGATAAAAAAATAATAAATTCTTCTCCACTCCACCGTGCAAAAACATGATGCGTCTGTAATTTTGTTGTTACAAGTTCCGCCAATTGTACTAGCGCTAAGTCTCCAAAATCATACCCATACGTGTCATTTACTTTTTGAAAATTATCCAGATTAAATATAACAAGAGCAAATGATTGATTCATTCGTACAGCAGTTTCCAAGCCTTCTGAGAATAGTATTTGAAACTTCATTCTATTATAAATATTCGTCAGAGAATCAGTTGTTACTAAGCGCTCTTGCTCTTTATATTCTTCTTCTAACGCTGTAATATCTGTACATGTCGCGATGAATCTCGATACATCATTAGGTAACGGAGCAATACGTAACAAAAATATTCTTGCTTCTCCAATTTCATTATACATTTTAATTTTTCTTGAGTGCGTTAAGCAATCATCAATCCACATTGTATTATTTTCCGCAATATAATATTCATTCTCTTGGGCAAAATGTTCTGCAAATGTCATATGGTGCTCATGATATGACATAAGATCTTCGTATCCGAAAAACCGTAAAAAATTTGTATTGCAATCTATAATTTCATCATCTTCTAGAATAAACAATAAATCATTTTGAAAATCAAATATCATTTGAAGTAACTCTTGCTGTAATATGACTTGTTTAACTAATGACAACTCATACACACTTTTTTGTACTTCAGCAAGTACAGATTGCGGCGTAATTGGTGGTAAGACGATGTTTCGTACACCAAGTTTAATTAAGTCAACAAATTGATATGTCACTTCTTCACTCCATACAACGATAAATGAAATATCTGAATTAAATAGTTCCTTCACAAAATCAACCTGAGAAGCTTTCGTAATGTATATAATCACGATTTGCGGCTGAACTTTTTCAAACAATATTTTTCCTTCTTCAAAACTATGTGCCAAAAACAAGCACTTTGGCTTTATCATTGCAATTGTGTGTCTCTCGTTATGACCATCTTCGATATACAAGACATTCATATCGAGATCCTTTAATACATTTTGAAAAACTGTATGTTCCAATAAAAAATGTAGAATGTTCACCATTAGGCTTTCACTCACTTTATTTATCCCATTCTAACAAACTTAAAAGAACTAAATCTATTCAACAAACTATCACATGGTAACGAATTGAATCTCTGTATCATCTTTTATTGTATGTAAACAATAAATCAGACTCCTGTGCGAATACCTTCTATTCCCCACATCTTTTTCAAAATACTTGACAATAGAAATGTATATATTATATCCTTTTACAGTATCAACTAACAAAATGTAAGTAAAGAACATTTTTTTCATTCGAAAATATTTACAATTAAAAACGATACTTGGAGGAACTATAATGACAAAGCAAGATTTCTTTACTGTTTTATACGAACGTACATCTAATCGTGCTTTCAACCCTGAAAAAGAAATTTCAAAAGAGGAACTATATGATATTTTAAAAGCAGCTGGCCAAGCACCATCAGCATGGAATCTACAGCATTGGAAATTCCTTGTATTCCAAGGAGAAGATGCACAACGTCGTTTACATCCAATTGCATATAATCAGCAACAAATTCTCGATGCCTCTGCAGTTGTTGCTATTTTAGGCGACCTAGAAGCATATAAAAGTGTTGATTCTGTATACGGCCCACTTGTAGAACAAGGACTTATGCAGGAAGAAGCAAAAAATCGTTTAGCGCAAAATATTGAAGGTGCATATCAACGTGAACAATACCCGCGTGATGCAGCATTCTCAAACGCCTCTTTAGCAGCAATGCAGCTTATGCTTGCAGCAAAAGCAACTGGTTGGGATACATGTGCAATTGGAGGATTCAATCCACAAGCATTAATGGAAGAGTTTAACGTTTCTTCTCGTTACATTCCAATTATGTTAATTACAATTGGTGAATCTACATTAGCAGGACACCCAGCACCACGTATGAGCGTAGAACAAGTAACAGAATGGGCAAATTAATGTGAACCTCCATCTATGGGGGTTTTTTCTATTCCTCACTAATGAAATTCTCACCAACTATGAATCTGACAGCGGTTATTCAGCATTTAAGTCACTGCTGTGGAGAATACAACATGACCGCTTCTATGTATGGCCAGATGCTCTCGTCCTCCCTTAAAAAGAAAAGGTTTTTTATATCGTTATTTTATTTGTACATATCTATCTTCTTCACTTTTCTCTAAATATTAAGAGCGGATTACTACCTAATAATAACAGAATGTAGTCTAAAGGTGCTTTTTTGTTACAATTGTGATACAATAGTAACAAATTGATAACAAGTGAGGGATTTTCGTTGAATTTATATGGAAGCTTTATCGCCATATTATGCTACATAGTCACAGTACTGCTTCTGTACTTCGTTGGGGATATGACAAATATTGCGATGCTACAGTTTTCAAAAGAAACAACGCTTCAATCAGAAGTTAGTCAGTATACCTCTCGCTCCTTTGCACCGTTACTATTAGCACTTCCTGTATATATCATTGTTTTATATAAAAGCAAAAAAATATAAAGACTGCCCTAAAAATGAACTGGACCACTGATGTGAGACAGGAATAAAACACCTATGCTACCTGTTCCCTATATTCAACCGGGGACAGGTAGTTTAATTTTTTAAACGGTCGCATGTGATTATAATAATGCATGAAATCATTCACGTTTTCTAGTACAATAGAATTTGTAAGGCGTACCCTTTTTAGGGTATAGAATTCTTCCGACTTTATGGTGGAGTGGAAGGATTCGATGACGGCATTATCGAAGCAGTTTCCTTTCCGGGACATGCTTGTGATAATGCCTTTTTCTTCGGATAAATCCTGAAAAGCATAAGAAGTATAGACGGATCCCTGATCACTATGAAGGGTAACACCTTTTACTTCTCTGTTCTTACTGGCAGCCTCTAATACAAGAGTTACATCTTGAGTTTCTTTCACACGATAAGCGATGATTTCGTTATTATACAGGTCCATAATTGTTGATAAATACATCATAGATTCTCCAAAAGGCAAGTACGTAATATCCGTTACCCACTTTTGATTCGGTCTGTCTGCTTGAAAGTTTTGTTCTAAACGATTTGGTAACACTTTCTGACTTTCTCCTACTATCTTCACTTTTCGTTTTGGTTTTACTCTACATTGAAGGTCATATTTTTGCATAATTCTTTGTACGGTCTTTCGGTTAACTTGTATTGCTAATTTTGTTCGTAATAACCCCGTGACGGTGCGATGTCCAATTCGAAATTTGTAAGTTGTACAAAGCCTTTTAATTTGCTTTTCTAGAGGAGACAAGCCCCATGGTTTTCTCCTCCAGCGATAATAAGTAGCACGGGAGATGCCCATGCATTCACAGATGAGACTGATGGAATATCGATTTTTCATTTCTTCTACGAGCGTGACGATGACTTCTGGGACCATCTCCTTTCGATTTCCTGATACTTTTTTAATAGTTCTACTTTCAATTTGTTCGTTTTAATTCTTCTATTTCAGTTAAGTCTGCAGGACCTTTTCCATAACTATACTGTTTGCCGATTGGTTGTGCTAATCGATGTTCTTCTCCATTTCGAAACCATTTCATCCATGTTTTGATCTGTCCCACATTACATATTCCCAATTTTTCCATAATTTCACGATTGGTTAATTTCCCCTCTAACTTCAATTCAATCACTTGTCTCTTCACAGTTTCTGAATAATAATTTTTCTTTTTACCCATAGAAAAAACACCTCCAATTTGTCGTTTACATTTACATACGACAGTGGGGGGTGCTTTATCCTTGTCTCATTTTACTGGGTCATTACAAAAAAGGGGCAGTCTTTTTTATTTCCATATCAGCTTTTGTCCAAACTCTCATTTCTCCCTTCTCATATGTTATAAGAAGAATCGCAACAGTCTACCTAAGACATTTATTCTTTTCCTACAAAATAGGAAAAAATCTTTTAAAAAAATTACACTATGTCCAAACAAAGCATGTACCTAGAGCATATCTTATTAATGTGAAGGGGGTGAGAATTATGTTCGGAGGATGTTTTGGATTTGATGACTGTGGTCGCCGTAGCAATAGACACAACGTCTGCCGTAGCGATAGACGCAGCGGCCGCCGTAGCTTTAAACACGACGATCGCCGTACTGGTAATAGAAATCGTTTTTGTAACGTTCTTAGAAATCTTTCAGTCGGTACTCGAGTCACTCTATTAACAATTAGAGATAACGGTACTTTTACTAACGTTGTATTTGAAGGCTTCTCAAATGGCGTAGCACTTTTCTCAGGAGGCAGTATACCAGGTGGAGGTTTATTACGTGTTTGCCCAGATGACGTTGTAGCTATCGTTTTCTAAAATGAGTGAATAATTCCCAGGAAAGCAATTGCTTTCCTGGTTTTATTTATTTAACTACTCACAAGCATCAAAGGTTGATTAATTCGAAAACAATTAGCTAGCATACAAAACCGTTTAAAAAACGATGTAGCTTTGAAATAAAGTCGTACTGTTTATAAAAAAGATGTACCGTTTTAAAGAAAGTTATACAGTTTACAAAAAAAGTTGCATCGTTTTATTCCTTTTCGATTAAAGAATTCTAAGTGGGTTTTAAACAAACTTTTTTATAAAAAATAATCTCATAAAATATGTTTAGAGCTTATTTTTATGAGATCTTTTTTCAAAACGGATTCGTTTTATGTACCGTAGAATAAGAGTTTGTGGGCTATTTTCAATTAAACTTAATTTCAAAGTTATAAATAAATTATATGAAAAAACCTGGGACCGATTTCAAATCAGTCCCAGGTTTTTTTCATTAAATACTTTTTACAAGTTCTACTACTTCTTCAGCAGTTGACATGTTTAAAGCCTTTTGTGCTAATTCTTCCATTTGTGCTTTTGAAAGCTTGCGAATTTGTGTTCTCGCTGGAAGAATAGATGTTGCACTCATACTAAACTCATCTAATCCTAATCCAACTAACAACGGAATTGCCAGGGCATCCCCAGCCATCTCACCGCACATACCAGCCCATTTTCCTTCTTTATGAGCTGCATCAATAACCATTTTTACAAGACGTAAAATCGCTGGATTATATGGTTGATATAGGTAAGATACGCGTTCATTCATACGATCCGCTGCCATTGTGTATTGAATTAAGTCGTTCGTTCCGATAGAGAAGAAATCTACTTCTTTTGCAAATTGGTCAGCTAATACTGCAGAAGCAGGAATTTCAACCATCATACCTACTTCAATAGCGTCTGAAACAGCTACATTAGCTTGCACAAGCTTTTCTTTCTCTTCTAATAATACTGCTTTTGCTTGACGGAATTCATCAAGAGTTGCAATCATCGGGAACATAATTTTTAAGTTACCGTATACACTTGCACGAAGTAAAGCACGAAGTTGTGTACGGAAGATATCCTGTTCTTCTAAGCATAAACGAATTGCACGGTAGCCTAAGAACGGGTTCATTTCTTTTGGTAAATGTAAGTATGGAAGCTCCTTATCGCCACCAATGTCAAGTGTACGAACGACAACTGGCTGACCTTCTCCTACACCTTCAAGAACAGCTTTGTATGCTTCAAATTGTTCTTCTTCTGTTGGAAGATTGTCACGGCCCATGTATAAGAATTCTGTACGATATAAGCCAACGCCTTCTCCACCGTTATCAATAATACCTTTTACATCTTTCGGTGTACCGATATTTGCTACAAGCTCAACATGTTGATTATCTGCTGTAACTGTCGCTTCATTTTTTAATTTTGCCCACTCTGTTTTTTGTTCTTCAAATTGTGCTTTCTTTTCTTCATAAACACGAAGAGTTTCTTCAGATGGGTTTACAATTACTTCTCCGTCTAAACCGTCGATAATTACGATATCGCCGTTTTGGATTTGTTCCATAACAACTTTTGTACCAACAACAGCTGGTATTTCCATAGAGCGAGCCATAATTGCAGAGTGAGATGTACGTCCACCAATATCAGTTGTAAAACCTTTTGCATATTTACGATTTAACTGAGCTGTATCAGATGGTGTTAAATCTTCTGCAATAATGATTACTTCTTCAGAAATTGTGCTAGGGTTTGAGAAGTTAATTCCAAGTAAATGTGCAATAACACGCTTTGTCACATCACGAATATCGGCTGCACGTTCTTTCATATATTCGTTATCCATGCTCTCAAACATAGTAATGAACATTGATGCAACTTCATCCATCGCGAATTCAGCGTTTATTTTTTCGCTTGTCACTTTATCTTTTACTGGGTTTACTAGTTCTGGATCATTTAATACTAGTAAATGTGCTTCAAAGATCGCAGCTTTATCAGCACCAAGCTCAGTAAAAGCATGATTTTTAATTGCTTCTAATTCAGATTTTGATTTTTCAAGCGCAGCTTCTAAGCGTACGATTTCCGCAGCTTCATCCGAAATCGTTTTCTTTTCAATGTTAAATTCAGGATTTTCTAGACGGAATGCCTTTGCAATGGCAATACCACTTGATGCAGCAATCCCTTTAATGTTAAGAGTCATTATTCTCCTAATCCTTCGTTTTTCATAGTTTCTTCAATAGCTGCTACTGCTTGAGCTGCATCATCACCATTTGCAGTAATCTTGATTTCTGCGCCTTGTTGAATACCTAAAGACATAACACCCATGATTGATTTTAAGTTTACAGTTTTACCATTATATTCTAAGTTGATATCTGCACCGAATTTGCTTGCAGTGTTTACAAGTAAAGTTGCTGGACGAGCATGAATTCCTGAGTCGCTAGTTACTTTAAAGATTTTTTCCATAATGATCTATCTCCTTTAAAATACAATATATTTGAGGTTGTATAGATGTGAGTATAACACCATCTATATTGTATATAATAGGCGATGTTCGGTCAACCGCATCGCCTATTATAATTATAAACATTTTGCGTCTAAATTTTACTGAATATCAATAACGTTTGTTTCACCTTTCTTGACATTACCTTGCTTTTTGATTTCAACTTTCTGTCCTTCTTGTAAGTTTGTGAAAACAATTGGCGTAATAATAGAAGGTGCATTTTCTTTTACAAACGCTAAATCTACTTTTAATAACGGTTGGCCTTGTGTTACTTTATCTCCTTGAGAAACTAACGCTTCAAAGCCTTCTCCATTTAATTTTACTGTATCAATACCGAAGTGAATTAAAATTTCTCTTCCGCCTTCTGATTGAATACCGATTGCATGTTTTGTTGGGAATACGTTCACAATTTCACCATTTACAGGAGATACTACTGTCCCTTCTGTTGGTTCGATTGCAAAGCCATCTCCCATCATTTTTCCAGAAAACACTTGGTCTGGTACTTCAGTAATCGGTAAAACTTTACCTTCAATCGGAGTCGCAATTACTTCATTTGTATCTTTTTGAACAGGTGCTTCTACTTTTGCAGGTGCTTCTTTTGCAACATGCACTGCACGGCCTGCCATAATATCTTGAATTTGTGATTTTAATGTATCTGATTTTGGACCAAAGATAGCTTGAATATTGTTACCAATTTCAAGAACACCTGCTGCTCCAAGCTCTTTTAAACGAGCTTTGTTTACATCCTTTTGTTCCTTTACTTGTACACGTAAACGTGTAATACAAGCATCTAAAGAAGCGATGTTTTCTTTTCCACCAAGTGCTACTAAAATCTCACCTGGAAGCTCGCCTGCTTCTACTTTTCCTGCTCCGTCATTTTCTTCAACAACTTCACGACCTGGTGTTTTTAAATCCCATCTGCGAATTGCAAAGCGGAATCCGAAGTAGTAAATCACTGCAAGTACAAGACCAACAATAATTACCCACCACCATGCTGTACGGTTTGGTAATACACCGAATAACATAAAGTCAATCAAACCACCAGAGAATGTCATCCCGATTTTAACGTTTAAAATTTGCATAGTCATAAATGATAAACCAGCAAATACTGCGTGGATTCCAAATAATACAGGTGCTACAAATAAGAATGAGAACTCAATCGGTTCTGTAATACCAGTTAAGAAAGCTGTTAACGCTGCAGAAGCTAAAATACCAGCTGCTACTTTTTTATTTTCTGGACGTGCTTCATGGTACATCGCTAACGCTGCTGCTGGAAGACCAAACATCATGAACGGGAATTTACCTGTTGTAAATGTACCAGCTGTTAACTCAACACCATCTTTTAATTGTGCCATGAAAATCTTTTGGTCACCGTGAATAACGTCACCCGCTGCATTTGTATATTGACCAAACTCAAACCAGAATGGTGCATAGAAAATATGATGTAATCCAAATGGAATTAAAGAACGTTCAATTAAACCGAATATAAATGCTGCTAACGTTCTATTTGTATCAATCATTTGATGCGAGAATGAATTCAAACCGCCTTGAATTGTTGGCCAAATAAAGCACATTAAAATCCCTAAAAGTAAAGAGAATGTTGCTGTTGCAATTGGCACGAAACGTTTACCAGCAAAGAATCCTAAATATGATGGTAATTCAATATTAAAGTATTTATTATAACAATACGCTGCTAATATCCCTACAAGGATACCACCAAACACTCCCGTTTGAAGTGTCGGAATACCTAATACGTTTGCATATGCTTGATCTGTAAAGCCAGTTTTAACTGGAACTTTGTCACTTACAATCGTAACAAATTTCTCTACTCCTAAGAATACGCTCATCGTTTTGTTCATAATTAAGTATCCTACGAACGCTGCTAACCCAGCTACTCCGTCTCCACCTGCTAACCCGATGGCAACCCCTACTGCGAATAATAGTGCCAGGTTTCCGAAAATAATATCACCAGATTGTTCCATAATTTTCGCAACTAGAACAAACCAATCTGCTTTTAACGCAGGGATATGATTTGTTAACTGTGGATTTTGGAACGCATTACCAAATCCAAGTAAAATCCCTGCAGCCGGTAAGATTGCAACTGGTAGCATAAGTGCTTTACCGACTTTTTGAAGAACACCAAAGATCTTCTTAAACATAATGATCCTTCCTCTCTTATTATAATTGGTACTTTCGACAAACGCCAAAAGGCATGAGGAAAAAAGGTAGGACGATAGCTATACAAAGGGTAGTATGTCCCTTTCTTTAGCTTACATGCCTAACTTTTCTTCACTCATGCCTGATCGAATCAGTAACACGTGTCAAAAATAGGTATACGTAATAAGTTCACAAATTAAAGTAAACGTTTTCTTTGTGCACTGTTATTCATTTGTCGAATTTAGTAGAACTTTGTATAACTGATTATACATAACAATTGTAAGCGATTCAATAGATTTTTTTAACGTTTACATTTCTGACAAAGTTTAAACTTGTTCAACCTTTTTTAAGCGCTGCAAATGCATCGTTAAATAAACCGTTTCTGCTTCATACACAGGAAGTTGCAATTGCTTTTGCATAACTTTCACAAGTTTCCAAGCTAAATTATAGCACTCTGGAAATTCAGCTTTTAATAAATCTGCAAAATTTTGTGATTCTTCTACTTTCTCACCATTCTTTATACGTTCGATTGCAAATTGTAGATGACGGACAAGACGTAGATAATGAATGCTCTCTTTGTCTAATTCTAGTTGTAAATTTGTTTCAATTAAAGAGACAAGATGAGCAATTAATCTAGAATTTTGATTAACAGCAGATACTTCAGAGTTTGTAACTGAGCTATAAATATGAAGTGCAATAAATCCAATCTCTCCTTCTGGAAGATGAATATTTAAGCGGGAATTAATTAATTCTACAACTTCTTCGGCAATTTTATATTCATTTGGATACAACACTTTTGTCTCCACTAAAAATGGGTTATCTACTGTAAACCCTTGCTTTAATCGCTTTATAGCAAAAGCAATATGATCAGTTAAAGAAATATGAATATGCTCATTTAATGGTGTTTCTACTCGATCTTGAATATAAAACATGAGATCATTCATTAGTTCAATCAAATTCTCGCTCACATGCGGAACTAGCAGTTTGTATTGTTCACGTTCACGTTCATTTGTTAATACAAACATTTTTTCAATCTGTTCTACTTCTAACATTTCTTTTGATTTTTTCCCAAACCCAATCCCTTTTCCAATAACGACCACTTCTTCGTGTTCTGGATGAGCAGCAATAATGACATTATTATTTAAAACCTTTTTAATTTCGAGACAATTATCCATACAACACCACCCCTGCACATAAAACGTCTACTTTCATGTTACAGAACAACCTTATTTTCCGTCAATGTTAAACATCTACCATTTTTAAAAAGTCAATTTTTAGACATGAATGTACGAGATACGTATAATATAAAAGCATACGTCTAGTTGAAAGGAGCCCTATCATGATTAAAATGTTTATAAGCGATATCGATGGCACAATGATGCAACACGGAGGTGTAATCGATAACCAAGATGTAGATGCATTGCGTAGCCTTGCTAATCAAAATATAACTCTTTGTTTCGCATCCGGAAGACTTGATAATGAAATTGCTGATTTAATGAACAAAGTTGATATGAATTTTCATCGTATTAGCGTGAACGGTGTATTTGTATATACACACGAAAACAAACAACTCTTATCTGCAACATTTGATTCTACTATTTTACCCGAACTGCTGTCTATAACAAATAATGAACCATTCTTTCGTTATGTAAGTGATGAATATAATTATTACATTGAGGAAAAAACACCATTTATTCATGAACTTGAAAAGCAGGTAAAAATGACTTCCGTTGAAGAACCAAACTTGCTCGCAAAAATTGATACAACAATTTTCCCAAATAAAATTTCAGTCGGTGGTACAAAAGAAGATTTAGTTATTCTTCAAAAACAAATTGAGGAAAATTTCAAAGGAAAAGTAAGTACTTTTATTTCCGCTGAACAATGTTTAGATGTTATGCCTCCTAACATTAGCAAAGGTTCCGCTATTTCTGTTTTATTAAATGAATTTAATATTAAACCTAATGAAGTAGCTTGCATTGGTGATTCATATAACGATATTCCTATGTTCGCTTTAACACCTCATAGCTTTGCAATGGCAGGTGCAGATGATGCAGTAAAGCAGCATGCATCACATATTGTTTCCTCTGTTAAAGATGCAATCGAATATGTTCTTCGTTATAATCAAAAACAAAAAAATACGACTCACCCCTTATAAGGATGAGTCATATTTTTCCTGCATTAACGGACAATAAAGCAGCCGCCTCAAGATTGTAAAAAACCTGAAGAAGGTAGACTGTCCGAAAAGCCCGATTCGTTCAAATAACGATCAGCGAAGATTCGCCCGCTAACGGAAGTACCACTTTATCTCACAGCATATAGCTCCACGTTTTACTTATTGCGTGAAATATTCGTAATAAACTTATAGCGATCTCCTCTGTAAATACATTTTACATACTCCAGCGGCAACTCGCCTGCTGCATATGACCATTGTCTCATTACCAGCACTGGTGCTTTATTCGGAATATGAAGATGCTCTGCTTCTTCATCCGTTGCAATAGATGCCTCAATAGATTGTGTAGCACTAATTAACTTAAAGCCTAGTTTTTCTTCTAAGTGCTCATACAATGATTGCTGTAAAATTTCTTCATTAATATCTTTTACAAGAGATGGTGACAAATACGTTGTCTCAAACGCAATTGGTTCATCATCAGCTAGGCGAATTCGTCTCACCTCGTAAACCGATTCTCCCGCTTGAATTCTAAGCCTCTCTGCTACTGCAGCAGTAGCTGGAACAAGGTGAAAGCTTAATAATACGCTACTTGGTTTCATTCCACGAGAGAGCATATCCTCTGTAAATCCTGTCATACCTTGCAACTTTTGTTCAACCTTTGGAAGTTGTACAAAAGTTCCAATTCCACGTTTTCGATGTAAATACCCTTGTTCAACTAAGTTATTAATGGCCTGTCTGATTGTCATTCGACTTACTTCAAACTTATCACATAATTCATTTTCAGATGGAATTTTATCTCCCGGCTTCCATTCACCGGATTCAATTAGTTGCTTCACCCACTCCTGAATCTGATAATAGATCGGAAATGGTGAATACTTGTCGATATTCATCAGCAATCGCCTCACTGCATAAAGATAGAGCTTCTTGATCTGCGATTACGGTTACATTTGGATGATGTTGCAAAACTGTAGCCGGACACCCTTCACTTACTTTCCCTTGTAGCATTTCCTTAATCGCTCCTGCTTTATTCAATCCAGAAGCAACAAGTACTATTTGCTTTGCTTTCATAATGCTACCAATCCCCATTGTAATAGCATGCGTTGGCACATCTTCTTCTTTTTCGAAGAAACGCCGGTTAGCTTGACGGGTAGATTCTGTTAACTCCACAATGCTAGTTACAGAATCAAATGATGTTCCCGGCTCATTAAATCCGATGTGACCGTTTTCACCGATTCCAAGAATTTGTAAATCAACTGGATTGGCATCAATAATACTTTCATAACGCTTACATTCTTCTTGTAAATCGTCTGCCATTCCATTTGGTACATATGTTTCTTTAAACGAAAGATGATTAAACAACTGTTCTTGCATAAAATAATGATAGCTGTTTTTGTTTTCGTGTGGTAAATTTACGTACTCATCTAAGTTTACAGTGGTTGTACGGCTTGTATCAAGTTTATTTTTTCTTATCAATGCATAAATCCCTAATGGGGAGCTACCTGTAGCCATTCCTAATACTGGATTTTCTTTTGTCTTTATAACGTGTTCAATTAATTTATAACCCGCATCTGCTAATTCTTCTGGAGTTTTTACAACGACGATATTCATTTATTTCCCCTCTTTCATATGAATTCCTAATCGGACTGTATCTCGTATATATAAATCTTCAGACATAATAACGAAATCCGCATGTTTTCCTATTTCTAAAACACCCTTGTTTACTAATCCAAATTCCTCAGCTTGGTTAATTGATGTCATAAGAACAGCCTCCTCAATGGAGCATCCAGTAAACGCTATCACGTTACGCAACGCTTCGTCCATTTTCAAAATACTGCCCGCTAATGTCCCATCTTCTAATCGTGCGCTACCATCTTTTACGATAACTGGTTGTCCACCAAGTTCATATAATCCATCTGCTAACCCTTTTGCACGCATTGCATCCGTAATGACACTCATTTTTCTAGCGCCTTTTAATTTATATGCTAATTTCACCATATCCGGGTGAATATGAATACCATCTGTAATTACTTCGACCATTACATCTGGATTTAATAACACATGGCCAACTACACCTGGCTCACGGTGATGCAAACCACGCATTTGATTATAAAGGTGCGTTGCATGTGTAATGTTTCTCCCAATTAATTGTTCATTCGTTGCATCTGTATGTCCAATTGTACCGATGACATCCGTTTCTGCGAGATATTCTTCAAACTCACGCGCACCTTCTTCTTCTGGAGCATATGTTACGAGTTTAATTAAATTCCCGCTAGTCGTTTGCCATTGCTTAAATTGCTCAATATTTGCAGAGACAATATATTCTAGCGGCTGTGCACCTGCACGTTTTTTTGAAACATATGGACCTTCTAAATGAATATATTCGAAATGCGCACCTTTTTCCTTTGCTTCTTTTGCAGCATTCAGCGCCGCTTCAATTGCTTCAGGAGATTGCGTCATTGTTGTTGGAAAGAAAGTTGTAACCCCTTCTTGTAACATCTGTTTACCGAGAGTTACTAATCCGTCGCTATTTGCATCCATTGCATCAACATCGTATCCACCGTGAATATGAACATCAATCATACCTGGAATGACTATATTCCCTTTCATATCATGAACCGTTTCATTTTCTTGTGGTACATACTGAGCCATCAATCCAAGTTCTTGAATTTGATCCGTGTAACGAATAAAGCCGCTTTCTAACACTTCACACCCTGTATAAATTTTAGCATTGATAACGACTTGCATTTTCATTTTCATTTTCATCGATCCTTTCCCGTGTAATCCCTATCTCTATTTTAATACACGCACGAATAGTTGTCTATACAATTAACCCTAATTTTTAAAGAGGTAGTTTTTTTCTCTAATAATAATAATATAAAACAGTCATTTTACTCAAAAGAACTTTCAGAGTACTCCCTCCTACACGAAACAAAAAAAAGCAACTACACTTATAGAAATACATCGTATTATGCATGAACAAATTTAACTATAATTAAATTTCAGCAGCTTTGATTTCTTTCATATGCTGCTGAAATGAATGATACAAACACTATTTTAACAATGGCAATGGTAGCTGATGCTGGAATATGATACACTGACCATCTGTTTCAATTTCAATATCTTTTTTCACGGTAGTGTGTACAGTCACGCCATGCCGATGCAATCGTTTCATTACACTTCGATGCGGATGACCATACGTATTCTTCTTATCGTATGAAATAATAGCAAACTGCGGTGCAACAGCCGTTATAAACTCTTCACTCGTTGAAGTATATGAACCGTGATGGCCAACTTTTAACACGTCTGCATGCACATCGTACTTATTCATAATTTCTTCCTCTGTATGTGTATCAGCATCCCCCATGAATAACAAATCAGCCTTACCGTAACGAATTTTCAATACGATAGATGACTCATTATTTTCTCGTTTTGTTTTTCCATCATTTAATACTTGAACAGAAATATGAGGATCTAATGGAATATATTGCCCCTCCTTTACACGTAAAAATGGGACTCCTCTTTTTTTAATACTTCTTATATACGAATGATATGTAAATGAACTATATAATTTCCCACTATCTAGTACAAGAGAAACTGGCATTTGTTCAATAATTGGAATTAGTCCTCCGATATGATCCATATCAGGATGTGTACCGATAACAACATCTAAGCGTTTAATTCCCTTTTTAATTAATTTCTCCATAATAAGCTCCCCAGCCTCATACGGACCACCATCAATTAAAATTGTCTTCCCGTTTGGTAAGGAAATAATTGTTGCGTCACCTTGCCCAACTTTTAAAAAACTTACAGTCATCTTACCTAAATGCGTACGCTGACTTGAAAAGGAGGAAACCATATGTATAGAAGCATACTGCTGTATAGGATTTACACTATTTAAAGTTATACATAATATTGCCGAAATTAGAATAAGAGCGATACGCAGATCTTTCATACACCTTCTCCTTTTTCTATTTAGTATGACGCAGCTTTAATTTCATATACAAAAAAAGCTTGGCAAAATGCCAAGCTTTCACTTCGAAATTTCTTGTAAAGAACCAAAGAATAAATCCGCTTCATTCATTCCTTCCCCTTCTTCTGATAGAGAAGGTAGTTCATCTAATGTTTGTAATGCAAATGTATCTAAAAACTCTTTTGTTGTACCGTATAAAATAGGACGTCCCGGCCCTTCTGCACGTCCTACCTCTTTAATTAACAAATGAGATACAAGCGTTTGAAGAGCTCGATCTGTTTTCACACCGCGAACCTCTTCAATTTCGGTTCTTGTAATCGGCTGTCGATAGGCGATAATCGCTAATGTTTCTAGCGCTGCTTGCGATAAAGATGCAGCTGTTGGTGCATCCATTAATTTTTGATAATACGCGGCGTGTTCTTTTTTCGTTGTAAAACGATACACTTTTGCAAATTGAACAATCTGTAAGCCGCGGTTCAGTTGATTATATTCTTCCTGCAGCTCTTCTACAAGCTGTTTTACATCTTTCACTTCTACCTCTAATACTTTTGCAATTTGTTCTGGATAAATCCCTTCATCTCCTGCTACAAACAGCAGCCCTTCTATAACTGCCTTTTGTTCTTGTCTTTCCAACTTTAAAAGCTCCTTTCTCACATTCTATGTCTCCATATACGTTATAAAGACCGAACAACAATTTGCGTTCGGTCACACATTACAGCTATTGTTTCATTAAGAAGATTTCATCAAAATTTTGCTCTTGCTCAATAGCAATTTTTTGATGTTTCATAAGTTCTAAAATTGCTAAAAATGTAACAACAATCACATCTCGATCATCATCTACAAATAAATCGTAAAAACTTTGACGACCTCCTGCAAGTTCCAATTGTTTTAAAACATCGTCCATTCGCTGTTCAATTGGGATTTCCTGCCTAGTAACTGTAGCTGTTACCGGTCGTTGTATTTTTTTTCGACGCATGAGCTTTTGGAACGCAGCTAACATATCATATAACGTAACATCAATCGGCAGCTTTTCCGCTTCTTCTTTTTGAAACATCATATAATCAAGAGGAGGCCGTGTATATAACTGCGCTCGTTCTTGTTCTTTCTCTTTTAATTGAGTTGCAACTTGCTTATACTTCTTATACTCAATTAGGCGCTCCATTAACTCTTGGCGAGGATCTTCCATAAACTCTTCACTACTATCTTCTACATCTTCTTCATACTTTGGAAGCAGCATTTTGCTTTTAATTTGTAATAGCGTCGCAGCCATAACTAAATATTCACTCGCAACATCAAGCTGTAATTCCTTCATCGCATGTATATATGATAAATATTGTTCTGTAATTTCCGCTACAGGAATATTATATATATCAATTTCATAACGATTAATTAAATGTAATAGTAAATCTAAAGGGCCTTCAAATGCCTCAACTTTAAAATTATATTGCACAAATCATCCCACCACATTTTTTCTGTAACATTCTAAGTATAGAGCATACTTATGTACTATCCAACCTTTTTCAAAAAATTAATTAAAAATAGACGCATACCTAGGCCACAATGCCCATCCCCTTCATATGATGACAGTGTAATGAGTACATTGTAGGAGGTTACAAACTATGGGTCATGTTTCTGGCGGTTTCCACGGCGGATTCGCTCTACTAGTTGTGTTGTTTATTTTATTAATTATTGTCGGCGCAGCTTGTTTTTGCTAACTGACATAAAGCGACTAGAGCACTCTCTAGTCGCTTTATATTTATGATACACTGTATACAACGCTACTTAGAATGGGAGTGAAAAACATGTATCATAAAGCATACATACAGTTTTTAATTCATTTTCATAGTGATTACGACTACTTTGAATGTCACGAAGTTTTAGAAGAACATTGGAAAATAAAGCCACGCGGAGAACGAGAACAGCATTGGGTTGGACTCATTCAAATTGCTGTTGCCTTATATCACCATAGACGATCTAATTGGAACGGTGCTGAGCGAATGATGAGGAGTGCCCTATTCATCTTACAGAATGAAAAACAACATATAGAAGCATTAGGTTTAGAGTATTCGAAACTACTATTACTTCTTGAGGAACGACTGTACATCATTCAAAATCATGATTCTTACACAACATTATTTCTTCCTTTTGCTGATTTGAATTTAGAACACCAATGCATACAATTATGCAAAACGGAAGGATTACCGTGGAAAGAGACTTCTTCTACTCCAAGCGAGGATATTATTCATAAACACTCCCGCCGTAATCGTGAAGATGTAATTAACGAGCGAGATATACAATTACAAAAGAGAAAGCAGAGATAAAGTTATCTCTGCTTTTACTAATGCACATTATGTTCAACTTCTTTGCATTTCTCACAAAAACTAGATGTTTGTTCGTTTCCACATACCTTAATATTCGGCAACATTGTTTGTAATTCTTGCACCATTTTCGTTCCAATTCCCGCTTGACGATGCGAAGGATTCACACTAATATGTTGAATTTCTAGTACACCATTATCGTGTTTTACCGTCCCAATAATCCCAACAATCGCATCGTCTTCCTTCCATAAGTACAGCTGCCAATCGTCATTTTGCTCATAATCCTTCATCGTTGCTTGTAATCGCTTTATGTCTTTTTCCATTGGCATAAAAGAAAGAAGTCCCATTGCAATTTTTTCATAACTTTTTTTAAAACGAATTAACATGAAATTTATCCCTTCTTACAAAAGTTACAAATCATATCCCCTTATTCAGCATGTTTATATCATGTCTATTTTACAACATTTCTAACCTACTGAGAAGGCTTGCCTAAAAACAACTTTATAATCATACAAAGAGGGAGGATGGAAGTCAAATGTTGATATTTTGTTTATATTATGCTAGTAGGATTGTATTGTTCGGATCTATGTAATTGAATTACCCCCACCTACCATTGCACGCTTGAGGTTGGGGGTCTTCTCGCCAGATATGATAAAAAACATATAAAAAACTCTTTGTTTAGGGGGGCGAGAGCGTCTGGTCATGCATAGAAGCGGTCAGGGCCTTTTTCTGCCACGTGCAATGTTTAAAACAAGGCGCTGACCCAAAAAGCACATAAGTACTTTTTAAAGTCACTCCTTTTTTCCGTTATCGACCATTCTTTGCAATATATCGGCGATTCGACACGAGATAAAGACCCTCTGACAATATTCGACATACAAGTAGTCGATTCGCTGAGCTGAATCATACCGAAAAGTAAAACTTCCGGGACACCCTCTTGTTTTCTGCTTTACAGCGACTTATGTGCCGAAAAACTCAAATGGCACATAAGATACATAAATTCTATAAAAAAAGAGAGAGCACTTTGCCCCCTCTTAACATTTTACTCTTCCCAAACCTTAACTTCTTTCATAACATCGCCTTGACGCATATTTAATACTGTTTCAATGCCAGTTGTTACTTGACCAAATACAGTATGAACGCCGTCTAAATGCGGTTGTGGTTCATGTACAAGAAAGAATTGGCTTCCTCCTGTATTTCTTCCAGCGTGCGCCATAGAAAGTGCCCCTACTTTATGTTTGTGAGGGTTTCCAGCTGTTTCACAAGGAATAGAGTAGCCAGGACCACCTGCTCCTGTTCCTGTTGGATCGCCACCTTGGCTTACAAAACCAGGAATTACTCTGTGGAAAGTAACTCCATTGTAAAAGCCTTCATTAGCTAATTTTCTAAAGTTTTCTACTGTTTTTGGTGCTTCCTCTGCGAAAAATTCTAATTCGATTTTTTCACCATTTTCCATTAATATGTATCCTAAAGTTTTCATGTATAATAAGCTCCTTTCAACAATCTCAGCCTTATATTACCACACTCACTGTAATAAACAAAAATATTATTATGAAATCCTCTATAAATTTAGTATGTTACGTTCGTAAGCCAATGCACAGGTTCTTTTTGATTCTGTTCAATAATTTTCATAACCCCTTCTGGATATAGTAGCTTTGTTTTCAATTCGCTAATTTCTTTCCATTTCAATATAATATCAGGATGCTCTTTATGTGACCTTACTACCTGCTCATCTTCTTCAACAGCGCACCAATAAAATAGCGTACAATGATGATATTTTTGATTATCTACCTCAAAAATATGTTCATTCACAGCAGCAAAGCGTTCTACTGTTACTTGTAAATCATATTCTTCCGCAAACTCTCTTTCAATTGCCACTGCAGCACTTTCTCCAAACTCAATCGATCCACCAGGTAAGCGATAAAATCCTTCGTTTGTATCACATTGAACCAATATATTTTTCATATTATGATTAAAAATCAGCGCTTTCACCCTCAACAACGGTCGCACTCTATCTCTTCCTTTCAAATGAATTGGATGACAAACATATACTTCTCTATTTCAAACCTCATCATTAAGACCTTACTGCTCACAAATAGTAAGAAAAAATCCGACAATCCTGCTATTTCTTTCTAAAATCAACCTAAAGACGGATGACAAACATAAAAAATATACTATAATTACTTTGTTGCCCGAAAATTTCAGAAAGAGAAAGGGAGCGATTTTTCGTGAAAACGAAATTGTTAGCACTGCTATTAGCTGTTATGGTCTTTTTAATTCCAACAGCTTCATACGCAGACGTGATTGAGGGAGAGTCTATTGTTACATTAGGAGAAAATTTAACAGAACAGCAAAAACAACAGCTTCTCCAAGAAATGAAAGCGCCAAAAGATGCGCAAATTATTACGGTATCAAATGCGGAAGAACATAAATATTTAGATGGAGTTGTACCAAACGCTCAAATTGGCACGAAAGCAATTTCTTCTTCTATGATTACGTATACAAAAAAAGGATCTGGTCTTGTTGTTCAAGCGCATAATATCAATTGGGTAACAGATGCAATGTATACAAACGCATTAATTACAGCAGGTGTAAAAGATGCGAATATTTACATTACAGCACCGTTTAAAGTATCAGGAACTGCCGCTTTAACAGGTTTAATGAAGGCTTACGAGACAACAGCGAAAAAAGAAATTCCAGAAGAAGTTAAAAAAGTAGCTAATGAAGAAATGGTTCAAACTGCAAAACTTGGTGACCAAATCGGAAACGATAAAGCTGTACAACTTGTTACTAAAGTTAAAGAAGAGATCGCAAAAGAACAACCAAAAACAAAAGAAGATTTACGTTCACTTATTAAAAGGATTGCTGATCAGCTCGGAATTACATTAACTGATGAACAACTTGATAATTTAGTAGCACTCTTTGACAAAATGAAAAACTTGAATATTGATTGGGATCAAGTTAGTAACCAATTAAATAAGGCAAAAGAACATGTTTCATCGTTTTTAGGTTCTGAAGAAGGTCAAGGCTTTTTAGAAAAGTTAAAAGGCGTATTCGCTAGCTTTATAGACTTTATTAAGTCACTGTTCAAGTAGTATATATACAAATTGAACAAATGATATAAAGCCCCTTTTTTAGGTGGGCAAGAGCTTCTGTCATGTGGTAAGAAACGGTTAGGGCCTTTTCTTACCACATGACAAGTTTCGAACAAAGGGAAAAAGCAAATACAGGTCATATTTCGTTCTGCATAGTAGCGACTTATATCAAAATGAATTTAAAAAAGCTCGTTAGTAACGAGCTTTTTTCTTATGCTAACAATGGTAGTTTCATAATCGCTTCTTCTACTGAACGAACTACATGATTCGCTTTTTCTTTCACATATGGATGAGCATGATGCAGTGTAAAGGAATGCGGTGTCACAGACAACATAGAAATATCATTAAAAGAATCTCCGATACACGCTACTTCATGTGCTTCAATTTGTAAATGTTCCATTAAAAGCCGCAGTGCACTTCCTTTACTAATCCCAATTGGCATAATATCCACGTATCTTTTTCCTGAAATTACGACTTCCGCCTCGCCTTGGAACTGGTTTCGCAACTCTTGATCTAGCAATGTGATTTTCTCTTCTTCTCCATAAACAAATAATTTTGCCGGATAAATAGTTTGTCCGAACTCTTCCTCTAATGTCTCTATTTCTGTGATTTCCCCTTGAATATATTCTTCAAACGTACGATGATGTTCATTTTTCTTTTTTGTATATCGATGCTCCTTTGCACATACAATATCCGCCAACTTTTTTTCATGTATATATTTATATATTTCCCGGGCAACCTCACCATCAAACGTTGATTCGTTTAGTATTTCTCCTTCTTTCGTAAATAAAACGGCGCCATTTAATCCTGTCGTATAATAAGGGAAAGCGAAATGTTTCACAACAGCGTGAATCCGGTGAGTAAAACGACCAGAAGCAAAACAAATATTCGTACCTTTCTCTGCTAACCAACATAATGCTTTTTCATCGTCACGATGAATCCGATTCACGTCATAAACGAGTGTGTCATCTAAATCGCTAACGAACAACTTAATCATCTCATCTCCCCTTCCATACACCATATTTACTCCTAGTGTACAAAAGAAATGTTATGTTTTTGTTAACAACAGATAAATTTATCACAAAAATGAGCAGAATTTATTCTTCTGCTCATTTTTGCCTTTTTATATTTTGAGGATGGACGATGCTCGGACGTACTTTCAAGCTAGAAATAGATGGACGAATTAAAACCTTTACCAACGCTCCCCAATCAAATGGAAGGAATGGCCAAAGATACGGTGTTTGTAAACTTCTAATCGATGCTAAAAATAAAATTAACACTGTCATCCCGATAATAAATCCTATTTCTTGAAATAAAGCAGTACATAAGATTAAGAATAACTTACCAATTTTATTCCCTAACCCTAATTCATAACTTGGCGTTGCATAAGATCCAATCATAGAAATGGCCGTATATAAAATGACTTCTGGTACAAATAGGCCGACATTGATTGCAATTTGACCAATTAATATAGCCGAAATTAACCCAGCTGCTGATGACAGCGGTGTTGGTGTATGAATCGATGCCATCCTCAGAAATTCAAGTCCTATTTCTGCTAAAATAATTTGCAAGGCAATCGGTAAGTTGGTCACTTTATTTGGTCCAATAAACGCTAACTTTTCTGGCAATAAAGCAGGATCCAGTACAAACGCAAGCCAAAGTGGCAATAAAAACAGTGAAAATACAACCCCTACAAAACGAACCCATCGTAAAAATGTTCCAACGGCAGGATTTTGCCGAAATTCCTCTGCATGCTGTACATGATGAAAATATGTTGTCGGTGTAATTATTGCACTAGGAGAAGTATCTGTCAGGAGTAAAACATGTCCTTCTAACAAATGATTCGCTGCGACGTCTGGTCTTTCTGTATAGCGAATAAGTGGAAAAGGATTATATCCTTGTTTCACAAGAAACTCCTCAATTGTTTTATCTGCCATTGTGACACCGTCGATTTGAATATTTTCTATCTCTTGCTTTATTATTTTCACTAAATCAGGATTCGCAATATCTTGTATATATGCGATACAAAGATCTGTGTGTGACCGCTCTCCTACCCGGATAATTTCATGTCGCAAACGAGGATCACGAATACGTCTCCGAATAAGAGCTGTGTTTACAATAATATTTTCAACAAATCCATCGCGCGCACCTCTAACAACTTTCTCCGTATCCGGCTCTGTCGGAGTTCGTCCTGGATAACTACGAACATCGATTACAAACGCTTCTGTTTCTCCCTCAACAAAAATAACGATTAATCCTGATAAAACTTGCAATATGACATCATCCATCGTCTTTACTTTACTTACTTGCTGATGAATCAGACGATTTTCTAATAACTTTACTGTACCTTCTCCGTACCTTTGTATTTCATTCGTATCAACAGCCTCTTCGAGAATGTGTATGATATAGTTTGTATCACATAAACCATTTACAAACAAAACACCAATTTCTTTATCTAAAATTTGAAATTTACGAATCCCCACATCAAAGGTAACGCCAAGTCCAACTGTTTGCTTCAAATAATTTTCATTGTCACTTAAAAATGAAGAAATTGGTATATTAATCTTTTTTGTGTTGGTCATAAAATCCACTCCTTTCTAAAATTAATTGAATTGCTTGTTTTGTAATTGGTGACCCACGTTTCCAATCATCATTGCCGTACATTTTCCCAATATCACCGATTCCAACAATAATAGGAACATGTAGTTCATCTAAACAGTAAACGGTATCACCGTTAATTCTTCCAATTTCAATATCTGCCAATCCAAATTTATCAACGCCATACTCAGTTAATCGTCCTTCTCGATCAACACTCACATCCACGCGTGCCCATTCCCAATGATGCGTATTCGAAGCAACCGCTAACACGCCCAGTACATCAATTTGTTTATTCGTCGCCACATATTTTAATGCTTTTTCTCCTGATCCTTCCCCAATATATCCACTATCATCAAACATAACAAAAACAGGGTCATGTGGTGTTTGCAAGATAAGCTCAACAATCTTTCTCCCTGTTAATTTCGTTGGATTACTTTGCGATGCCGAAATGCATCGTCCACCAAACTCCTTTGCCAGTAACTCGATTGTTCGCTTCGCATATTCATCTCCGTCTGTCACCAAAATAACCCTTCTTCTCATCTTATTTATCCTTTCGGTTTAAAAATAAGTGCTGTTAAAAATGCAAACAAAATCGTTGCTGAAATTCCAACAGATGTTAACTTAAACATTCCCATTCCAATCCCAAGATAACCATACTTTTCTGCCGCTTCCATCGCACCATGCAATAAAGAATGACCAAAACTTGTAATTGGCACAGTTGCTCCTGCTCCTGCAAACTGAATCAATTTATCATAAATGCCAAAACCATCTAGAATAGCACCAGCGACTACGAATGTTGCCATCACATGTGCAGATGTTAATTTCGCAAAATCTAACAGGAGTTGTCCGACAACACAAATCGCTCCTCCAACTAAAAACGCATATATAAATTCCACATATTACACCCCTTTTATTCTTTCAAATACGATACCGTGTGCAATTGTTGGAATCGATTCTTTTTGTTGAATCATAATCGGACTTAATAAGGCACCTGTTGCGACGACAAAAATCCGCCCCAAATTCCCCTTTTCCATTTCTTTCATTAAATGTCCATATGTTACAACCGCAGAACAAGCACAGCCACTTCCTCCTGCAAATACTTGCTGATCATCTCTATAAATCATTAAACCGCAATCATTATAGACATTCCCTAGATCATAGCCTTCATCTAACAAAAGTTGCCGCGCAATTGGTGTTCCAACTCCCGATAAATCACCAGTCACAATCAAATCGTAATCAACAGCACTTCTGTTTAAATCTTCAAAATGCTGCCCTATTGTATGAGCTGCAGCAGGGGCCATTGCAGATCCCATATCAAACGGATCTGTTATACCTAAATCTTGAACTTTTCCAATGGTTGCTGATGTGACTTTAATTGAACTTCTTTCACGACTAATTAACGCTGTACCAGCTCCTGTAACAGTAAATGTCGCTGTAGATGGCTTTTGTCCCCCATACTCCGTTGGATAACGAAATTGCCGTTCAGCTGTGGCATTATGACTACTCACTGTAGCTAACACGCGATTTGCAAATCCACCATCAATAAATGCTGCGCCTACAGCTAACGTCTCCATCGAGGTAGAACATGCTCCAAACATGCCTAAAAACGGAATGGAAAGCTCTCTTGCAACATAATTTGCCGTAACTGTTTGATTTAATAAATCTCCAGCTAAAAAAAAATCAATATCAGATGCTTGCACCTTTTCTTTTCGCAATGCTTGTTGAATCGACTCTCTCATTAACCTTCTTTCCGCTAACTCCCAGCTCTCTTCTCCGCAATGCAAATCATCATATGTAATATCAAAACTATCTCCAAGTGGCCCTTTTGCCTCATCCGGTCCAACAGCCGTCCCCGTCGCATTTACATATACATCATTTTGAAATAGCCACGTTTGTTTCCCAGTTAATCTCATCTATCTTCTCCTTTACTTACATAAGCTGAAACTTTCATCATTGGAGGAGCTTCCATGTATACCGAATGAGACCTACAACATACGCCCCAACAACTCCAAATACAATTACACTTCCAGCAATCTTAAACATATTTGTGGCAACTCCAAGAACAATTCCTTCGCTGCGATGCTCCATTGCTGCACTCACCATTGAATTTGCAAATCCAGTTACCGGGATTGCTGATCCTGCTCCTGCAAATTGTCCAAGTTTATCATATACACCAAGCCCTGTTAAAATGGCCGACAGTAATATTAACGTTGTGATTGCCGGATTCCCCGCACTTTTCTCCGTAAAATCAAAATAATGTATATACATCTTCATCAAAGCTTCACCTAATGTACAAATAAGCCCTCCCACAATAAAAGCCTTTATACAATTCATCATATAATTAGGCTTTGGATGATACTCTTTCACGTTATTCGTATAATCATCTTTTAATTTATGCAGTGCCATTGACATGCCTCCTATTTCACAAAATAAATCCAATGAAATAAAGATCCTACTACCTTACCAAGAACAAGTGCGATAAGAAGAATTACAATTTTCCCATCAACCCCAACACGCTTTGCTAATATGGGAAGTACATTTAGCACTTCAGTTAAAGCAGCAGCAAGCATTCCGATAAATGTGCCGCATAACAATCCAAGGAGCAAAAGCCAATACGGTGAAGCCAGCAATGTAACATCGCGTAAACTGCACCACGTACCGCCTAACGCACCGCTCACAACAGCCCATTCATAAGATTGCCCACGATGACCACTTTTCGTTAACTGAGCGAGCCTTGGAATCACACCCAACACAGTTAAAAATGCAACGTATCCTCCTCCAACAGCAATTCCACCAGCAAATCCAATAAAAATGACCACAATATACTCAATCATTTTGGATGTTCTTGATCATTTCTTTGTTTTCGTTCATCATTACATATTGATCGAGGGATTGCTGGTATTGGAACATTTCAACTTCTAATGGGCTTGGCTCCTCATTAATACGCTTTTGAAAAACGTGATTAAAAAAAAGAATCATTCCAAGTCCAAGCCCTAGCGAATATGGGATTTGAAATAAAAGCGGCTTTTTGTTACTTTCTCCTGTAATCATGTAATACAAACGTTGATGCACTTGCTGCATACTAACGTCTTCATGAAAATAAATGATCGCAAGAGCTGCTCCTACAAACAGCAATAACCACACCATTCCAAAGAAAACTGGATTTACTTGTTTTTTTTCATATACAATTTCAACAATCGTTTGTGCTGAACCGAGCAAATTAATTTCTAAACTGCTAGAATACTGCCGAATACTTTGAATCACTTTCATCACATCAATTACTACATGCGTTTTATCTTTCTTTGTAATTTTGTATATAACCTGTCGTTTAATCTCATCTACAATATGTGAGGCCCCAACCACTTGCGCAACGTCACCAATTTTAATTTCATAAGCAGGCGAAACTTGTAGACGATTCCTCATCTTTACATATATCGTTTGCTCCACTCCAATCACCTCTTAACTATTCCTCGTACTTGTAGTATGGATATTGGAAATTTTTCTAATACAACTTTTTTAAAATAAAGTGAAACTTTAATCAGTGGGGGTTTTCTTCATCCCCCACTGATTATTAGTTGAACCAATTGGGCTTTTACGGGCAGTTTACCTCCCACCTAACTTCTTTGTTTTTGCTCAATTTTGAGGTGAGAGTATTACTGCCCGTTAATGCGGAATAAAAAAACGAATAGACTATTCGCCTATTCGTTCCTTCATTTGCTTTAATATTTTCTTTTCTAGCCTTGATACTTGTACTTGAGAGATTCCTAAACGCTCTGCTACTTCCGATTGTGTCTGGTCTTTATAATACCGCAAATATACAATCAACCGTTCACGCTCATCTAATTCACGAATCGCTTCTTTTAACGCAATCTTATCAAACCACTTTGTTTCAGAGCGATCCGCAATTTGGTCTAAAATAGTAATGGGATCACCATCATTTTCATACACCGTTTCATGTATCGATGATGGTGCCCGGCTTGCTTCTTGCGCCATTACAACTTCTTCCGGCGTTAGCTCTAACGCCTCTGCTATTTCGGTAATTGTCGGTGCACGGCCATACTCTTTTGATAATTCATCTTTCATTTTACGAATTTTATTGCCCGTTTCTTTTAATGAACGACTTACTTTCACTGTTCCATCATCACGTAAAAAACGTTGAATTTCTCCAATAATCATTGGAACTGCATACGTTGAAAACTTTACATCAAAAGATAAATCAAATTTATCGACAGATTTCAGCAACCCAATACAGCCAATTTGAAACAAGTCCTCCGGATCATAACCACGATTTAAAAAACGTTGTACAACGGACCAAACAAGCCTCATATTATTTTGTATAATTAAATCTCTTGCTCCTTGATCACCGTGTTGACTTCTTTTAATTAATTCTTTTAACTCCTGATCCTTTAACTGTCCTTTTCCTTTTTCACTTCTGACCTCTATGTCCATAGGCAATTCTCCTTAATTGCATAGAGCGTTACTTTTTGATAGATACTTCGTCAAATGGATCGTTGTCCCGAAAGATTCATTAGAAATAACCTCTACTTCGTCCATAAAATTTTCCATAATGGTAAATCCCATTCCAGAACGCTCTAATTCGGGTTTTGTTGTAAAAAGGGGTTGCCTTGCCTCATCTAAATCTAGAATTCCAATCCCTTCATCACGAATTGTTAACTTTACCATGTCATCTTCCAAAATAACCGTAATATAGACAATGCCATTTGAATTCTCTTCATATCCATGGATAATGGCATTTGTTACCGCCTCAGACACAACAGTCTTCACTTCCGTTAACTCTTCCATCGTTGGATCAAGCTGTGCAATAAAAGCGGCAACTGTAACGCGAGCAAACGATTCATTTTGACTTAATGCTGAAAATTGAAGGTTCATTTCATTTCTCATCTATGCCACCCCCAACGTCGCGAGCGCGTGCTCTTCATTTTCTTCTAATCGAATAATTTTAAATAGCCCTGACATCTCAAATAAGCGCTTTACAGCAGGAGAAATTGCACAAACAACCATTTCGCCGCCTAAGCTTTTGACATGTTTATATCTTCCTAGCACAACACCAAGACCAGAGCTATCCATAAATGCTAATTGCTCTAAGTTTAAAATAATATGATGAACATGATGCGTCTCAATCATATCAGTTACTTTCACTCGCAACTCTTCGGCAGTATGATGATCTAGTTCGCCAGCTAAACGAACACATAAGACGTCACGCTTTACTTCTAAATGGATGGAAAGACTCACTCTATTTCCTCCTTACATTCAAAATTCGCGTATACACGCAAAATATATAAGAAGTTTTTCTCTAAAATAAATGTAGAATCCTTCCACCTGACAAAAGAAGTACTATTTCGCCATAAAATGAACCTTCTGTATAAATCCAAATTCAAAAACCGACAGAAAAGTATTTTTTTAAAATGACCTGGAAGGGACTGGCTATGTATAGGAGCGGTCAGGGTCTTTTCCTGCCACATACAAGGTAAAATAAAGGTAGAAAGCAACTGCAAGCACCTAGCCAAAATCTATATGTCGAAAAACGAAAATGGATTCATATAGAAACCGCTCTCATTATCAAAACTATTAACAGAGAAAGCGGCAACTATATTGCCGCTATTTCGATGTTGAAAACATCCCCAAACTTCGTTTAAATAACTCCCACCAACTCGCTGCTGCAACATCTTCTTTTGCAACAATTGTTTGTTTGAGTAACACTTCATTACCTTTTTTTATAACTAGTGTACCTAAGGCATCTCCTTTTTTAATCGGAGCTTTCACCTTCTCCTCAGCAACTATTTCTTTTTTAATATCCTTCATTGTCTCTCCTTTTTTCATTAAAAGGGAAGCATTATCAGCAGCTACTAAGTCGACTGTTTCTTTTTTTCCTTTTCCTACTTTGACCGTTTTGATCTTTTCTCCTCTTGTATACATCTTTTTCGTCATATATTGACTAAATGCATAATCAAGAAGCTTTGTTACTTCCGCATTTCGTTCCTTCGATGTTGGAGAGCCCATAATAACAGAAATAACACGCATCCCATTGCGTTCTGCCGATGCTGTTAAACAATATTTTGCTTCTGTTGTAAATCCTGTTTTCACACCGTCAACACCTGGATAGAAACGAACAAGCTTATTTGTATTTACAAGCCAAAATTTCTTATCCGTATCTTCACGTAAATAATCTTCATATTTCCCTGTATATTTACGGATTAATGGATATTTCATCAATTCCTTTGCCATAACTGCCATATCATATGCCGTTGAATAATGATTCTTTGCTGGAAGACCTGTCGGATTTTGAAAATGAGTATTTTTTAGTCCTAAATCTTTTGCTTTTTTATTCATCTTTTCTACAAATCCTTCTTCCGATCCAGCGATATGTTCAGCAACTGCAACTGATGCGTCATTTCCGGAAGCAATGGCAATACCTTTTAACATTTCATCGACTGTCATTTCTTCACCAGGCTCAAGGAAAATTTGTGAACCTCCCATAGAAGCGGCATGTTCACTCGTTCTCACTTTATCTGTCAGTTTTAATTTCCCTTTTTCAATTTGTTCCATAATGAGTAACATGGTCATAATTTTTGTCATACTAGCAGGCGGCAACTTTTCATTTGGACTTTTTTCAAATAAAACTTTCCCGGTATCCTGCTCAATCACAATTGCTGACGATGCTTGTTCCGCTAGTTTCGGTTTTGCTTCCGCTTCCACTTCTTTTTTCTCAGATTGCGCAAAACCAACTGGAACAGCGGAAAGCAATAACATGAAACAAACAAGTATTCCTATTAATCGCTTCATGACTAACCCTCCATTCTATATCACACCTATTTTTTCCAAACGAAGGGTTTTTATACCATAATTTTCTAAAAAATATAGTTGACAAATGATAATGCACTATATATTGTATTAAGTGTATTACACCTATTAGTACACTCATACTTTTTATTAGAAAGGAGACTTTGCTCTTGCACATTCAACTAGATCCAAGAAGCAACACTCCGATATGGGAACAAATTGTTCATAATGTTAAAGAGCTCATTTTAAAAGGGATGCTCGAACCTAACGATAAACTCCCTTCGGTTCGTGAACTTGCCTCTTCACTTGTGATTAACCCAAACACAGTGAGTAAGGCTTATCAAGAATTAGAGCGACAAGGAATTATCGAAACGCTGCGCGGCAAAGGAACATTCGTCTCGCAATCCATTACTCCCGCACAAGATGAAAGGAAAATTGCTATGGTAGAAAAACAATTCCATCAATTGTTACTAGAAGCTTCGTATCTTGGTATTTCAAAAGAAAAAATTCATGATTGGATTGATTCATACTATAAAGAGCTAGGAGGAAATACTCATGTTAAAAGTGACGAATGTAAAGAAAACAATTGATAATCAAACGATATTAGAAGATATTTCATTTACTTTACAAAAGGGGAGCATTGCCGGATTACTCGGAAGAAACGGAGCTGGAAAAACAACTTTATTACGTACACTCGTTGGAATCTTAAATCCAGATGAAGGCACTGTTACATACAACGAAATTGATGTGCACAAACATCCTGAAGTGAAACAAAAAGTCGTATATGTTCCAGACTCTACAAATGTATTAAGCGGATACACAATAAAAGAAATCGTAAAATTTTATAAAGCAGTCTATCATCATTTCAATTCAGACTATTTCTATGAGTTACTTGAGCGCTTTAACTTACCAGACAAACGCATTCGCAGCTACTCCCGCGGAATGAAAGCATTATTAGCAATGATCTTAGCTTTTTCTACCGGCGTAGAATACATTATTTTAGATGAGCCCACAAACGGACTTGACCCAATTGTAAAAAGACAAATCCTGCAATTTTTAATTGAAGAAGTAGCCGAACGCGAAATTACCATTCTCATTTCTACACATCACTTAGATGAAATTGAAAAAATTGCAGACACAGTCATCATTTTAAAAGATCATACTATCGCATCTATCACAGCTTTAGACGATACAAAATCACGCTATGCAAAAATTCAAGTTGCTTATGAACGTTCATTACCACAAAAACTAGAAAACTTAAGCAACGTGAAAGTTTTACAACAAACAGGAAAAGTATATACCGTTTTAATCGAAGGTAATGTAGCAACTACGTTAGAAAAGTTTCATAAGGAGCAGCCACTCTTATTAGAAGAACTGCCGATGTCACTTGAGGATGTATTCGTTACGGCTTTTGAGGAGGGGTCACATGTTTCATAAGGCGTTGTGGATACGGACGTTTAAACAGGGGAAATATGTACTGCTACTATTTTGGTTAAGTAGTTTATATATGCTTCCTTATGCATATTATAGTGCCGCACAATCAGAGCTTCGACAGTCAAAAATGAAATGGGATAATCATGTATATTATTATTCCTATCATTTTCAATTAGATGAACCTATCCTAATACAAGGCATTGCGCTCATCGCACTCGCTTGTGTTTTAATTGGATGGGAACGCAACAATCAATCAGCGGATTTTCTTTTCTCTATGCCTTTTAAGCGAAAAGATATTTTTCTAACAAAATGGTTGTTTGGGGTTTTTAATATTATAATCGTGAATTGTGTTTGCTGGATTAGTATGTGGGGAATAAAAAAAGCATCTTTTCATAATGCTTATCAAGATTTCAGTCCATTTCATACTTATTTTATCTACCTAACAATTGTGCTAATTGCTATTTATACATTCTCTTTATTTATTGGAACAATTACTGGAAATATTTTTTCACAAGGCACTTTAACTGCGGTCATTTTATATCTTCCGTACGGTTTAATTTTACTAGTATCTGGATTTGTCTTTGTTCATACTGGAGGGGCAACCGAGGATCGATATAAAATTGAGAGTAAAACTAGATATTACTTAGAACAAGTAAGCATCATTGCACCGTTCCATGAATTTTATATTAGTTACAGCTACCAGCCTGAAATGACATTTGATCGTGACGGTCATAAAATTTCAGAATCACCTACCGTAGACCCTATGGAGAAAACATCGATTCCACCTGTTTGGAAATTGCTGAATCCATTCGTTTATATCATTCTATTTTTACCATTAGCAATCATTTTATATAAACGCTCTCCTAATGAACAAAACGGAAAAATCTTATTGTTTCCACAGCTACAAAAATGGTTTATTGGCTGTACAGTCCTTTGCTTTGCATTACTCGCAGGACGAACATTTGGAATAAGTGCTTTATGGATTTACTATATAACCTTTTTAGGAGCAGGGTTTATTAGTTATATGATTTTAACTCGCTTACTAAAATGGAAGTTTTCTTTTGGTGGAAGATAACGATATTTTGTAACTACTCAGTCGATCTGTGAAAAAGACTCAGAAAAGTATTTTTTAAAATGGTAGAGAGGGACTAGCCATGTATAGGAGCGGTCAGGTCCTTTTTTTCCTGCCACACGCAAAATTTTAAAACAAAGAAAGGCAGCAAGGTGTTTTAATCACGAAGCAAATACATACAAATAGAGGTGAATTACATGTTTCATAAAGCATTGTGGCAGCGCAGCTGGAAGCAGGGAAAATTTATTGTTTTATTGTTTTGGTTAAGTAGTTTATATATGCTTCCCTATAAGTACCTTAGTTTAGCTCAATCACAGTTTCATCTTTCAAAAATAAAAAATCCTGATTATACACATTATTATCAATATGGATTTAATTTAGAAGGCACTATCCTTGGACAAATCGTACTATTACTATTACTAGCGTGTATTTTTATCGGCTGGGAAAAACATACACAATCCATAGACTTTATATGGGCCATGCCGTTTAAACGAAAAGATATGTTCTTAGCAAAATGGTTGTTTGGGGTTATAAATATTTCAAGTGTACAAACAATATGCTGGATTAGTATGTATATTATCTATAACAATTCATTTCATCATGCATATCAAGTGTTTACACCTTTTCATTTTTATTTTCTTTATGCAACAATTGTCCTAATTGCAATTTATACATTCTCTTTATTCATTGGGACAATCACAGGAAATATTATTTCGCACGGTCTACTAGCAACCATATGCTTATTTTTACCATTTGGTCTTCCTTTACTTATCTCAGGGTTAGTCACTATACATGCTGGGGATTCTGTTAAAGCAAGAACTTGTTTTGAATGTAAATACGATGATGCTTTTTTACATGCAAGTCCATTGAACCCAATTACAAAATTCAAAGTTGAATTCGATTATCATCCAGAATATGAACATGACAGATATGGCAATATTGTTTCATCAAACTTAAATAAAAAGCCGAATCATTCCCAAATTCCATCTAGTTGGAAGCTGTTAAGTCCAATTTTGGTCATTCTGCTATCCTTGCCCTTAGGTGCATACTTATATACACGTTCTCCTAATGAACAAAACGGAAAAATGGTCTTATTCCAGAAACTTCAAAAATCGTTTGCTGTTTGTACAATTATGTGTTTTGCACTACTCGGAGGAAAAGTATTCGGCGGAAACGATTCAATATGGGCATATTATTTTGGGTTTCTCGTAACAAGTATTATTAGTTATATAATTGTAGCTCGCCTACTCAAATGGAAGTTTTCTTTCAATACTAGATAAGCTTAAGTTTACAAACTAGCAATATAATGAACTGGGGGAAACGGTATGTTTCATAAAGCATTATGGATGCGAAACTGGAAGCAAGGGAAATATATTATTATGTTATTCTGGTTCAGTACCTTATATTTCTTACCCTATCAATATTATAGCGACGCATTGCACAGAGCTGAGTACTTACGCGAAACGACGGATACATATTATTCCTATCACTTGAGCGGAGATAATCCTACATTTTTCCCTGGCCTGCTTTTAATCGGATTAGCTGTCATATTAATAGGCTGGGAACGTCATAATCAAACAAATGATTTTTTATGGTCCATGCCATTTAAACGCTCACATTTATTTTTATCAAAATGGTTGTTTGGTTCGGTTCATATTGTGAGTACACTAAGTATAAGTTGGATTCTTATGTATATTGTCTATAACACAACGATACATGGCGAGTATCAATCTTTTACACCATTTCATCTATATTTCGTGTATACGATTATTACGCTCATTGCTGTATACACATTATCACTTTTTATTGGAACGATTACAGGAAATGTGATCTCACAAGGAGCACTAAGTTATATTATAGTAATTTTCCCTCTCTATATTTTTCAGCTTGCGTTTCCGTTCGTTGCATTACATGTGGATACACAAAAAGAATATAATAACATTTATAATAAAAGTTCTATGCATATAGAAAATACAAGTATTGTAGCGCCACTTTCCCATTTTACAATTGACTACACTTATGATCCAAGCAGAGATGATATAAAAGATGAATACGGCGAGGTACATGCGGGACCTGCTTATCATCATATCCCGTCTGCATGGGCACTATTGAGTCCTATAATTTATATTCTCATCTGTCTTCCATTAGGAAGCTACTTATATGCACGTTCACCAAATGAACAAAATGGGAAGATATTGCTATATCAAAAACTTCATATCTATTTTTCAATATGTACTTCCATTTGTTTCGGACTTCTTGGTAGTGAAGTGTTCACTGATGGCAGTACATCTATCCCACTTCACTATATGTATTTTATCGGGTTTGGCATTTTGACATATGTCATTTTACAGCGAGTGTTAAAACATAAACTTTCTTTATATGCAAAATAGCCTCCTCGGAGGCTATTTTATCTTCTGTCTTCTTTCACTATAGTTCTTCTCCTCATCTGTCCCAAATCCATCGTGGTTTGTCACAATTTGATCGGTTGGTGCAACAATACTTTCGGCAATTTTCCAGTCTCCATACTCTTGTACAAATACTTGTAAGAAGTAGTTCGTTCCATTCATTTGATATGTATTTTCTTTTTTCACATCATACTGCACAGCTAAATAGTACACTTGTACATTTTCTTTTCCAAATTTTGATACATACTGAGAAACTCGCGGCATATAAATGGAAGCTTTCGTTAGTGACATTTGTTTTATGCTGATGAGAGAAGAATGTTTTATATTATGTAAAGTATCTTGATGGTGAATGCGATCATTGTGATGAAATAATACAGACGTTTGCATCGAACGCATCCATAACTTTGAATATAAAACGGTTTTATGATTTGATATATATTCCAGTTCTTTTTGGACAATTTGATTGGGAGACGCTGCACTTATCTCAGTTCCGTACCATAATAAACAAATACCGATAATGCCAAAAGAAACAATCCGCTTCATTGTATGCCTCCTATTCCATATACGTAAAGTATAAGAATTTCAGGCTATTTTTATACAATGCAACGATTCCCCAATAAATCCATTTTATCTTTTCAACATATTAGTCGCTACTATGCACGGCCAGATGCTCTCGCCCACCTAAAAAGAAAAAAGGTTTTATAGCGATTTTTTAATTTGTATTTATTTTTACACATAAAAAAAATAGAAAAGCAATCTCTGCTTTTCTATCTTCATAGAACTCTATCAAAGAGCTCTAATGCTATTTCTATTTCCTCGTCGCTCCAGTTCTGAAACTTCTCTCTATAATATTCTTTTCGAACATTTTCCAGTTTTTCAGCAACTTCTCGTCCGCTATCTGTAATTTCTAAATACACAATACGTCTGTCCGTATTAGATCGCTTTCTTATTACAAGCCCCTTACGAGTAAGGCGATCTGTAACTGCTGTAATATGACTGGATGTAACATTCACTTCACTTGCAATTTGAGATGCCATTTGCGGACTTTTCCAATATAACGCACGCAGTACAGAAAATTCATTCCATGGCATATATTCAGAAAAAAGTTCATTAATATCATTTTGTAATAGGCGAAGCATTCTCCGAAAAGAAGTAGATAAGTTTAAAATAAGAGCTTCTCGTTTTTCGTTCACTGTTCTCGATCCTTTTTTATAATATTTACACATATTATAATGCATGAATACCACAATTGTATATATTTTCTTTCTACTTAGATTTTCCACCATTTTTCTAAATTTAAGAAAAAATGGACTTCCTTCTTTCATATAAATAAAGAAAGGAAGGTGAACAATTATGCAAATGGGCATGCCCCCCTATCCACATGAGTTACGTAATGGCAAGGAAGCAACGGTTACTGTACAAGGTGAAGGTGTCATGAAAGCAAAACCGGATGTTGTCGTTTTAACAATCGGTGTTCGTACTGAAGATCAAAATGTGAAACAAGCACAAGCAGAAAATGCTGCTCTTTCTACTAATTTACTTACTTCTTTAAAACAACTTGGAATTACAGAGCAAAATATTAAAACACTTTCTTACACCATTACACCGCAATATGAAATCGTAAACGAAAAGCCTGCATTGCGAGGTTATCAAGTTGAGCATTTATATGAAATTACTGTGCTCAATGTACAAAAAGCAGGCGAAGTATTTGAAGCAGCTGTTACAAACGGAGCTAATGTTGCTAGAGGACTTGTCTTTCGTGTTTCTGCACCGAATGCCTATTATAAACAAGCATTAATGCTCGCTGTGCAAAACGCGCAAGAAAAAGCAAGGACAATTGCTAGTACATATAATTTAAATATAAATCCCGTTCCTCTTTCTATCGTTGAAGAGTCTTCTCATATGCCGCGGGAATTTGTTGCGTATTCCGCTGTTCATAGCGGCGCTCCTCCTATTCAATCAGGTGAGATCGAAATTATTTCAACTGTACGTGCTGTTTTTACCTATTTGTAACTATATATCTAGCAATAAAGAAAACGTTATCATTTTTATTGTTGTAAAAAACTTTTGTTTTGCTATAATAATAGACGGTGGGCCTTACATAAGGTTATCACGGGTGGGAGAGGGATATGAAAAAGAAGGTTTAACATGAAAGGAATTCTTGAGAAAACATTTAAATTAGACTTACATCAAACATCACCAAAACAAGAAGTGCTCGCTGGTGTAACATCATTTTTCACAATTGTTTATATTATGATTGTGAATGCATCCATTTTATCAGATGCTGGCATTCCTCTAGAGGCAGGCATTTTAGCAACAGTATTCAGCTCATTTGTCGGATGTCTATTAATGGCATTTTGGGCAAATGCACCGGCGATTCTTGTACCAGGTATGGGAGTAAATGCGTTTTTTACGTACACAGCTGTGCATACGCTTGGCTTAACTTGGCAAGAAGCATTAGCAGCGGTATTTGTCGCTGGTATTATTTTTGCAATTGCCGCTTTTACACCAATTGCTCGCACACTTTCTGCCGCAATTCCAAAGTCGTTAAAAGAAGCGATAACTGTTGGTATCGGACTCTTTTTAGCATTTATCGGCTTGCAAAAAGGTGGCCTTGTCGTTGCAAATTCAAATACTGCTGTTGCATTAGGAAAATTAAGCAGTCCCGTTGTTCTAGCAACACTGCTTACTCTTATCGTTGCATTAGTTTTATTTATTCGTAACGTACGTGGAAACTTCTTATGGACAATTGCAATTGGAACCGGAATTTCCTGGTTATTTGGTCTTGTTGATACAAGTCAAGTTGGCAATAGTTCATTCTCCTTTGCTAACTATGGTGATGTTTTTGGCGCAATGTCGTTTGGGAAATTGACTTCTTTACCATTTTTAATCGCAACGTTCTCATTGAGTATGGTACTCATTTTTGAAAACATGGGACTTTTGCACGGTTTATTAGAAGATCAGCGTAAATTCCCTCGTGCTTATCAAGCAAATGCAATTTCAGCGATGACATGCGGTCTATTTGGCACTAGTCCAACTGTTTCTACAGTAGAAAGTGCTGCTGGTATTACAGCGGGCGGCAAGACAGGTATGACGTCTATCGTCACTGGTAGTTTATTCTTTGCCTCATTATTTGCACTGCCGTTTGTAAAATTAATTCCAAATAGCGCAATCGCTCCAATCTTAATTATTATTGGCGGCTTAATGATTACAAACATTCAACAAATTCCTCTGAATGATTTTTCAGAAGGATTTCCAGCGTTTTTAATCATCGTTATGATTCCGCTCACATATAGCATTGCTGATGGTATTGCATTTGGATTCATTGCATATCCAATCTTAAAAGTAGCACTTGGTAAACATAAACAAGTTGCAAAACCGCTTTATGTTATCACATGTCTCTTCTTAGCCATGTTTGTGCTGCATGCCATTGGCTAAAACACAAACGCCGGGAATTCCCGGCGTTTTATTATTTAAACCAGCCCTTCTTATAAAACCAGACCATCATTCCGCCACCTATAAACGCCATTACGGCTAAACAAATATAATAACCATATTCCCATTTTAACTCTGGCATATGATCAAAGTTCATTCCATACACACCAACTATAAATGTTAATGGCATGAAAATAGTTGAAAAAACCGTTAATGTCTTCATAATGTTATTCATATGGTGAGAGTTAAGTGAAAAGTAGCTATCGCGAATATCAGCTGTCAGCTCTCGGCTTGCTTCAATCATTTCGGCAAGCTTTAAAAGGTGATCGTGAATATCTTTGAAATAAATTTCGTGGTCACTTGCACCATAAAAGCGCGTTGAATTTAAAATACGATATAATAAATCGCGCATCGGTACAATTGTTCGTCGTAATTTTGATAAATCAGAGCGAATATCAAATACCTCTTCTAATACAGTACCAGCTGTATCTCCCGTTAAGTTATCATCAATAGCATTTAAATGATCTTCAATATAATATACAGGAGCAAAATAATCATCGACAATTTGATCAATAATCATATGGGTTACATGAAGAGTACTTCTCTTTATGCGCTGCTTTTCTCCAAGTTTATTCCAAGCTCGTTCAATCGCCTTATTATGCGAAAAGTGAAAAGATACAACAAACTGATCGCTAACGAATAAATCAATTTCATGAGGCTCTAACCCCTCTTCGCTAAAAGCATGAAGTACTAAAAAATTATATCCTTCATAAAAGTCCACTTTCGGCCTTTGGACATACTCCAAACAATCTTCAATCGCAAGGGGATGGAATTTAAAATAATCTTGTAAAATATATGTATACTCTTCTTTCGTCGGTTTACACAAGTCTAACCAAAACCATACGATATCTTCTCGCTTCGTTTCTTCTAATGGTACGTCATATAATACTTCATTTTCCTTTGTTACTGCACAAATTCTTATCATAATTTCACCCATTCTTATTATAAGCAAAAAAAGCTAAGGAGAAAACTCCTTAGCTTTTTTATCTCACAATTCGCGAACAAATTGTCACTTTATTTTTCAACGATACCGTGTACTAATTGCGGTGCATCGACGTGCTCCGCAGACACTTTCATGTTTTCGTAAATTTTTTGTTTTACATCTTCTACATTTTCACGGTTTGCGTAAATTGTTACAAGTGATTCACCTTTTTTCACGCTATCGCCAACTTTTTTACGAAGCATTAGACCAACTGCTAAATCAATTTCAGATTCTTTCGTTGCACGGCCTGCACCAAGAAGCATCGCTGCTGTACCAATTTCATCTGCTACAATTTCAGATACGTAGCCATCTTCTTTTGCTTCTACTTCAATCATATATTGCGCTTGCGGAAGTTTCGTTGGATCATCAACAACAGAAGCATCGCCGCCTTGTGCTGCTAAGAATGTTTTAAACGCTTCTAATGCCTTGCCATTGTTCATTACTTCAATTAGCTTTTCACGTGCATCTTCTAAAGAAGAAGCTTGTCCAGCTAAGTATACCATTTGACTTCCAAGTGTTAAACATAACTCTTCTAAGTCTTTTGGTCCTTTTCCTTGTAATGTATCAATCGCTTCCTTTACTTCTAGAGCGTTACCGATTGCTTCACCAAGCGGCTGACTCATATCAGAGATAACAGCCATTGTTTTACGCCCAACGTTGTTCCCGATACGAACCATTGCTTCTGCTAATCGCTTCGCATCCTCATCCGTTTTCATAAATGCACCCGCACCTGTTTTTACATCAAGAACGATTGCATCCGCACCAGCTGCAATTTTTTTACTCATAATAGAGCTGGCAATTAACGGAATAGAGTTTACCGTTGCTGTCACATCACGAAGTGCATATAACTTTTTATCAGCAGGTGTTAAATTACCACTTTGTCCAATAACAGCAATTTTATTTTCGTTTACGAGACGAATGAATTCCTTGTTTTCAATTTCTACATGGAATCCTGGAACTGCTTCTAGTTTATCAATCGTACCACCTGTATGCCCAAGACCACGACCAGACATTTTCGCAACTGGTACACCTAAAGCAGCTACTAATGGACCTAATACAAGTGTAGTTGTATCACCAACACCACCTGTTGAATGCTTATCTACTTTTACGCCTTTAATCGCTGATAAATCAATTGTGTCACCACTATTTACCATTGCCATCGTTAAATCAGCACGTTCCTGCTCATTCATATCCTGGAAGAAAATTGCCATTGCAAGTGAACTCATTTGATAATCTGGAATATCACCATTTGTGTACCCTTCAATGATAAATTTAATTTCTTCTGTCGTTAATGCTTTGCCATCACGCTTTTTCGCAATTAGGTCCACCATTCTCATTGTAAACTCATCCCTTCATTTGTTTTACAATTTCTTTTACAAGTGCTAAGAAGTTTGCTTTTACACGCTCTGTTGTTTCAATTACTTCCTCATGATTAAGTGGCTGATCTAAAATACCAGCTGCCATATTTGAAATACAAGAAATACCAAGTACTTTCATACCAGCATGACGCGCTACAACAACTTCTGGTACAGTTGACATGCCGACAGCGTCGCCGCCAACTGTGCGGATCATACGAATTTCTGCTGGTGTTTCGTATACTGGACCTGTCATCGCTACATATACGCCTTCTTGTACTTTAATATTTAAATCAGCTGCAACTTGTTTCGCCATTGCACGAAGATCTTTACTATAAGATTCAGACATATCAGGGAAACGTACACCCATTTCAGAATCATTTGGTCCGATTAATGGATTGTGTCCCATAAAGTTAATGTGGTCTGAGATTAACATTAAATCGCCTGGCTCATATGATGTATTTACACCACCAGCTGCGTTTGTAACAACAACTGTTTCTACACCTAATTCTTTCATAACACGAACTGGGAATGTTACTTTTTGCATATCGTATCCTTCATAGTAATGGAAACGACCTTGCATTGCTACAACTGTCACTCCTTGAAGTGTACCGAATACTAATTGGCCAGCATGACCTTCAACTGTAGATACAGGGAACTCAGGAATTTCATTGTAAGGTACAGCTACTGCGTTTTCAATTTCATCAGCTAAAACACCTAAACCTGAACCAAGGATTAGTCCTACTGTTGGTCTTTCTGAAAATTTACCTTTTAAATATGATGCAGATTTTGTAATTAATTCACGATTCATTTTATATTCCTCCTATTTACCTAGCTCGTTTAAGAAACTTTTTCCGTATTTTGGCATTGTTACATTAAAGTTTTCTGCAACTGTTGCACCGATATCAGCAAATGTTTGACGAAGTGGCAATTCTTGTCCACCATTTTTCATACTTGGGCTATATGCTAATAATGGTACATATTCACGCGTATGGTCTGTACCGTAGTGAATTGGGTCATTACCATGGTCAGCTGTAATAAGTAATAAGTCATCTTCTTTTAACTTTTCAAACACTTCAGGAAGGCGTGCATCATATTCTTGTAATGCTTCTCCATATCCTTGAGGATCACGACGATGACCGAACAGTGCATCAAAGTCAACTAGATTTAAAAAGCTTAAACCAGTAAAGTCCATGTTTAATGTATCTACAAGTTTATCCATGCCATCCATGTTGGATTTTGTACGAAGAGACTCTGTTACACCTTCTCCATCATAAATGTCAGAAATTTTGCCAATTGCAATCACATCATAGCTAGAATCTTTTAATTCGTTCATAACTGTGCGACCAAATGGTTTTAAAGCGTAGTCATGACGGTTCGGTGTACGTGTAAAGTTTCCTGGCTCTCCAACGAATGGACGAGCAATCACACGACCAACCATATATTTTTCATCGAGTGTTAACTCTCGTGCAATTTTACAAATGTTATATAATTCTTCAAGTGGTACAACTTCTTCATGAGCAGCAATTTGTAGCACGCTATCAGCAGATGTATACACAATTAATGAACCTGTTTCCATATGCTCTTGTCCAAGCTCATCTAGAATCCCTGTTCCAGAAGCCGGTTTATTCCCAATGATTTTACGCCCTGTTCTCGCTTCTAACTCGTCCAGCAATTCTTTTGGGAATCCTTCTGGGAACACTTGGAATGGCGTATCAATGTATAGGCCCATGATTTCCCAATGTCCTGTCATTGTATCCTTACCCGTAGATTTTTCTTGCATTTTTGTATAACATGCAAGCGGCTTCTCTACTTTCGAAATCCCTTTCATTTCACGGATGTTACCCAAACCTAAATTCATCATGTTTGGCATATGTAATCCATCCATATGCTCTGCAATATGACCTAATGTGTCAGAACCTTTATCGCCATATTTCTCAGCATCTGGTGCTTCTCCAATTCCTACGGAGTCCATTACGATAAGGAAAATACGTTTATATTTGCTCACAACTGTAACCTCCTATATATGCTACTAATGTAGTATGTTCAATTTGCTGTAAAAACTTCCTTCTTCTTCTAAGTCAGATGTCAGACGTCTTATACAGCTATCATAACATGTTCACGCTTTCTTTTTAATAAATTTTTTCACATTTCATATTTTCTACACATTTTATTGTAATCTATTCTTCACAGAAGTGCTAATGAAACTAATATATAAATCCATCTTGGTTTTTTCAACATATAAAGTGAAACTTTAATCAGTGGGGGTTTTTTCATCCCCCACTGATTATTAGTTGAACCAATCGAGCTTTTACAGGCAGTTTATCTCCCACCTAACTTCTTAAGAAAAGCGGAAGCGGCTCGCTCAGAATCACAGGGCGCCCACGCCAAAGACGGAGAGGTGCTTTTTGCCTCGTCCGAGGGGGGCGAAACGGCCGGAGATTCTAGCCGCTAGAGCTGGACAATAAAGAAATGTGGAAGTGGCTCGCCCATCTAAAAAGAAAGGTTTTTTTGTAACTACTCAACCATACACTTCATTAGCAGATAGATTGCTGCCATGAAGATAAAAATGGTAATGCACCTCGCATTTTAAAACTTTGCACGTGGCAGGAAAAGGCCCTGACCGCTTCTATACATAGCCAGTCCTTCTCGACCATTTAAAAAAATTGCTTTTCTGCCTTTTTTTCATAGAGTAACTGAGTAGTTACGGTTTTTTTATTTATTGTTTCAAGTTATATATAACTTGAAACAATAAATAAAAAACAGCTCTTTCAAAGAGCTGTTCCTTACTTCACTTCAACCGTTTCGTCTTTATGGTCATGAAGATCACCTTTTCGTACATGAACCTTCACTTTATATGCGCCTGTTTCTTTAAATGTATGCGTGCTTGTATATTCACCTTTATTCCCTTCTTTTGCTGGAACAAACTCGTGCTTTTCTGAACCATCTTTCCAAATCTCAAGTTGAACTTCCGCACCAGTTAGTGTTTCTTCTTTTTGTTTTACGTGTACTTTCATTGTAGACTCTGTATTTGCTTTTACGCCATCTGCCATAAGATGAATCATAGTCTCACTTTTATGATCACCATGACCTGCCCCGTGACTATCATGAGCTTTCTTTTCTTCTGTTACTTTTGCATTTCCAACAGCTACTTTTACTTCTGGCATTACATGCATATCACGTGCATTTGTATGTGCAATAATATGGTAAACACCTTCAGATGGGAATGTTTTATCAATTGTATAAACGCCGTTCCCTTTATGCTTTGCATTTACCATTTCTTTTTTCTCTTCGCCATTTTTCCAAATTTCAAATTTCACATCATCTGCATCTGTTACTTTCTCTTTCCCTTGTGTAACAATTGCTTGTACTTCTACTTTTTCATTTGGCTTTATTGTTTCAGGATTTGTTTTTACTTCTACTTTTACTTCTTCAAGCGGCTTATCTTTTTTCGCTTTCTCATCCGATTTCGTATTGCAACCAGCTAAGGCTAGCATGGCGATAAATAATGTAATTAAAAGTTTCTTCATTATAACTTCCTCCCTCGTTCTATATTAGTATAGAGGAAATAAACGGTCATATTCTAGCCTTCTGCTGAAAACAATGTACGAAATATTTGTGAAGTTTTTGTGAAGTTTTTTCACCATAATAGCAAAAGGACATGAAAACTCATGCCCTTGGGTGAAACTGTTTATATACATCTTTTAATCTAGTTTTTGAAACATGTGTATAAATTTGTGTTGTTGAAATATCAGCATGCCCGAGCATTTCTTGTACCGCCCTTAAATCTGCTCCATTCTCTAATAAATGCGTTGCAAAAGAATGACGCAACGTATGCGGTGTAAGTTCTTTTTGAATATTAGCTTCTTTTGCAAGTCTCTTTAAAATTTTCCAAAACCCTTGGCGTGATAAACGATTTCCATGATGATTTAAAAAGAGTGCTTCTGCCGTTTTCTTTCCTAATAGTTCTGGTCTTCCCTTTTCAATATAATGCTGAATCGCTTCTGCCGCTAAGCTGCCAAGAGGGATAATTCTCTCTTTATTTCCTTTTCCAACGCAACGAACAAAACCCATTGTTAAATGTACATCAGCTATGTTTAATTCTATTAACTCAGAAACACGTAACCCTGTTGCATATAATAACTCTAGCATAGCCTTATCACGAATTCCGAAGGCACTCGTTGCTTTTGGCGTTTGTAATAATGCTTCTACCTCATCAATAGATAGCACTTTCGGTAATTTCCGCTCAGCTTGAGGCGTTTCAATATGTACAGATGGATCATGTTCTACAACACGTTCACGTAATAAAAATTGATGAAACGATCGTACAGATGCAATGTGACGCGCCATCGTTTTCGAAGATTTATTATTCTCTTTTAGATGATGCAAAAAGTTTACAATATGCATTCGCGTTACATCCTGAAAAGATGTAATCCCCTCTACTTTTTGTAAATACTTCATATAGCTTTTTAGATCACGTTCATATGATACAACTGTATTTTTAGCTAATCCTTTTTCAACAACCATATAATGAATAAAATCTTGTAATTGATCTTCCACTCTTCTCTACTCCCCATTTTCATAGAAAAAAATTATTCTGTTTACGAAAGCATCTTTCACTGGTTCTTCTGTTCCGGATACTTTTTCTACCATTTCTTCCTTCGGTTTTTCATAACGATGATAACTTTCATATTCTTCATTTATCCATAGTATAGCGAAATAAAACAAAATGGTACAACTGGTAAACAATAAAAATACTTTCATACTATCAAAAATAACTTTCATTGCTCGGCGCATTGTAATTTCCTCCAAAATATATGTTATTACAACATATGCCAAGCTTTTCATCATTTATACCTAATTACAAATAAAAAACCTCTTCCTAACTAAATAGGAAAAGGTTAATTTTCTTCTGTTAATTTTTCTTGACAATTTTCACAAATACCGTGGAACGTTAAGCGATGGTCTTTTACTTTAAAGCGCCACTCTTGTTCTACTCTTTTTTCTACTTCGCCAAGTAAATCTTCTTGAATTTCCTCTACTGCACCGCATTCCGTACAAATTAAATGATGATGAAAACGTGATGCTCCTTCTTGGCGTAAGTCATAGCGCGAAACACCGTCACCGAAATTAATCTTGTCGACAATCTTTAACTCGGATAATAACTCCAAAGTCCGATAGACGGTTGCAAGTCCGATCTCTGGCGACTTTTCTTTCACAAGGAGGTAAACATCTTCCGCGCTTAAATGGTCTTCTTCATTTTCTAGCAGCACGCGAACTGTTGCTTCACGTTGTGGTGTTAATTTATAACTCGCTGCATGTAATTGCTTCTTAATTCGATCAATTCTTTCTTCCATTCGGTACTACTCCCTCCCTCGCCACTCTTACCCCATTATATCAGAAGAAGGGCAACTGTCAAAAGAAAAATAATCAAAATTACTTGATAGTAATTCTCAAAGTGTAATTATTTTTTATTAATAGTATCCATGACTTGTTTCATAAAAGTTGGCGATACATACGCTTCAATTCCTGAAGCAACGGCTAATACCACACCGATAATAAGAAAAAAGCAAGTATAGCGCATAAAAAGTGGTAGCAATGGCTCATTTACTTTACGAATGAATTGATGCCTTATCATTCGTAATGAAAAGCTAGCTGCAATCGTCGTCATAATAAGAAACGTCGGTATGATAATTATATTTTGTGGAAGTACAGCTACAAATACTAATAATAGACCGTTCCAACCGAGTTGACTCACTAAAAAGCCTACTGTAAACCCAACAACGACTCCTTTTAAAAATAATAAAATAAAAATAAGTGGTAAACCGATGATGGAAATACCTAAAATCCAAATAAAGCCAATGTATTTCAGTTGCGATAAGTAACTTTCTCGAAACATCTCACCTGCATTTGCAAATTGTCCTTTGGAAACTTGTCCAAAAAAACGACTCAAATAAAAGTATAAATCTTGCTTTTGACTTACTTGTAAACTATTCACAAGAATCGCTCCAAAAATAACGCCCATTAATAAAAGAACTGCTACAAATACATATAGTGAAGAATGCTCTTGTACATGATATGTTATACGATCTTGCCAAGATGATTTCCTTAGCATTTTCATTCCCTCCGTCCTTTCCCTTACTATTTAAATTCATTTTGATTTTCGACATCTTTGTCTAGCTATACAGAAAAAGAACCTACACTCTTTGTTTTCACTTCTCATATGGCAGAATAAGGACCTGACCGCTTCTATGCATGGCCAGATGCTCTCGCCCACCGATAAAAAATGGTTTTATGTCGGTTTTTCAATTTGTATCTATATAGAATGTATGATAGAAAGAAAAAAGTATGACGAATTAACATTGAAATTCCACGCCACTTTGCTAAACTTAAAAGAAGAGAATAGGAGGGATTTCGTTTGAAACAACTATTATTAGATTTTCCAACATTATTTCAGACTGAGCGCTTACAAGTGCGGAAACCGTTCCCAGGTGATGGAGCGGAAGTTTACGAAGCAATTCAAGCTTCTTTAGAAGACCTGCAGCCATGGATGGCTATTACACACGAAACTGAAGAATCAGCAGAATCAGCAGTTAGAGCGGCACATGGAAAATTTTTACTCCGCGAAACATTACCGTTCCATCTATACGAGAAAACATCGGGTACTTTCATCGGTGCACTCACTCTTCATCCAGAAAATTGGGATATCCCAAAGTTTTCTATTAGCTTTTGGATTCATAGTTCTTATACAAAACAAGGATATATGACAGAAGCATTAAAAGGGGCAGTTCAATTCGCTTTCGATAAACTTGGGGCAAAACGTCTTGAAATTCGCTGTGATGCGAATAATACAAACGCACGATTAGTTGCAGAGCGCCTAGAGTTTATTCTAGAAGGTACGCACGAAAATGATTTCCTTGCTCCTGATGGTAGTTTACGTGATACGTGTGTATATGCAAAAATACAATAAAGTAAGTAGCTAGTCATTTTCACATTCTAAAAAAATAAACACTCGCATAAAGCGAGTGTTTATTTTTTTAATTGTAAATATTGAATTGCAAACATTGTCTTTGCATCATGAATACGTTGCTCGTTTATTAGTTGCAGCGCTTCTTCTAATGATACTTCCATTAACTCAACAAACTCATCTTCATCTAGATCCGCTTTGTCCTCTTTCTTTTTCAGGCCAGTTGCTTCATATACGTATACAATTTCATCTGCAAACCCTGGTGAAGTGTAGAATGACGTAATGAGTTCCATATTATCACATATGTACCCTGTTTCTTCTTCTAATTCACGAATTGCTGTGACTTCAGGTTTTTCTCCTTGCTCCAACTTTCCAGCAGGAATTTCTACAAGCGCTTTTTCCATCGCTTTCCGATACTGCTCAACTAACACAATTTTTTTATCATCTGTAATCGCAATAATCGCTACCGCACCAGGATGCTTCACAATTTCACGTTTGCTCGTCTCACCATTTGGCAATACTACTTCATCAACACGAACTTTAATTACTCTTCCATCAAAAATAGGCTCAGTCGCAATCGTTCTTTCTTCAAGATTACTCATAAGACTTCATCTCCCTGTTCTATTTCCTAATCTTTCTTCATACATTCTATCACATTGAAGGGAGCGAGATGAAAATGAAAATATATATTTTACCAAATCGAGTAACGTTAGTCGGAAAAGCTTGGGAAATTCGTCATATGCTAAAACAATATGAACAACGTTATAAAACCGTTCATGACTGGATTACAAATACACAAATGTAAAGTGTTTGTGAAACTCCTTACGCTTTCGTACAATACAAGTAAGGAGGAATATTATGAAAACACGTCAATTAGGAAATTCAGATTTATATGTAAGTGAAATTGGATTTGGATGCATGTCACTTGGGACAAATGAATCGGAAGCCATTCAAATCATTCATGAAGCGTTAGATTTAGGCATTAATTTCTTGGATACAGCCGATTTATATAATTATGGATTAAATGAAGAGTTTGTTGGAAAAGCACTACAAGGGAAACGAGAGCACGTCACCCTTGCCACAAAAGTTGGAAACCGCTGGACAGAAGAAAAAAACGGTTGGTCCTGGGATCCTTCTAAGGCATATATAAAAGAAGAAGTAAAAGAAAGCCTGCGCCGATTAAAGACGGATTATATTGATTTATATCAGTTGCACGGCGGAACAATTGAAGATCATTTCGACGAAATCATTGAAACATTTGAAGAACTAAAACAAGAAGGATTGATTCGTCATTACGGAATTTCTTCCATTCGTCCTAATGTCATTCGCCAATATGCAGAACGCTCTAATATTGTAAGTGTTTTAATGGAATACAGCATGCTTAATCGCCGCCCAGAAGAATGGTTCCCATTCTTACAAGAACACAATATTAGCGTCATTGCCCGCGGTTCACTTGCAAAAGGTTTATTAACTCATAACAATGAACAAAAATTAGCCAAAGTGAAAGAAAAGGACTATCTCTCTTACAGCTTTGATGAAGTAACTCAAGCTGTCTCTCATATAAAAGAAATAACAGATGAGCGCTCACTAACAGAAACCGCACTTCAATATTGCCTGCATAATCCCACAATTGCAGCTCTCATTCCAGGCGCTAGCTCAATTGACCAATTACGTGAAAACATAAAAGCAGGCACTACAAATGCATTGACAGACAAACAATATAAACATATTCAATCACTTTTAAAATTGGATACATATGAATCTCATCGCTAAAAAAGCTACCGAAAATCGGTAGCTTTTTACATCGTATCGTATTTTTCTGGATTTGTTCCTGAACGCTTATTACAATCTAAAGTATCAATTTGGCACACTTCTTCTTCCGTTAATGAAAAATCAAAAATATGAAAATTCTCAGCAATGCGAGATGGTGTAACAGATTTCGGAATTGTTACAATGCCGCTTTGAATATCCCAGCGCAAAATAACTTGAGCAGGTGTTTTCCCATATTTCTTAGCGATTCCTTGAATAATAGGATGCTCAAACACCTCTCCTCCTCGCATAAGTGGGCTCCACGCTTCCATTTGAATTTGTTCTTGCTGACAAAAATTACGAAGTTCAAATTGTGCCAACATCGGATGAAGCTCAACTTGATTCACCATCGGTTTAATGTGACAGTTTGCTAATAAATGCTTTAAATGATGAATATGAAAGTTTGATACACCAATCGCGCGCACTTTCCCTTCTTCATACAATTTTTCTAGTGCACGATATGTATCCACATACTTCCCGCGTATCGGCCAATGAATTAAATATAAATCAACATAATCCATCTGTAATTTCTTTAAACTCATTTCGAAAGCTTTCAGCGTCGTTTCATACCCTTGTTCATCGTTCCATACTTTCGTTGTAATAAACAGCTCTTCCCGAGCAATTCCAAATTCACGAATCGCTTCTCCGACACCGCTTTCATTTTCGTAAATAGTAGCTGTATCAATAGAACGGTATCCAATCTCAAGCGCTGTCTTCACCGCTCGTTTTACTTCTTCTCCTTCTTTCGCCTTATATACTCCTAAACCGAGCATTGGCATTTTTACGCCGTTATGAAGTGTTGTTGTTGAAATATGCATAAAAACCTCCTCCTTTCCTCCATTTCAACAAGAAAAAAATAAAAAGTCAAAAGAAAAGCGGTTTGTTCACATAATCTTGTTATATTAAGAAATAAGCCTGGATTAAATATGTACTAACAACCGTTGATAAACTTTAAAAGGTAGCTTTTGCAGGAAGATAATGAAAAGTATAGAATAGTTGTTTTTATAATTATTAGGGAGGTTTAAGAAAATGGACGTTGAGTCTCTTACCATAAATAAGCATAGTTGGGATGAAGCTGCACACCGTTTTTTTGGTAGAAATCCTCTTCCCGAATATGGGCCACTGGCACCTAGTGAGGAAGAATTAAATTTGTTTGGCGATGTTACCAATTTAAAAGTTTTAGAAATTGGTTGTGGAAGTGGGCATTCATTACAATATATGGACCAGAAGAAAGCTGGTGAATTGTGGGGATTGGACCTGTCAAATAAACAGATAAATGCAGCAAAAATGTTATTAAAGAATTCTAATTCACCGGTAAAGTTATTTGAATCGCCAATGGAGGTTAATCCTGGCTTACCCACTAATTATTTTGACATTGCTTTTTCTATATACGCAATAGGATGGACAACTAATCTAGAAAAAACATTAGCAAATGTTAATAAATATCTTAAACAAGGTGGAATATTTATCTTCAGTTGGGAACATCCAATTTATAACCGTGTAAGTAATACGAACGGTACCCTAACGTTTCAAAAACCCTATCATGAGGAAGGTTCTTATTATCATGAAGCATGGAGTCATCCTGCAATTATGCAACAATATAGACTAAGTACATATATCAATGCATTAATTAACACTGGATTTAAAATTGAAAGAGTGGTTGAGGATGTTTGCCTGTCCGATGAAGATATTCAAAGGCACTCAAACAGATGGTATTCCTATGAGAAAGCAAAAGCGCTTCCCACTACCGTTATTATTAAAAGTCAAAAGTTGTAGTTTATGAGATTTTTCATATTTGATTTTCTTTTCTTATGCAATTGGACATGTTTGTGGAACAAGAAGGAAAAGGGTGGTACATATTAGTCACGGCTAATATGTACCACCCTTTATTTTTTATGACTTTATATATTTTAGACAATTTCAAACCAACACTAGAGTATCTGCCCATACATAGAAGCAAGCAATTCCTTTCCCACTTTTTCCAAAGCGTAATTCCTTGCTTTCTTCAACCTTTTATCTTACAGTGTAAGCGTAAAATAAAATACACAAAGTAGAGGAAAAAAAATGAAAGCTCTTGTATTTAACACATTTGGAGAACCAGAAGTATTACAATATAAAGAAATCCCTAATCCTGCTATCGGACCTAATGAAATTCTTGTAAAAATGAAAGCAATTGGCTTAAATTTTGCCGATGTTTATAGAAGAAAAGGTAATTATCATCTTGCCGGTAAACCGCCATACATTTTAGGTTATGAAGGCGCTGGAATTGTAGAAATGGTCGGAACTGATGTTACAACCATCAAGCAAGGAGACTCTATTGCATTTGCAGATGTTCCTTATGCAAATGCAGAGCTTGTAGCGGTTCCAATAGAGAAAGCAATTCCACTTCCTGAACATATTTCACATGAAACTGCTGCTTCTATTTTACTTCAAGGTTTAACAGCTCACTATTTAACCCGAGATAGCTATGCGGTAAAAGAAGGTGATATTGTACTCGTACACGCCGCTGCCGGTGGTGTCGGCCAGCTTCTTGTACAAATTATAAAATTACTAGGCGGTAAAGTGATCGCACTTACTTCTTCTATTCAAAAAGCAAAAGCTGCCGAAGCTGTTGGTGCAGACTGGGCCTTTTTATATGAGGATGATTGGAAACAGAAAGTCATGCATGTGACAAACGGAAAAGGTGTCGATGTCGTATATGAATCGGTTGGTTCTACGTTGATGGACAGCTTTGAAGCGACACGCATTGGAGGAACCGTTGTTTTTTACGGAATGGCAGGAGGCGATCCAGCACCTGTAGACCCGCGCATGCTTATGGATACATCTAAGACGCTAACCGGCGGAGATTTATGGAATGTACTCACGTCTCGTAACGAACGCGTTCTTCGTTCTAACGAGCTGTTCATATGGATTCAACAAGGAAAAATCGAGTTATCTAAACCAACTACATTTTCATTAAGCGAAGGTGCAAAAGCACACCATTATTTAGAAAGTCGAAAAAGCACAGGAAAGATTTTATTAATTCCATAAAGCAATAATAAAAATAACGTGCCACACACATGGCACGTTATTTTTTATTCATCCACTCTAGCGCTCTTTGTTCCCTCTCACGAACAAATGCATCTTTTCCTTCAATATACTGCTCAATGTCATATGTAAATTGTTTCGCGAGCTCTTGCTTTAGCGTTGCATACGCCTCAGCTTCTTCACAATGCTCCATCATGTAATCGCGAAAAGAGAGATGACGGATAATTTCTTGATTTCCTGTTTCATACACATGTAAATGATAGCTTCGCTTTTCTTCCGTACCGTGTATGTAGAAACGCCGTCCCGAAATACCATTTTCACCTTTTGGTGTATAACCTAGTTTTTGGAGTACATCATTCCAACTATCCACTTTGTCAATATTCGTAACTTCCATAATCATATCAATAATGGGTTTTGCGGCTAATCCTGGAACGGATGTACTACCAATATGGTGAACTTTCACATGTTCTGGCATTGCTTCCTTTAAACGTTTCGCTTCTTTCTGAAATTTTTCTGCCCAGTGATTTTCATAGGGCATTACTTCCACCTTTCTCATGCCCATCCCCCTTATATTCTTTTCTTACTTAAAGTCTTTCCATGATAAAGCACTTTCACTTAATAATTCTTCAAATGATTTATTTTTTTCACGTTCACGCTGTTCCTTACGCTTTCTCTCTAACTCCATTTCCTGTTTCTGTACTTCTTGCTCTTTCAGCTCTTTCTGTTTACTTTTTAGCTGCTTCATTAAAGCTTCGTTCAATTGATCCCCAATTGTTATTGATTCCTTTTCCATTTTCATTGCTGTTTGGTTCTGCGTACGCTTTTGTTTTTTCTTTGCCATAATGTAATCACCTTTTATCTTTTTCTTTATTATAGTAGAAAGTGTAAATTAGCAGCAACTAATAGAGCAGTATCACTATTAAGTGGTACTAATCTTACCTCTCTATATACAAGTAAAAAAACATCCTTCTTTTAATTGTAGATTATTTTTTATTCTACATAACCGCCCACTTTGATTTTTTAACAGACAAATCGTAACTATGCAAAATATTACACGTTCGCTACTGGCCTACTCCTTTTGGTGCAAGGGTGGAAAAGCCCCTGACTGCTTCTATGCGCGGCCAGCCGCTCTCGTCCCCCTCTAAAAAAGGGTTTTTATGTCGATTTTAAAATTCGTATTTATGTATATATTGAATATCAAAATAGGTTTATAGAGTTAACCGCTTACAATTAATTGTTTATTTTCTATATAAAAACAAAAGTTTTTTTTGTGAATTCTCTTAAAACATCATAATTTTTATAGATTGTTTTCTCATAATCTATTAAAATTATGTCGTATGATGTCAGATTTATATAAAAGGGGAGAAACAAAAAACATGTGGAAAAAAATTATACCTGCCGTCGCTGTTTTAAGTACTGTTACATTTTCAAGCGTATTTGCAGCACCACCAACTTCTACACCAGCACAGGAAAATCGTTATATTGACGTTCAAATGCTAGGTATTAATGACTTTCATGGTCAATTGGACACTGTGAAAAAATTAAACAATAAGGATGTAGGTGGTGTCGAGTACTTAGCTGCACACTTACGTAATCGCGAAAAACAAAACCCAAATACGCTACTTGTTCATGCTGGAGATGCAGTTGGTGCAAGTCCACCAGTTTCAGCTTTATTACAAGATGAACCAACAATGGAAATCTTCAATGACCTTGGCTTTGATGTTGGAACCATTGGTAACCATGAATTTGATGAAGGTATAGACGAAATGCGTCGCCTTATTTATGGCGGTTATCATGAAAAAACTGGAAATTTTAAAGGTGCTCAGTTTCCTTACGTTGCAGCCAATGTTTACAATAAAACAACAGGACGCTTATTTTTACCACCATTTACAGTAAAAATGGTACAAGGAGTTCCGGTTGGTTTTATTGGTGTTGTTACAACTGAAACACCAAACGTTGTTATACCGAAAATGATTGAAAATGTACAGTTCACAGATGAAGTAGAAGCAATTAACAAGTCTGCCGCACAATTAAAACGATTAGGCGTAAAAGCAATTGTTGTACTAGCACACAATCCTGGTACAACGGATGATAAAGGGATTACAGATGGAGATCTTGTTCGCTTAGCTCAAAATACCGACTCAGAAGTAGATGTCATTTTTGGCGGTCATAACCATGCATATGTAAACGGCACTGTAAACGGAAAACTTATTGTACAAGCTTATTCGTACGGCATGGCTTTCGCAGATGTTGATTTAAAAATTGATAAGAAAACAAAAGATATTGTAGAGAAAAAGGCTGAGATTGTTTCAACGTCCCATGACGGCATCCAACCAGATCCGCAAATTAAGAAAAAAATGGAACAGTATCAAGCAAAAGTCGCTCCTCTTGTAAGTGAAGTTATCGGTAAATCTGCAGTTGCTTTAGATAGAACACAATCACCAGCTGGGGAATCTACGCTTGGTAACTTAATAGCTGATGCACAGCGCAGTGCGATGAATGGCCAAATTGCCATTATGAATCCTGGTGGTATTCGCAACGATTTAGATGCTGGAGATATTACGTGGGGAGAATTATATGGCATTCAACCTTTTGGAAATCAATTAATAAAGTCAACATTGACAGGAAAAGATATTCGTGACATTTTAAATCAGCAGTGGCAAAAAGATAGAACACGTATGCTCCAAATTTCTGGTATCACATATAAATGGGATGATAGTAAAGCAGTTGGTGAAAAAGTCGCTGATGTGCATTTAGCAAATGGTGAAGCACTTGTTGATTCACAAACATATACTGTCGTAGCAAATGCCTTTTTAGCTTCTGGTGGGGATGGTTTTGTTTCATTTAGAAACGGAAAAAATCCAGAAACAGGACCAAATGATTTAGAAGCACTAGTAGATTATGTGAAACAAGCAAAATCACCAATTGAAGCAAAAATTGAAGGTCGTATTCAAAAAATAAATTAGTCATTATAAAATTGATTTATATAGTTGGATAAAAGCGGGAGCTCCCGCTTTTATTCTTTTTCACGATATCTTTTTAAATATTCTTCCAGAGCAACTTCAACAACTTTAGACTTGTGTACACCATTTCTAATAGAAAAACAGTCTAGCTGTTCTAAAGTTTGTTTTGACAAAGAGAACGTACGTCTTTTTTTCTCTCCTGTTTGGACAGAAGTAATACACATTCCATACTCCTGTTTTTGCAGCAACTTATAAATACTTTGCAATTGTTCATAAATAAGACGTTGATAATCTATTTTTTCTCGCTGTATGCTCGCAGCTTCTTTTAATTGTAAATGACGTGGTTCTTCTCCCTCCCCAACAAACATCCTTTTTTTCTGCCCACTATCATATTCATATCCGAGCAATCGTAATTTCTTTGATAGTGTATATGGACTCATTTCTAGTCGTTTCGCAACCATTGCGATCGATTCATGATTATTTAAGCGATCAATAATCTCACCAATATCCACCTCATTCCACCTCTCTTATACATAACTTGAAACTCCTATCTTTAAGCATTTTACTTCTCATTCATACAGGATAAAGTTATTATGTTATGATACAATGATTTCTTATTAATATATTTAGTATATGATGACAAATCGACACCGTTCACTATATCGCACTCGAAAGGAGGTCTCTCTCATGTTCAATCGCAGCGGCACCCCCTCTTTTTACGATAAAAATAAACAATTGATTCCAAATAGCATTGCTACAATTGAAACTGTTCTTATAAACAATCGTAAACAATCGTTGCTTATTCGTGGGCAAGATCTCAATCAACCTCTTTTATTATGTTTGCACGGTGGACCAGGAATGGCTCATATTGGGTTTGTACGCCATTTTCAAGTAGAACTTGAGAAACATTTTATTGTTGTCAACTGGGATCAACGCGGAGCAGGAAAATCCTTTTCATGGCGAGATTTCAAAGAGCCCCTAACAATTGAGCAATTTATTTTGGATACACATAAACTAATCGATTATCTGCTAAACAAGTTTCAAAAAAAGAAGTTATTTCTTCTTGGGCACTCCTGGGGTAGCATTATTGGATTATCTGCTGCACAGCAATCTCCTCAATCTATCGAAGCCTATATTGGAGTTGGTCAAATTGTGCATATGAAGCAAAATGAGACGTTACTTTTTGAACATTTAATTCGATCCGCAAAAAAGCATAGACATGACCGGGCGCTCGCATCCTTAAAAAAGCTTGGAAAACCACCATTTCTAGATACAAAACGACTGCTTATTCAAAGGAAATGGCTTGGTATCTTTGGTGGTGCTACTCAAAATGGGACATTTTTTTCGTTCATTCGAAAAGGATTTTTCTCATCTGAATACACATTAATAGATTGGATAAAATTTTTTAGCGGAAGTATAAAATCCGGCGAATTATGGAAGGAAATGTTAACTATTGATTTCTTTTCACAAATTCCAAGCGTATCGTTTCCTGTCTATTTTTGCTCTGGGCGCTATGACTATCAAACGCCTTATGCACTTGTCCAACAATATTGCAATGTTTTGAAAGCTCCGATTAAAAAAATGATTTGGTTTCCTAACTCAGCCCACTCTCCACATTTTGAAGAACATGAACGTTTTACAGAAACGTTACTTGAAATTAAACAAGAGCACTTCTTGCTACACCCGTGAATACTTCGATTTTTTCTATATTTCATGAAACGGATTATGCACTGCAAGAAGCATGCTTCTTGTTCAAAATGAAACTCCCATCAAACCGGATTCTAGCTGTCTACAAAGAGAAAAATAGAAAAAGGTGCGTGTACTCACGCACCTTTCATCTTGTTGATCCTCTCTCAATTAGTTCGAAATCTAAATTTACTATCTCATGGTTATCTTCTACCTTTTTTATTTTTGCAATTAATTTCTGGATAGCTACTGCCCCTATACTTGTGATTGGCCGAGCAATCGTCGTTAATGACGGTGTAGACCACTCTCCTTGCATAGTTCCATTTAAACCAATAACTTGCAAATATTCTGGAATAGAGATATGTAATGTTTGCGCAGCACGGATAAAATCAATTCCGGCGGTATCACTACAAGTGACGATGCCATCTATATATGGATGTTTTCGCAATACTTCCGCAGCAATTTGTTCTGAATTTTCCTCTCTTCTATACATTTCGATCACTCGGTAAGATATGTTTTTCTCCCAAACCGCATCTAAAAAACCAGCGAAATGTTCCTCCATTGCTTCATGACTCGGTCCTTCATGAATATAAGCAAGAAAGTGGCATCCTTTCTCTTTTAATAACGAAACAGCTTGTATTGCTCCATTATAGTACTGTGAAATCATTTCCTCGCTTGAATCGATAATTACAAACGGAACTGATACTCTTTCTTTTTGTAATCCTTCATATACATCACGCGTCATAAGGATACCAGCAATATTATTTTGCTCCAATATATCCATATAACCATGCTTGTGCTCCATATTACATATAACGATTTGATATCCTTCTTTGTAAGCTTCTTCTTCAATAACCGTAAGCAAGGATAAAGATGCTGGATCTTGTATGTTAGATACAAGTAAAGCAATCATGGTGGAAGACTTTTTAAATAAAGCTTTAGCCACCGCATTTGGTTTATACTGCAACTCCTCAATTGCTTTCTTCACTTGTTTGACTGTATCTTCATGTACATATCCTTTTTCATTTAACACTCGTGAAACTGTTGCGACTGAAACTCCCGCCAACTTTGCAACATCGCGAATCGTTGCCACTTCTTCACCCCTCAACATGGAAATGCTTTACATTTACACCGTAAAACAAATTAAATGGTACGTCAAGAATATTATTTTATATTTCTGAAAATTGTTACATAAAAAAAGAAGTGCTTACACAGCACTTCTTCCCTCTTTCAATTGTTTATCTTTTATCGCAAATGTTTTCTTCAACATCGGCGGTGTAATCATCGTTGTTAAAATAACAACAATAACGATTGCTGTAAAATAATCTTGTGCTAATAACCCTGACGCAAGACCTTGCCCAGCAATAATGAGCGCTACTTCACCGCGGGAAACCATTCCAGAACCAATGATTGTAGAAGACTGTAAATCAAATCCTGTCATACGCGCTCCAAGACCACAGCCAATTAATTTCGTTAATACAGCAATCACCGTTAAAATGACAATAAACCCAACTTTATCCCCAATTCCTGCAAATGTAATATTCATCCCAATACTTACAAAGAAAATAGGAACAAACATTGCGTATGCAATTGGTTCAACTTTCTTCTCAACTTCATGTTTATAATCTGTTTGAGAAATTGCAATCCCTGCCGCAAACGCTCCGATAATGCCAGCTATTCCTAATAATTCTCCGAAATATGCAAAAGAAAAACAAATAATAAGAGCTGTACTAATAATAGATTCCGACACACGAAGCGGAGAAAGCCAGCGCATAATCATCGGAACGCCCTTCCATCCAATTAGGATAATAGCTGCAAAGAAGACAACTTTTTTCAAAATAACCATAGTTAAATTTACATCATCTGCACCTAAGAAGCTCATTGCAAATGCAAGTAAAATAACAACAAGAATATCATCAAACACCGCTGCGCCAAGCATTGTTGTACTTTCACGTGTTTTCATTTTCCCTAAATCTCGAAGCGTTTGTACTGAGATACTAACGCTAGTTGCACAAAGAAGTAAGCCTAAAAATACCGCATTCGCTTGCTCCATTCCCATAATAAGACCGGCAACATAGCCACCTACAAACGGGAAAATAATTCCCCCAACTGCTACTGCAAAAGAAGAGTTACGGTTTTCATTCAGTTCTTTTAAGTCCGTTTCTAAACCGGCCATAAACATGAGAAGAATAACCCCAACCTCACTTAATTGCCTTAGTAAATCCGTATTATCAATTAACCCCAGCACTGCAGGACCAATTATAATACCTACAATAAGTTTTCCAAGTACAGATGGTTGTCCTAGTCTAACACTTAAGTCACCAGCAAGTTTTGTACTTAACAAAATTACTGCTAATTGAAAGAAAAATATCATCTCATCGCTCCTTTTCTTATTTTACTCATTAAAATAACTATATATGATTTATACTGGTCTGTGAAATTATCAAATATGTACCTTTACGTAATGATTGCGTTTATTTATTTCCAATAATTTCTTCTTATAAAAAAACTTCCTATTTATAAAACAAAGATATTTTTCTTATTCAATCCCTTTATAAATCTTACAAAAAAAATTTCCAAACTAAATTTCATGTAATATTATATCCCTATTGTAGTCAATTTTCTATTTTTCTCACTCCTTTCCGCTTGCCGTTCTCACCTTTTTATTTGGTTATGATACAATGTAATTATTATATGTACTGTAACTTGGAGGAGAGAGAGTATGAAAGCGTTTTCGAAAGCATTATTAACGATAATTGGTACTCTTATTGGAATTGGCATTTTCTTTACGAATAAAGTTATGTATTTAAAGAAAAAAACAGAAGAAGAGATTTTAGAACGTGAAACAAAACAGCATTTTCGCTTGGAGGATTATGAAGCCATGCAGAAAGAAGAAGTATGCCTCTCTTCTCAATTTGGTTATAACATTCATGGTTACTTTATTCCTGTTAACCATTCAAATAAGTTCATGATTTTTTGTCACGGCGTCACCGTCAACAAAATAAATTCTATAAAGTATGCAAATTTATTTTTAAACAGAGGATTCAACGTATTTATTTATGATCATCGCCGCCACGGCCAAACAGGAGGCAAAACAACAAGTTATGGCTACTACGAAAAACACGATTTAAAGACGGTGGTAGATTGGCTCAAACAACGATTCGGTTCAAATATTACGCTTGGTATCCATGGTGAATCAATGGGAGCAGCAACGTTATTACAATATGCAGGTATGGTCGAGGACGGAGCTGATTTTTACATCGCTGATTGTCCGTTCTCTGATTTTTACGAACAGCTTCATTATCGTTTAAAGGTTGAGTTTCATTTACCAAAATGGCCTCTTTTACCACTCGCTAATACGTTTTTGAAAGTACGTGATGGTTATACAATTCGGGAGGTTTCTCCAATTGATTGTGTGAAAAACATAAAAAATCCTGTATTGTTCATCCATAGTAAAGATGACGATTACATTTTATGCAATATGACACAATCATTGTATGAGGCAAAGGAAGGTGCAAAAGAACTCTTTATTGCTGAAAAAGGTGCTCATGCTTGTTCTTATGCAGAAAATAGAGAAGAATATGAATATGCTGTTGATCACTTTTTAACAACATACGTAAACGAAACAAAAAACAGGCTCGCATAAGCCTGTTTTTATTTTAACGAAATAACAATTGGTTTATCTTTAGCAAACGAAGGAGCAAACAATAATTCAGATGCTCTCTCTTCTTTAGGTATTTCAAATATAATGCCCGATTGCAATGTATCGTATGATTTTAACTTTCTATCATGCAATATGCTTGTATTCCCTTTCGTTTGAACAGCTCCATATATTTTCCCGGTCTCTGAAATAACATTAAACTGCGCCTGCTTTACAATAATACTTTTATTTCTACTGTTCTTTAACGAAAAGTTTACGACAAGAAGCGTGTAATCATTTTTTGCAGTCCATACATCATAATGCGGTACACGACTTATATTTTTAATAACAAGATCTATTTGATGAGCGGATAAAATACCTTTTACACTTGATCGATTAGCTTGCTCTTCTTTATTGCATCCGGCTATGCAAAAGGAAATGATAATACTTATTATAAACAATCGTTTCCGCAACAACTTCCACCTTCTTTGCTGTTTCTATCGGTTGTATGTTGCACACATTGTATGTTTTTATGCATTAGAAACTACACCACAAAGAGGCTCATTCATTTCCAAATGAATGAGCCTCTTTCCTATCCCAACCAACAGCAAAAGTTTTCTTAGATTCACAATGGCCTATTACGCCAATACATCTGTAACTTGATCCATATTTTCAGAAATCCACTTTATTGCTTCATCAAGTGATGAAAACTCTGTTGTTTGAAATGTTACTTCATCTTGTAATAACCATACATCCTTTACTTCCTGCTGCACACCGGCAATTGACCAATGAAGTAAACTGTAGGGATGGTTATCATTTAAAAACGATACCCACGTTCGCTCTGTTGCGATATTTTGTAATGTACGTAATTGTTTTTTCATGTTTATGTTCACCTTAATATGTTTTCAGTATATAACTTATTATATCATTTCTATTTTCTCACAAAAAGCATTGTTTCTAAACATTGTCAAGTCATTCTAGTAAGTATATGATAAGCATATGCGTTTGGTGAGGAGGTGTAACAATGGGGAAAGTACAAATTAAAGTAAATGATAATGGTTCGTTTCGCATTACAGGGGATGTGGAACTAATCGATGCGGAAGGAAATGCATTTCCAGCAAAGCCGGCATTTTCACTATGTCGCTGCGGGTTATCAAAAAATATGCCGTATTGCGATGGTTCACATAAAGGACAATTTGAATCTGCTGTAAGGGCACCGAAAGAATAACACAAGACGCGCACAAAAACATGTGCGCGTTTTTTTACATACTTCCCACATAAAATCCTAAAAAAGCAATACCAATACCTATTACATAACTCATAACAAAATATAATAATGCCTTTTGACCTTCTCGTTTATGTATCAATTGGATCAATTCCAGTTGATATGTTGAAAAAGTCGTAAATGCTCCCATAAATCCTGTGCAACATAATAATACCCACATTTTAGCTACTCCAGCACCGTATAACAGACCGAGTAAAAACGAACCCATCATATTCACAAAAAATGTTCCATAAGGAAAAGAATCCCCATATTTTTCTTTCGCTATCGTACTAATAAAAAAACGGGCAATTGCCCCGAAAAAACCACCGATACTAACAAGTAATATATTCATATGTTTCCTTCTTTCCTCCTACTACGTTCATATAGCTTATTCCCAACATAAAATCCGCCAAAAGAGAAAAGCAATCCTCCTATCATACTTGTGCTCACATATAAAAAAGCCATTGTGAACGATTCATGCTGCAATAACTTTAGCGTGTCTACACTAAAAGTTGAAAACGTTGTATATGAACCAATTATCCCTGTACCAATAGCACTTATCATAAGCGGTGAAACCTGTTTCATCCGAAAGATAGACATCGTTAAAAATGCTAACAAAAAACTGCCACTCATATTAGCTAACCATGTTGCTAATGGAAAACTAGTAAAAGATGTTGTTTCAAAAAGCTGTCCTACTCCATAGCGAGCTAAGGCTCCGATAACGCCGCCTATTCCTACTGCAATATATTTCATACTTCCACCTCGTTTTAAACACTATATAAAATTTTTCTACACTAGTATAACAAATTTATTCTCTTTGCTAATGCACGATTTAAGTCCTTTTTATTTTCATACAATTCTTCACATTCAAATATTTTTATAGCCTTTTGTCTTTTTTGTGCTATAATGTGAGCAAACAGCATCCTTCGGGGTCGGGTGAAATTCCCAACCGGCGGTGATGAAGTGCACACTTCTAAGTCCGTGACCCGTTTTCAAGTTGAAAACGGTGGATCTAGTGAGACTCTAGAGCCGACAGTATAGTCTGGATGGGAGAAGGATATGTTTTCTAGTACGTATAATAGGATAAGTTTATTTCAGCATGCACATTTGTACTGTTTATTTTTAAACATACATATGTTTTCTTTCGTATACCATTGTTTTCTTTGCTGAAATCATACAATAACACTAGCATGTAAAAAAATAGATATTTGCTGGGATTCTTTTCTATGCAAACATATCGATTAACGCTAGGTTTCTTTCGTATACTCTCGTATCCTTCTTATATTTCTAGAAACATCGTCTCTCTCACCCCAAGGATTCTATCCTTGGGGTTTTTTGATTTTTTTTAGGAGAGGTGAGTTTATGACAGATCAAGAATATATGGCACTTGCTTTGCAATTAGCAAAACATACAGCTGGGCAAACAAGTCCTAATCCTATGGTCGGTGCTGTTGTTGTAAAAGATGGGAATATCGTTGGAGTAGGGTCCCATTTACGAGCGGGAACTGAACATGCTGAAGTTCACGCCCTCCGCATGGCTGGTGAAAATGCGCACGGTGCAGCAGTATATGTAACACTAGAACCGTGCAGTCACCACGGAAAAACGCCTCCTTGTTGTGATTTACTCATCGCAAAGAACGTTAACCGAGTCGTTGTTGCAGCACTAGATAGCAACCCGCTCGTTTCAGGTCAAGGTGTCAAACGATTACAAGAAGCTGGGATTGACGTAACAATTGGTGTTCTGGAAAAAGAAGCAAAAGAATTAAATCGTTACTTTTTCCACTACATGAAAACAAGGCGTCCATTTGTCACACTAAAAACAGCAATGAGTTTAGATGGAAAAATTGCTACTCGGACAGGAGAAAGTAAATGGATTACCGGTGAAGAAGCACGCGCTGATGTACACCGTTATCGTCATACACACGATGCCATTCTCGTTGGTGTAAATACAATTATTACTGATAATCCGCATTTAACAACGCGAATTGTAAATGGCGGAAAAAATCCGATTCGCATCGTACTTGATACACATTTACGAACACCGCTTTCATCTCATGTAATTACAGATGGCGAGGCCCCAACATGGTTTATCGTTGGAAATGGCGTTTCAAAAGAGAGAATCGCAACATTTCAATCAGATATGGTATCTGTATTGCAAATGAAAACGAATCGTATTGAAATAAACGAACTGCTCGATCTTCTCGGAGAAAAAAATATTCTTTCTCTCTTTGTCGAAGGCGGACAAACAGTTCATGCAAGTTTCTTAGAAGCAAAATGTTTTCAAGAACTGATTACTTATATTAGTCCAAAGCTAATTGGTGGTAAAGAGGCCCCAACATGTTTTGGCGGAAATGGTTTTACACAACTTGAAGATGCACTCGCGCTGCACATTCAATCGATGAAACAAATTGGTGATGATATTAAAATAGTTGCCACCCCAAGAAAAGAGGTGCCTTATGTTTACAGGAATTGTTGAAGAACTTGGAACAATCGCTAATATGCAGCAAACTGGCGAAGCTATGAAACTGACAATTTCGGCAAAGACCATTTTGGAAGACGTAAACTTAGGTGACAGCATTGCTGTTAACGGAATATGTTTAACCGTCACTTCTTATACAACCCATTCTTTTACCGTTGATGTCATGCCTGAGACGATGCGCGCAACGTCTTTGCAGTCACTTACTCGCGGTTCAACAGTAAATTTAGAGCGCGCTATGAGTGCAAACGGCCGCTTTGGTGGGCATTTTGTGACAGGACACATTGACGGCATTGGAACAATTATTGATAAAAAAAGAAGCTATAACGCTGTATATTACAAAATTCAATTACCAAATGAATTGCTTCGCTATTGTTTACAAAAAGGGGCTGTTGCCATTGATGGTACAAGTCTCACAATCTTTGGAGTTGAGGAATCTTCCATCACGATCTCTCTCATTCCACACACATTAAGTCAGTCAGTAATCGGAATAAAAGCTGCTGGCGATATCGTGAACATTGAGTGCGATATGATTGGAAAATACATTGAGCGTTTTATTACAAAGCCAACATCTAAAAAGAGCTCAATTACAGAAAGCTTTTTACAAGATAATGGATTCCTATAAAGGAGGAAATGAAATGTTTCATCGAATTGAAGAAGCGCTAGAAGATTTAAAACAAGGAAAAGTTATTATCGTATGCGATGATGAAAATAGAGAAAATGAAGGGGATTTTATTTCTTTAGCCGAGTATATTACCCCTGAAACAATCAACTTCATGATTACACATGGGCGCGGCCTTGTATGCGTTCCGATCACAGAAGAATATGCCAATCGTTTAGAGTTAGGACCTATGGTTTCACAAAATACAGATTCACACGGTACGGCTTTTACAGTTAGCGTCGATCACATTTCGACGACAACTGGTATTAGTGCGCATGAACGTGCGACAACTGTACGTGAACTATTAAATCTTGAAGCTGCAGCAAGTGATTTTAAACGCCCTGGACATATATTCCCTTTAATCGCAAAAGCAGGTGGCGTTCTTCGCCGCGCTGGGCATACAGAAGCTGCTGTAGATTTAGCAAAATTATGCGGCGCCGAGCCAGCAGGTGTTATTTGTGAAATTATAAATGAAGATGGAACGATGGCACGAGTGCCTGACTTATTAGAAATTGCAAAGCAATTTCATTTAAAAATGATTACAATTGAAGACTTAATTGCATATCGCCGCCATCATGAAACATTAGTGCAGCGCGAAGTCGAAATTACATTACCAACTGACTTTGGTACATTTCGGGCCATCGGCTACTCCAATTCTCTAGATCATCAAGAACATATCGCTCTTATAAAAGGTGATATTTCTACAGAGGAACCAGTGCTTGTACGCGTCCATTCTGAGTGCTTAACTGGTGATGCGTTTGGATCTTGCCGCTGCGACTGTGGTCCGCAGCTTCATGCAGCGCTCGCTCAAATTGAACGAGAAGGAACAGGAGTTCTTCTGTATATGCGTCAAGAAGGACGAGGCATTGGACTGCTTAATAAATTACGAGCATATAAACTGCAAGAAGAGGGCTACGATACTGTAGAAGCAAATGAAAAACTCGGCTTTGCAGCTGATCTTCGTGATTATGGTATTGGCGCACAAATTTTAAAAGATTTAGGGTTACAACAGCTTCGCCTATTAACAAATAACCCACGTAAAATTGCAGGCTTACAAGGTTATGATTTAGAAGTTGTAGAACGCGTGCCGCTCCAAATTCCAGCAAAAGAAGAAAATAAAGCATATTTACAAACGAAATCAACAAAATTAGGTCATTTATTAAATCTATAATATATAGCTGCAAATTAAAAAAATGACATACAAACCCTTTTTTTAGGGGAGGGCGAGAGCGTCTGGCCACGTATAGGAGCGGTCGGGGCCTTTTCCTGCCACATGCTAGGTTTGAAACAAAAGGAGCAGTCATTAAAAACCCTTTCTTTTTGGGTAGGCGAGGGCAAATCATATTTTGCTTTGCATAGCAGCAACTTCTATGTTGGAAAAATTAATATAAATTTAAATAGATTAAGGGAGAGATACATGATGGTATTTGAAGGTCATTTAGTTGGTACAGGATTAAAAGTAGGTATTGTCGTTGGTCGTTTTAACGAATTTATTACAAGCAAGCTATTAGGCGGTGCATTAGACGGTTTAAAGCGTCACGGGGTAGAAGAAAATAACATTGATGTCGCTTGGGTACCTGGTGCATTTGAAATTCCGTTAATTGCAAAGAAAATGGCAAACAGCGGAAAATACGATGCTGTCATTACACTTGGAACAGTGATACGCGGCGCAACAACACATTATGATTATGTTTGCAATGAAGTCGCAAAAGGCGTAGCTTCTCTTTCATTACAAACAGAAATTCCTGTTATCTTTGGCGTGTTAACAACAGAAACGATTGAACAAGCAATTGAACGCGCTGGTACAAAAGCTGGCAATAAAGGCTGGGAATCAGCCATTGCAGCGATTGAAATGGCAAACTTATCCCGCCAGTGGGCATAGAGTGAAACTTCCTCTTGTAAAACGCTTTTTCTCACAAGAAGTTAGCCCACCCAATCGGGCTCTTATGGCTGGTTTGTTTTTCTTCCTGCGCTTACTTCTTACCAGCCATTTGAGCGGGATCAACTGATTACATTTCGAACAAAAAGAGGCTTCGGCCTCTTTTTATTTTTCTGCTTTTCCTTCTTGCACAATTTGTAGTTCTTGACGCACTGCTTTTAAATTTTTTCCTTCTGTTTCAATTCCAAAGTACGCAGCTTGGTGCCGAAAATGCTGTTCAACCCTCTTTTGCAAATCTTTCTGTTCAGGATTTTCAACAGCTTTTACTGGGTCGGCACTAACTGCTTTCCATAAAATAAGAAAACTCATAAACGCTAATATATGTTTATGCATTCGAATCCCCCAAATCACGATTAAACTCCCTCTTACTATGTACAATTGCAGAATTGGAAATTCGAATACATATTATGTCATCTCTTTACAGATCCAATGATTCCAACACTTATATACGCTTTATTACATTTTATTTACAAAAAAAGAAAGCTCCTTCATAGAGAGCTTTCTTCTCAAGTTAGCATAGGGCCTACAATGCACATTCCTCAATTTCAAACCCTAAATCTTCAATCATTCCCCAGTCTGTTGTTGGCTCTTGGCCAGCAGTTGTTAAATAATCTCCAACGAAAATTGAGTTTGCTGCAAATAAACCAAGCGGTTGAACAGATCGCAAATTAATTTCACGTCCGCCAGATATACGAATTTCTTTTGACGGATTTACAAAACGCATCATCGCTAATACTTTTAAGCACTGCGTTGGTGTTAATTCTTTTTGCCCTTCTAACGGCGTTCCTTTCACAGCAACAAGGAAGTTACATGGAATAGAATCCGCATCTAGACGCTTTAATTCGAATGCAATCTCTACGCGTTGTTCCGTCGTTTCACCCATTCCGAAAATTGCACCAGAACACGGTGATATCCCCGCATGCTTCGCCTTTTCAACTGTATCTACACGATCGTCAAATGTATGGGTTAAACAAATGCTTTCGTAATTATCTACATGTGTATTTAAATTATGATTGTAACGATGTACGCCAGCTTCTGCAAGGCGCTCCGCTTGATCTTCATTTAAGAATCCAAGGCAGCAACAAATCTTCAAATCAGTCGTTTCGCGAATTTCTTGTACCGCTCCAATAACATGATCAACTTCTTTATTCGTTGGGCGACGGCCAGAAGCAACGATACAATATGTGCCTGCCTTACGCTTGATTGCTTCATGCGCACCTTCTACAATCTTCTCTTGTGTTAACCAAGCATATTTATCAATCGGCGCTTCGGATACGATTGATTGCGAACAATACCCACAATCTTCTGGACATAAACCTGACTTCGTATTAATAATCATATTTAATTTTACTTTTTTCCCAAAGTAATGATGACGAATTACATACGCCGCATTCATAATTTCTAAAATTTCTTCGTCATTTGCTTGTAAAATACTGAGTGCCTCTTCTTTCGTTACATCTCTTCCCTCTACTACTTCAAATGCGATTTGCTTCCAATCTGTTTTCGTTTGGACATGTTTCATTTCTTCTCTTCCCCTCTTTTTTCATATAAGAAAATAAAGCATGATATGTTGCTGCAATTCGTTCACATTTTGTAAAATCTCGTTCATATATGCGAAGCATACTACGAAAGATAGAAGGGCTTTGACAATAAGATTCTTCATTACTGTTCGTTGCTCCAACTTTACGAATCGATTGTAAAAATTCACGAACTGTAGCAAATGTTTCTATGTAACATGTTTCAGTAATCTGTATATCCCCTGTTATTCTTTTACACAACCCTTGCAGCTGTAACCCTGTTAAAAATCTTTGCCCAACAGTTGTAGTATTCTCTATGGCATTCGCTGTTTTCGCACGCTCAAATGATGTATGAAGCTCATGAAACGTTTCATTTCCAAATGTTGAAAACAACAGCACACCATCTTCACGTAAATTTTTATATAAATGTACTAATGTAGCTGATAAATCATTTAACCATTGAAATGTTGCATTCGAGATTATTACATCATATCGCTCGTGAAGTGTAATACGTTCAATGTCTTCACATCGAAATGTAACAGCCTCTACATTACACCTTGTTTTTGCTTTTGTAATCATACTTTCTGCAAAATCAACAGCGGTAATCGTTGCCTTCGGAAAGGATGTTGCTAGTTGCTCTGTGACATAACCTGTGCCACAGCCAAGTTCTAAAATATGAATTTGTGCCGCTTCATCGAAGTGCTCTTTCATACGAGCAAGCAGCCGATCCGCCATCTTTTTTTGAACACTTGCATATTGATCATAGGATACAGCCGCTTGATTAAATCGTTTTTGTAATAACGCCTTGTTAATCATTTCGCTCTATCCCCTTTACAAACTGTATCATTTCTTTTGCACATCGCTTTGCTTGTGTGAAACAAAGTGCATGTCCAGCTTCTTCTATAATCGTGAGTGATGCGTTTATTTTTTCTTGCATATACTCCGCAGCAGAGAGAGGACAAATCATATCATCTTTTCCATGAAGGAGTAATACTGGCACATCTATTTGTAATAGCTGTTCTCTAACATCTGTTTCTATTAAATATTGGAGTCCACATTGCAAAGAATGAATCGAATCACCTTGAAATTGTTCCGCTATTTTCAAGAATGCAATATCATGTCCGTTTTCCTGCTCCGCCTTGGAAAACATACTCACATAAAACCGTTTCAACGTATCATCTTTTTGTTTCAAAAGATTTCGATTCATTCGTTCAACAAAAGAGTTTTTCCAGCCATGTATGTAATCGGAATCAGTTGTAAATTTCGCTGTTCCTCCTAGTAACACAATCCCTTTCGTTTGCAATGAATGATGTACTTGAAGAGCGGCCAATGCTCCAAGTGACCAGCCAACTAAAATTACTTCTTTCCCTTCTGCTACCTCTATAATTCGACGTTGAAACTCCTGTTTATCTTCACTATTACGCCAATGAACAACATGTACGGGAAAATCATGTAAATGCGGAAGGAATGCTTCCCAAACCAGTTCTTCCATGCCCCATCCGGGAATGAGAATAAGACTAGGCTGCGTCATGAAATCACTCCTTCTTCTTTTCCAATTTGTACAATCCGCTGCGTTGCCCATTGTAAATCATCATTCGTATGGTGAGCTGTTACGGCAAAGCGGATGCGAGAACTATGCTGCGGAACAGTAGGCGGCCGAATAGCAATCGCTGCTATTCCTGCTTCTTGCAATTTCATACTAAAACGGAGCACTGCTTCATTAGACCCTACAATTACAGGAACAATATGCGTCGTGCTGTCTCCAATATGAAAACCAGCTTCTTGCAAACCTGTTCGAAAATATCGGCCATTTTCTATTAATATATGACGATGTGTTTCATCTTTTCTCACAATGTCAATTGCTTTTCCGATTGCACCAAGCGTTCCTGGTGGTAAAGCAGTTGTAAAAATAAAACTACGCATCGTATTGATCATATACTCGATGCAAACAGCATTTCCGGTAATATATGCACCATAGCAACCCAATGCTTTACTACATGTACCCATATGAATATCTATCGACTTGGCTAATTTCGGATACTCATGAGCAAGACCCGCTCCGTTTTTCCCGTATATTCCGCCCGCATGTGCCTCATCAACCATAAGAAGCGCTCCGTACTTTTCTTTTAGCATCACTAAATCTTCTAAATGAGCCCTATCTCCATCCATGCTAAAAATAGAATCCGTCACAATAAGTTTTCGCTTGTCTGCCTTAGCAGATTTCAGTAATTGCTCTAAATGCTCTAAGTCATTATGACGATAGCGCTTATGCTCAGCACCACTTAATACGATGCCATCTACAATACTGGCGTGATTCAGCCTATCGCTAAATACAATGTCATGACGACCTACAAGTGAAGAAATTGCTCCGACATTTGCCGTATAACCACTATTCACAATTAGTGCTTTTTCAGTTTCTTTCCAAGCGCATATTCGCTGTTCAATTTCTTCATATAACGGATAGTTCCCGACAACGAGACGGGACGCCGTCGCTCCGGTCCCATACGTTTTTGTCGCTTCAATTGCAGCTTCTTTTAACCGTACATCACCAGCTAATCCTAAGTAATTGTTTGAAGCTAAATTTAATAATCTCTTTCCATTTCGAACGAGCCACGCTTGTTCGGCGTGCTCCGTTGCCAACAATTTTCGGTGCTGTGACGTTTCTATAAGACTCGATAGCTTAGACTGAAAATGCGTTTCCCACACTGGATTCATTGCGTAAAAACTCCTCTAATTTTGAGATAGCAATACTCTCTTCTGCCGCTTGTAATAGTTCATTTCTCGTAAAGTTTTCACGGAGCGCTGGCAGCAATCCAATAACCGGTACGCCGCTTAATTCTTCTATCATTTCTTTGTTTTCTATTACTCTTTCTTTTTCATGTTCTCGGCATCCAGATAAAATGATACCCGCGACTGAAAGACCGTGTGCTTTTGCATAAGAAACCGTTAAAATAGTATGATTCACTGTCCCAAGCGTTGGCCTTGCTACAATAAGCACTGGTAATTGCAGCTGTTTCGCAAAATCGACAACGAGGGCATCAGTTGTGTAAGGAACGACAAGTCCGCCAGCGCCCTCTACAAACAAAGAGTCGAATTGTTTTGATAATTCATTGTAATGACTCGTAATATCTGATAATAGCACTTGCCTTCCTGCCCGCCTCATTGCTAAGCGAGGCGCAAGCGGTTCTTCAACTGAATAAGGGCAAATCTCTTCACATGATATTGTTACACCGGCAGCAGCTTTCAACCGAGCAGCGTCTCCTTCTGGATGAGAGGCAAGATGACCGCTTTGCAATGGTTTATACACGCCAATATTGTATCCGCGCTCGCGAAGCACACCAGCTAATGCACCTGTTACAACCGTTTTCCCTACTTCCGTATCGGTCGCTGTCACAAAGAAACCACTCATCATTTCTCCTCCGTTACCTCTTGAATAGCTTGCTGTAAAATTGCAATCATATCATCAAGCTCTTCTATCGTTGACCCAAGCGGCGGCATAAAGACAACAACATTCCCTAGTGGACGAAGAATCATTCCTAAATCACGTGCTCTTCTACAAACCTTCACACCGACTCGTTCCTGCCAAGAATATGCTTCCTTCGTTTCTTTATTTTGCACGAGCTCAATGCCAATCATAAAGCCTCGCTGACGAATATCTCCCACATGCTTAAATCCATGCAAAACTTCTAAGCGCTTTTCGATATATTCTGCTTTATGACTAACAGATTCTATAAGATTAGTCGTTTCAAATAATTTCAAGTTTGCAAGCGCTACTGCACAGCCTAGTGGATTTCCTGTATAACTATGGCCATGGAAAAACGTTTTTTGTTCCTCATAATCACCTAGAAAAGCACGATAAATTTCATCTGTCGTTACGGTAATAGCAACCGGTAAATATCCTCCTGTTAACCCTTTTCCAGCAGTTAAAATATCCGGTGTGATTCCTTCATGTTCGCATGCAAACATTTTGCCTGTTCTGCCAAATCCCGTTGCTACTTCATCTGTAATAAGAAGAACATTGTATGCTGTACAAAGCTCTCTTAATCCTTTTAAATAACCATCTGGCATTGTAATAATCCCGCTCGCCCCCTGGACAATCGGTTCAACAATAACAGCTGCTACTTCTTCGTGATTCTCTCGTAATAAATCTTCCATTTCTTCTAAATGTTTTTTCACAATCATTTGCCCATCTTCCCCATAAGGAGAACGATATATATACGGATATGGTACTTTTAACGTATCGAATAAAAGCGTACTATATGCTTGGTGAAACATATCAATTGCCCCGACAGATACCGCTCCAATTGTGTCACCGTGATATGCTTCTTTCATCGTAACAAATCTCTTCTTATTAGGCTTTCCTTTATGCTGCCAATATTGAAAGGCCATTTTAATTGCAATTTCAACTGACGTTGCACCAGAATCAGAATAAAAAACTTTCTTTAGTCCATTAGGTACAATTTCAATAATTTTTTCGGCTAATAAAATACTTGGTACATTCGCGATACCTAGCAATGTAGAGTGCGCAATTTTGTTTAACTGCTCACGAATCGCATCATCTAGCTCTTGAACATGGTGACCATGAACATTGAGCCAAATGGAAGACACACCATCCCAATAGCCTTTTCCATTCACATCGTATAATTTTCTTCCTTCTCCCCGTTCGATAATGACAGGATCATCTTCCAAATAATCTTTCATTTGGGTAAATGGATGCCATACATAATCTTTATTTTTTTGAGCTAGTTCCTCATATGTAAAAGTTTGCTCCATGCTCCTCACAGTCATGATTGTCACCTCTAATGTTAACTTGTTTGTTTAAAAGGTTAACATTAGAGGGCAAATACTGTCAATTCTTTTTCATGGAACCATGTTCTAAAAAAAGAAGACTTATCCTATGATAAGTCGCCCTATTTTTTGCTCTGAATTTTACCAATCTCTTGAATTAACTGTTCGTCCGTTTTACCTTCTACGTCGATTCCAAGCTCTTTCGCATGCTCACGAAGAAGCTCTTGTCGCTTTTCAGAACGCACTACACTTATTTCTTTTTGAATCTGTTCTTTTGGTTTTCCTTCTGTAGAAATTCCGAATTTATCTGCTGTTTTTTTCATTATTTCTTCTTCATCTTGTCTCACTGTTTCTTTTGGTTTTTCAACACTTTTCTTTATTGGATTAGGAGATGACGCAAATGCTGTATAAATTCCAGCACCAAAAATGACTGTGAACACCATTGAAATCGTTATGATCTTTACCTTCATATTTTCCCCTCCTCATATTCATTATAAAGAACAAAAAGATAATTTATATCCTTTTCTTTATCATATAACTTCAAAAATAACTGTTGATATTCCTTCTATTTTATATAATAAAAATTTACTACCACGATATGAATCGGCGATGATAGGATTTAGTAGTATTTCGCTTCAAGATTTCAGAAATCTGGTGAATGGTGCGAACCAGTACAGAACGAAGTATGAATTGGTATTTCAGCTAATTTGCCATTTTTATCTTTTTACTGGTTGATACATTAATTAGTGCTGGAACGATTCCTACATTCTTTCATGAAATAAGGAATAGAAAGAAAAGTCCACTGCTAAGCAGCGGACTTTTTCTTTCTTATTTATTTAATTTCTTTCTTCTAAATAACGCAATCGCACCTGCCCCAATAAACGCAAGACCTGCTCCTAATGTCGTAAACATATTCGCTCCTGTCTTTGGCAAGTTGTTGTCTGTTTTCGCTTGCTCTTTACCTGCGTCTGTTGCTGCCGGCTTCTCTTCGTTGTTTTTATTATCTTCTGTTGTTTTCGGCTGATCTCCGCCATTGTTGTTATCTGTTGGCGTTTTCGGCTCATCAGTTCCATTATCGCCACCAGCTGGTTCATCTTTTTTTGATAAATCAATTGCATATTTAGCAAATTCATTTTCTGATGGACTAACGTAAGAAATGTTGCCGTCTTTTGTTATATATTTTTGAGCATTTGGAGAAGAATCAAATGTAATATTCAATTTCTCACCAGTGATTGGTTTAAATGCCCAGTTTTTATCTGCTGTCGGGTTAATTGTTTTTATTTGTTTCATATATTCTACAATAATTTGACGTGTTTCATCAGGAGATTGTAAAATTACTTCCCCATTACTTACACCTGGGAATGTTTTACTGCTACCACGGTAGTTATTCGTTGCTACAACAAACTCTTGACTATCCGATACTGGCTTTCCATCAAACGTTAAGTTCACAATACGATTTGCAGCTTCATTTACAACTTTTCCATCTTTGTCATATTTAGCTGGCTGCGTTACATCAATTTCATATTTCACACCGTCTAATACGTCAAAATTGTATGTTGGATAGTTAACATTCACTAATTTTTGCTCATCTTTGTTCTTTGGATCGATTTGATTAAATTGACCAGCAGACATTTCTAACCAATCTTTCAACTGAGCCCCATTTACTTTCACTGCATATAATGTATTTGGATATACGTATAAGTCTGCAACGTTTTTAATTGCAAGCGTTCCCTTTGGAATGTCTGTATAATATGTAGCGCCGTTACGGCCACCTGCTTTAAACGGTGCACCTGCTGATAAAATTGGCAGCCCTTCAAATTCCGTACCCTTCATCTTCTGCTCTGTGTACCACTTTTGTGCATTCGTTACAGTTTGAACAGATGGATCATCTTGTACAAGCGCAAAGTAACTATTAATTGGCGCTGTCGTTTCGCCAACTGGTGTATTTACATATTTAATTGTTCCTTCATGGTCATCCTTTATTGCTTCTACTAATTTTTGGTCTGATTCTACTAAAGCAGTTCCTTTACTATCTGCAATTGGACGAACGGCAGGTTTCGATTTCTCTTTTTGTACTTCCCATTTTCCGTTCACTTGCTTTAATTCCATATCAATCATTCCTAAATTACTTCCGAAAACACCTGGCATTACAACAGGAACACCATTCTCATACTTGTCCGTTATTACTGTATGAGAATGCCCCATCAGCACTGCGTCAACACCAGGAACTTCTGTTGCTAAATAATAAGATGCATTTTCCATTCCAGAATTGTAACCGCTTTTATCAACACCCGAATGAGCTAGCGCAACGATGATATCCGCGCCTTCCGCTTTCATTTTCGGTACCATTTCTTTCGCTGTTTCTACAATATCCTTCGCTATTACTTTTCCTTCTAAATTCGCTTTATCCCATCCCATAATTTGCGGTGGAACAAAGCCCATTACACCAATCTTTACTTTATGCTTTTGACCAGCCTCATCTTCTACTTCTTTTTCAAACACATGGTATGGCTTGAAATAATTTTCACCAGTTTTCGCATCATATACATTCGAGTTAATTACAGGAAACTGTGTTTTGCTAGTTGCTTGTTTTAAATAATCTAAACCGTAGTTAAATTCATGGTTTCCAAGAGAAATGACGTCATATTTCATCATATTCATTAAACGATATAATGGATGGACATAGCCTCCATCTAAACCTTTTACTTTTGCTACATAATCACCAAGCGGCGTTCCTTGCAATGCATCTCCATCATCAAATAAAACAGAGTTTTTTGCCTCTTTACGTGCTTCATTAACTAAAGTCGCTGTTTGAACTAATCCTACTTTATTATCTGTTTTTGTTTGATAGTAATCATAGTTCATTAAGTTCACATGAATATCAGATGTTTCTAATATTCTTAGTTTTACAGCACTTTCCTCTCCTTCTGCATGTGCAGGTGTAGGCCATACTTGCGGAGCAATAACACCTATTGCAAGTGCAGCACCAGCCAACGTTTTTGTTGATTTCTTCACAAAAAATCCCCCTTATAACATAGTCCCTAGTTATAAAATATACGATGGGATCAGTGTCCCTACTTCTTAATCACCCAAATTGCCAAGACGTTAGTTGTCCTACTTCTTTTGCGATTTGGATAAATTTACCCCATCTAAAGTTCATCATAACGAACTGTCGTTTATATCGTCAACAAATTTTGACGTACTTCTACAAATTTTATGTTAAAGTATTGTAAAATTTTTGTGAACACGTAATGTGTATTCCATTGCTTCTCATCATGAATATGATAAAATAACCATTTATAAGGAGGATAACATAATGAAAAAACTTCTTTTATCTACAGTTTGTCTCCTCCTTCTTATCATTACACTTTTGTATTGTGACAAGAAAAATGAGACAAATGTTCAAAAAGAATCTTCAGTAGCAACCGTTCCACACTGGATTGATACACAAACTGATGCGACGCTTCATCATCTTGTTCTAGGTGATTCTCTTGCAAAAGGTTACGGGTCTACACAAGGTGGGTACGTACAAGTTGCTTCTCATATATTAGAAACACAATTACAAAAACAAATTATCGTCGATAATCTTGCAAAAAATGGGTTAACAACAGACCGGTTACTTCAAATGATGCAAACCGAAGAAATGAAGCAAAAAATAAAAGAAGCCAACATGATTACAATTAGTATTGGCGGAAATAATGTTTTACACATCAACCGAAACGTCGGTGCTTTAGAAGGAATGAAGTTATTAAATGAAGAGAAAGATTATTTTGAACAAGACTTACAAAACATTGTAAAAACGATTCGTGCCGCTAATCCGAATGCGCTCATCATTCTCTCTGAACTCTATAATCCATTAAAACTAGAGGATGCCATTGCTTCTTACGCAAGTGTTTTCTTAGACAATTGGAATAAAGTGATCTATTCGATTTCAAAAGAAAATCAACCTTCACTCGTCTTACCGATTCGTAATTTATTGCCAAATGATCAAAAAGATTTACTATATGATCAAGTTCATCCAAATGATAAAGGATATGAGAAAATCGCCGAATCGTTTGCAAAACAAGTGTTATCATATAAGTAGGCGACGTTCCTACCTATGGTTATATAAATACAACGACCTAAAAACATCTTTTTTAGATAGGCAAGAGCATTTGGCCATGCATAGTAGCGGTCAGTTCCTTTTCCTGCCACGTGCAATATTTAAAACAAAAGGGAATTATATAGTTGAACTAATCGAACCCTTATAGGCGGTTTTTCGCCTTAGATTCACACAAAAATCATTCTATTTTTATAACATTGTATTTTTTTGTTACAATAAGGACAGAAGGGGGCTGTTATATGGATTCACGTGAGTGGGAACACATTGTTGATCATCTCCTTTCGCTAGTGCCTCTTTTTTATCGCAAGTTTATGCTTCCTGGAGAGTTTTCTTCTCAGCGACATATGCCGCCATCACATACGCAGGTATTATTGTTATTGCATGAGCGAGATACATTAGCAGTTTCAGAAATCGGCAAACGGTTAGCTATTTCAAGACCGAATATGACACCACTGTTAAATAAACTCATTCAAGAAAAGCTTGTAGAGCGCCACTATAGCGAAAAAGATCGGCGTGTTATTTTAATGTCTCTTACAGCTGAAGGAAAATCATTAGTCAATCAATACAAACAATTCCTTTTAAAAAAACTAAAAGAAAATTTACAAACATTATCAGCAAGCGATCGGGAACAGTTAACCCATTCATTGCAAACAATCCAAAATGTAATTTTGAAAGCGAATATATAAGGAGGTGACTAAAAAGTCTACTTTTTAGTCACCTCCTTTCACTTTTTGGTATGATTCAACTCAGCGAATCGACTACTTGTATGTCAAATATCGTCAAGGGGTCTTTAAATCGTGTCGAAGCGCCGGTATATTGCAAAGAACGGTCGATAACGGAAAAAAGCTACTGATCTAAAGGGCACTTATATGCCTTTTAGGTCAGCAGCTTTATGCTTCGTAATAATTTCCATAATATACATTTGAATATGGCCAAGTAGTTAAATACGGTCTACTTTCTTGTAATGGTTGCACAGTTTGCCTTATATATGGAACAGGATAATACTTAACTTGTGGATGGTACCTTGGATCATAATAAGAAAAAAACATCACATTTCCTCCTTTTTAGAAGCATATTCAAAAAGGAAATGTGATGTGCATTCATTATAGTTGTACAATTGGGCTTTTTATTTGTTTCTTTCTTTTCGTCAGTCGTAATTTACGATTTTTCTCGTACAAATAGTACATAACAAAATAAGCAATTACGCCAAGTACAATCCCTAAAATCGTCATACCTATTATTACATAGACTTCACTTTGTAATAAGCCTTTTAAGATTGTTAACCCATTTACTGAAAAAAAATCTTTTATTGTATAATGGTGAAGCGGTATTTTTTTTATCTCAAAAGGATAAATAAGTTTTCCTAGTGCATGCGCAAAGGGAATTAACAGAACAGGTAAAAATGTTAATTTACCAATAATATTACCGATAACCGCTGCAGGAAACGAACCTTTCAGTAATCGAACAAGCGGATAAAAAATAAGATATACGAGCGAAGCCGTATGAATAACTAACATCTCCATTCCAAAACCAACAGCAAATCCGCGTGAAACAATTTTCGCGCCTTCTGGTGCACGCAATAATTTATAATAATTTACCTTCACTCCTCGCCAAATACGTTGAAAGAATGAATATGTTTTCTTATTTACTCGCATCTACACCATCTCTCTTATATTTTTCTGTTTCTTACTATTATAAAGTATGTAACGAGAAAATGCGAAAGCTAGATAAGACATTTCAAATGAAAAACAACCTTCTATTATGAAGAAGGTTGTTTTTCTTGTAATAAACTGACTAATAATGCCTTTTGTACATGCAGGCGATTTTCCGCTTGTTGAAACACAATGGATTGTGGACCATCAATAATTTCTGAGGTGACTTCTTCTTCGCGATGTGCTGGTAGACAGTGTAGAAAACGATAAGTTGATTTTGCTTCTTGGACAAGTTGCTCATTCACTTGATATGGCTGAAACAATTTATATTTCTCTTTATTATCCTCTTGCCCCATACTCATCCAAACATCTGTATAAATAAAATCTGCTTCTTTGACCGCCTCTTTTGCATTATATGTAATCTCAATTTTAGCTCCTGTTTCCTTTGCAATTTCAATCGCACGCTTCACTATTTCTTCATTTGCTTCGTAGCCTAGAGGCGTTGCAACTGTAATGTTCATCCCTACTTTTGCACTCGCAAGGAGCAATGAATGACAAACATTATTTCCATCACCAACGTAAGCAAGCTTAATATTTTTAAATGTATTTACTTCTTCATAAATCGTCATTAAATCTGCCAATGCTTGACACGGATGGTGATCATCTGTTAATCCATTAATAATAGGAATTGTCGCTTCCTTTGCTAATTCTTCTACTTCCGCGTGTGAAAATGTTCGTATCATAATTCCATCTATATATTGTGATAACACTTTTGCAGTATCTGCAATACTTTCTCCTCTTCCAAGTTGCAGTTCCTTACCATTTAAAAACATACCATATCCTCCAAGCTGAATCATTCCAGCTTCAAAAGATACACGTGTACGAGTAGAATGTTTGTCAAAGATCAATCCTAAGATTTTCCCATTTAAGAGAGGTAATGTTTTTTCTTTTTTTACGTACATCGCAAACTCAATAATTGCAATGATTTCTTCTTGTGCTAATTCTTCTAATGTTAAAATATCCTTTGTTTGCAGTTTTGGTACAGACACGATTTGCATCCAAATTCCTCCTCTATTTTAGCAGCGCTTGTTTACATACACGATTCATCATTTGCACCGCTTCATCTATTTCTGCTTTCGTTACAATAAGCGGCGGTAATATACGCAATACATTAGGGCCAGCTTGCAAAATTAGAAGACCTTCTTTCTCTAACGCGGCTACCATCGCACTAACTTCTCCTTTGCAAACAACTCCAATCATGAGTCCTTTTCCGCGAATATCAATGATCCACTCCTTATCCTCTAATTCTTCTTGTAATTTCCGTAAAAAATACGTTCCTTTTTCTTGTACTTCTTTCAAAAAAGAGGTACAAGAAACAATTTGTAATACTTCTTTTGCAGCTGCCATTGCAATAAAATTCCCGCCAAACGTCGAGCCATGTGTTCCCGGAGAAAAAACAGATCCTAACTCTTTTTTACTAAGCATCGCTCCGACCGGAATACCATTTCCAAGCGCTTTTGCAACTGTGACAATATCAGGTGAAATTCCCATTTGTTCATATGCGAATAACGTCCCTGTTCTTCCCATTCCGGTCTGCACTTCATCGACGATGAAAAGTGCACCGTATGCATGACATAACTTCTCAATTTCACGTAAATACGTAACATCTGCTGGAAGAACACCACCTTCTCCCTGTACAATTTCCACCATAACAGCTGCGACTTCTTCATTCATCGCTTCTTGAAACGCGGTGATATCATTAAATGGAAGGTGTAAAAAACTTGGAAGAAGTGGTCCAAATCCATCATGAATTTTAGATTGTCCTGTTGCACTCATCGTCGCAAAAGTTCGTCCATGAAATGATTGTTTACACGTAATCACAACCGATTTCTCGGTATACTTACGTGCTAACTTCAGTGCTGCCTCATTTGCTTCCGCTCCGCTATTACAAAAAAATGCATAGTGTAACTCGCGATTGTTTGTTAATAACTTAGCAACTTCTTCTTGTACTGTATGAGGAAATAAATTTGAAATGTGCCATATTGTTTGTAATTGCTTTTCAACAGCATTTACGACCACTGGATGACAATGCCCTAAATTACATACCGCAATGCCAGAAGTAAAATCTAAATATTGCTTTCCTTGTTTATCTGTAACCTTTGTGCCGTTTCCGTTCACAATTTCAATATTTCGTCTACTGTATGTTGGAAAAACATGTTTTCCCACTACCTCTCCCCCTTTTTGTTACTGTTGTGCCAATCCATTCCTCTTTGTTTGTCAAAAAACCTTGTGTACCGTTCACAATTACAGCCTCCTTTACACCTAGCTCTAATGATGCTAGTGCAGCTTTTACTTTCGGAATCATCCCACCAGTAATCGCCCCATTATCGATAAGTTCGAGAAGTTGCTGTTCATTTGCTTTCTCAATGAGCTTATCCTTATATATAACGCCATCTACATCTGTAATAAAAATTAATTTCTCCGCATTCATTGCTGTCGCAATTGCCGCCGCTGCTGTATCTGCATTCACGTTATATAGCTGTCCATCCATTACTCCAACGGGCGCAACTACAGGAATATACTGATTTGCTAACAAACACTGTAATAATGTTGTTCGAACAAATTTCACTTCACCAACATAACCAAATTCTGCTTCTAGCGGAGCGACTTGCAATAACCTTCCATCACATCCAGATAGTCCAATCGCATCAATTTTTTGGTCATTTAATTTTGAAACAAATGTCTTATTTGTACTGCCGCATAATACCATTTGTACAATTTTCATAACCTCTGTTGTTGTCACACGTAATCCATCTTTCTTTTCAATGGGAATACTTAATTTGTTTAGCGTCGCATCAATTTCAGGCCCACCACCATGAACAATAATCACATCATACATTTGCGCAATTTGTTTCATACATTGAAAAAATGTTTCGCCTAAACGAGCCAACATACTGCCGCCGCATTTTATTACAATACGTTCTCTCATCTCGTCTCTCCCTATGTGCGATAACAAGCATTAATTTTGATATATTCATAACTTAAATCGCATCCCCATGCTCTTCCGCTTGACTTGCCCATTTGTAGATACACATCGATAACCAGCTCTTCTTGTTGCAGCATTTGTTTCATCTCCTCTTCTGAAAAACATTGAGGTTCACTATTCTTTAACACCGCAATCGATTGAATAGAAATATCAACCGCACGTGGTTCAATCACAATACCACTTTGTCCAATTGCACTAATAATCCGCCCCCAGTTTGCATCCTCACCGAATGCAGCAGCTTTCACAAGATTGGAGCCAACAATTTGCTTCGCGATCATATTTGCTTCTTCTACAGTTCGCGAACCATGCACATTTACCTCAATTAACTTTGTCGCTCCTTCTCCATCTTTCGCAATTTGCTTTGCTAAATCTTCACATACTTTTCCAAAAGCAAATAAAAACTTCTCCCATTCTGGATGTTCTTCGTATATTGCAGTTGTATTAGATAACCCACTCGCCATAACAAGCACCATATCGTTTGTCGACGTATCCCCATCGACTGTAATTTGATTAAATGTATGATTTGTAACTTGAGATAAAGCTCTTTGTAATGTTTCACTTTCTATATTCACATCAGTCGTAATAAACCCAAGCATCGTTGCCATATTTGGATGAATCATCCCCGATCCTTTCGCAGCCCCGGCAATTGCAACCTCTTTCCCTTCAATTGAAAACTTGTAACATGATTGTTTCGCAACTAAATCTGTCGTCAAAATTGCTTCATAAAACGATGTCGCAACCCCTACTTCTGTTGATGGTTGTAATGAAAAAATACCACTACGTACTTTCTCCATGGGTAAAGGCTCTCCGATGACGCCTGTGGACGCTACCGCAACGTAGTTTTCCTCTACACGAAACTGTTTAGCTGCTAATGCACGCATTTCATATGCATCCTGCAAACCTTTTACACCTGTACAAGAATTCGCATTTGCACTATTCACAACAATAGCCTGTAATTTTTGCTTAGTATCAATACTTTCTTTCGTCACGATAATCGGAGCTGCTTGAAATTGATTTTGCGTATAGACAGCCCCGCAGCTCGCTGGTACTTCACATACGATTGCTCCTATATCTTTTCTCTCTTTTCTTAATCCTGCATGAATGCCGATCGCGGCAAATCCTTTTGGTGTTACAATTGAACCGTTTTCTATCTTCGCGCATAATACTGTTTCAATCATGCTTTCTCCCCCTTACGGATACAACGGCATGAATTGTAAATTCTCCGTCTCCGCTATCCCTGCTAATAGATTTGCATTTTGCACAGCCTGCCCAGCTGCCCCCTTCATTACATTATCAATGACTGCCACAATCGTAATTCGGCCTGTTCGTTTATCATAAGCCGTTCCAATGTCACAAAAGTTGGATCCCCTTACCTCTTTTGGACTTGGAAAAACTCCCTTTTCTCGTATTCTTACAAACGGTGAATGACAATAGCTATCCTCATAAACTTGCTGAAGCACAACATCTGTTATTTCTTGCTTCGCCTTTGCATAGAGCGTGACCATAATTCCTCTCGTAATTGGAATCAGATGTGTACTAAACGTGATTGGTTTCATGTTCTCATCCCACTCTTGCAACATTTGCTCAATCTCTGGAATATGCTGATGTTCATTTACTTTATAAATGTATAAATTATCGTGAATTTCCGGGAAGTGCGTCATACTTGTCGGCGTCTTTCCTGCCCCAGAAACTCCTGATTTTGCATCAATAATAAGGGAATCTACTTCGATGATTCGGTTTTTTACTAATGGCGCTGCCGCCAGCAAAGTGGCAGTTGCATAGCATCCTGGATTCGCAATTAAGTTTGCAGCTCTGATTTCGCCTTTTTTCCACTCCGTTAATCCGTACACCGCTTGCTGTAATACCGCTTCTTTCGCAGCTGTTTTGTTATACCACTCTTCATATATAGCCGGTTTTCGAATTCGAAAATCTCCTGATAGATCAATCACTCTTACCCCAGCCTCTAGTAAGCTCGGTGTCAAATTTGCCGACACCCCAGCCGGCGTTGCTAAAAACACAAGATCCGCCTCTTTCGCAATCCTTTCAACATCTACCTCTGCTAATGAATGGGAAACAAAAGTAGATAAATGAGGATATGGTATCGTCATGACTTCTCCAATTTGCGAATAAGAATGTACCGATGTCACCGTAAAAATTGGGTGATGTGTTAATAACCGTAAAAGCTCAAGACCTCCATATCCAGTTGCCCCAATAATCGCCGCCTTCATAATTCCTCCTCATTACCTTTTAGATTTAAATACGATTATAATATTGTATATTTATAGAGTCAATTAAATATTTATAAATTTATAAACTATTAAAATTAACGTTTTAAAGACACTTTACTGATAAAACTTTTATAACAAATGAATTTTTATGCAAAAACAAAGATATGGAGATTTTCTTTTCAAATTCAAGTACAATAAAAACAATACATATATACATATAGGTGAGAAAAATCATGAATGAAAAATTAATCGAAAAAATGATTACAAAAAGTTTTCAACAATATCAATGTGCGCCAACTTTACAAGAAGACTATAAAATGCTTATAGAACGTATTCAAAACATACTTTCTAGTAATACAGAGGTTGACTTGTATGAAGCAATAGAGGATGTCGTATATGAATACATTACGCTATCGTAAAAATTGAAAAACTTATAACATGTTAAAGGAGTATGAAGCATGAAAAGGAGGATTATGAAAAATGAAAAAAATTTTTATTCTTCTCGGATTACTTACTTTCTTTTTAACAGCTTGCCAAGATAACACCATGAACTTCACAGACATTTATCCTCGTATTCATGTAACAAAAATAGAAATAACGAAAGGCAATGGAGAAAATACGATTATTACAAATCAAACACATATCGACGAATGGATCAATCACATGCAGTCAATTATATTTACATCAGAAGAAAGCCAAGAGAAAAAAGTTGGATATTTATATTCCATAAAAATGTATAACAAAGACGAAGAAGTAGGCCATTTCACGACTTCTGAAATTAACGGATATTATTACAAAGAAAATACTGAATTAGTATCAGCCATAGAAGATTTAACCAACAAAAAATAGGAGATTCTCTATTTGAGAATCTCCTATTTTTTACTTAATGATTTTCCAGCAACACGCTCGAATAACCCTGGAAACAATGAAAAAATAATCGGTCCTAAATTCATCCACTTCGGTAAATTTACTTCACGCTTTTTCATTACGATTGCTTTTACAATTTGCTGCGCTACATAGTTTGGTTTTAATATGTAACGTTCAACACTTTTTACGTATGTACCAGATTGATCTGCTATCGTATGAAAGTTTGTGTCAATTGGACCTGGATTAATTGCTGTTATCGTAATGTTTGTATTGGCAAGTTCCATACGCAAGCTATTTGTAAACCCTAATACCGCATGTTTCGTTGCTGCATATGCACTTGATTTCGGCGTTGCAATTTTCCCTGCCAGTGAAGCGATATTCACAATCTGCCCACTATTTTGTTCAATCATATAAGGTAAAATCGCTTTCGTACACGCTACTAAACCGAATACATTTACATCAAACATATCTTTAACTTCTTGAACGGATGCATCAACAAACGTTTTAAACACCCCAAAGCCAGCATTATTGACTAGTATATCAATACGTCCTATATCTTGAAGCATTTGTGCAAAAACAAGTTTTACTTCTTCTTCATTACTTACATCCAACACATAATAATGACAAGAAGTACGATATGCGGTTTCAATTTTTTGTTTGAGCGCTCGTAATTTTTCTTCTGTACGAGCAATTAGGACAGGGATTGCACCGCACTCCGCTGCTTGCATCGCTAACTCTTCTCCAATTCCACTTGAAGCTCCTGTTATGACGATTACTTTATCTTGTAAACGCCTATTCATGGCTGTCACCTACTTTGCATAGTAAATCCATTGCTCTGATGACTTATCAATCATCACCTGTTGATTATATGCTAAAAAGTCTAATTGTCCAACTGTTTCAGAGATTGTAAGCGGTAACTGCTTTTCATATAGCACAGGAAATAGTTTAACGCACACTTCAAATGCTGTCATCGGTTGTTCCTTTAATAAATTTAACACTTTAAAGGCTCGTGTCTCTTGTTTTTGAAGACGCTCGTTTACTAATTTTTTCACATCGATAACATCTTCCCCATGCCCTGGTAAAACGCGTGAAATATTCATACTAGCTAAGCGCTTTAATGTCTCATTGTACTGCAGCATCGGCTTCGCTCGTTCTGTTTCTCCTTCGTATGGCGGTTCTAAAATTGGATTAGAGGAAATATGACCAATTAAGGCATCACCGCCAATTAGCAATCCATCCTTTTCACGATATAAAGAAATATGAGTAGAAGCATGTCCTGGTGTTTCAATCACCGTAAATTCCGGCAACGAAGCAACGCGGTCCCCTTCCCTCACCGTATGTGTAAGCGAACGTTTACAAGAGTAAATCATTGTTTTCGTTAACGATGCACTTTGTTTTAAACATGTTTCTGGGACGCCCAATTGTCTAGATTCTTCTAAAAAGAATTGTTGATATCGCTTTAGAAATTGCGGATCTTGTGTAATCCACGGTTCATTCCACGGATGGCCTACAATATTTGTTTGATTAGAGAATATATCCAATAGTCCGCAATGATCTGCATGGTGGTGTGTCAGCACAACTGTTTCAATATCTTCTACCTTATATCCTAGTGTATTTAGTTGCTTCTCTAATGCTAGTCTCGATTTTTCTGTATTCGTTCCTGTATCAATTAATGTTAGTGTCTCTCCCTCCACTAAAAAAACATTAACGATTTCCACCGCAAATGGAACAGGAATTTCCAATCTATGAATAACTGTCATACTATAAGCCCCCTCTGTTTCTCCGTTTCAAAAATGAATCTTCCTTCAGTTTACATCTAACATGAAAATTTGTCATTATTTTCAGATAAAAAGAAGGGATTTTCTATGAAGGGCCGAATGTATGTAAATTTAAACAAGCTTTTCGTATACGCATAGTAAAAGGAGGACACATCATGTCAATACAAAAAATTGCTTTTGTCGGCGCAGGCTCAATTGCCGAAGCTACAATTGCTGGATTATTACAAGCCCAAGTTGTAAAAGGAAAACAAATTGTTGTTAGTAATCACTCTAATAAAAAAAGGCTGCAAGAGTTGCATCACCGTTACGGTGTACATGGTACACATGATAAAAAAGAGCTGATTACTCACGCTGATATTATATTTTTAGCAATGAAGCCGAAAGATGTTGTGGAAGCTCTTACTCCATTACGAGATTATATTACCAAAAATCAATTAATCATTTCATTACTAGCTGGCGTATCCACGACATCCATTGTCACTTTACTGAAAAAGGATGTCCCTATTATTAGGGCAATGCCAAATACATCATCAGCAATTTTAAAATCTGCTACTGCCATTTCTCCTTCTGCTCATGCAAAAGATGAACATATTATGCTCGCAAAAACGCTTTTTGAAACAATCGGTCTTGTGTCTGTTGTAGAAGAAAAGCATATGCATGCTGTTACCGCTTTATCAGGAAGCGGTCCAGCTTATATTTATTACGTTGTGGAAGCAATGGAAAACGCAGCAAAACAAATTGGCTTAGAGGAAACTGTTGCAAAATCACTTATTCTCCAAACAATGATTGGCGCCGCAGAGATGTTAAAAACAAACGAAAAGCACCCTTCTATATTACGAAAAGAAATTACATCGCCAGGAGGAACGACAGAAGCTGGCATTGAAGTGTTGCAAAGCTTTCAATTTCAAGAAGCACTAATTCAATGTATTACAGAAGCAACAAAACGTTCTCATGAGCTTGGTGAAACGTTAGAGAAGTTTGTAAGTGAAAAATAAAAAACCTTGCTGAGTTAGCAAGGTTTTTCCCTATTCGCTTTTCTTTCCAAAAATTTCTTCCTGTAAACGACGACCTGTCGGCGTTGCTGCAAGACCACCTTCTGCGGTTTCACGAAGTGCACTTGGCATCGTTTGTCCAATGCGATACATTGCTTCAATTACTTCATCACACGGAATAACACTCGTTACACCAGCTAATGATAAATCAGCTGCAATCATCGCATTTGATGCACCAGCTGCGTTACGTTTTACGCACGGTACTTCTACAAGTCCTGCAACAGGATCACATACTAATCCGAGCATGTTTTTAAGTGCAATACTCATTGCTGTTGCTGCTTGCTTTTGTGTACCGCCAGCCAATTCAACAGCAGCTGCAGCTGCCATCCCACTTGCTGAACCAACTTCCGCTTGGCATCCACCAGCTGCTCCGGCAATGCAAGCATTGTTCGCTACAACCATACCAAATGCACCAGCTGTAAATAGAAAATCAATCATTTCTTCGCGCGTTGGGTCTAATTTTTCTTTTAATGCAAATAGCACACCTGGTACCGTCCCCGCAGAACCAGCTGTTGGCGTTGCACAAATAATCCCCATTGCAGCATTTACTTCATTCGTTGCGACAGCTTTACTTACTGCATCTAAAATTGTATCCCCAGACAAACCTTTTCCACTTTTCATATACGCCTGGACTTTCACTGCATCTCCACCAGTAAGTCCAGTCGGAGATTTCACACCTTGAATTCCGCGCTCAACTGCTTTTTCCATTACAACTAAGTTTTTTTCCATACCAGCGATTACTTCTTCACGAGAAAGCTTTCTTGTTTCCATTTCACATTGAATCATAATCTCTGCAATTTTTACATTTTTCTCTTCTGCTTGTGCAACTAGTTCCGCTACATTCCGAAACATGATGTGTCCCCCCTGCTATTAATCCATAATTGTTACTTGACAAATATTTTGCTGCGCTTTCATTTCATCGATGATTTCATCTGCTAACAACTCATCTGTTTCAATAACCATTAGCGCTTTTCTTCCCTTTTCCTTACGCGAAACACTCATCATACTAATATTAATTTCGTGCTTTGCAAGAATAGATGTAACAGAAGCAATTGTTCCGAAACGATCATTATTTACAATTAGAAGCGCCGGACTTGTACCTGTTAACTGCAAATCAAACCCATTTAGCTCCACTACTTCAATTTTCCCACCGCCAATTGAACAAGCAACGACTTCAATTTCATCTTCATCTTTATATAAACGAATTTTCGCTGTATTTGGATGGACTGCTTGTGCTTCTTCTTCAATAAACGTAACGTTAATTCCACGTTCTTTTGCAATTTCAAGCGCTTGCGGAATGCGAGGATCATCCGTTTCAAATCCTAGTATTCCTCCTACAAGTGCTACATCCGTGCCATGACCTCGATATGTTTTTGCAAACGAACCGTATAACGAAATGGTAACGTTTTCTGGTTCATGGCGAAACAGTTGACGAGCAACTTGCCCCATTCTTGCTGCACCTGCTGTATGCGAACTAGATGGTCCAATCATAACTGGACCAATAATATCAAAAACTGAACGATATTTCATAATAGTTCCCCCTAAATCTTCATTACAAAAAAGTTACTTACTAATAGTCTATTAAATTGCTGTTCTCTTTGCTTTTGTATATGTTCTAATAAACTTATATAATTCATTCAAAACACTTATATAAATTATTCATTAAATTGACACACACCATCAGCTATCATAATATATAAGCGCTCTCTTGTCACTTGTTGATTTACTACTTTTCTTTACAAAAACAAACAAAATATAATCTTATACTGTACAATTATAATGAATACGCTTTCATTATAACCCCTTTTTTGCAGAATTTAAATTTTTTTATATTTCAAATTAAGGACATACTTTTTTTCACATATGCAGTTCAAGCGTAGTTTCTTCTTTTTGTTTTAAAAACATTGATATATCAACGCTTCTAAAACAAAAAGGAGTGTCACATAGTCAAAAATTCGACTTATGAGACAGCTCCATTGTTTTTTCGTTATCTTGATACGAGAAAACGTTTCAAGTCCGCTGCAATTTCCGTATTTGGAAATACTCGCTTCGCTTCTTCAAGAAGCATATTACATGCTTCCCCTTGATAACGAGAACTAATATGAGTTAGAATCATTTGTTTTACATTTGCTTGCATCGCAATATTTGCCGCTTGTTCTGTTGTAGAATGGTAATAATCATGAGCTTGCTGTGAATCTTCCGCACCGAACGTCGCTTCATGTACAAGTACATCAGCATCTTGTGCTAATTGAATACTCGCTTCGCAATAACGTGTATCTCCTAAAATTGTAATAATTCGCCCTTTTTGTGATGGTCCGATGAAATCCTGTCCACAAAGTACACGTCCATCTTCAAGCTCTACAGTTTCTCCATCTTTTAAACGCTTAAAGAGTGGTCCTGGTTTAATTCCTTCTTCTAATAATTTATCTACAAGAAGATGCCCTGGAATATCTTTTTCTACAATGCGATACCCAAAACATTCAATACCGTGTGATAATCGCTTTGTTTCCACAAGAAATTGTTTATCTTCATATACAATACCTTCTTCGGTAATTTCGATAATCTCTAGTGGGTATTTCACATGTGTTGTACTTACTGACAAGGCGACTTCAACAAACTGTTTAATCCCTTTTGGACCATATACAGTTAACGGCGTTGTCCCTCCTTGAAACGAACGGCTCCCTAACAAACCTGGCAGTCCAAAAATATGATCCCCATGTAAATGCGTAATAAATATTTTCTCGATGCGACGCGGACGCACTGATGTATGTAAAATTTGATGCTGCGTTGCTTCGCCGCAGTCAAATAGCCACGTTTCACCTATCTCTTCCAATAATTGCAAAGCTATTGCTGATACGTTTCTTCCTTTTGCCGGAACGCCAGCTCCTGTTCCTAAAAATACAAATTCCACGTTGCATCCTCCAAGCATTTCATAATCTCTATTGTTATCTTACGGAATATAAACAAAAATGGCAACTCAACTTTATATGAACAGCCCATATAGACAACTACACAAAACGAACGTTAACAATTTTTAAAAACACATTCATTCGTGTTTTGTAGTAAAATAATAGTATCATTTATAGAAGGTGGCTAAACCATGAAAGAAGCATTTCGTTTACAAACTGACTTTTCTTCTTCTTTTGATCGTTGGGTAAGTTTATTTATTTCTGAAACACCAGCAGAATTACAATGGTCTACGTTAAAAGAGTTAATTCATGAATATATAGCATTGCATACAGTTCAAACCGTACCAGAATATATCCCTTCTTCTATCACATATTATGCACAGCGCATTTCTACTCCAACCAATACAGACATTGTCATTTACGAAAGCTCTTCTATATAAAACATAAAAAGGTATCAGCTTCCGATATCTTTTTATGTTTTATATGAATAGGAAATACAGATTAAGTGCAGTACTTATGCACACAAATCAATTATCCAAAAAACATTGATGCTGCCTCCGTTACCTTTTTATTTAAAATATTTAGGCAAGAAGAATATCAAATATTAACATAAGTTGCCATCATAAATCCTTATAAATATCAACAATATAAACCATAGGGAGTGGCGTTAATTATCTATCCCTAATTTTTTTATAAGGAGTCGAAAATGAACATTTTAAATTGGTTGATATCATTATTCAATTTCGGAAGAGGAACGCGCCGAGTGTTTCAATTATTTGGAATTAGACGAACTAATAGAAATTGGATTTGGATTTCTTTACTAGGTATAGGAACAGTTTTTGGATTAGTAGCAAGCCGAAACTTCAATATGATAACACCGTTGCAGCGGTTATTTCGGGACATGCAAAATAGAACAAGAGCAGTTATGCCAACAAATTTAAACTTGGCAAGTATGGAAATCGCTAATGAAATAACTCCAAATAGCAAAAAAAGTACTAGTATTAGCCAAACACGAGTATAAGATTGATTACGTTTCTTAAGAAGAACAAATATACTAAAAATCTCGCAGAAGATATCTCCTGCGAGATTTTTAGTATATACAAATACATTTTCATTGTTCAACGTATAAATCGCTGCCATGTAGAATATAACATGATGACCTGCATTTCCCTTTATGTGGCAGGAAAGGGCCCCAACCGCTTTTATGCACAGCCAGACGCTCTCGTCCTCCTCTAAAAAAAGAGTTTTTATATCGGTTTTTAACTTGTATATATAGTACATAAACTTACATACGAATTTTTTTATGTAAATTTATTCTCTAAATTTTGTTGAAATGTTCTCTCTTGTTGCCGAAGCAATTGACTACCAGGCTGAATAATCTTCGTTCCATATTTATCATTTAATTGCTCCATCACTGTCAAAAGTGGTTCTACTTTCGCATCTTCTTCAAATGAAAATAAATCAAGCTGCTTAATTGCTTCTGTTTTCCACTCTAATTCACAAGCAGTTATTCCAAGTAATCGGACAGGGTCACCATCCCAATGTTTTTTCCATAACCGTATTGTCGCCTGAAAAATATCCCGCCATTCCCAAATTGCATTTTCTAACATTTTACTGCGCGTAATCGTTCGGCGATTATAATATTTAATCGTAATTTGAATATTATATGCAACAAGGGTACGTTTTTGTAATCTCCTGCTAACAGATTGAGACAAGTGCTCTAACGTACTTAACAACTCCTGCTCTTCGTCTACATCTTTTGGCAGCGTTATAGAATTTCCAATCGTTTTATATTGCCCCATTTGACTTGGATCAACATCTCTATTATCGATACCATTTGCCCGTTGTTGTAAATCCAATCCATGATTTCCAATTACAGAACGAATAATAGAGGCTGTTCCAGTAGCTAAATCCCCAATCGTATGTATATGTACATCTTTTAATTTTTCTGCTGTTTTCTTTCCGATCCCATGCATTTTCCCAACTGGAAGTGGCCAAAGCACCGCTTGTATATCACGTTTACGAAGTACTGTAATACCTAGAGGTTTTTTCATATCAGAGGCTGTTTTAGCTAGAAATAAGTTTGGAGCAATCCCAATGCTACACGGAAGTTGTAATTCTGTAAGTAATGTTTGTTGAATCATTTGAGCAATTTCTAACGGTGAACCGAGCCCGTAGCAATCTGTAATATCCAAATATCCTTCATCAATTGAGACTGGTTGAATTTTTTCTGTAAACCGTGCCAGAATTTGAAACAATGCAAAAGAAGCCTCTCGATATAACTCAAAGTTTGGATGTTTTATAATGAGATCTGGGCATAGCCGCTTTGCTTCCCAAACAGGCATTGTTGCACGAACTCCCTTCGCCCTTGCTTCATAACTACACGTTACAATAATACCCTTTCGTTCTTTCGCATTGCCAGCTATCGCTAATGGTTTTCCTTGCAACGATGCATCACGGGCAATTTCAACAGATGCATAAAAACAATTCATATCAACATGTAAAATGACACGGCCATTTTTCGGATACATTTCACGCATCTTTCTCACCACCAAAGGAACGTTTGTTCTTTATTTTATCAAAAAACTTGTAAAAAAATCAATATTTAAAAGGATGGAATCGTTACTATATAGAAGTATGTCCACACGGGAATTTTAAGGAGGCAAAATAGAAATGACTACACATCTAAAACCTCTTTATCTCATTTTACTTTCTATTTTCTTTTTGTTGCTCATCTATTTCCTACTTCCAATCATAGGAATTAATGCTTACTGGCTTCTTTCATCTCTATTGTCTTTTTCAACTTTGTACATTCTTCCATGGATTTTTCTGTACTGGTTTATTCGTCTTGTAAAGGCAATAGAATCAAAATAACGAACACACTTAAGGAGAGAAGAAAATGAACGAAGAATTTGATAGCAAACACTTTAGGCTCGAAAAAATTCGTAACGGGATCTATGCGGCAATTGCAAAAGAAGGTAGCGGTGCTGCAGCAAATGCTGGCTTTATTGATTTAGGGGATACAACTATTGTTTTTGATACATTTAATACCCAACAAGCTTCTGAGGATTTAAAATATGCAGCAGAAGCGATAACAAATCAGCCCGTTACTTGGGTAATCAACAGTCATTGGCACGGAGACCACATTCGAGGGAACCAAACGTTTAAAGATAGCACGATTATTTCAAGTGAAATGACATATAACAAAATGAAGACCACTCATCCATCAAGAATCACAAAACAAAAAAATGATATTCATGGTCTAAGAAATTATATTCAATCTTTACAGAACCAAGTAACGCAAACTTATGATATGAATTTAGAACATCAAATTAATTTTTTAAGTGAGTTAGAAATTTCATTACCTACACTCGAGTTAGTACTACCTCAACAAACATTTAAAGATGAAGTTATGTTCCTTGGGACGAAACGTAGTGCAAAGCTTTTCACATTAGGAGGGGGACATTCCCTTTGCGATGCTATGCTATACATCCCAGAAGATAAAGTGATATTCATGGGTGATTTATTATTTGTTGATTGCCATCCTACATTTTTTGAAGAATCAAATCCGCAAAATTGGATTCATATTTTAAAAGAGGTTGAACGGATGGATATCGATATAGCTATACCAGGTCATGGCTCGGTAGGTACAAAGCTGAATTTCTTACAAATAATCGATTATATACATAACTTAACTGCCACTGCACAAAAACACAATGAGATCGAAACGATTCCGTTACCTAACGACTACAAAAATTGGCCTTCTCCGCAAATTTATCACCAAAATGTAAAAACAATAAAAGAACTATTGCATTGTTAAGCTGTACAAATCCATTTTAATTTTCCGACGTAAAAGCCGCTGCTATGGAGAAAAAAATTGACCTGTACTCATTTTCTCCCTTTATTTTAAAATCTCGCATGTGGCAGGAAAAGGCCCTGACCGCTACTATGCACAGCCCGATGCTCTTGCCCATCTAAAAAGAAAAGGGTTTATATGTCTTTTTTTCAACTTGTATTTATATGGCTGAAAATCATTTGCGTAAAGCAATAAAAAACGCATGGGTTATTTCACCCATGCGTTTCAACTTGGTCGATTCTTTGATTACTTCGCTACTTCCTCAATAATCGCAACAACCAATTCTGCTGTTTTCACTAGTTCTTCAACAGGAATTTTTTCGTTTGTTGTATGAATTTCTTCGTAACCAATTGCTAAGTTTACTGTTGGAATACCGTGACCTGCAATTACGTTTGCATCGCTACCGCCACCGCTTTGGTGAAGTGATGGTGTACGACCGATTTTTTCAGCAGCACGTTTCGCAACCTCTACAACGTGGTCGCCATCAGCAAATTTAAATCCTGGGTACATTACTTTTACTTCTACTTCTGCTTCTCCGCCCATTTCTTTCGCTGTAAATTCAAATGCTTCTTTCATTTTGCGAACTTGCTCTTGCATTTTTTCGTCTACTAAAGAACGTGCTTCAGCAAAGATTTCTACATAGTCACAAACGATATTTGTTTGTGTACCACCTTCAAAACGACCGATATTCGCAGTAGTTTCAGAATCAATGCGGCCAAGTGGCATTTTCGCGATGGATTTTGCTGCAATTGTAATTGCAGATACACCTTTTTCTGGTGCTACACCAGCGTGAGCTGTTTTCCCGCGAATGATTGCATTTACTTTCGCTTGCGTTGGTGCTGCAACAACGATTTCTCCAACTTTTCCATCGCTATCTAATGCATAACCATATTTCGCTGTAATGCGTTCACGATCTAATGCTTTTGCACCAACAAGACCTGATTCTTCACCAACTGTAATGATGAATTCTATTTTTCCGTGCGCAATGTTTTTCTCTTTTAACACGCGAATTGCTTCAAACATAGATGCAAGTCCAGCTTTATCATCGGCACCTAAAATTGTTGTACCGTCAGATACGATATAACCATCTTGAATAGAAGGCTTAATTCCTTTACCAGGAACAACTGTATCCATATGAGAAGTAAAGTAGATTGTATCTACGCCTTCTTTTGTTGCTGGTAATGTACAAACTAAGTTTCCAGCACCGTGACCAGTCTCACCCATTGTATCATCTTCAAATACTTCAACGCCTAAAGAAGAGAATTTTTCTTTTAACACTTTGCAAATCTCAGCTTCGTATTTTGTTTCAGAGTCTACTTGCACAAGTTCCATAAATTCATTCACTAAACGTTCTTGATTAATCATGAGAATGCGCCTCCTGTTATGTATGTAACAATGACTATTATAACAGAATTCTGGAAAAGTTTCGAAGGAGAAGATATATAAAGTGAAATTTTGATCAATTAAAGCTTTCTTTATCTCTGCTAGTTACAATTCAAATTTTACAGATAAAAAAGCTCTTTTTTAGGAGGGCGAGAGCATCTGGCCATGCATAGAAACGATCAGGACCTATTTCTGCCACGGGCAAGGATGAAAACCAAAGACGAAAGCAAGTACAGCTTATGTTTTATTACAACATAGCAAAGACTTATATGTTGAAAGGTTAAAATGCATTTATGCGGAAAATGTCTCATAATAGACCCTTGTACCAAATTTCGTTTGTATATACAATAGGATTAAGGAGATTCGCAAGGAGGATCATGATGAGTAAAAAAATGCAAAAAATTATGGTTTATGTCATGTTAATTTCAATGCTTGTTACAACACTGCTTACTGGCATAAGCATGTTTTGGTAAAAAAGGGGGAGATATTTTCTCCCTTTTATGTTGTCATAATAATAACTCCTGCAATACTAAAGGCAATTCCCATTCCGAGCGAAAGAACAAAGTTTGGATATTGCTGCTCATAAAAAGCGCTTAGTGCAAAAGTAAAGTTAAGAAGAGCAATAGAAAAGACAGATAACGAAAATGGACATATATTAAAAGTTGCCAATATGAAAGTAATAATTGCAAGAGCACCAATTAAGAACTGAATGTATGGCAGTCTATGATTCGTATGCATCGTTGCAACTCCTTTTCATATAATCTTTTCTTATATTGTATTCACGAGAAGTACTAGTTCTCCTGATAGAAATTTTACTTTTTACTATCATTAACGCATGTTATATGTACACATGTCAAGACAAGATATAATATAGCAAAAAGCCAACATATACTGTTGGCTTTCTTCGTAAGCAATTGCACCCTTTTCTTTCGCAAGCTGCTCAAATGATTTTTTTGATTTTACAACCCATACTTTTGTTCCAATGGGGATAAGATCGTACAACTTCTCTACATCTTTGTTATGCATTCGAATACACCCCTGCGAAACATACTTGCCAATGGAGCTTGGCTGATTCGTTCCGTGTATCCCATATTTACTACCATCTGTACCCCTAGCATTAAAACCTATCCACCTTGAACCGAGCGGATTTGCCGGTGAACCACCTGGAATATTCTTCGCAATATAATACGGATTTTTCGCCTTCATCACAACATCAAATGTACCTTCCGGTGTTAAATCATTCGTTTTACCCGTCCCGACTGGAAATGTTTTTTGTACTTTTCCATCATAAATATATGCAAGTCGGTTCGTTTGTTTATTGACGACTATAAGTGGATCGCCAACACGCGGATTATCACCGAGCGGCCAAAGAGGCGATAGGGAAATAAATAATAGAAATGAAAGAAGATATGGCATAGCTCATTCCGTCCTTCTTATATTAATTCTTTGATGTTATATTTCCCTATAAATTGACTTTTAATGAGTATAAATTGTTCTATTTCATAGACGAGCTGAACGAGCTTAGCACGCGTTTCAAATTCTTCTCGTGTTTCTGGGAGCGGCATTTCTCGAAAGATTTCTCGCATCTCTTGAAGCTGTCTTAATGATATAACCCCTGTACTTTCTGGGCGGATTGCATTCCCGACATTTTCAATTACATCCGCTACCATACCCGCTTGTTCATATGACCAAGATAACGAAGCAACTAGCGGCATAACTCTTTCTAAAATTTCAAACTGTTGCTGACGCATTTGAAAATAACGATAGTAATAATCATCTTCACGCATAAACTGATTTTCCAGCTTTATAAAAGATACTTCTTTTGCTCTCTCAAGTAATGTTACCGTTTCAATTAACTCTTTTCCATTCCACACACTTTCACGATTTCTTAAATATGCGGCCATTTCCAAAAGGATCGTTTTAAAATTCGCTTCTACTTTTTGTTGATACGCTTCCAACTCATTTTCAACACTTGGCATGTACAAATTAATTAATAAAGCAACGCTAATTCCAACCGTTAAAATGGCAATCTCATTTCCAACAATGGACCACGTAATTTTTTGCAATGAATATAAATGCATAACAATAACAGCGCTTGTAACAATCCCCTCTTGAATCTTAAGCATAACTGCACTTGGAATAAACAGAAGTAATAAAACTCCAAGTGCCAACGGTGTATATCCTATCGATTCAAAAATAAAAAATGCAAACACCAGAGAAAGTAAGCAAGCTACAAAGCGATGAATAGATACTTCTAATGATTTTCTTTTTGTATTTTGTACACATAAAATGACAAGAATGCCAGCCGTGCTACTAAACTCCAAATGAAGTAATTGAGCAATCCACACAGCCAAGGCAGTTCCAGCTGCTGTTTTCACTGTTCGATATCCAATTTTAAACATGTTAACGCTCCTATTATGTACTTTCAACATAACTACTCAGTCACTCTATGAAAAAACGATAGAAAAGCATCTTTTTAAATGGCCTGGGAGGGACTGGCTATGTATAGTAGCGGTCAGTGCCTTTTCCTGCCACTCGCAAAGTTTTAAAACAAAGACAGGCAGCGAGATGCATTGCCATTTTTATCTTCATGGTAGCAATTTATATGCCGGAAAATGAAAAATGAAATGTATGGCTGAGTAGTTACCTTTCAACATAAAGTAAGTATAAAGAAAAGGATGACATAATGTCATCCTTTTTCCCTTATTATTCACGTAACGTTTACATGTTACAACATTTTTTGCAAAAATTCTTGGGCACGTTTGCTTTCCGGTGCTGTAAAAAATTTCTCCGGCTTCGCATCTTCTACAAGTTTTCCACCATCTAAAAAGAGCACACGGTCTGCTACTTCTTTTGCAAATCCCATTTCATGCGTAACGATTGCCATCGTCATTCCTGTCGTTGCAAGAGATTTCATAACTTCTAATACTTCTTTCACCATTTCCGGATCTAGTGCTGAAGTCGGTTCATCAAATAGCATAACGTCAGGTTCCATTGCCAATGCTCTTGCAATTGCAACACGCTGTTTCTGTCCACCAGAAAGGCGATTCGGATAGGCATCCTTTTTCTCAAGTAATCCCACTTTTTCTAATAATTCTTCAGCTTTTTTTACTGCCTCTTCCTTTACGGTACCTTTTACAGTAAGAGGAGCATACGTTATATTTTCTAGCACTGTCATATGAGGAAATAAGTGAAAATGCTGAAACACCATTCCAACATGCTGACGAACTTCCATAATATTTGTATTCGGATTCGTTACATCCTGACCACCAATCAAAATTTGTCCACTAGATGGTACTTCTAATACATTCATGCAACGTAAAAACGTTGATTTCCCTGATCCAGATGGTCCAATAATTGCAACCACTTCACCTTGTCCAATTGTTGTTGTAATCCCTTTTAATACTTCGTTATTTCCAAATGATTTGTGAAGGTCATTAATTTTAATCACTTTTCTTCATTCTCCCTTCAACTGCTTTCCCAACGAATGTAAGAATAATAACAAGAATATAATAAATCATGCCGACAAATAAAAGCGGCTCAAAATAAGACAATGTCTCACCGCCAACAATATACGCACGGCGCATTAAATCTGTTGCACCGATTACAGTCACAACCGCAGACTCTTTTGTTAATGTAACAAATTCATTTACTAGTGCCGGTAAAATATTTTTTAATGCTTGCGGTAAAATAATATTTCGCATCATTTTACCATATGGAATACCAAGTGCCATTGCCGCTTCTGTTTGTCCTTTATCAACCGCTTGAATTCCAGCACGAATCACTTCTGACATGTATGCGCCTGAATTTAAGCTAAATGCTAACACTGCTGCTAAAAACGCTGAAATATCATATCCTGTTATTTGCGGAAATCCGTAATAAATAATCATTAATTGTAGTACAAGCGGTGTACCACGAAAAAGAGATGTATAAAAATCAGCAATTATACTTAAAACTTTTATTCTAGCAATTTTACAAAGCGCTAATAACGTACCTAGCGCAAAACCAAGCAAAGAAGCAACCACAACAATTTTTAATGTAACTTCTAACCCCTTCAATATATATGGTATTGAAGGCGCTATTTGCGAAAAATCCAAGTTCATTTTCAGTCAGTCCTCTCCAGAAGAAGGAAAGGCGGCTTATTTATCGCCGCCAAACCATTTCTTCACTAATTTATCCATTTCTCCATTTTCTTTCATTTTCTTAATTACTTTATTAAATTCTTCTGTCTTATCACTATTTTTCGGAAGCGCAATTGCTGAACCAGCTTCATCTGCAGCTTCTGGAATTTCCACACTCTTTAACGCTTTATTTTTTTCTAAATATCCTTTTGCTACTGTATCTTCTAAAATAATTGCATCAAAACGTCCTGCTTGAATTTCTTGAATTAGTTCTGGTACACGATCACGTCCTTCAGATTGGAACGATACTTGTTTTTGTAAATCTTTCGCCTTTTCTTCTTGGATAGATCCTGTTTGTACTCCTACTTTTTTTCCTTGTAGATCTTGCAACGTTTTAATATTTGAACCTTCTTTAGAAATGATTACATTTTTAGCGACAAAATAAATTTCTGTAAAATCAGCATTTTTCTTACGCTCTGCTGTCGGTGTCATTCCCGCCATAACAAAGTCAACTTTCCCAGCCTCTAATGATGCTAACAGCCCACCAAAGTCCATATCTTTGACTTTCACTTTATAACCTAATTCTTTACTAATATAGTTCATAACATCGATATCAAAACCGATAATGTCTTCACTCTTTTTTGCATCCACGTATTCATACGGTTTGTAATCTGCAGACGTTCCCATAACTAACACTTTCTTTTTATTATCACTTCCTGCATTTCCATCCTTACTACAAGCAGTGAATATACTCATGATTAAAATAAGTGCAACTGAAATTGATAAAAACTTCTTCATTACTGTCCCTCCTAATTGATGCATATTTATTTATTTTATAGAATACTTATTCGATGAATGTATTGTAGCAATAAATTTATTTTTATGCAATAAATAAAATAAAAATAAATTTATTTTTCTCTCCATAACGGAAATCAATCATTATACACTGCATAATTATATGCATAATGAACTTATTTTATGCATAAAAAAGAGCCGCTAAGATTATATTCTTAACGGCTCCAAAAACGCATATTACATTTCATCACAATGTTCTTCAAAATACGATTGTAATTTCGCAATAACTTGCATTGGCTCATGACCTTCAATTTCATGACGCTCAACCATCGTCATGATCTTTCCATCTTTCAATAGTGCAAACGATGGAGAAGATGGCGGATATCCTTCAAAATATTCACGGGCACGTGCTGTTGCCTCTTTATCTTGACCTGCAAACACAGTAACAAGATGATCTGGACGTTTATCATAATGAATAGAATGAGCTGCTGCTGGACGAGCAATTCCTCCTGCACAGCCGCATACAGAATTTATCATTACAAGTGTTGTACCTTTCTTTTGCAGTGCTTCCTCTACAGCTTCTGGCGTTGTTAATTCTGCATAACCAGCTGCCACGATTTCTTCACGCGCTTGACGAACAACGTCATTCATAAAAAAGTTGAAGTTAATCAAAGCTTTCCCTCCTCTTATATACCTATTTGTATATTACCAGTAATGATTTCGAAAACACAAGTAAACTTACTTGCTTTGCCATTAAGAAAAACGTCTTAGAGAAAGGACTCTAAGACGTTTTCCTTAATGACCACGATGCTTCTGTTTCGCTTTTTGCACTTTTAACGCACGCTTTTTCCGCTTTTCCATTTCTCGTATTTCTTTCGATTGCACTTGCTTTTCTTTCTTATGCACTTCATACGATAACTGAATCGCTTCTTGTGCTTTCGTAAACTTTGAACTGTTTAATTCCTTTGCTGCTTGCCGAATCATGCGCTTTACATTTTTCGGACGCTTTTGCTGTTTCATTTCTACTCCGCATTTCGCATAACGATTAAAATACGGTAATAACGTATCATTTACAAACAAAAACACTTCTTCATCAGACGGTTCAGCACCAAAAATGTGCCGTACTGCATACAACTTCCCTTTTTCTTCTCGCTCAATCATTCCTACAAAATACTGACCGTCATGATATACTGTCAATTTCACTGACAGTCCCTCCTTTACAAGCATATTCAGAAATGCTGGACATCCCGGAGGGGAAGGTTACTGACATAAAGTGAAACTTTTAGCAGCACGATTTTTTGCTGCTAATTAGTTGAACCAATCGGGCTCTTACGGGCAGTTATCCCCTTCCCTCTTCGCTTTCTCTGAATCTTAAGGTAGGGGGCTACTGCCCGTTAGTAGCGGGATTAAAAAAATTATGCGTCCGGACTACCAACCGGAACTGTGTTTTCGCATCTCTTTCACCATTATATTACAATTTTCACTTATTTTGCATCATTTCTACATATACTTCAATCATTCTTTTATGCGATCCTACAATATACTCTGGCAATTCTGTAATCGGAAAAAACTTTACTTGTATCGCTTCCTCTTTGTTTACAGTAGGTTCTCCTTCATAATCATGCGTATAATATGCAGTCGTTACTGCTTGAAACTCGTCGCCGTTTTCTAGTTTCACAAAATGTTTTGCACCTGAGAACACATTAATAAGCTGCAAATTCTTCACATGAATGCCTGTCTCTTCATACACTTCACGGTATGCAGTTTCTTCTGGTGACTCCCGCAGCTCCATTAATCCACCAGGAAGGCCCCATTTTCCATGCGGTTCTTGTCTTTGTTGTAATAATACTTCCCCATCTTTATTCAATACAAGAACAACTGAACCGACTAAAATTAACGGGCGATGACCAACTACTTTCCGTAATTCCTCCACATATCCCATTTCAACAAACCCTTCTTTTTATTTCCTTGTCCACACCATTGTATCATATGTATAAAATGGAAAAATGATCATTTTTTTACTTTTTAAGCAAAATATTTATTTGTCCCTTTTCATCTACCGTTGCTAATTGAATCGATTGAATTGGTACTTTCTGCTTTAACTCGTCTTTTACCCACTCTTCTGTTTTCTCTATTAAAGCGAGAACATCCTTTTGAATATTCCCATTCTTTATTAAGATAAATGTAATAGGTGATTGTTCTGTGTATATTTTCATATCTTTTCGAGACACTGTTTCATGTGCCGCATATTGAAATACAGAAACAACCCCACTTGCTTCCCATAAAGCTAGTTTTACTGTTTGAATATCTGTTATACCTTGCAATCTCAGCTCAGAAAATAAATACTCGACTGTAATCCGCGCTTTCTTTAAATTATTTAACTGAACGGAACCATTATGTATAAGAATAATGGGTGCAGGCTCTAAAAACCGTCTCCACCGATCCCACTTTAATGTCAAAATAGAACTTACTATATGAAGTACGACGAGAATAAACGATGTAATCATAGAACCCAAAAGACCTACTTTTTCATCAGACAATGCATTCGTTAGATTTCCCTCTAATAATAGCACGAGAATAAGATCTAAAAAACGAAGCTGGGCAATAGAGCGTTGTCCCATCGCTTTTGCCACAATAATTAAAAATATATATGCCACTATAGCACGGAGCATCCACTCGAAACTCGAAAGATGCTTTGCTCCTTCAAATATGTGCATATGCATAATAGATGGCACCCCTTAATTAAATTCCTCCTTTTAGTTTGCGTTTAATTATATTGTCTATGTAAAAAACATTATAAAGTTTCAACTATAACCCCGTTCTAAATTTAGGACGAGGTTAAAAATATAGTTGTTTACTCTTGATGTAAGATACTTCACTTCACTACACTAAAAAATATAACAATACAGTCGTTTAAAAATCTAAGTTTTATTCAAAAAATAACATCCGATTATTAAACCCTCCAACATTGTTTGCGAACTACAAAGTAAAGGCTTAGTTTATTTACTTTTATTTTTACCAAATTTCTCATTACCACGTTTAAAGTTACCCGTAATTTTAGCTAACAATAACTGTACTGCTGTTATATTATCTTCAACCTCTTTGATTCTTGCTATAAGACGCTCTGCCTCCCTATCCTTAACAATTTTAATTTGTTTACCTTCGTAATAGATTATTACCGTTCCTTTTTTCGTTATTTGATGGGCAAAAGGTTCTTTACTTAATCTATTTTGTTTATCTATTTCGCTCATTGCACCGTCTCCCTACTTATTTTAGTTTCGAACATTACATTCAAAAAAATCAGTTTGTTCACTTGTTTTCTTTTAATATTTTATTCACAGTTTGTGTTAACTAAGACATAAAGGGAGATGGATTTTCATTTCTCTTCTTACACTAAATGGCCCGATTGCGAAATTGGCAAAGGCAGTCTAATTATCGAATAGCCCTCTTCCTCTCAAATTTGCGGAAACAGGCTCCTTACCTATTTCACGTGCCCATATAGATAACTGACCGATATGGTGAATTTCTTGAACAATGACATGACGTATGATCTCTCCGTGTGTACATTCTGGAGCGACTTATATGGAGAAATTGAATATGTAAAAAAGCCCGCCAATTGGCGAGCTTTTTTCATTAATATACAGAAGTATTATCTGCAGATGTATTTTCAAGAATTTCTTTTACGCGTCCTAAGAACTTACCGCAAATGAATCCGTCTAATACGCGGTGGTCAAGGGATAGGCATAAGTTAACCATATCACGTGCACCGAACATACCGTTATCCATAATTACTGGACGTTTCACGATAGATTCTACTTGTAAAATTGCTGCTTGTGGATAGTTAATAATACCCATAGATTGAACAGAACCAAATGATCCTGTGTTATTAATCGTAAATGTTCCACCTTGCATTTCGTCAGCTTTTAATGATTTCGTACGTACTTTTGTTGCAAGTTCAGTAATTTCACGAGCGATACCTTTAATTGTTTTCTCATCAGCATGCTTAATAACTGGAACGAATAATTCATCGTCAGTTGCAACTGCGATCGAAAGGTTAATATCTTTCTTCTGAACAATTTTATCGCCAGCCCACATAGAATTAATTTGTGGGTATTCTTTTAAAGCTTGTGCAACAGCTTTTACGAAGAATGCAAAGAATGTTAAATTAAAGCCTTCACGCTTTTTAAATTCACCTTTAATTGAATTACGGTATGAAACAAGATCTGTTACATCCACTTCAATCATCATCCAGGCGTGTGGTGCTTCATGTTTACTGCGTAGCATGTTTGCAGCAATTGCTTTACGAACACCAGTCACTGGGATTTCAATATCTCCAGGTACTGTTGGTACAGATACCGGTTTTGCCACTTCTGCTTTAGGAGCTGCTGGTGCCGATGCAGCTGCTGCTTTTGGTGCTTCTTGTGTAATTGGCGTAGCTTCTTGCTTCGCACCTACTTGTGGAATATTGCCAGACTCAACTAATGTTAAAATATCTTTACGTGTAATACGACCATTTGCTCCTGTACCTACTACTGCATCTAGGTCAATATTATGTTCACCTGCAAGCTTTAATACAGCTGGTGAAAAACGCGGTTTACCATCAGTTGGTTGCTTTGCCTTCGGTGCTGATACCGGTGCAGCTACCTCTGCTTTTGGCGCCTCTTTCGTTTTCTCTTCTACAGCTGTTGCAGCTACTTCATTTGCTCCCTCAACTTGAATCATACAAATCACTTCACCGACAGCTAGTGTATCACCTTCGCCAGCGATTAATTCTGTTACAACCCCACTGAAAGAGGAAGGTACTTCCGCATTTACTTTATCTGTCATTACTTCTGCAAGTGGATCATATTTATTTACGTGATCACCAACAGAAACAAGCCACTTACTAATTGTACCCTCTGTTACACTCTCCCCAAGCTGAGGCATTGTAATTTTTTCTACAGCCATGTATAGTCCCCCCGATTAAAATTCCGCAAGTTCGCGCATTGCTTTTTCAACTTTATCTGGATTCACCATAAAGAATTTTTCCATTGTTGGTGCATATGGCATTGCTGGAACGTCTGGACCTGCAAGACGAGCAATTGGTGCATCAAGATCAAATAAGCAATTTTCAGCGATAATTGCCGCTACTTCACTCATAATGCTTCCTTCTTTATTATCTTCCGTTACAAGAAGAACTTTACCTGTTTTTGAAGCTGCTTCAATAATTGCTTCTTTATCTAATGGATATACAGTACGTAAATCAAGAACGTGAGCAGAGATGCCATCTTGTGCTAATTTTTCAGCAGCTTGAAGAGCAAAGTGAACACATAATCCGTATGTAATAACAGTAATATCGTCACCTTCACGTTTTACGTCTGCTTTTCCAATTGGTAATACATAATCATCTTCCGGCACTTCACCTTTAATTAAGCGATATGCACGTTTATGTTCAAAGAACAATACTGGATCTTCATCACGAATTGCTGCTTTTAATAAACCTTTTGCATCATATGGTGTAGAAGGAATTACAATTTTTAAACCAGGTTGGTTCGCAAAAAGTGCTTCTACAGATTGAGAATGATACAATGCACCATGAACACCGCCGCCAAATGGTGCACGGATTGTTACTGGGCAAGTCCAATCATTGTTAGAGCGATAACGAATTTTTGCTGCCTCGGAAACAATTTGGTTCACCGCTGGCATAATGAAGTCAGCAAATTGCATTTCTGCAATTGGGCGCATTCCATACATCGCTGCACCGATTGCTACCCCAGCAATTGCAGATTCTGCAAGTGGTGTATCAAGTGCGCGCATTTCACCAAATTGATCATATAATCCATTTGTCGCTTTAAATACGCCGCCTTTTTTACCAACGTCTTCTCCTAATACAAATACTTTCTCATCGCGTTCCATTTCTTCGCGCATTGCTAATGTAATCGCGTCAATATAAGACATAACAGCCATGAAACGTTCCCCCTTATTCCGCGTATACGTGCTTTAATGCAGACTCTGGATCTGCATACGGAGCATTTTCTGCATATTCTGTTGCTTCGTTTACGATATGCATGATATCATCTAACATTTGTTTTTCAGATTCCTCTGTTAAAATGCCTACTTCTTTTAAGTAATTTGCAAATGTATAGATTGGATCTTTTTTCTTAGCTTCTTCTACTTCTTCTCGGTCACGATAAACACGATCATCGTCATCACTAGAGTGTGCTGTTAAACGATAAGATACTGTTTCAATTAATGTTGGACCTTCACCACGGCGTCCGCGACCTGCTGCTTCTTTTACAGCTTTATATACTTCAAGCGGATCATTTCCGTCTACTGTGTATCCTGGCATACCATAACCGATTGCACGGTCAGATACATTTTTACATGCTAATTGTTTTTCAACAGGAATCGAGATTGCATATTTGTTATTTTCACACATGAAAATAACAGGTAACTTGTGTACTCCAGCAAAGTTTGCACCTTCATGGAAATCACCTTGGTTGGAAGAACCTTCACCAAATGTAACAAATGTTACTAAATCTTTTCCTTCCATCTTTCCTGCTAACGCAATACCTACTGCATGTGGTACTTGCGTTGTAACTGGTGAAGAACCTGTTACGATGCGATTTTTCTTTTGTCCAAAGTGTCCAGGCATTTGACGTCCGCCAGAGTTTGGATCTTCTGCTTTTGCAAATCCAGATAACATAAGCTCTCTCGCTGTCATACCGAATGCTAACACCACACCCATATCACGATAGTAAGGTAGTGCGTAGTCTTTTTCACGATCCAGCGCAAACGCTGCTCCTACCTGTGCAGCTTCTTGTCCTTGACAAGAAATTACAAACGGGATTTTCCCCGCGCGGTTTAATAACCACATACGCTCGTCAATTTTACGTGCGAGTAACATCGTGCGATACATTTCTAATACTTGCTCATCGCTTAATCCAAGCTCTTCATGGCGTTTTTCTTTTACTTCAGCCATTTTAACACCCTCCTAAATCCTTTTTACCCCGCTCTATTATAAAGCAAGAACAATACACTCGCTATTTCTTTTAGCCGTGTAACGCTTTCCCATCAACTGCTAACGCAGCTTCACCAATCGCTTCTGATAATGATGGATGTGGATGAATTGTATGTGCAACTTCCCAAGGTGTTGCGTCTAATACTCTTGCAAGACCTGCTTCTGAGATCATATCTGTTACGTGCGGTCCAATCATATGAACACCAAGAATATCATTTGTTTCTTCATCAACAACAAGTTTTACAAAACCATCAGATTCTCCATATACAAGCGCTTTACCGATTGCACGGAATGAAAATTTACCTACTTTTAATTTGTAACCTTTTTCTTTTGCTTCTTGCTCTGTTAAACCGACAGAAGCAACTTCTGGGCTGCTATATACACATTTAGATACCATCGAGTAATCAATTGGCATCGGTTCTTTTCTAGCAATATGTTCAACCGCTACAATTCCTTCATGTGAAGCAACATGTGCAAGTTGTAGGCCACCAATTACATCACCAATCGCATAGATGTGCGATTCTTTCGTTTGATAATATTCATTTGTTTGAATATAGCCTTTTTCAACAACGATATCTGTATTTTCTAAGCCGATATTTTGTGTGTTTGCTTGTCTGCCAACAGATACAAGCATTTTTTCAGCTTTAAATTCTTTATTTGCACCATTCAATTCAGCTTGAATCGTTACACCGTTATCTTTTACTAAAGTTTCTGGTAACACTTTTGCACCAGTTACAACTTTAATGCCTTTTTTCTTAAGCAAACGTTGCATTTCCTTAGAAACATCTTGATCTTCAAGCGGCAAGACGTGTTTTGCATATTCAAGTACAGTTACTTCTACGCCGAAATCTGCAAGCATAGATGCCCACTCAATACCAATTACGCCGCCACCAACAATAATAATAGATTTAGGAAGTGTTTCCATTTTTAGGGCGTGATCGGATGACATGACATATTCACCATCAAGTTCAAGTCCTGGTAAAGAATTTGGACGTGATCCTGTTGCAACGATTACATTTTTCGGAATAAGCATTTCATTCTCTTCTCCGCTTGCTAATTCAACAGAAATCGTACCTGGCATCGGTGAGAAAATAGATGGACCTAGAATACGACCAATTCCTTCGTACACATCAATTTTCCCTTGCTTCATTAAATGCTGAACACCTTTATGAAGTTGGCTAACGATTTTTTCTTTACGTTCTTGTACTTTTGCAAAATTCAATTCTACATTGCTTGTTACAACGCCGAATTCTTCACCTTTTTTCGCAGTTGCAAAAACTTCAGCACTGCGAAGTAACGCTTTACTAGGAATACATCCTTTGTGTAAGCAAGTACCACCTAGGTTTTCTTTTTCAACAAGCGCTGTTGTTAATCCTAATTGTGATGCACGAATAGCAGCGACATATCCGCCTGTACCACCGCCAACGATGACTAAATCGTATTCTTTTGCCATATCACTCAACCCCTAGCTACTGTTTCTTTTTCACGCAGTGCATACTCTTTTGCAGTTTCTTCATCACGAAGTACACGAAGTGCACCTTCTGCTAATGCTTGTAATTCATCTTCACCCGGATGCACAATAACATCTGCAATCCAATGAACGCGTTCTTTAATTTCATCAACAAGAATTTTACTGTATGCAAGCCCGCCTGTTAAAACAACGGCATCTACTTTACCATGAAGAACTGCACTTGCCGCACCGATCTCTTTTGCAACTTGATATGCCATTGCTGTATAAACAAGCGTTGCTTCTGGATCGCCTTGTTCTACCATTTTCTCTACTTTAATTGCATCATTTGTACCAAGTAAGCTTACTAAGCCACCTTGTCCAACGATTTTTTTCATCATTTCATCACGGTAATAGTCGCCAGAGAAACACATTTCTACAAGCTGACCTACTGGAACCGTTCCTGCACGCTCTGGGCTGAATGGTCCCTCTCCATTTAAACCGTTATTTACATCAATAACTTTTCCTTCTTTATGAGAACCAACTGAAATACCGCCGCCCATATGTGCAATGATTAAATTTAAATCTTCATATTTACGATCAAGTTCTTTTGCAACTGTACGAGCTACTGCTTTTTGGTTTAGCGCATGAAAAATACTTCTTCGCTCCATGCCTGCTATCCCACTAATACGAGCAATATCTTCCATTTCATCTACAACTACTGGATCAACAATAAACGATGGAATGTTAAGTCCAGAAGCAATTTCATACGCTAAAATCCCACCTAAATTAGAAGCATGATGGCCACTATAACCATTTTTCAAATCTTCTAGCATTGCTTCGTTTACTGTATACGTACCGCCTTTAATCGGACGAAGTAGTCCGCCGCGACCACATACAGCATTTAACTTAGAAATATTAATGCCATGAGAATGAAGAACCTCTAAAATAGTTTGCTTACGAAATTCATATTGATCAATGATACGCTTATATTTCCCAATCTGTTCTTCATCATGACGAATTGTTTCTTCTAAAACAGGTCTTTCATTATCAAAAACACCAATCTTCGTAGATGTGCTACCAGGATTAATGACAAGAATTCGATTCACGGACAAGGCTGCTCCCTCCACCATTTATTCAGAAAGACAGTAGCAACTGCAAAATGAAGTCGCTACTGCTTTCACATTTATTTTTTCTATGAATTAGCGACGGCTTAAAATATTATGGCCGTTACTTAAAAATGTGCTGCGTGTATTTTTTAAGCTTGCGATGCGCTCTTCAGCAAGACGATCTGCTGCTACATATGTTGGCACACCATCACGTTTTGAAATTGTGATTACTTTTTCAATTGTGTCATAAATTGCTTCTACACGTTTTAATGCACGCTCTCTATTGTATCCGTATAACTCGTCCGCTACGTTAATTACACCACCTGCATTAATTACATAGTCTGGTGCATATACGATGCCCATTTCATGAACGATATCACCGTGACGATCTTCTTTTAATTGGTTATTTGCAGAACCAGCAATTACTTTCGCTTTTAATTGTGGAATTGTATCATCGTTTACTGTTGCTCCTAATGCACATGGTGCATAGATGTCACATTCTACACCGTAAATTTCATTTGGCTCAACAGCACTTGCACCAAATTCTTCTACAGCACGTTGTACTGCTTCTTTATTAATATCTGTAACGATTAATTTCGCACCTTCTGCATGTAGGTGTTTGCATAAGTGATAAGCTACATTTCCCACACCTTGAACAGCAATTACTTTACCTTCTAAGCTATCTGTACCAAACGCTTCTTTTGCAGCTGCTTTCATACCAACGTATACGCCGTAAGCAGTTACTGGAGATGGGTTACCAGAAGAACCGAATGAAGGTGAGATACCTGTTACGAAATCTGTTTCTTCATGAATAATGTCCATATCATCTACAGTTGTACCAACATCTTCAGCTGTGATGTAACGACCATTTAATCCTTGAATGTAACGACCTAATGCACGGAACATTGCTTCGCTCTTATCTTTGCGTGGATCGCCGATAATAACTGTTTTTGCACCACCTAAGTTTAAACCAGCTGCTGCATTTTTATATGTCATACCTTTTGCAAGACGTAGAGCATCTTCAATTGCAGCTTCTTCAGAGTCGTATGTCCACATTCTTGTTCCGCCAAGAGCTGGTCCAAGAGTTGTGTCATGAATTGCAATAATTGCTTTTAATCCTGATTCTTTATCTTGACAGAACACTACTTGCTCGTAATCGTAAGTTTCTAAGTATTTGAAAATTTCTAATGTCATTATAATTTCCCCCTTGATATGTTTACCCTTTTCAATTTTAGTCCGTTATATCGGATTCATTTCCTTAACCATAAATGAAAATAAAACATGTGTTGCAAGAAAGTTTATTTAGAAGCAGTCGTAACTGCCAATGCTAATGAATACACTTTTGTTTCTGCTGAATCTGCACGAGATGTTAACACAATCGGTGCTTTCGCTCCAGCGATAATCGCTCCTACTTTTGCATCTGCAAAATATACAAGCGATTTATATAATACATTTCCAGCTTCAATTGTTGGGACGAGTAAAATATCTGCTTTACCAGCTACATCGCTTTGAATTCCTTTATGCTCTGCTGCAATTTGTGAAACAGCAATATCTAATGCAAGTGGCCCGTCAATGATACAATTTTTAATTTGACCCCGGCGATTCATTTGCGTTAACATTGCTGCATCAATCGTTGCTTGCATTGCAGGATTCACAACTTCTACAGCAGCAATCGGAGCTACTTTTGGTACTTCTACTCCTATTGCCCGGGCAACTTCAACTGCATTTTGTGCAATCGCCGCTTTTTGCTGTACATCTGGAGCGATATTCATCGCTGCATCTGTCACGATGATAAAGCGATCGTAATTCGGTACTTCAAAAGTTGCAACGTGTGATAATACACTGCCTTTGCGAAGACCCCATTCTTTATTTAATACTGCTTTCAAAATGTTAGCTGTTGGAATATTACCCTTCATAAGTACGTCCGCTTCTCCACCTCTTACAGCCTTTACCGCTAATTCAGCAGCTTCTGCGCTAGATGTAGTAGAGATTACTTCAATATGTTCTGAAGGTCCTAATCCATGCTCTTGTAACATACTTATAATTGTTTCTTGATTTCCATATAGACGAAATTGAGCTAACTGTAATTGTACAGCCTTTGCAACGGCTTCAATTACTTCATGATCTTCAGCTACTGCAACAGCAACTGTTTTTTTCGGTTGCTTTGCTGCTTGATCAATTAAAGTTTGTAACTTCATATTTTGTAATCAACCCTTCCTCGTCGTCCCTCGCTTATATTAAAAGCAAATAGCGTGCCAACTTTTTAATTTCGTTTAAATATTTTTGAAAACGCATTCAAAACGTAGAAAAATCAACATTTTGTAACTACACAAAAAATTCTGTCTAATATTGTCGCATTATGCACACCACGCAAAACTTTGCGTGGTGTGCAATTTATTGCATGCCATTTTTTGCACACTCGTACTTTTCTAACTTATAATATAAATTCCGAACCGAAATCCCGAGCGCTTGTGCTGTTTTTGTTTTGTTCCCGTTAAATCTAGACAAGTACTCATGAATTATATTCCCCTCAAATTCAGCCACTAAATTTTCAAGAGGCCTTTCTTCTATTTCAGGAAGTAAATTACTCCCAATAAGTTCATGTTGTTCCTCATGATGTAACGGCGGTAAATGATGAACATCGATATACATCTCGTTATAATTCATAAAAATAATTGCTCGTCCTAAAATATTTTCAAGCTCACGCACATTTCCCGGCCAATCATATGATTGTAAGTACTGTACCGCTGCTTCCGTTAATCCCTCAACATTACGTCCGTAATCTTGATTAATCTTTTGAATTAATCGCTCGGCAATTTCACTAATATCTTCTTTACGCTGACCAAGTGATGGAATATGAATCGGAATTTTATTTAACCGATAATATAAATCTTCCCGAAAATCACCATCTAAAATTGCCTTTTCTAAATTCACATGTGTTGCAGCAATCACTCGAACATTAATTGGAATCGGCTTCGTACCTCCAACTCTCACAATTTCCTTCTCTTGCAACACACGAAGTAACTTCGCTTGTGTATTCGCAGACAATTCTCCTATTTCATCTAAAAAAACACTTCCATTGTTCGCTTCTTCAAAAAAGCCTCGTTTCCCCCCGCGACGCGCTCCTGAAAACGCACCTTCTTCATAACCAAACAGTTCACTCTCTAATAACGATTCAGAAATTGCTGCACAGTTTACACGAACAAACTTATTGTACTTCCGATTGCTGCCATTATGAATAGCATGCGCAAACAATTCCTTTCCAGTTCCTGACTCTCCCCGAAGAAGTACTGTCGCTGGTGTATTCGCCCCTAGTTTTGCTTGTTCAATCGCTACCACAATTTCCTCTGACGTTCCAACAATATCGTCGAATGAATACTTTGCTTCCAACGTACGAATAATTTGTCTCGCCCTATTTAATTCGTCTGTTAATTTTTGAATTTCGGATACATCGCGAATTACTCCGACACTCCCTTTTAAAATCCCATCAACAATAACCGGAGCTACGTTTACAATAACATCTCTCTTTTTTTGCCCAATTTTCATATGAATACCACGCACTGCCCGGCGTGTCCGCAGCACCTTCATATGCATACTTTCTCCTTCTACAATATCCGTTGTCGCCGGCTTACCAATAATATCTTCTTCTGAAAGACCCGTTAATTTTGTATAAGCCGGGTTAATCACAAGTCCTCGTCCTTGTTCATCGACAACAGAAATTGCTTCTTCAGAAGAATGAATAATCGCTTCTAGCAATGTTTGAATTTCTTTTAAATCCGTTACTTCTTCGGCCAAATTCACAATTTCAGTAATATCTTTAAAAACTGCAAACGCCCCTTGCACCTCTCCAATTTCATTTAAAATCGGAATACGCGTTGAAATAATTTTCTTCCCATTATCTAACGTTAACTCTTGATTAATCTCAATTTGTTTCGTACGAATAATTCGAAGCAACTTACTTGTTGGAATCACTTCTAAAATGTATTTATTAACAACTTCTTCTCTTTTATATCCCGTCATCCGTTCCGCACTTTTATTGAATAATAGTACATGCCCTTCTTTATCAACCACAATCATACCGTCGTGTGTGGAATTTAAAATAAGATCCCGTTGCTGCGTTTGATCTTTTAATTGCCCGATCAACCTTTCCTTTTCATGCGCAAGCTTCACACCAATATTCGCAACATTCCCTGGGACAAGTAGCGAATCTTCTTTTTTCTTCACCAAAACTTGTTCATACACACTATAATCACCTGTCATATCAAATATGACGTCAACATCCTCACGCACAAACAATTCCCAATTACTCCCGGTGGGGATATAAAGACTCTTTGCAAGTTGAATTCCCATTGCTTTTTCATTAATATCTACAATTGCAACTACTTCAAATATATTCGATTTTTGTAGCAGTCCTAGAATCGCACTACCTCCAGCACCCGCTCCAATAATTAACGCTCTTTGTTTCATATGCTACCAATCCTCCCGCAGCATCTCTGCAAAATTTTTCACACCTTTATCTTACTTCTTCCAAAACCTCTTGACAAACGAACATGAATTATTACATCATTTTTTATATACCAAATTTTCAGAAAAGGAGTCTTCCTTATGCAACGTTATCTCGCTCTCCTATTTGCAGTTATCCCGATTTTACTAGCTGTAGTAGGCATTAAACTGATGAGAGATACTGTCTTCGGCATTCTTTTCTCTCCTATCCCTGCCTTATGGCTACAATTTGTAATTGGAGTACTCTGTTTTGCGATTGGTTTTTATATCTTTGGCGGCTTCGTTTTATACCGCGACCGAAAACGAAATAAAGTACAAGCTCGATTTCGAAGATAAAGTGAAACTTCCATTCGAAGGCGCTTTCCCTTCGAATGGTTAGTTGAACCAATCGGACTTTTACGGACAGTTAGCACACATCTTTCTTCTTTAGAAATGCCGAAGTAGCACACGGATAGCGCAATAGAATTCTTCACCTTGAAATACCTCACAATTTCAAGGTTCTAAAAAAAATGAGACCTTCACTGAAAAAAGGTCTCATTTTTTACCTTGTAATAGTCCTTTTGCACGCTCTGGATAGTCTGTAATAATAGCCGTCACATTCATCTTAAAAAACTTCCTCATCACGTCCTCATCATTGATTGTATATGGACGGACAGCTACACCATTTTCCATCGTTAACTCTACAACTCCATCCGAAATATACTGGTAGTTCGGATGAATAGCACTCGCTCCCATCTTTTTGGCGTAAGCCCAAGGGCTATGTAATCCATCCTTGTATAAAATCGCCGTCTCAATATCAGGAGCCATCATATGACACTTTTTCATACTATAATGATTAAAAGAAGATAGAATCGTTCGCTCCTCCATGCTATATTTTCGAATTAGTGTAATTACCTCTTCCTCTAAACCAGGGTACGGCACCTTATTATTCTTAAATTCAATATTAAGAATAAGTTTGTTTGTTTTCAGCCACTCTAATACTTCCTCTAATAAAGGAATGGGCTGCACACCGACCTTATCATAAAATGTATAACTCGCATCTAACGCACGTAAATCTGTATATATATAATTTCGAACAGCACCTTTTCCATTTGTCGTTCGATTTACTGTCTCATCATGAATGACGACAATTTTATTATCTTTTGTGAACTGCACATCTAATTCAATTCCATCAGCCCCAAATTTCTCCGCCGCACGAAAAGAAACCATCGTATTTTCCGGATACGTCCCCGCGGCTCCGCGGTGCCCCAAAATAAGCGTCATCTTCTCACCTCAAATTTCCTCACACTTTAAAAGTTAGCACAAAATCATTGCAGGTTGTAAATGAAACAATCTATTTTCCATACGGCATTTACATAACCTTATGAGCTATCAATTCCCCTACAATAATGCTTATTTCACTTTATGTTATACTATACAAAAAGGAGGTACTGTTATGAGACCATTACAACTTTCACCAGAGACAGCTATTAAATTATCTAAAGCTCTCGGCGTTCCACTTGAACAGCTTATGCATATGCCTCAGCATATTTTAATTCAAAAACTCGTTGAATTAGAAAAACAAAATCAAGAGAAAGAATAGGCAGTCCTGTTATGTACAGGACTTTTCTTATAAAGTGAAACTTTAATCAGCGGGGGATTACCTCTTATTCATTACGACAATGACTTATAACACTTAAATATTCTATCTGTTCAAAAGAAAACCTCTAATAGCACTAGCGAAATACAAAAAAGGACAACAATACTAATCTGTACCCTTTCCTTAATAATATTTTATTTATCGCCAACGCCATGCAATAGTTGTATCTTCTATTGAACAATATAAAAACACCGTCTTCCATTGATTTGTATTTTTACAAACCAATAAAAGACGGTGTTTTTTAAACTATATTAACGTTATTTGTTGGTAAGAAAAGAAGTGTATAGGTAACTTTCCATTACCACTAAACATTAAAAACCTTATATTATCAACAATTAACTCGCCTTATGTTCAAGCCTTAACTTATCTGCAACCATCGCGATGAATTCGGAATTCGTCGGTTTCGCTTTTGACATGGATACTGTATAGCCAAATAAAGAAGAAATGGAATCAATATTCCCACGGCTCCACGCAACTTCAATCGCATGACGAATCGCACGTTCCACACGACTCGCTGTTGTATTATATTTCTTTGCGATATCTGGATATAGTACTTTTGTAATGGATCCAAGTAATTCAATATCGTTATAGACCATAGAAATCGCTTCACGCAAATACATATACCCTTTAATATGAGCTGGTACGCCAATTTCATGAATGATACTTGTAATGCTTGCATCTAAATTTTTTGGTTTTCCATCAGACGTTGTTACAGAGCGAAAAGCTGGTAGCGGTCGTTTAATAGTAGTGCTTGATTTCCCACTAACTTGACGAATATGACTTGTTAAATTTTCCATATCAAATGGTTTTAAAATAAAATATGACGCCCCCAAATCAACAGCCTTTTTCGTCACATCCTCCTGTCCAAATGCTGTTAACATAATAACATTTGGCTGTTTAAAACGATCAATATGACGCATTTTTTCTAGTACTGCGAGACCATCTAAATGTGGCATAATAATATCGAGAACGAGTACATCTGGTTGTCTCTCTTTTAATAAATTTAAGCACTCTTGACCATTATACGCTACACCAATCACTTCCATATCATCCTGTGCAGCAACATAACTTTCTAACATCGATACAAGTTCCTTATTATCATCCACGAGACACACTTTAATTTTCTCCACAGCTTTTCCTCCCTACTAATGGTTTCTCCCGGCAAAAAGTATTTCCTTCTAGACTACATGAATTGTTCGACAATTATGTGAAAATCCCCTTTAAAACTTTCTTAAATTCCGAAAAAATCACAAAAAAACATTTTTATCGTCCATTTCTTATTGTTCTTTTACATATTCCATCATATGATTACAGCCGAATATACATACTCTACTTTTATTTTACAACAAAATCCACCCGTTGCGAAACTTTTGTAACATTTCAACGGCTTAACAAGAAATTTTTTTATTAATAAGAAGATTTTTCCTTCTTTCTTCTCCATTTAAAAGTAACAAAAAAAGCAAGCTGAATACAAGTTCAGCTTGCTTTTTTCTGATCCGTATAAATATTAATTCCCGCTTCATGTAACATCCACTCAATATGAACACCATATCCAGATGTTGGATCATTAACGAATACGTGCGTTACAGCTCCAACTAATTTCCCATCCTGTACAATAGGACTACCGCTCATTCCTTGTACGATCCCACCTGTTTTTTCTAACAAGCGCTTATCTGTAATTTTTACAACCATTCCCTTTGTTGCAGGGAACTTTTGCGGAACTGTACTTACAATTTCTATATCGAACGCTTCTACTTTATCTTGGTCAATAACTGTCAAAATTTTCGCAGGCCCTTCTTTTACTTGATGAGAAAGGGCAATCGGAAGCGCTTCATCCATAATCCCATTTTTCATTTCTGTATTTAACTTACCAAAAATACCAAATGGACTATTCGTTGTAATATTACCAATAACTTCATGATCTGGTGAAAATTTTGCTAATTTTTCACCTGGATCTCCATTACTACCGCGTTCAATTGATGTTACTGTCGAACGGACAATTTGTCCATCTTCAACTTGAATTGGTTTTTTCGTATCATTGTCAGAAATCACATGACCAAGCGCGCCATATTTCATTGATTCTGGATGAATAAACGTCATTGTCCCAATACCTGCAGCTGAGTCACGAATATACAATCCAATTCGATAAGACTGTTCCCCACCATCTTTTTGCGGAGATAATTTTGTTCGAATATATTTTCCATCTCTTAACAAAACAAGATTAAGCGATTCTCCCGTTTTCCCGCTATTATGAATAAATGGTGCAATATCACTCATTCGTTCAATTGTCTTACCATTTATTTCAGTAATCATATCCCCAACTTGTACACCCGCAAGCTCACCAGGAGATACTTTCCCTTTTTCTGTTTGAATTAAATGATGCCCTACAACAAGTACCCCTTTTGCATTTAATTTCACACCAATTGATTGCCCGCCTGGAATTACTTTAAAATCTTTTAGTACTTTCACATTTACTTTTTTCACAGGTAATCCTGCAAGCTCATAAACCATATCGGCTTCTCCACTTTGATGCGTATTTAGTGAAATTGTTTTTTCACTAGCACGCCCAGAAGCAATCGTAAAAACCGTTTCATCAGTTGATTTTGTTTGAAATACAGGCAAAGAAGATACTTTTGAATCTTGATTTTGAAATATAACAAGTTGCTTTGGAAATGAAATAAACTCACGAATCGGTTTATAACATCCGATAAAGACAAGTGAAACAAGGAGACAGATCCCTATGATTTTTCGAAATTGCTCTAATTTCAATCTTTTCACTCTCCTCGCTCCTAACCCACATTCAGCCAAGCGGCTTCATTATTTAATGTCTCCTTGCCACCCTCTCTTTATAACCGGAAGAATTAAGAAATCCATGCTGTTAATAAAAAAGCTATCCATTACTGGATAGCTTCTGCTGCTTGTTTAAAACGATGTGCCTGCGAGAGCAACTCTCTAGCATGCTCCGTCGTTAAGTCAGTAATTTCCACACCAGATATCATACGAGCAATTTCTGTTACTTTATCATCTTGACTAAGTACAGCAACAGATGTAACCGTGCGTTCATTCGCAATTTGTTTACGAATAAATAAATGAGAATCTGCCATGGACGCAACTTGCGGTAAATGCGTAATACATAGCACTTGCGAATTGACAGAAACGCGATAAATCTTTTCAGCAATCGCCTGCGCAACACGTCCACTTACCCCAGTGTCTACCTCATCGAAAATAACAGAGGCAACTCCTTGATGTTTAGAGAAAATACTCTTTAACGCCAATATAATACGGGATAATTCCCCTCCTGAAGCAACTTTAGAAAGCGGCTTTAACGGTTCCCCTGGATTCGTGGAAATATAAAATTCTACATTATCATACCCATCTTGTGTCATTTTGACAGGAGCTCCCTCAACTAGCGGATCGTCAATTGTTCCTTCTTTTTTCTTTATCATCACTTCGAATTTTGTTTTTTCCATGTACAGCTCTTTCAACTCTTGATGAATAGCCGTTGTTAATCGATTCGCAAGATCATGACGCATGTCACTTAAGATAATCGCCTCTTTCACTATAAGCTGTTCGATTTCCTTTAGTTTCTTTTTCGTCGTTTCAATGTGTACATCTTTATTTTCAATCGTAAATATCTCTTTTTCAATTTCATCTGCATACGCTAAAATCTCTTCTACAGTATTTCCATATTTACGCTTTAACATACGAATTTCATTTAAACGTGTTTCAATTTCATCTAAACGATTTGGATCGTATTCCATCATATCTAACTTTTCGCGGAGCTGATACGCTACTTCTTCCAATAAATAATAACTATTTGCGATCGCATCATAGCTTTCTTGATATGCAGTATCCAAATCCGTAATGTTCTCCATTTGATTCATTGCATTTCGAACATGATCTAAACCAGAACTGTCTTCCGTTAAAGCACGATACGAATCACCCAATGCTTTATAAATCTTTTCGAAGTTCGAAATCTTCAATCGTTCTTCTAATAAATTTTGTTCCTCATCTATTTTTAAATCCGCATTTCGAATCTCTTCATGTTGAAATTGAATTAAATCTAGACGATGTGCCATTTGTTGCTCATTCTCTGTTAAAGATTGCAATTGCTTTTTTAATTGCTCATATTCCCTATACATACTTTGATACTTTTCTAGCTGAACTAAAATATGATCTCCCTCAAAATGATCAAGCATAAATAAATGGCGGTCTTCATTCATCAAATCTTGCGTTTCATGCTGTCCATGAATATCGACAAGCGTTTTTCCAATTTCCTTTAACGTACTTAATGTAACAAGCTTTCCATTGACACGGCATACACTTTTTCCATTCACAGAGATATCCCGCTTTAAAATGATCATGCCATCTTCAATTTCAATATCAAGTTCTTCTGCTTTCATAACACAAGGATGCTGTTCATCTTCAATATAAAACAAACCTTCAATTTCAGCTTTATCTGTCCCATAACGGACAAATTCCGCTGAACCACGTCCCCCAACCAGAAGACTAATCGCATCAATAATGATGGATTTCCCTGCGCCCGTTTCACCACTTAAAACCGTGAGCCCTTTTTGAAAAGAAATGTTTAATGATTCTATAATAGCAAAGTTTCTAATCGATAATTCCGATAACAATGCCTCATTCACCTCGTTATTTCATTCACACTCCGCATGGGAGGCTTAAACTATTCACACATTCATTCTTCTATTACTTCTTTTTGATGAAGAATATGTTATGTAACCTGCTTCATTGTACCAAACATTTGTTTTTATGGTCAATGTATCAATAATGATATTCCCATGTAGAAAAGTATATTTTCACATACTCTATAAATCCATTTCGGTTGTTCAACCTATACATTACGGTTATACGGAACAAAATATGATATGCTCTCGTTTTCCCTCTTGGTTTTACCGCCGTGCGTGGCAGAAAAAGGCCCTGACAGTTTCTATGCATGGCCAGACTCGCTCCGTCTCCCCTAAAAGAAAGAGTTTTTTATGTCCATTTTTTCAACTTGTATTGATAAGTTTTTCTCTTTCTCCATAACAAAAATATCTTGCCTACTTTTTACTCTTTTGAGTAATAAAGTAGACAAGATTCTTTTTGTTACAGCATATTTAAAAAGCGATTCGATACAACCCCTGTATCTTCAGGTGTACGGCAAATAATTAAACACGTATCATCACCGCAAATTGTGCCAATAATTTCATCCCATTCTAAATGATCAATCAGCGCACCGAGAGCATGCGCATTACCTGGCAATGTCTTTAACACAAGCATATGACCAGCTGTATCTAATTTAACAAACGAATCAACAAGATTGCGTTTTAGTTTTTGAAGTGGATTAAAACGCTGATCGGCCGGTAAGCTATATTTATACCGTCCATCATGAAGTGGTACCTTTACTAAATGTAATTCTTTAATATCTCGTGATACCGTTGCTTGTGTTACATTAAAACCTTCATTACGTAAAATATCCACTAGTTCGTCTTGTGTTTCAATTTCTTTATTTGCAATAATTTCTCGAATTTTAATATGGCGCTGCCCTTTATTCATATTTTTGCACCTCGCACTATCTCTTACCGTAGTTTTACCATTGTTATACTTCACTTATTTATGTTAACGTATAATCGGCTACTTGTACATAATTGTTTTTACAATCGTTATACAATTCTAACTTTCTATATGTGTAAAAAGAGGAACAACAATTGTTATTCCTCTTTTCCTTTTTTCTTTAGGGCTTCGTGAGCTTCTGTCACAACTTCCTCCGCTTGAACAGGTGATTGATTTTCTCCTTGTTCACGCTCACCATGCCATTTTAAATGTATTAAAAATTCAATGTTTCCATCTCCACCTGTAATTGGAGAAAATGTTAAGTTTTGAACATCGTAACCTTCAGCCAGCGCAAAATCGACAATCATTTCTATCACCGCTTCATGCACTTTACGGTCTCGAACAATTCCCTTTTTCCCAACTTGCTCTCGCCCAGCTTCAAATTGCGGCTTAATAAGCGCTGCAACATCACCACCAGGTGTTAACATCGTTTTCAATACAGGTAAAATTAATTTTAATGATATAAACGATACATCAATGCTTGAAAATTGTGGTAATCCTTTTTGCAAATCAGCAGGTGTTACATAACGAAAATTCGTCCGTTCCATTACGACAACACGCTCATCCTGTCTTAATTTCCATGCAAGTTGGTTATAACCTACATCTAAAGCATATGATAGCTTTGCACCATTTTGCAAAGCACAATCCGTAAATCCACCCGTTGATGAACCAATATCGAGCATAATCTTATCTTGCAAATCTATATGAAACGTCTCTAACGCCTTTTCTAACTTATATCCACCACGGCTTACATAACGCATTACTTGTCCTTTTACTGTAATTTCTGTATCTTGCGGTATTTTTTCACCTGGCTTATCTAGACGCATTTCATTTGCATATACAAGACCTGCCATAACAGCACGCTTCGCTTTTTCTCTTGTTTCAACAAGTCCTCGTTCTACTAATAGTACATCTACTCGTTCTTTTTTTCCGCTCATTTGTTACGCCCTTTTTTGTTTTAATGGAATCATTGTACAAATGCGTTCAACAACGGCATCTGTTGTTAAGTCAATTTCTTCAAGAAGTTTAGAGACACTGCCATGTTCAATGAAATGGTCTGGTATACCCATGCACTCAATTAGCGCATTATGGTATCCATGCTCACTTGCAAACTCTAACACACCAGAACCAAAACCTCCAATTAAACATGCCTCTTCAATTGTTAAAATCGGCATATTCTTTCCTAATAGCTCATGCAAGCACGCTTCGTCCATTGGCTTAATAAAGCGGGCATTCACAACTTTTACAGAAATCCCTTTCTTCTCAAGTAATTCTGCCGCTTCCATTGCCATCGGAATTGTCGTACCAAATGTTAAAATCGCTGCTTGTGATCCCTCGCGAATTGTTTCCCATGTACCGATTGGAATTTCTTTAAACTCTTCATCCATAGGCACACCAAGTCCATTTCCACGCGCGTAACGAAGCGCAATTGGTCCATCTTCGTAATTGATTGCTGTATATACCATATGTTGACCTTCATTTTCGTCTTTCGGCATCATCAAAACAATATTTGGAAGATGACGTAAAAATGCAATATCAAATATACCTTGATGCGTTTCTCCGTCAGCTCCTACTAATCCCGCTCTGTCAATCCCGAAAAAGACATTTAAATTTTGGCGACATACATCGTGAACAACTTGATCATAAGCGCGTTGTAAAAATGTAGAATAAATCGCTAAAAACGGCTTCATGCCTTGCGTTGCTAAACCAGCTGCCATTGTTACTGCGTGCTGCTCAGCAATCCCAACATCAAACATACGATTTGGGAATTCTTTTGCAAATTTTTCAAGCTTTGACCCAACCGGCATTGCTGGCGTCACAGCAACGATGCGCTGATCATTCTTCGCTAATTTACGAACTGCTTCACTAACAACTGAACTCCATGCTGGCGCAGCTTCTTTCGGCTTTACGAAATCACCAGACTCAATTTTGTACGGTCCTGTACCATGCCAAGTTCCAATTACGTCACTTTCAGCTGGCTTATAGCCTTTTCCTTTTTTCGTAATGACATGAACAATAACAGGCCCTTTCGTTTTCTTAGCATATTGAAGATTTTCAAATAAACTTTCATAATCATGACCATCAACAGGCCCTAAATATGTAAAGCCTAGCTCTTCAAAAAACACACCAGAAACGAGTAAATATTTCAAGCTATCTTTTACTTTTTCAGCCGTTGCAGCTACTTTACCACCGACAGCTGGAATTTTCTTTAATAAGTATTCTAGTTCATCTTTTACCCATTGATATTTCCCTGCTGTACGTAAACGTCCAAGTACGTTATGCAATGCTCCAACGTTCGGTGCAATCGACATTTCATTATCGTTTAAGATAACCGTCATATCTGTTTGTTCATGTCCAATATGATTGAGTGCCTCAAGCGCCATTCCGCCTGTTAATGCACCATCGCCAATAATCGGAACAATGTACTCTTTCGTTTTCTTTAAATCACGAGCAAGTGCCATTCCCATGGCAGCAGATAAGGAAGTAGAGCTATGTCCCGTTTCCCATACATCATGTTCACTTTCACAACGCTTTGGAAAACCACATAAACCTTTATATTGTCTTAATGTGCCAAATTCCTTTGCACGCCCCGTTAAAATTTTATGTACATAGGATTGATGTCCTACATCCCATAAAAATTTATCTCTTGGACTATCGAATACTTTATGCAAAGCAATTGTGAGTTCTACTACACCTAGATTTGGAGCAATATGTCCACCTGTTTGAGAAAGCTCTTCAATTAAAAACTTTCGAATATCTTCGCTTAACGCTTCTAGCTCGCTTATAGACATATCCTTCAAAAAACTAGGATTTTGAATTTGCGTCAGATCCACCAGGATCACTCACTTTCGTTTCATAATCTGTCATCATGGCAACCGTAAAATATAGTTGCACTTAATTGTATTACAAAAATCAAGCATACTCTTTATTTTATACGATGAAAAAAGAGCCGCTAACACAAAGTGATAACGGCAATGTAATCTACGTATATTTTTGCCAATAAAAAGAAAAGAAAAACCTTTGTCTACATTTATACCATAAAATCCTGAATGGCTCAACAAATGAAAACATTCTTATACTAGTGGTTGCGCTTTGCAATTAAATCACAAATGACTAACAAATATTCATCTTGTAATCGTAATGAAGAAATGGCATCCTTTGCTTTCGTAATTGTTTCTTCTAAAATTTGCTTCGCTTCTTCTACTGTAAATAATGTTGTATATGTACTTTTTTCATTTGTCATATCGCTTCCGACCGGTTTCCCAATTTCTTCTTCTATTCCTTCTACATCTAGAATATCATCACGAATTTGAAAAGCAAGTCCGACATTCTTTGCAAAGGCAAGTAATTTTTCTTGTTGCTCAGCCGTAGCCCCCGATAATAACGCACCAGCTAATACAGCAAATTCTAATAAACGTCCGGTTTTATTCTTATGAATATATTCTAATTCACGGAGGTTTAATTGCTTCCCTTCCGCTTCCATATCCGCAACTTGCCCACCGACCATTCCTTCCGGTCCCGCTGCTTTAGCGAGCTCTAGTGCGATGCGTAGTTTTGTTTCGGAAGTAATTTCTTTATGGTCTTGCTCTGTTACGACTTGGAATGCATATGTTAATAACCCATCACCAGCTAGTACTGCCATCGCCTCACCGAACACTTTATGATTTGTTGGTTTCCCGCGGCGTAGGTCATCATCATCCATACAAGGTAAATCATCATGAATTAAGGAGTATGTATGAATCATTTCTAATGCGCAAGCTGTACCTATCCCTAACTCTCTATCTTTTCCAAACGCTTGTAGCGTCGCAAATAAAAGTAACGGACGGAGTCGCTTTCCGCCCGCTTCTAATGAATACACCATCGCCTCGCGCAGCACCTTTGGACATTGCAAGGCATTTGCATAACGCACAAGATTTTCCTCTACTAATGCTTTACTATCTTTCATAAAAGCATCAAAAGTTAAATGCGTCATTATACTTCCTCTCCTAAAGTAGAAAACGGACGAAGTTCACCATTTTCACCAAGTATGACAGCCATTTGTTCTTGTACATCTTTTAATTTTCCATCGCAAAGTTTAGAAAGCTCCATACCTTCTTTGAAATACGAAATTGCTTCCTCAAGCGGAACATCACCTTGCTCGAGCTTGGAAACAATTTGTTCAAGCTTTGCAATCGCTTCTTCAAAGCTCACTTTATTTTCCATCGCCTAGTTCACGCTCCTCTATTCCCCATACATTACAGTCTAATACACCATCTTGAAGCTGTACTTTCACTTCAGCTCCAAGCTCAATTTCTTTTATGCTTTTTAGCACCTGTTTCTCATTATTATAAACAAGACCGTAGCCTCGCATCATCACTCTAAGCGGACTTAACGTTTCTAACTTCTCTATCGCTCTTGTAAAAGCAAACTCTTTTCCTTGCAATAGAGACTGCATTTCACGTTGCAATTGCTTTTGCAATGTGTCTAACGCAATTTTCGTTTGTTCAATTTTTTGCGTGGGATGATGCTTTCCTAAATAAAATGACAATTGTTGAAGTTGATTCGTCTTCTTTTCTATGTAACGCTCTTTCGTTTGTATCAACTTATCAATTGTACGATCCAATTGTTCTTCCTTTTGCTCATACAATTGCTTTGGATAACGAAACGCATATGATTTTTGCAGTGCTTGCAAATGTTCCTGCCTAGAGTTCATCATCTCACGCATCGCTCGTGTCAAGCGAAGTGTACGCTGCATCACTTTTTCTTCTAATTCAAGAATATGAGGGACTGCCAGTTCAGCTGCCGCTGTTGGCGTTGGAGCTCTTAAATCCGCAACAAAATCTGCAATTGTAAAATCTGTTTCATGTCCTACAGCAGAAATGATTGGAATTTGACTCACAAAAATTGCCCGGGCCACTGTTTCTTCATTAAACGCCCACAGCTCTTCAATCGAACCTCCGCCGCGTCCAACAATTAACACATCGATATCATGCATTTCATTTGCCTGTTCGATAGCTTGCACAATTGAGGGGGCTGCAAACTCCCCTTGTACTAAAACTGGAAATACAATTACGTTTCCAATCGGATAACGGCGAGCAATTGTCGTCATAATATCCCGAATTGCCGCACCCGTTGGTGAGGTTATCACACCAATTGTTGTCGGATACGCAGGAATTATTCGTTTATATACTTGTAAAAACAGCCCTTCTTCTTCTAAACGAGCCTTCAATTGCTCATACGCTAAATGAAGATTCCCTACTCCATCTGGCTGCATATCCTGAATATAGATTTGATATGAACCACTTGCTTCATAAACAGAGATTTTTCCTTTTACAAGCACTTTCATCCCGTCTTCTGGTCTGAACTTTACATTGCGATTATGACTCGCAAACATGACCGCAGCAATTCTTGCATTTTCATCTTTTAATGTGAAATACATATGACCGCGGCTATGATATTTAAAATTTGAAATTTCTCCTTTTAACCAAACAGACTGCAAGTGAGGGTCATACTCTATTTTAGTTTTCATATAACGAGTTAACGCTGTAACGGTTAAATATTGCTTTTCCATTTCTCTCTCCTCATAGCCGCCCTACAATTACTTACAAACAACACCTGCGCGCTGTGCAGATAATACTGTATTTTCTAATAGCATTGTAATCGTCATTGGGCCTACGCCTTTTGGTACTGGTGTAATGTGACTTGCAACGTTTAATACATCGTCAAAATCAACATCACCGCACAGTTTTCCAGTTTCTAAACGGTTTACTCCGACATCAATTACAACTGCGCCTTCTTTTACGTAATCAGCTGTTACCATTTTCGCTCTTCCAACTGCAACAATTAAAATATCAGCTAATTTCGTTAATTCTTTTATATTCGCTGTTTTTGAATGACAATATGTAACTGTTGCATTTTCATTTAAAAACAGTTGTCCGACCGGTTTTCCAACAATATTGCTTCGTCCAATAACAACAACGTGTTTCCCTGTAATATCAAGATTTGTTTCTTTTACTAATTCTAAAATACCATGCGGTGTACATGGAAGGAACGTATCTTGTCCTGTCATCATACGACCAATACTAATTGGGTGGAAACCATCCACATCTTTCTCAGGAGAAATTTTTTCAATGATAGCTTTCTCTTCAATATGGTTTGGCAACGGTAATTGCACTAAAATACCATGAATACGATCATCATTGTTTAAGCGGTCGATTTCCGCTAATAAACGATCTTGTGTAATTGAATCTGGAAATGTAATTAACTCAGAATAAATTCCAACTTGTTCGCAGCCTTTTTCTTTTCCCTTTACATACGAATGAGAAGCGGGATCGTCTCCGACTAAAATAACAGCTAATCCTGGTACAATTCCTTGTTTTTTTAGTTCTGCAACGTTCTCTTTTAACTGTGATCTCTTTTTCTCTGCAACTTCATTTCCTTTGATGATTACTGCTACCATATCAAAATTCCCCCTTTTAAAATTACAAAGCTACTTTTTCTCCCGCTCTAACGGGCAGTATAGCTCCCACATTAACATTCTGAAAAAAGAAAGAATAAAGATGAAAGATAACTGCCCGTAAAAGCCGTTTTGACAAGAACTTTCTTGAACGGGGATGAAGTTCCCCGCCCAAGAAAGTTTTACTGTACGCTAGATAAAACGCCGTTAATAAAACGACGAGATTCCTCGTCCCCATATGCTTTTGCAATTTCAATTGCCTCATTAATAGACACGTTATGTGGAATATCTTCCATGTATTTCATTTCATACACAGCAATTCGTAAAATGCTGCGATCAACAATGCTAATGCGTTCTAATTTCCACTTTTTTAAATTTTGGCGAATAAGTTCATCAATTGCTTCTTTATGCTCTACACAGCCGAAGACAAGCGCTTCTAGAAATTCATTTGTATTTTCGCCTTCTTCAAGTGTGTTTTCTACTGCTGCTTTCGGATTGTAGTCTCCGGTAATATCCATTTGATAGAGTGCTTGCATCGCTCTTTCTCTAGCCGTCCTACGTTTCATTATAACTCTCCTTTGTGCTTCAAGTCTTTCTTATGTTTTGTTATATTATTATAATTTATAAGCCATCGAATTACTTATTCTTTATAATTTTTGCTCAGCTTTCAATCTTATAATACAATGATAATACCACAATTTATCGTTTCATACACGAGTTCCCTCACGGAAAAATAATAAAAAGATTAACTTCAGGTTCCATATCATACCACAATGTACGTTTTTTTAAAAAACACAAGTTCACCTTTAGGGATTTTTTATTCTTCCAAATAATTTAATATTTTTAAAAATTTAATTTTGAAGAATACAAACGATAAAAAAGGTGCCCGAATCACAAGGCACCTTTTTCAGTATTACACTGGCTCAATTTCTGTCTTTGGTGTCTCAAATGTTACACCAACGATATGAACGTTTATTTCTTTCGGTTCAAGACCTGTCATTGTAAACAGCGCTTGACGAATATTATCTTGAATGTTTTGTGCAACAACCGGAATTGCAACACCAAAATACATTAATACGTAAACATCAACGATAATATCATCGTTTGCTAATTCTACTTTTACGCCTTTTCCATGATTTTTCTTTCCTAACTTCTCAACAACATCTGCTGCAAAGTTACCACGCATTGCTGCTACGCCTTCTACTTCAGAAGCAGCAATTCCTGCAATTACTTCAATTACTTCCGGTGCGATTTCTACTTTACCAAGAGTTGTATCTTGTCCCATGTCTAACATATGATCAGCCATGAAAAAACCTCCTTTAAATGTATCAGTGCGCCGTTAAATCATGCTGTTCTAAAAACTTCGTATTAAATTCCCCTTGTACAAATTCAGGGTGGTCAAGAAGTTGTAAATGAAACGGAATCGTCGTATGTACACCCTCAATGACGAATTCACTTAGCGCTCGTTTCATTTTCGCAATTGCTTCTTCACGTGTTTTACCATAAACAATAAGCTTTGCAACCATCGAATCGTAATAAGGTGGAATCGTATACCCAGGATATACAGCTGAATCAACGCGAATACCAAATCCTCCTGGCGGTAAATACATTTCTACCTTTCCTGGAGATGGCATAAAGTTTTTGGCAGGGTTTTCCGCATTAATTCGGCACTCAATTGCCCAACCGTTAAATTGTACTTCTTCTTGCTGCAGTGATAACTGCTCTCCTGATGCGACGCGAATTTGCTCTTTAATAAGGTCTACTCCCGTCACCATTTCAGTTACAGGATGCTCAACTTGAATTCGCGTATTCATTTCCATGAAATAGAAACTTTTCGTTTTATATTCGTAAATAAATTCAACTGTGCCAGCACCTGTATAATCTACTGCTGCCGCTGCTTTCACTGCCGCTTCTCCCATTTGTTGACGAATGGTAGCATCTAAAGCTGGAGATGGTGACTCTTCTAGCAGTTTTTGCAAACGACGCTGAATTGTACAATCACGCTCTCCTAAATGAATGACGTTACCATGATTATCTGCCATTACTTGAATTTCTACATGACGGAAATCTTCAATATACTTTTCTAAGTATACACCAGGGTTTCCAAAAGCGGTACTTGCCTCTTGCTGTGTAATTTGAATTCCTTTTACAAGCTCTTCTTCTGTACGCGCAACGCGAATTCCCTTTCCGCCGCCGCCCGCTGTTGCTTTAATTATAACAGGATATCCAATGTTCTCTGCAAGTGCTACTGCTTCTTCGATATTTTTAATTATTCCTTGTGAACCCGGTACAATCGGAACCCCTGCTTCCTTCATTGTATCACGTGCAACGTCTTTTGTGCCCATTTTTGAAATAGCTTCTGGGCTTGGACCGATAAAAATCAAGTTACATTCACGGCAAAGTTCTGCAAAATCAGCATTTTCTGCTAAAAATCCATATCCAGGGTGAATTGCATCACAACCTGTTAATTTTGCAACGCTAATAATGTTCGTTAAGTTTAAATAGCTTTCCTTCGATACAGTTGGACCAACACAGTACGCTTCATCTGCAATTTGTACATGCAGTGCTTCTTTATCTGCTTCAGAATAAATTGCAACTGTTTCAATATTCATTTCTTTGCATGCACGAATAATTCGTACCGCAATTTCCCCACGGTTGGCAATTAATACTTTTTTAATCATCATTCTAGACTCCCTTATTATGCTTTTACAAGAAATAGCGGTTGTCCATATTCAACAAGCTGACCGTTATTCACAAGAATTTCAACGATTTCTCCATTTACTTCTGCTTCAATTTCATTAAAGAGTTTCATTGCTTCTACGATACAAACAATTTTTCCTTCTGTTACGCGATCTCCTACATTTACATATGCTGATGCATCTGGTGATGGAGATGCATAGAACGTCCCAACCATTGGAGATGTAATTTTAAGTAAGTTCTCATCTTGTAATACTTGTTTCTCTTCTTGCTTTGGAGCCTCAACTTGAGCTGGCGCAGCAACTACTTCTGGCGCTATAACTTGTACAGGTTTTTGCACTACTGGAGCCTGCTGCACAGCAATTACTTCATTGCCACGCTTTTTCATCTTAATTGTCGTACCATCTTTTTTGTATTCAAATTCATCAATATTAGAATCATCAATTAACTTAATTAACTCACGAACTTCTTGAATTTTAAACATGTAAAATCCACTCCTATATACTTGTTTTTCCTGTTGTAACAGCTCAATAAATACCATTCACTGAATCCAGCTAGAACAGTCAATCATAAACTCTTTCTCGTACTATCAATGAAAAACTACTATGAAGTTTCATACTATATAAATACAAATTAAAAAATCGACATAAAACCTTCTTTCTTTTTATGCGGGCGAGAGTGTCTGGCCACGCATAGAAGCGGTCATGTTGTACGCTGCATAACAGCGACTTGTATGTCGGAAAATCAAAATGCATTTATATTTATATTCATCTTACGATAAATATTTTCAACATTCCAATTTTATTTTTTCTGTATGATGTATGAAAATCCCTGTCAAAATGACAGTATGATATTCTTGTTACCTAGTAATAATACCAAGTTTCACTCGAAATTGGCAAGACCACTTCCGAAAAAACACTCCATTCCCTTTATTTATAGTTTGTATATTTTTAACTAAATAATTGAAGTTTATTTACATCCACTTCATATTCCCTTCATATAAAAATAGTATCGTAAAGGTGAAATCAAATACAGTGAGGTGTGAGACGTGAACATTTGGCTTATTCTCTTTCTACCAGCTGTTATTATTTGGGGCGCGGCACTCTGTATTCAAATGAAATGTGGAAAAAGTAATCGCCTTTGTCAAGAACCAATGATTTTTCATTCACAACAAATTTCTCCTATAAAAACAACAGAAGCGGAACTGCAATTGCTTGATGAACTTCTAATGGATAAAAAAAGCTATCGAAAAAATCGATAGCTTTTTACTTTGCTATTTCATATCGAACATCTGCCATTAAACCTGTCTCACTTTTTACAAGTTGTATAATACTATTTGCTTCTTTTGCAGAAAGTTTTGTTGCTTTTACTGTCACTTTTATATCATTTCCATCTGTACGTACAAGCGTGTCTTTAAAACCGCCTTTTGTTTTAATTAAAGTTTCCAATAACGTTTCTTTCGCTGCCAAATCAGTCAATGCATCAAATTCAACTTTTGCTTTATTTTTCTCGTCTGCAGAAGCGTTTGTTGAATTCATTACATCTTGCAATTTTTCTTTCACTTCACTGCGCTGATCCTCCATTTTCAAACGAAGTGCTGTGAAACTATCATCACTAGCAGAATGACTCGTTACTTTTCCTTCTTTCTGGCTTGCTTCTTTTTTACTAGTTTCCTTTTCAAAGCCTTGCTTTTCCTTCGCTCCCTCTCCTGATGACGTTGTTACAACCTTTGTTTTATTATCCGGCGTCATCACATAGTATACCGAAAGTACAATAACCAAGCTTAGCATTGTTAATAACCAAACTGTTTGTTTTTTTAGCACTTTATTTCCTCCCTAATTCTTTTTTGGTAAGACGGATACACGGTGACTTGGAACTTCTAACATACGCGTAACAGCCTCTATCACCATCTGTTTCACTTGTAAATTATCCACTCCTTTCGCAACAACAAGAACGCCGCGAACTTTCGGCTTATTTTCTCGAAGTATAATCGGAGCTTCTTTATCACCTTGACGGACAATTACTGTTTTCTCATCTGTCGATTCATCTCCAACTTTTCGCTTTCCGCCTTCTTTATCTGTTTCATCTGTCGTTTGCGATCGTTTCACTGTATTTTTATCAAGTATTTTTTCTTCTGATGAGTCAAGATTAATTTCAATTGTTACATCTTTAACGCCTGCAACACTTTCTAACGCTTCTTTTAATTGTTGTTCATATTCTTTTTCGTATTTATCAATGTTAGACTTGTTGTCACTATTCTTTTGTCCAAATGTTGGTACATCTTTTGGTTGTTCTGTTTGCGATTTAAGAACAGGTACTTCTGGTTCTTTTGCTTGGAAAAGGTTACTAGAAAACATAAGGATGATCCCAACTATGAGTAAAATAATTAAAAACTTTGCTGAAATTTTTTTCTCTTTCTCGTCTTTTTCATTTCCTTTAAAAAGATTGCGAAGAAATTGAAATTTATTATTCATTTACTTTGCCTATCCCCCCTTCCACCTGAATCTTAATTTTGTTCTCTTCTAGTTGCCATTTGTTTGAGAAAAATTGTTTCATTTCAGCTGTATTTTGTTCCGACGTCTTTTGAGGTTCTTTCGAGTTAATTTCTACCTTTTGGATTGTTTCAATAGCTCCTGTTCGACTTCGTTCATTTGCCTGAAGTAATACAACAACAGACTGAATATCCTGCTGGGATTTCACTTCCTTTTTGTCTTCTGGTACTTTTATCTGCATACTCTTAACGGCCATACCATATTGTTCTTCTAGTTCTTTTCCAACTTGTTTTTTCATTTGGACAGCCATCTGTTCTAAAATATATGCACGTTGTGAGGCTTGTATTTCTTTTTTCTTTTCACTAATTTCATTTTCTATGGATCCGTTTGCCATATACTTGTTCTGACTAGCATTTGCAATCACATCTTGAATATCTGTTTGAAATAGTTTAAATAGGGGAGTTAATATTAGAACGACTAGAAGCAAACTTACAACAAATTTGACATACTTTTGTAAATTTGAATTAGGAAGTAACATATGAAGCATCGTTGCTAACAAGAGAAACACAATGATATTTCGAATCCATTCCACGACAAACTGCAACCTTCTCAACTCCTAACGCATCATTAACGTAATATTTCCAGCTGCGATAACAATCGTGATACTTAGAAAAAACATAAATGATACAATAGCCAAACAAGCAAACACGTATATAATGCTTCTTCCAATAATATCTAGGCATTGAATAATTGCTCCTCCACCGACAGGTTGCAATACTGCTGCTGCAAATTTATAAATAAATGCAATGCAGAAAATTTGAATCGCAGGAAAAGCAACGATAAGTAATAAAATAACAACTCCAACAATCCCCACTGTATTTTTTAATAAAGCCGATGCACTAAGTACAGTGTCTGCTGCTTCAGTAAACATGCGACCGACAACTGGGATAAAGTTTCCTGTTACAAACTTTGCTGTTTTCACAGCAATTCCATCTGCTACTGCTGTTGCTGTTCCTTGTACAGAGAGCACACCAAGAAAGATTGTTAAAAAAATCCCAATGACGCTAACGCTAACATTTTGCAGCAGCTTGGACAATTTTGTAACTTTATATTGATCGCTCATTGTACTAACAATACTTAAAATTGTAGCAAGAAGAAGAAGCGGTAAAACAATATAATTCATAAGCATTCCGCTCGTATTCATAAGAAAAACAATAATGGGATGAAAGAAAGAAACAGATACAACACCGCCGCCTGTCGCAATGAGCGCCAATAAAATTGGGAGGAGTGCTAAAATGAAATCAATCATTGTTTGAATGGTTTCCCTTGTATATGTCATTACAACGTAAAAGCTGTTTAAAGCGAAAACGATAAGTACCATATATACAACAGCATCCGCTATTTTCCCGACGCTGCTTTTCGCAAAGGCAGATTGAAGCGACTGCAAAAGCGCACTGAAAATAGTAAGCATAATAAGTGTCCCAAGTAGCTTTCCGTTAGATACTAATTCATGAAATAAATACTTTAGTAATCCAATCATCCACTCTTTAATCGAAAACTCTTTTTCCCCTTTGACGAACTCCATAAAACTTCCTTTTTGGCTTTCTGGTAAATATCCACCGTACTTCGCAACGAGGTCATCCCAATATTTCTTAACATCCTCTATCCCAAGCTGTCCAAGTTGTTCATCTATCACGTTATGTTCTGGGGGAGAAGCTTGTACGATAATTGGAAGAGAAAAAAAGAGGAAAAAAGCAAACAAAAGCTTCATTCCAAATGGGCGCACAATTCATCCCTCCTTTATCCGGTCGGTAAAAAACCGAGAATCGTTTCAATTACAACTGTTAATATCGGAATCGCCATCACTAAAATTAAAATTTTTCCCGCTAATTCAATTTTGGAAGCGATCGCTCCTTGCCCTGCATCTTTCGTAATTTGTGCACCGAATTCTGCAATATAAGCAATCCCGATAATTTTCAGCAGCGTTTCCACATATACATTGCTAACTTTCGCTTCATTTGCAATGCGCTCAATCATCGTTAAAATAGAATGAATTTGATCAATTACAAGTAAAAACATAACGCTACTAACAAATACAATAAACATTGAAGTGACACTCGATTTATGTTGATTCAATACCGCCGCCAAAAAAGTCGCTACGAGTCCAAGCCCTACAATTTGTAATATTTCGATTCGAATCGCCCCCTTTACTGAAAAAGAAAGACGCTTTTAATCTTGTCAAATAAATTGTTAATTAAAAAGGCAACTTGGAATAAAATTACGACAAAGCCAACGAGAATCACCCAGTTGGCAATATCTTCTCGTTTTAATTCTTTCAGCACAGTATGAATAAAAGCTAGAATAATGCCAATTCCTGCAATTTGAAAGATTAACCCAACGTCGATTGACATCGCCTTTCCCCCTTACAACAATAAAATAACGATAAGTAATCCTGCTAATACTCCTAAACTTTTCATCATCTTTTCGTACTGAATTTGCATTTCTTTTGCTTCTCCTTCTTCTCTCTCTAAATGAGTAATACATAAACGAATATGCTTTTGCTGTGACTCACGATCGTGTTGTCCTAACGTTTCTCCAAATTGTTGTAAAATCTCATATTCTGTTTGCTTCAATGCTGTAAGTTTCCAATTTTCTTGTAAGCTATCCATCCATGCCTCCCGAACCGTTTGCTCTCCCTTTTCTAATCGTTCATGAAAACTATCGAATAACCAGTTCAGAGGCTTTGGCATTTGTTTTACAAGACGTGCAGCTGCTTCTGACAACGGGGTATGTCCATACATAATTTCCGCCTCAAGTGATTGCAGAGCTGCCTTTAATAACCTTAGTTGGCGAGGACGCTCACTATATTTCTTCGCATATGAAAAACCAAAAAATGTTGATACAGCCACAATAAGTGCCGCACCAAAAAATTTAATCATCCGCTCAGCACCTTCTCTCCGCGGCGAATCGGCTTTCCGCTGCCATCCTTCATATTCATAATCGTTCCGGGTCCTTTTATTTTCGAAAGCTCAATAAAGCGTTCAAACACGCCTAGTTCTATAATTTCCCTTAACGAAGGTCGTTTCAGTATGTCTTCATGTCCTTGTCCATGCACACTCGTAAACAATTGAACACCAGCATGAACTGCTTCCATAATTGCTTCGCTATCTTCTGGCCGGCCAATTTCGTCAACAATTAATATATCGGGACTCATTGAGCGAATCATCATCATCATACCTTCTGCTTTTGGACATGCATCTAGCACATCCACCCTTGTTCCAAACTCATATTGCGGCACACCTTTCACGCACCCCGCAATTTCTGATCTTTCATCTACAATACCAACTTTGCAAGACGGGATATGTTGCCTCGGAACACCTGCACTTATGAGACGTGCTACATCACGCAGTAACGTTGTTTTCCCTGTTTGCGGCGGACCGATAATCATTGTATTTAGCCAATGCTTATCATATAAAAAGGGGATAAGCGGCTCAGCAATCCCCTTTTTTTGCCGAGCAATCCGAACATTAAATGACGCCACATCCCGAATCATTTTCACTGCACTCTTTTCCATAATGACTTTGCCCGCTAAACCAACGCGATGTCCTCCGCGCAGTGTAACATACCCTCGCTTTAATTCTTCTTCCATCGTATAAAGTGAATATTGACTCAGCTTATTCAGCAAATACGCTGCATCTTCTCTCGTCACAATGTAGTTATAAAAATGCGCTTCCCCGCGCGCAATACATTCAAGCGGCCTTCCAATCCGGATCCGTATTTCTTCCAACCCGTCATCTTCTTTATAGTCCTGTATAAAATGTTCGATTTGCTTTGGTAACATCTCTAATACTTCTTTCATAGCTCTCTCCCCATCACATCGCTATTTCAGTACCGCAATAAAAATACAGCCAATTCCAAGCGCCAAAAAAAACAATTTCAAAAAAGAAATTTCATTCGTAACGCTCGCAATGCCAATTGACATCGTTACAATCAAAACGGTTGGACCTACAAATGCAAGCATGCCATTTACGAACAATGCTTTTTTGGCATCATTGAAATACAACATAAGCAAAGCGGCGAAAATCTCCATGCTACCCGAAAAAATTCTAAGGAGCGCCATTACGAGCACAGACGTTTCAAATGCCGCTAGCCACTGTTTCATCCTCTCACCTTCTCTCGTTATCCTGCACACATATATCCTGCTCAAACAAGATGAAAGAGTACGTTTGTACAACCATATGCACAGGTTGTCTATTTCAGAAGTGAAAAAGGAATTTTTTGATTATTAAATAAAGTTAAGTCGTTTTTTTGTGAAAATATGGTATATTAAGATAAAAAGGGTAAATATATGAAAATTCTAAAAATAACTATTACACTCATTTTAGAAGTAGCTCTTATTTTCTTATTTGCTAAATTTGTTAATTGGACATTCATGGAAAGTTTCTTTTTAGGGAGTTTGGCCATTTTCGGACTCACTTGGCTGTTTCTTTTAAATATGAACCGAAACGCAAATGTGGACCGTGCCATCACAAAAGGGGTGACGGGGCTTGACGGCGGAGAAGTAACACCTTTTCAAATTCGAATGAATCCTTATATGATTGGGACCCTTCTACTGCTTACCATTAGCTTTATTATAACTGTCATTCAATACTTACCTTATTTCACATAAAAAAACACTCGTGGATCCAATCCACGAGTGTTTTTCATTACGCACGAGAAACGTATTTTGATTCTCCTGTGTTAATAATAAGCATTTCACCTTCATTAATGAAGATCGGCACTTGTACAACTAGACCAGTTTCTAATGTAGCTGGTTTTGTTACGTTAGAAGCTGTATCACCTTTAATACCCGGTTCTGTTTCAACAACTTTTAACTCAACAGTGTTTGGAAGTTCTACACCAAGTACTTCGCTTTGGTATGTCATGATTGCGACTTCCATGTTTTCTTTCAAGAATTTTAATTCATGTTCGATTTGCTTTTCACCAAGTTCGATTTGCTCGTATGTTCCGTTGTCCATGAATACATGAGCATCACCGCTTGCATATAAATATTGCATACGACGGTTTTCGATATGTGCTTTTTCTACTTTTTCACCAGCACGGAATGTTTTTTCTTGAACAGAACCTGTGCGAAGGTTACGTAATTTAGAGCGAACGAACGCAGCACCTTTACCTGGTTTTACGTGTTGGAAATCGATAACCTGCCATAGGCTGTTGTCCACCGCAATTGTTAATCCTGTACGAAAATCATTTACTGAAATCATGCAAAAAATCCTCCTGTGTATTACAAAATGATAAGTTCTTTTGGAGATTTAGTTAACACTTCATTACCTTCAGCTGTTACTATAATATCATCCTCAATGCGAACTCCGCCGACATTTGGAATATAAATTCCCGGTTCTACAGTGACTGCCATTCCTGGCTCAAGTACCGTTTCAGAGCGGAAAGATAAGCTTGGTGCTTCATGAATTTCAAGACCAATTCCATGACCTGTAGAATGCCCGAAATATTCACCATATCCTTTTTCAGTTATGTAGTCACGTGTTAGCGCATCTGCTTCACGACCAGTTAAACCAGCTTTAATACCGTTTACACCACGCAATTGCGCTTCTAATACGATATTATAAATTTCCTTTAACTTATCAGACGGCTCACCTACTGCAATTGTACGAGTAATATCGGAACAATATCCTTTATAGTAAGCACCGAAGTCTAATGTCACAAAATCTCCCTTTTCTATCAATTTTTCAGATGCCACGCCGTGCGGCAATGCTGAACGAAGTCCCGAAGCAACGATAATATCAAACGAAGAAGAAGTTGCTCCTTGCTTTCTCATGAAAAATTCAAGTTCATTTGACACTTCAATCTCAGATACTCCCGGGCGAATAAATGATAGAATATGCTCAAAGGCAGCATCTGCAATCTGTGCAGCTTCCTTTAATATCTTAATCTCTGAATCAGTCTTAATCAAGCGTAACTTTTCTACAATACCAGAAGTTGCAACAAATTCTGCATTCACTTCTCCTTTATACGCCGTATAAGAACTGTATGTAAGTGTATCTTGCTCAAAACCAAGCTTTTGAATTCCTAAGTCTTTTACTTGTTTTGCAACTTCTTCAATAATCGTACCTGTATGCTGTACGATTTCATAACCAACCGCTTGTTTTTGCGCTTGTTCAACGTAACGGAAATCTGTAATGAATAAAGCGCGTTCACTTGAAATTAATACAACGCCTGCTGTACCTGTAAAGTTTGTCATATATCTACGACTATGTTGATTCGTTAATAAAATACCATCAATACCCGCTTCCCCAAATGCACTTCTTAATTTTGTAAGTTTTTCCATGAATTACGCCTCCCGAATTTTCTCCACTAATGCAAGTAACGCTAAATGATAGCCATACAAACCGAATCCTACAATCTGTCCCGCTGTGACCGGCGCCGTAACAGATACGTGGCGAAACGATTCGCGTTGATGAATATTTGAAATATGTACTTCAATAACAGGAATCGAAACACTTGCAATTGCATCACGAATTGCATAACTATAATGCGTAAATGCTCCTGGATTTAGAATAATCCCTCTATATGTACCCTCTGCCTCATGAATGATATCAATAATGGCACCTTCATGATTAGATTGGAAACACTCTAACTCTACTCCCAAACTCTCTGCTTGTTGCTTCATATCTGTTTCTAACGACGCTAACGTCCCCGTACCATATACATTAACCTCTCGTACACCGAGACGGTTTAAATTGGGACCGTTAACGAGGAGCAACTTCTCCATATATCTAACTCCTTAATAAAAAATATATATAAATCCAAATTAAAAACCTGACATAAAACCCTTTTCTTTTTAGATGGTCGAGAGTGTCTATTCATGCGTAGAAGCGGTCAGTTCCGTTTTCTGCCACATGCGATATTCAAACAAAGAGAGAAAGTAGCAGGTTACTTTTTGCTTTGCATGGCAGCGAATTGTGTGTCGGAAAGTCAAGTTGGACTTATATATAATATTCTATCACACCCCTCACTTATTTGAATAGTTTGTCTTTTCCTCATCTGTTGCACTAGCATTGTTATTCACTTCAAACGAAACGGAGTAGCCAATAAAAACGCCATATAAAATAAAAATACATGCTGTCGTTACAATCGTTTCCTTAGGCATTTCCATCATGCTTTTTATAACTGGTGCAACAGGTGGAATTACAAAGAATAATAATCCCCACCATACAAGCCCATATATAATACCTGAAATTAGACCTTCAAACTTACTCAAAACTGCTTTATATATAAACGCCACAACAACTGAAAGTATCCCCATACATATAATACCAGCTATATTTCCCCATACCCCTTCTTTCCAATCTCCAAGCGCAAACGGAAGTAACAAATAATTAGGTCCTGGGACAGTAAAAGAAAAAATATGAAGAAAATACCAGACGGCTCCCCAAAACAAACCTCCAAACACACCAATTTGGACAATTTTTTCCGTGACAGATTGTTCTTGTTTCACATCTACACCTCCGCCTACTAGTATGTCCGAAACTTATTTAAAGCATGTTTAAATACTGCGAAATTTGTCTATAAAAAGAATAGAAAATGTCCGCTTAACCTGCCGATTTTCCTTGTCAGAAGTGCACTTTTGTCGATAAAATAAAGGAAACTGTAGTGATGTCATACAATATAATGACATCACCTAGAGTCATTACCTCTCTTCTGATAAGAGAGAAACAAATACAGGTTGGTGTTGACATGGCAGAAGAGACAAAACAAATCTACGGCGGTCAAGCGGTAGTAGAAGGAGTTATGTTTGGCGGTAGAGAATATACTGTTACAGCAATTCGTCGTAAAGATAAATCTATCGAATTTTATCGATTACCTCGCGTTCGTAATAAAGTATCATCTATGTTTAAAAAAATTCCTTTCCTACGCGGAATCGCAGCAATTATTGATGCGAGTGCAAACGGAGCAAAGCATTTAAATTTTGCTTCAGAACGCTTTGATGTAGATCCTTCAGAGGATGCACAATTCGCACACAAAAAAGAAGAACAGTCAAAGTTAACGATGATACTTAGCGTTGCAGCAGTCGGTGTTTTATCATTTATCTTTGGAAAAGTGATTTTTACGGCAGTTCCTGCACTTTTAGCAGAACTAACAAGACCTGTTTTTCCATCTCACGCAGGGCAAATCATTGTTGAAAGCGTTATTAAACTTATGCTATTGCTTAGTTACATTTACTTTGTTTCATTGACTCCACTTATTAAACGTGTGTTTCAATATCACGGAGCGGAACATAAAGTAATTAATGCCTATGAGAACAATCTTCCATTAACAGTAAAAAACGTACAAAAACAAACCCGTCTCCATTATCGGTGCGGCAGCAGTTTTATTTTATTTACTGTTATTATCGGAATGTTTGTATATTTTCTCGTTCCAACTGATCCTCTTTGGGTTCGCGTTTTAAATCGTATTTTACTTATCCCTGTAGTGCTAAGCATTTCATTTGAAGTGTTGCAATTTACAAACAGCTTACGAGGCGTTCCAGTGCTCCGTGCACTAGGATATCCTGGCCTATGGCTTCAGCTGTTAACAACGAAAGAACCGACAGATGATCAAGTAGAAGTAGCCATTGCATCATTTGAAGAACTACTGCATCTAGAAGGAAAACAATAATAACTTTTTCGTAATGTTATTCAATTCCTTAGCCTTTCGTTAATAAACTAATTAAAATATCTTTCTTTTTAGGAGGTGTTCCTTATGAACGGTCGCTCATTTATGTTCGCCCTATTTGTTGTAATTGTTGGATTGGCAATATTTAGCCTTGTATCATTCACAATTGAAGACCCAATGGGAGTTGTAAGAAAAATTTTGATCATGCTCATTGTTGTTGGTGTCTTTTATTTACTTTATAAGATGCTTACAAGTTCGAGCAGTTCAGCTAATAACTCACAGTCTTCCTACAAACGTGCTGCGAAACAATCGAACCGAAAATATGGAAAACAAAATGTAACACCCCTAAGCAATAATATGTTAAAGAAAAGTGCTTCCGATACGAAAGGAAAGAAAGGAAAAACTTCCTTCCTAAAACGAAAGAGAAAGCAATCCCATTTAACAGTTATTGAAGGGGAAAAAGGTAAAAAGAAAGACCGCGCTTCTTTTTAAGAAGTGTGGTCTTTCTTTTTTATCGTTTCTTACTGCGTTTGTTCTTCATTTGTCTTTTGAACGCCACGAAGCTTCTCAATGCGCCCTTCATCTTGCTCAAAATACTGCACTAAATCGCCAATACGATCGATGGCTTCCCAGCTTAAATGATGTTCAATTCCTTCTACATCATTATAAATCTTACTTTCATCCACACCAATAATACGCATAAACTGTTCTAACAATTCATGACGATAAACAAGGCGCTTACCAATTTTTTTCCCTTTAGTTGTTAATACAAGCCCTCTATATTTTTCATAAATAAGATATTCATCTTTATCAAGTTTTTGAACCATTTTTGTTACAGAGGATGGATGTACATTAAGCGCTTCAGCAATATCAGATACACGGGCATATCCCTTTTCTTCAATTAGCAAATAAATTTGTTCGATATAATCTTCCATACTAGGAGTAGGCATCGTTTTCCTCCATCCAATTCAGTTTATAAATTCCGTACTAAGCAATCAATAAAATGATACAACAGAAAGGATATTGTGACAAGGGGATAAACAACCTCATTTTCCGCAACACATTAAAGAACCTGCGTTATTTATGTAAGTTCTTTTATGTAAAATATTGATAAATCTAACCTCTCATTGTTTCTTCTAATCTCGTCGGTTCATCTTTTGGATAAAGATATTTTCCAATTCGGTATCGTGCTTTGTATTTGGATAACGCTGCTGGATTACTTTTTTATGACTTCCCAACCCAGTAACTTGCAAGGCAAGTTACTGGGTGCTATAATTCAAACAACAACTACCTTGCAAGGCAAGTTACCAGGAGGTGGTAAAGTAATGCACAGTCAAATGCTAAAAGGTGTGCTTGAAGGATGTATTTTATATATCATTTCGCAAGAAGAAGTGTATGGGTACGAACTCAGTACGAAATTACATCAACACGGCTTTACATTCGTAAGTGAAGGGAGTATCTATCCTCTTTTGTTACGTATGCAAAAAGAAAAACTCATTGAAGGCACATTGAAAGCCTCCAGCCTTGGACCAAAGCGCAAATATTATCACGTCACAAAAAAAGGCTTTGAACAACTGGAGGAATTTAAAAAAAGCTGGGATATGGTATCAAGCACGGTAAATGGTTTGTTAAAGGGAGAGTGAAATGGATGAAGGCGAAAGACATGGTTGAACTCAATAATAAAAAGCGTGAGTTATTAACAGTGGAAAATGAAGCAGCTTATGGGGATATGCTTGTATACCTTCGATTAGCTGACGTTCCAGAGCAGCAAGTAGAAGAGCTATTACTAGAAATTTTAGATCATCTTCTTGAGGCGCAAGAAGATGGGAAAAATGCTTACGATGTTTTTGGGAGTAATCTACAAAATTATTGTGACGAATTAGTTAGCGCATTACCTCGCCAAACAATGTTAGAGAAATTTTCTTTTACTGGTTTCATGATTAGTTTATTGCTTGCAATCCAGTTTGGAATAGATACTATAGGTGCATTAGGATTTTCTTTTGCTAAAAAACAAAACCATCCTTCTGGTGTACCGTTTAGTATTCCAGGAACTTTATTATCAATCATTATGATTACTGCTGGCATTTTTGTTATTTTATATTTGTTAAAACGAGATTCATTTAATCAAACAATGAATTGGAAACAAAGAATTACATTTGGCTTAGCTTTTTCGATTCCATTTTGTTCATCTGTTTTTTTTAGTATTTATTTTAAAAAACAAAGTTATCTATCCTATAACTTACCGATTTGGCTAGGTGCACTATTAACCCTTTTCTTTTACGTTTCATATAAATTCTTGTATAAAACTTCAAAATTTTAACAGCTCTTTTTAGGGCTGTTTTTCTCCTGTCTAATTTTACAAATTAAAAAATTTCATAAACAAAAAAAGAAAAATGCAAAATAATTAAAGTAAATTGTTGACGTGATGCTTTTATTATCGGTATCATATTTCTTCGTGAGCAATTATTTTTCGTTATATGGATTTTTATTGTTACTAAATTTTTGAGAGGGGAAATTTGATGTCACTGAAGAAGAAAACGCAAGTACGCACCGGCAAAATGGTACGTGAACTAATGTTAGCCGACGAGGATGTAAATGCTTCGCTAATTATGGTATATAGTGAAAACGGTGTAAACGCAGAAATTAAAATCGAGGGCTTAACACCGAAATGTAACGAAGAATTATTTTTGAGCGGAAATGTAGATTGGAACAAGAGTGTTATTTATAAAATTGTCGATTTTACTGGCAATGCTGAAGTTGGGAAAGTGACATTAAGCGCCATGAACAAAAACAATGTTTCCCTGCAAATCGAACGCGTGATGTGGAGCAAAGGAACAAAAGAAGAAACGGTAGAATTGGATGAAAATCCGCTATCCGTTGTCGAAACGTCAGCGCCGAAGAAAGAAACAGTAGTTGAAACTTCAAAAGAAACGACACCTGTAACAAAACCAGTTGTAAATGTTGCGCCTGCAGAGGCACCAATTCCAAAGCCAGTGCGTCCAGAACCTGTAGTGAAAGCAACACCAAAACCTGTACAAAAAGAAGTAGTTGCACCAACTGCAGCACAAAAAGTAGTAACGGTGTCAACTCCAGTAGAGCCAACACCTTCAGCTAAACAATCTGTGACAAATCAACCAAATTCTGAATTACAAGAAAAATATGTTCGTCTTGTAAAACAAGCTGTAGATGTATGTCAAGATTACGAACTTGGCATGGATGTTGACGATTCTATCGAGAACTTAAAAAATGAGCTACACAAACAAGGAATATCGGTAGCATTCGATGCAGAAATTATGGACGCTGTAAACCGTTTGCGTTTACTGAAACAAAAAGGCATTAACGTGGAAAAAGTATTAAACTTATTATAAATAATATAGCGCTGCTTTCCTTGCTAGAGAGCTCGCATTCATAGAAAAATAAGGAGATGGGTATCCATCTCCTTATTTTTTGTAATTCCATTCATCACTTTCATATTTTTCTTTCGCTAATGTTTGCACTTCATGAAGTTGTTCTTCTGTTAACTCATACGGTACTAGTTCCACATTTAACCCTTTTTCAAATCCAATATGGAATGCATCGATCAGTTGTTGAATCGTAAAAGTACGATCTGTTAAATCATTAATTGCAATTGCTTTTGAGGAGAACATTTTTTTCATGCGTTCTTTCACACGTTCATTTGGAAACAAGAACAGATCATACAGCATGTCTAAGTCGATTTCTAACGGAATGGAACCGTGCTGTAAAATAACACCTTTTTGTCTAGTTTGTGCACTCCCAGCAATTTTGCGCCCTTCTACAACAATTTCATACCATGACGGAGCATCAAAACAAACTGCTGAACGTGGATTTTTTAAATTGTCGCGCTCCTCAGCTGTTTTTGGTACTGCGAAATAAGCTTCTAAACCTAATGCTTGGAATCCATCTAACAATCCCTGTGAAATAACGCGATATGCCTCTGTCACTGTTTTTGGCATGTTTGGATGCTCTTCAGACACAATGACACTATACGTTAATTCATTATCATGAAGAACGCCGCGCCCGCCCGTTTGACGACGTACAAAGCCAAAACCATTTCTATTTACTGCATCCATATCAATTTCTTTTGAAACACGTTGAAAATAACCGACTGTTAACGTCGGAACTTCCCACTCATAAAAACGAATTGTTGGCGGCATTTTCTTTTCACTTTGCCAATTTAACAAACATTCATCTAACGCCATATTAAACGCTGGAGAGCATTTACCAGAATTTATATAACACCATTTTTCCTTTTCCATCCCACACCTCATATAACTAATTTTTCTCACATTCTCTAGTCTATCAAATTCGACAAAATTTGTGAAAGAATACGAAATTTCTTCTAATATAAAATGAACTTGTTGCATAAATACATGTGGGCATTATAATATGAAAAGTAGGATAAGAAAAAGGGAGCGATATAATCGTGTCAACAAACGTTATTATTTTACTAGCCATAGCTGCAGGAATCATCGGCTATTCTGTATGGATGTATTTCTATCAAAAAAAATTAATTAAAACACTTTCAGAAGAAGAATTTCGTGCTGGTTACCGTAAGGCGCAGCTGATTGATATTCGTGAAACGGACGAATATAATGCTGGTCACATTTTAGGAGCGCGTAATATTCCGATTTCACAAATACGTCTTCGTTACAAAGAACTTCGTACTGATCAACCGATTTATATGTATTGCCAAAACGGTTTCCGAACAGGCCGTGCAGCACAATTCTTAAAGAAACACGGCTATAAAGAATTTTATCAATTACAAGGCGGCTTTAAAACTTGGTCTGGTAAAGTGAAAAAGAAAAACTCATAATAAATAGCTAGCTTGTGCAAGACAAGCTAGCTATTGCATTTTACTTGCAATATATACTAAATTTTGTTTAACATCTTCACTATCTTGATCACGAACATTTCGGTAAAGCAACTGATACTCTACATTCTTTTCTTTCCATGTGAGAGTCGCCATATCTTCTCCGTCTATTTCTTCGTTATTATTTTTAAAATAGGCTGTTATACCATTTGCAAGTTTTACTTTCTCTTGAAAACGATTTTGTTCTACGATAAAAGGAAAATTATACGAAAAGTTCGCAACTGTTAATTCAATATAATCCCGCATGCCTTTTTCTTGCCGTTCATATTTAATATCAAGAGCAATCCGCTTATCTCCCATTTTTCGAACTACTGCTTTTGGATTATCTGTTGATTCATATGGTAAAAATGATGGTGTGTAAAAAGAAAAAGGAAGAACGTTTTTTACAGACTGTACCGGCATTGGATCAGACATCATATCCTCACTTGCCTCTAAATCTGCTGCAAACTTTTTTTCTTCGACCATTGTTTGCTGAAAAGAACATGCACTTAACACCATACTCGAAAATACGAAACATATCATCCGTTTTTTCAACTTGTATCCGCCCTTTCCTAACATTCTCTTTTCAGGCTTTCGTATGTTATGTTCATATTCTCTTTTTCTTACTGTTCTACCTTTGAAAACTTTCCCCTTTTATCTCACACAATTTGACAAACACGCTTTTGCTATTCTCACGCCGAATTGAATCGTTACGCGAATAACAAAAGCGATATTAACAAGATAGAATATGAAACGCTTTTCATGTCAAGAGTTTCACAAGATTTCTTTGATCCTTTTCTTGTATAATAGAAATAGAGGTGAAACATATGGTAAATATAAAACAAATCGCGAAAACGGCTGGAGTCTCTGTTACCACTGTTTCACGCGTCTTAAATGAGCATCCATATGTCAGTGAAGAAAAGCGAAAACGCGTCTTAGAAACTGTTAAAGAATTGAATTACGCCAAAAATGTAAATGCTGTTCATCTTCTAAAAGGAAAAACACATACAATTGGCGTTGTGCTTCCTTTTATTAATCTGCCGTACTTTAGTACAATTATTGAAGGGATTGGAACGAAAGCACTTGAAGCCGGATACCGTATTACTCTCTGTCAAACAAACTACGATAGCATTGAAGAAATGCGTGTTCTTGAAATGATGAAAATGAAACAATTTGATGGCATGATTATTTGTTCCCGGTCAAGCTCATGGGAAGTCATTGAACCTTTCGCAAAATTTGCGCCTATCATTTCGTGTGAAAAACTGCTGCATCCGCTTATATCTTCTGTCTATGTTAATCATTACGACGGATTTCGGATTGGAACAGAATATTTATTACAAAACGGACATGAGCGCATTGGATTTTGTCTAGCACGCAAAAATAGCGTGAGCACACAGCAGCGTGAGCAAGCGTTCTTTGATACTCTACACGCATATGGTAAACGTTCACAAACAGACTGGCAGTTTTATCAATGCTACACGATTCAAGACGGTGCAAATGTCATCCAAAGCATACTAACGATGAAAAATCGCCCTACTGCTCTTTTTGCTGCAAGCGATCAAGTTGCTTCTGGATTATTAACTGAAGCAAAAAAACAAGGACTGCGAGTACCAGAGGATTTAGCAATCTTAGGATTTGATAACCATCCTATTTCTGAAGCGTTAGAGATCACAACAATTGAAAATCCTGGCTTAGCAATGGGAAGCCATGCTTTTTCCTTATTTTATGAACAAGTACAACAGGAACAAATTATAGGGACTTCTGAAGAGTTACCATTTCGTCTCATTGAACGAGGAACAGTATAAAGTGAAACTTTAATCAGGGGGATAGAGCTTCTGACGTAGAGGTGTTTTTTACCTCGCAGGAAGAAGCGAAGCCACCGAACATTCTAGCCACTGGAACTGGACAATGCTTTTGCTGCATTTTGAGGCAGGAGTATTACTGCCCACGAATAGCGGGATAAAAGTTCCTATTACTGGAGCTTTTATCACTTTTGTATGTTTATCCTTCTTGACAACACCCGTGTATTATTCTATATTTTAACTAACGAACGGTAGGTAGGGGATGAACATGACAGCAAACCGTATTAAATCTGTAGCACTTTCACACTTTGCACGCTATGGCTATGAAGGAACTTCACTAGCAAATATTGCCGGGGAGGTTGGCATTAAGAAGCCGTCAATATATGCACACTTTAAAGGAAAAGAAGAGCTTTATTTTATTTGCTTAGAAGAATCTTTACAAAAGGATCTTGAATTCTTTAAACAGTATGTGAAGAATTCAGAAGAAACTCCCTTTGGAGACTTTTTATTTCATCTTCTTAAAGATTATAGCCATCGTTTTCAAGAAAGTATTGAGGCAATGTTTTGGTTACGCACTTCGTATTTTCCACCATTTTCCTTTCGCGAGCAAATTGTCGAAAAAGCAAATGCACACATTGAAAGCATCGGACAGCTTTTAGTACCTATATTTGAACAGGCACAAGAAAAGAATGAACTTTGTAGCATTGAAGTAACAGAAGCTGTTGCAGCTTATTTATGTTTAATGGACGGATTAATGGTTGAATTTTTATTTGCTGGAATACAACCATTTGAAAATCGATTACACGCATCTTGGAAAGTATTTTGGCGCGGATTGTCAAGCTGACGGATTGCACACGCAATACGTCATTTTCTCGCCCTAAACCTAACGACTGGTAGGAAGGAGAATGAATGATGGAATGGATTTATGTTGTTATCGCAGGAATCATTGAAATTGTATGGGTAATTGGCTTAAAACATGCGACAACACCACTAGAATGGATTGGGGTTGTACTTGCAATTGCAATAAGCTTTTTTCTTTTATTTAAAGCTTATGCGAAGCTGCCTGTTGGAACTGTATATGCTGTGTTCACAGGAATTGGAGCTGGAGGTATTGTCCTAACAGAAATTTTTGTATTTGGTGAACCTTTTTCAATAACAAAAATCTTATTTATCGGATTAATTTTCGTAGGTGTTATCGGCTTAAAACGAGTAACAGGTGAACAAGAACAGAAGGAGGCTGCATAAAATGGCATGGGTATATTTGATTATTGCTGGTATTTGTGAAGTCACTGGTGTTATCTTTATGAAGATAGCCAATGAAAAAAAAGGCTGGATGCCAAAACTTATGTTAATCGGCAACTTCGGTGTAAGTTTCTTCTTCTTATCTCTCGCTATGGATACACTGCCCATGGGAACAGCTTACGCAATTTGGACTGGAATCGGAACTGCTGGAAGTGCACTACTTGGTATTCTCCTCTTCCGTGAATCCGCTGATTGGCGTCGCCTTGCCTTTTTAAGCTGTATCTTATGCGGGGCAGTTGGTTTAAAATTAATGAGTTAACGAGGTGAATGCAGTGTGGAAAAAAAGAAGTACACAAATTATGACAGGAATCGTAATTGCCATTGCATTCTTATTGCAATCTATATTCCATATTGCAGAATGGTTATTTCATAAAGCATTTGCAATCCTCACGTTTTTGCCTAACATGGCTCTTGAGGCCCTTTCTGTAATTTGGTCCATTATTGCCTCTATTATCGTTATTATCATTTGGAGTATCGTAAAACTCTGGAAAAAGCTCTTTTCAAAAGACAGTTCTTCAAACTAAGAAGTAACTGTCTTTTTTTCATATCATTTCCTCCTTTGGACATACTACGAAAAAAGGAGCTGATGATATGCAAATTTCTGTCCACAAGCAAATTTTACTGCTATTTTTCATCTTTATTACGTTTGCTCTGTTTTTTAGTTTCATCTTACATACATATAACGTACCTGTTTACTCACCAAGTATGGTGTCGGTTTATAAAGTTGTTATGCATAGTTTGTTGCAATAAAGAAGGTGTCTCGTAATGAGGCACCTTTTATAACGTATGACTTTCTTTTTTTCTAATTATATCTCTCACTTCGCTGAATGCCGTTCACCACAAAACAAAAGTCTTTCTTCATAATCATTCTGTTTTATTTGTTACTTAGTCTTTTAAAATTCCCTATCTTGAAAAAACGAAATAGAAAACAACATAGAAACAAAATACGCGATACATACTCCAATACTTAACATACTTATGATAAACATAAGATTTGAAGAGTAAAAAAACATTAACATAAGCCTTTCCTCACCAAGAACATTACACATAAGTCCTAACAATCCTATTAGTGGAAACATAACAGCCACATTAAAAATAGTAACTATTTGTTTACTCCCTCCATACTTCAAAGGAAGTAGCATAATTGCATAAAGAGCCGAGAGAAAAACACCTATAAAAATTGCATACCATGGAATATTTATAGCTTTACCTAACAAAAATTTAGGTAAAATAGCAATAATTAAAGTAGCAATTAACCCGCATCCAATAAAGAGAATTGTCGATATATATTTCGCAATGACAATATCTTTTCTAACAAATGGAAAACTAATTAATAATTTATCTGCTTCATTTTTATCTTCAACCTGTAATGGTACAAATATCAATAAGCTACAAGTAGCAAAACAAACGACCGCAATCTGAAACGGGTCAACAGATTGTTTTAATGCACAATAAATTGGCAATATAAGATAAAGAAAAAAAACTTTTCGTTGTAAGAAAAAATCCTTCCAAACTAACTGCCCCATAATCCCTTCTCCCCTTTATATATCTCTTTTTTCATATAATTTAATTGCAATAAACATAGAGGCAATATACATAACTGCCAACCCAACTATCCCCATCATGCATATGCCTACATGTGACAGATTCATGATCCAATCACCAAATGAATCCTCCACACGATTTTCTCCTCCATCTATAACAAATAACGGTATAAGCGTCGTAGGTATAATTAGTCCTATTGCAAATAAACTACGGATAATTTTTGACCCAGCTCCATAATAGATTGGCAAATATAATGCAATGTATATAAAAGGAACGATAATACCTCTTAGCACTGAATACCACTTAAGTTCAATATAGAAATAAGGATGGTATACTCGAATGTCTTCAATTACAGTCATTCCTCTCATGATCCAAACGACCGTTGTTGTTAGTACAATCGCTATAATCGCAATTATAATAAAAGTCATATATCTCGCTATAATAATATCCTTTCGTTCTATCGGTAAACTAGCAATGATTTTTTCACTGCCATTCTTTTCATCCGCTCCTACAGACAACAGAATTGATACTATTACTGATATTAAACAGCTTACAGAAAAAATGCTTGAATCTGATGGATTCGTTATAAACAAGAAAGCCGAAAACCCCAAACAAAATATCCACATGGCACGCAGAAAATACAAGTCCTTAAACACAAGCTGACGCATTTCTCTTTCTCCCCTTCGCCGTATACACGATAATATCATCAAACGTCGGCTTTTCTAACACAACTTCTTGACCAAACCACTCTACAACTGCCTGTTTATCTCTCGCCAATCCTTCAAACCCATATTTATTTTTTCTTAAACCACTAAACAATTCTTTTCCTTCTTCGTCTAACAAATCGTTGCTTCCTTTTACGATTATGTAATTCTCCAGTAGTTCGTCTTTCTCTCCAGTAAAGACGATTTCACCTTCATTGATAAATGTAATATAATCGGCAATGCGTTCTAGATCAGTTGTAATATGTGTAGAAAATAACACGGATATTTCTTCTTCCATCACAACTTCTTGCAATATATCCAGCAACTCACTTCGGACAACTGGATCTAAACCTGCTGTTGGTTCATCCATAATAATAAGCTCGGCATGATGTGACAGCGCCATAGCAATGGCATATTTCATTTTCATTCCTTTTGATAATTGTTTAATCTTTTTATTTTTCGGAACTTGTAATCGTTCCATATAAGATTCATATTGTTCTTCATCCCACTTTTTATATAACGGTGCGATAATACGCTTCATTTGTTCACATGTTAAATCTTCATAGTAATGATTTTCATCGTACACAAAGCCGATATTTTGTTTTACTTCTTTTTCATATTTTTGATTGTCCTTACCAAAAATATGAATTTCACCACTATTTCGTTTTACTAAATTCATAATCATTTTGATTGTTGTACTTTTTCCAGATCCGTTTGGTCCAATAAACCCCATAATATATCCACGTGGCAGTGTAAAATTTACATTTCGGACTGAAAAACCTTGATAATCTTTGCAAACATTTTTTAATTCTAGCATGTGTCTTATTCCCCCTTATATAAAAACGCAATCATCTGCTGCAATTCTTCAAGAGACAGCTGAAGAAGTTTACTTTCATTGACTACTTCTTCCGCTCTACTTTCTAACAATCGCAACCTTTGTTCTCGTATGAGCTCATTATTTTGCACAGAAACATACGTCCCTTTTCCAGCAACTGTCTCAATATACCCTTCTCTTTCAAGTTCTTCATATGCTCGTTTCGTCGTAATCACACTAATCTGTAATTCTTTCGCTAAACTACGGATAGACGGTAATTGCTCTCCACCTTTTAAATTCCCATTTAAAATTAGCTGCCGAAGCTGTTTACTAATTTGTTCATAAATAGGATCTGGTGAAGAGTTTGAAATAATAATATTCATATTCCCCTCCACTGTGTATATACTGTACATATCTTATATACACAGTATATACACACTTCTCTATTTTGGCAACAAAAAAAGACCAACAATTTCCTGTTGGTCTTTCATATATGTATCACTTCTCAAAGCGATTTAACATCTCGTCTCTCATACCAAAGCTCACAATCGCAATCCCGACATACATAAAAATAAGAAATGCTGGATGTACTGTATTGTACCAATGGCTATCAATAACCAAATATACCGTTAAAGCTGCAACAAGTAAAAATGCAACAATAAACATATAGAAATGACTTTTACTACCCATAATAAACTCCTCTCTAATTACTCATTTATTGTAACGAATTATCCCCTATGACTCAAGACTAAGTTTCCTGTAAATGATCTAACTCAACTTTCACAATGTCATGACAAGCAATTGGAATCAGTGTTCCTTTACTATCAATTGCAGTTACACTCTTATTATCTAATACGTGATGCTTCACTCTTTCTAACATTTTTTCTGTATCTTGGTAATAAAATTCTTTAATATCTTTAATCATATCACCATTTTCTAAATGATACACCATCCTGCAACGTTTATAGCCCATCTTTCCCATCCCCTTGTTCATTTCTTCACATATGTATGAAAAATTGACATTTTTGCTTCTCATTTACTTTAATTTCAATAAAATTCTAACAAAAATACACACTATTATCAAAGGGACTTTTTCAACAAAAATGTTGAGAAAGTATGATAATTCTCCAATCTTACATAAAACCTGCAATTTTGTAACATCTTTTTTAGGTAATGACACCTTCTTCGACAATATGAAAAAAGAACCCGCATATAGCGAGTTCTCTACAAATTATTATTGATTATTAAACTTGTACCATAGATGGTTTTTGATAGCGTAAAATCGGCTTACGTGCTGCCATTGTTTCATCAAGACGCTTAATTACTGTTGTATGCGGTGCTTCTTGAACCACTTCTGGATTTTCTTCTACCTCTTTTGCGATTTGAATCATCGTATCGATAAATCCATCTAATGTTTCTTTTGATTCTGTTTCTGTCGGCTCAATCATAATACATTCTTCCACATTTAATGGGAAGTAAATTGTTGGTGGATGGTAGCCGAAATCAAGCAAACGTTTTGCGATATCAAGCGTACGTACGCCAAGTTTCTTTTGACGACGACCAGATAAAACAAACTCATGCTTACAATGTCTATCAAATGGAAGATCGTAAAATGGCGCTAATCTTCTCATCATATAGTTCGCATTTAATACTGCATATTCTGTTACAGCACGAAGTCCATCTGGACCCATTGAACGGATATACGTATATGCACGAACGTTAATACCGAAGTTGCCATAGAACGGTTTCACGCGTCCGATTGCTTGTGGACGATCGTAATTAAAGTGGTAGCCGCTTTCTGTTTTCTCTAAAATCGGCTTTGGTAAAAATGGAATTAAATCTTCTTTTACACCTACTGGACCAGAACCTGGACCACCGCCGCCATGCGGACCTGTAAATGTTTTATGAAGGTTTAAATGCACAACGTCAAATCCCATATCTCCTGGGCGTGCTTGACTTAATACCGCATTTAAGTTTGCACCGTCATAGTACAATTTACCGCCTGCATTATGGACGATTTCTGCCATTTCTAAAATGTTCTCTTCAAATAGTCCAAGTGTATTTGGATTTGTTAACATAAGCGCTGCTGTTTCTTCGTTCACAACGCGCTTTAAGTCTTCTAAATCAACAAGACCATTTTCATTTGATTGTACTGTAATCGTCTCAAATCCTGCTACTGTTGCAGAAGCTGGGTTTGTTCCGTGCGCAGAGTCAGGAACGATAACTTTTGTACGGTTATAGTCACCGTTTGCTTCATGATACGCACGAATTAACATTAATCCTGTCCATTCACCGTGCGCTCCTGCTGCCGGTTGAAGTGTAACAGTATCCATACCTGTAATTTCTTTTAAGTGCTCTTGTAAGTCATACATTAACTCCATTGCACCTTGCACTGTCTTTTCATCTTGAAGCGGATGAATATGCGCAAGGCCAGGGAAACGTGCTACATTTTCATTAATTTTTGGGTTGTACTTCATCGTACAAGATCCTAATGGATAAAACCCAGAATCAACACCGTGGTTACGGTTTGAAAGCGCTGTGTAATGGCGCATAATATCAAGTTCTGATACTTCAGGAAGCTCTGCATCTTCAATGCGAATATACTCGCTCCCAAACACATCTTCTAATTTTACTTCTTCTACATCTAATTGGGGTAAGCTATATCCTACGCGTCCTTCTCTACTCATTTCAAAAATAAGTGCTTGGTCTTGATTCTTCATTGGATAGCCCCCATTCCGTTTACAAGTGTGTCGATTTCTTCTTTTGTGCGAAGTTCTGTTACCGCTAGAAGCATATGATTTGTTAATTCTTTATAATCACGGCCTAAGTCGTAACCACCGATAATATTTTTTGATAATAATGCATCGTTTACTTCTTGTACTGGACGTTTGCAATCTACAACAAATTCATTGAAGAACGGTCCAGCAAATGTTACTGTAAAGCCTTTTGCCTCAAGTTGACGTTTTGCATATTGTGCTTTAGAAACGTTTTGACGTGCCATTTCCTTCACACCTTGCTTTCCAAGTGCTGTCATGGCAACAGAAGCTGCTAATGCATTTAATGCTTGGTTTGAACAAATATTAGATGTCGCTTTATCACGACGAATATGTTGCTCACGTGCTTGCAGTGTTAATACGAAACCACGTTGTCCTTCAGAATCCACTGTTTGTCCAACAAGGCGTCCTGGAATTTTACGCATAAACGCTTTTGTTGAAGCAAAATAACCGCAGTGTGGGCCGCCAAACTGCGTTGGGATACCAAATGGTTGTGCATCACCAATGACAATATCAGCACCAAATTTCCCTGGTGATGTTAATGCACCTAGTGATAGTGGATTTGAAGAAACGATGAATAATGATTTTTGCTGATGAGTGATTTTCTCAATATCAGCTAATTTCTCCACTTGTCCGAAGAAGTTTGGATATTGAACGATTACGCAAGCTACTGTATCATCTACTTCACTTTGTAATACGTCTAAATCTGTTACACCATCTTTATAATCAATTTCAACAACCTCAAGGTGTTGACCTTTTGCATATGTTTCAAGAACTGCTCTTGATTCTGGATGAACTGCTTTAGAAACAAGAATTTTCTTTTTACGAGTATGACCTGCCGCTAGCATTGCCGCTTCTGCTAACGCTGTACCTCCGTCATACATAGAAGAGTTTGCTACGTCCATACCTGTTAGTTCACAAATCATAGTTTGGAATTCAAAGATCGCTTGTAATTCCCCTTGTGAAATTTCTGGTTGGTATGGTGTATAAGCTGTATAAAATTCTGAACGAGAAAGAACATGATCTACAATTACTGGTGCATAATGATCATATACACCTGCTCCTAAGAAGGAAGCATAGTCTTTTAAGTTTGCATTTTTACTAGCAAGCTCAGACAGTTCTTTTAAAAGTTCTGGTTCTGATTTTGCCTGTTTTATATTTAAATCTCCTTGAAAACGAACGCTTTCTGGAATATCAGAAAATAACTCATCGATCGTTTGAACGCCGATTGTTTGTAACATTTCTTTTTTGTCTTCTTCTGTCATTGGAAGATAACGATGCAACATGAAATTTACCCCTCTCCCCGTTACTTTGAACGTTTGTAAAATGGTGTTGGAACAACAACTGCTTTGACGCGTTTATTACGAATTTCAATTTCAATTTCTGTATCAACTGCTGCATATTTTACATCAATTAACGCTAAACCAATATTTTTCTTTAACGTTGGAGATTGTGTACCACTTGTAACTTCCCCGATTTTTTCTTCGCCCACATATACTGGGTAATGCGTGCGCGGGATACCACGTTCAATTACTTCGATGCCGACTAATTTACGAGGTGCACCGTTTTCTTTTTGTTCCTTTAGCGTTTCTTTTCCAAAGAAATCCATTTCTTTATTTGTTTTTACTGCAAAGCCAATTCCAGTTTCAATTGGTGTAATATCTTTTGATAACTCTTGACCATAAAGAGGAAGTGCAGCTTCAAAACGCAGTGTATCACGCGCTCCTAAACCACATGGTTTTAAGCCGTCTTCTTCGCCTACTTCAAGAAGTTTCTCCCAAATCTTTGCAGCCTCTTCGCTCTTACAGTAAATTTCAAATCCATCTTCACCTGTATAACCAGTACGAGATACAAGCGCTTCTACATCGTCCACAAGAACATGGTCTTTAAATTTAAAGAACTTAATTTCTTTTAAATCTTCTGAGACAACTTTTTGTAAAATGCCCTCTGCTTTTGGTCCTTGAATTGCAAGTTGTGCAATTTCACTAGAAACGTTGACTACTTGCACATCACCGCTTACATGAGAAGCTAACCACTCATAATCTTTTTCAATATTTGATGCATTGATTACTAATAAATAGTCTTCTTCTCCGCGTTTGTAGATTAATAAATCATCTACCGTACCACCATCTTCGTAGCACATTGCCGTATATTGTGCTCCGCCTACCTTTAAGATAGAAACATCATTTGTAACTACACGTTGTAAAAATGCTAAACTATCTGCACCTTTTACTTCTACTTCTCCCATGTGAGAAACATCAAAAAGACCTGCTTCTGTACGAACAGCTTCATGCTCTTCTTTAATGCTTGAAAATTGAACTGGCAGTTCCCAACCACCAAAGTCAATTGTTTTCCCACCATACTTCGCGTATACATCAAATAGCGGTGTACGTTGTAACGTAATCATGTTCTCTCCCCCTTGCACTTTCTATGACAAATTAATAAAAGTTGACTTCCCATTTCTAAACATTTTCAAATTTAAAAAGATGGGATATACGGAATCTCATGCTATTTTTTTATGAAAGCGTAAATAAAAAAGTACTTTCTTGGATAAAATACGAAAGATTCCACACATTTCACACCATTATCCTAACATTTTTCGAGTAGTTTCATCAATATTCTAGCTAAAAAAATAATTTAGAATTTATAGAAGGTGAGATATTATCCATGAATGTCGAAATTTCAATAGAACGTTCTTGGCAAGAAAACTTCTTAAAACGAATAGAAGAAGATGGTCCGTGGACAAATTGGGAACTATTTCATCTCGCATATCAAACTGAACAGTCCCTTCTCACTCCCACATTTGACGGGCTACAGGCGCCTAAACATTTACCTAATTTCACGCCGCTTCCACATCAACTAGAAGTAGCGCAAACCGTTATTGAACAAATGAACGGAAAAGCAATCTTAGCAGATGAAGTTGGCCTTGGAAAAACAATTGAAGCCGGACTTATTTTAAAAGAATATATGGTGCGCGGACTTGTGAAAAAAGTGCTCATTCTTGTACCTGCATCTCTCGTTTCCCAATGGGCATATGAATTAAATACAAAATTTTTCATTCCAGCCGCCATGCAGCGAAAAAGTTACTCTTGGGAGCAAGCTGACGTTATTGTTTCGTCTATCGATACCGCGAAGCGCTCTCCGCACCGTGATATCGTTTTAAATTTAGAATATGATCTCATTATTATTGATGAAGCGCATAAACTAAAAAACAACAAAACGAAAAACTATGAATTTGCGCAACTATTAAAGAAAAAATTTTGCTTATTACTTACCGCAACACCTGTTCAAAATCGTATTGATGAAATATTTAATCTTGTCTCATTATTAAAGCCCGGTCATCTCGGCAACCAATCTAATTTTGAAGAATATTATGCTTCCAAAAATCGCACTACTGAAACAGATGAACATTTAAAACAACTCATTAATAAAGTAATGGTACGGAATCGACGGCACGACACTGGCATCGAGTGGCCAAAAAGGCACGTTCATACGCTCTTTGTCGACTTCAATGAACAGGAAAAGGCTTTATACGATGCAATTGAAGGGTGGAAAAGACAAGATGCATGTACCTCAGCATTTTCTGCTTTAACATTAAAGCGTGAAGCGTGCAGTAGCCGCGAAGCTGTCTATTTCTCACTCAAAAAACATGTAGAAAAGCGGCAAAAAGAAAATGAGCAATATACAGTGGATCCATACATAGATGTGTTAATGGAAAAAATCAATGGTATTTCCGCTAATTCAAAAGCAAATAAAGCATTAGAAATCATTAAAGAAATTAATGATAAAGTTGTCATTTTTACAGAATACCGTGCTTCTCAAATGTATTTACAATGGTTTTTAAAACAGCACGGCATTTCATCTGTACCATTTCGCGGCGGGTTTAAACGTGGAAAAAAAGATTGGATGAAAGAATTGTTTCAAAACCATGCCCAAGTATTAATTGCGACAGAAGCAGGCGGTGAAGGGATAAATCTACAATTTTGTAATTACATGATCAACTACGACCTTCCTTGGAATCCGATGCGCCTTGAACAAAGAATCGGCCGGATTCATCGTCTCGGACAAAAGCATGATGTTCACATTTATAATTTGGCAACGAAACATACAGTAGAAGAGCATATTTTAAAACTGCTTTATGAGAAAATTGACTTATTTGAGCGTGTCATTGGTGATTTAGATGAAATTTTAACAAGAATTAATATGAAGAATATCGATGCACACATTCACGATATTTTTGCTCATTCCAAAAGCGAAGGCGAAATCCGAATTAAAATGGAAAATTTAACATCTATTATTGAATTTGCCAAACGAAATGAAGCTGAGGTGCATGGCTATGCAGCAACATGAAATCCATCATTATTTGCATTGTTTTTTCGAGGCAAACGACTGCGAAATTGTGCAGCGTTTTCCTCATTTATTGGATGTTCAATTAACAATTGAAATGGACAAACTACTTATGAACCGTCCATTTTACTGGCATTATCTTGAAAAAACAGGCGGCATACCAAATCCAATGCGCCTTACATTCATTACTGATACAAAACACGAGGAGCAAGAAGGCGAGTTCATTCACTACGGTTCTCCGCGCCTACATCAAATTTTTCAAACAACAAAAGAATTAGGTGCTTACATTCGTTTATTTGAAGATGTACATTCAAATGGAAAAACAAGCACTCCGCTCCATCCTTGGCTTGGCGTCAATATAAAAGTCTCCTATCAATGTGATCGAAAAAAAGATATGTTGTACTCAATCGGTATTCATCTTATTTCCGGTACGATGATTACCAATTTTCATGAAGCATTGGCAGCACTTCGTCTCACACCAAAAATTCCTGATTTTTGTTTTACATTAACGCCGATTATTAAACCACAAAGCGGGCTAACTAGAATTGAAGAAGCAATGAAACGTATCATTACTTCCGACGATCATTCATGGGCTGAAGAAGCAAAAATTCGTTGGAATCACGATTTACAACTCCTAAACCGCTTTTATGAGGAAAGTAATGAATTACCAGAAAGCTATGAGATAGAAAAACGAGCTTTGCAAGAACAATACGAGCCGCGCATTACGATCCAAATTATAAACGGCGGACTCTTTTATGTGACAGCAAACCATTTTCTCGCATAAAAAAACTCCTTCTACAAGGAGCTTTTTTATGTTAGAAAGTAAAAGTTCATTTTAAATTTTCCCATTATATTTCCGGCCATCGTTATGTTCTTGCTGATGAATCTTTGTCATTCTCTTTTGATATTCTCTATCTTTTGCACTTACATGATTTGCATCTGTTTCTCTATTCTTCTTTGAACCGCCAGCTCCGTTACTCATTTTGTTCACCCCACTCGTATATACTTCGACATTAGTTTTCGCAATCAACATTTCCCTTATACAAAAAATAAGGAGAGGCATTTGCCTCTCCTTACATATATTTTTGAAACATATCACGCAGTCCTTGATTCACAAGGAAAGAAATCTGCTCATCTGACTTTTCAGGATAACGATCGCGCAGTCGAATAGATGCCTTTAAAATTAAATTCTCTAATACGGAACGTCCGCCTTTTCCATAAATTGTTTCTGCATATTCTATTAATTTTCCATCTTCAACTGTTGCAGGGTTTTGATCGAAGAAAAATTTACTCATTTGTATCACCTCTCCTTTGATAGCGTTTACATTTATATAAACTAAGAATGTTATTTATTTCACAATTAATGTATGCATGTATAGATGATTAGTTCCATTATAAAACAATATTGCCACTGTATTAAAGTGTATTTTAGACAATTTTGTGAACAAATCTAAAAATGAAAGCGTTTTAATTGCTTATTATTAATAATACACCAATTAAGCATGATAATTCAATATAATATAATAGAAAGATTAATTCTTACTATTAAGGTAACCAAAAAAATTTTTATCTTGAAATAAAGTAACTACTCAGTCACTCTATGAAAAAAAGGCATAATGATTATATTATGCCTCCCAAATTCTTATTTTATCTCACATTAATGTGCTCTAGTTCTATGCTTGTGATGCCCAATCCGCTGGATATGTAACGTACATAAAACGAGCATATTCAGGTACAGAAAATTGAATTTTTGTTCCCTTCGGAATGAGAATAATTTCACCTGCTTGTGCACTTACTTTCCGGCCATCAATTATTACTTCTAGTTTACCTTCAATTACATAATCAATTTCATCGTAGTTCAAGGTCCAATCAAATGTCGTTTCTTTCATTTCCATTATACCGCAGCCTAAACGTGGACTTTCTTCTAAAGAAAAAATGTCTTTACAGTAAACTATATCCTCTTGTTTACCTGTATTTAAACGGTCTGTTTCAGCTACTTTAACCGTTGGTAATTGTACAGATATTACTCCACTTTCGTCACGACGACTAAACATTTCATTTTGAGGCGTATTTCCTATTTTCTCTGCAATGATTTTACGAACAAGATCTTCAATAACTTGTTTATCCAATGTATTCATGACTTACATAGCCTCCTTTTGTTGATTAGCATCTTTTTTATTTTCAAGCAATCTTTTTGACATAAAGATCGCTACAAACACAGCTGAAATACCCCCAACAAACTTTCCAACTATCATTGGAAAAATCATGTCTTTTGCTACACCAGCTACAAATCCTAAATGGTCACCAAAGACAAAACTTGCCGATACAGCAAACGCGACATTAATTACTTTTCCTCTAGCATCCATATCCTTCATCATGCCGAACATCGGAATATTATTTGCAAGTGTAGCAACCATACCAGCTGCTGCAATTTCATTCATTCCAAGCATTTTTCCAAGTCTCATTAATGGTTTCTTAAATACTTTCGTAATTACAAATACCATACAGAAAGCACCTGCTAATACAATCGCGATATTTCCAACGATTTCAATTCCTTCATTGATCGGTGCAAGACCAGGAATAATTGTTATATTTGTTAACTGTTTCACAATCCCACACACTAAACCAAGTGTTGCCAGAATGACGATAAACTTCCCGAAAATTGTAAATCCTTTAACCATTCCATCCGGGAATTTCCAAAGTCCTAACACGATTAACACAGCAAAAATAATAATTGGCACTAAGTTTGATAGAATCATTGACACAGAATATCCTGCAACCAGTCCACCAATAAAACAACCTAAAGGAATAGTAATAATGCCTGATAAAACACCTGTTGCTAAAAACTTATGATCTTCTTTTTGAATAATTCCTAATGCGACAGGAATAGTAAATACAATTGTTGGGCCTAACATAGAACCTAAAATAACTCCTGCAAACATTCCAGCATCTGGGTCTTTGGCTAATTCTAATGCTAATGAATACCCACCCATATCATTAGCTAATAAACTTGTCGCAAACATAGATGGATCTGCTCCCAAAGCACTAAATACTGGAACAACAATTGGGCTTAATATCTTTGCAAGTACAGGTGATAATGAAATGATACCGACCATCGCCAAGGTTAATGATCCCATCGCCATTATCCCTTCATCAAACTGCTCGCCGAGTCCAAATTTATTACCAATACACTTATCAATAGCTCCAAGTATCATAAAAATAACCATTAAATAAATAATAATCTCATTAATGCTCATTTGTTCCCCTCCGTTCTTCTTATAAATATTTTTTCATCAACTCACTTGGCGAAGGAATGACTGTATAGTGAACAACACGTTTCTTATCAATAGATAAAACAGCTATTTTCATACCTTGTTCTACATCACTAACGGTACCTGTAAAAATCGCCACAAACTTACCGCCAATCCCCATGCCTAGTGTCATTCTTTTTAATGATATAGTCGCTTCTTTTAACGCCTTATTTATCGAAAAAATTCCTGCTGATACATTTGATGCTTCAAATATTCCAACAGCATGCGTCTCTTGTTGAGGATATCGATTTTTTAAGCCAAGTAAAATCTCTTCATGTACTCCATGTAGTAAAAATGTATCTACTAAAAACCCCTTTGCTTCATTCACTGCTTTACCCATCGCTTCATTTACATCTTCAGCTTCACCACTTATAATAATTAAAAATTTCCCTGGACAAATAGGACGTAAAACATGCATTTCAACTGAGGACTGCTTAAGCATTTTATCAGCTAGTTCGTATCCTTTACTTATACTCCTTAGTTCCAATACACCGATAGAACTATTCATCATTAACCTCAATAGAATCAATAATTCCTACAATTACTGCGTCAACAGGAACATCTTGATTTTCAACAGACGCCCGGGCAGCACTTCCTTGGCTGACAAGTACGGTATCACCAATTCCAGCACCAGCATTATCTGCAGCAACAAATATATCAGTATCTCGCGTTTTATTATGCGAAAGAGGTTTTATCACCAAAAACTTCCAACCGTTTAACTTTTCATCTTTCCTAGTTGCCCAAAGACTTCCAACAACCTCTCCAATAATCATAGTGTCCCTCCATCAAGCCCTTTGTACATGCATCTGTTGCATACGAATATAATCTTTTGCTAATGGCGTAATAATACTATTTGGTGTCACGATAATTTCCTTCACGTTTCGTAAATGAAATTTTTTCAAATCGGCTTCTGTAATTACTTTTTTGGAGATCACCGCTGCTTCCGTTTGAAGTTGAGTTTCAACGTTCATTTGGCTATTTGTAACTTGTACATTATGTACTACTTTTTTCTCACAACACGACTGCAATAGCTGTGTGTCATGAATAATCTTTATACCAAAACTTTCTACTTTCGCTTGATATTCTTCATACATTTTGAATAAATGAGCATTAGCTGTTTGTTTATATTTTTTATAGACAAGACCATCATCTAAGGCAATCACGTTCTTTCCTTTTAAAAGCATTGTTAAAATAAATCGTTCCCGAGGACTACTACTTAAGCCGTTAGCAAGATTCCCTAACAATTGAATACACATTTTAGGAATAACAACGACATCACAATCCATTACCGAATCATCAAAGTATTGAATAGTGTATTCATGTGCTAAAATGCCTTCAAGTTGTGGATAAACTTCTGTTGCAACAAACACTGCTGTTTTTAGGGGCTCTGCTCTCTTTGCAACTGGTATATTTTGAAGACGGTTATACACTTCTTTCGTAATAACTTCAACTAATGCTTCCACGTTCATCTTTTCACACTCCTAGGTACTTTTTTTTATAATCTTTCCGATCGTACCTTTAACAAAACCACAAGCATTTGCCTCATCATAATCAATGTGCATATACGTCTCATATGATGAACTAACCCGTATGACAACATCATCAAAAATTAATGGACGTTTTCCAAATACCTTTACTTGAACTATTTCACCATTTACAACATTATTTTTCTTTGCGTCTTCTGGGGTCATATGAATGTGACGTTTCGCTACAATAACACCATGATTAAGATGTACAACATTTTTCCCTGTCGAAAGAACAATACCTGGTGTTCCGTCAAGTTGTCCGCTTTCTTTAATAGGAGCTTTAATTCCTAACGAAACTGCATCTGTTTGTGATATTTCAACTTGTGTCTGTTTTCGTTCTGGTCCTAATACCACTACATTATGAATAACTCCTTTTGGACCAATTAATGTTACACGCTCTCTACATACATATTGTCCAGGTTGAGATAAATCTCTTAATTTAGTTAACTTGTATCCAGAACCGAATAATAAATCAATTGTAGTTCTACTTAAGTGCACGTGTCGGCCAGAAGCTTCAATTTCAATACATGTTTCTTTTTGTACACGTTTTAATATTTCATCTACGAGACTATCCATTAATTGATTGTTCATTGCTTCCTCCTGTTTTATTTGTATTTATTTGTCCGAACTTTAAACATCAGAATCCAAAAAAGAGACGATAAACGATTAAGTGCACGAATAATATCTTCGCGTTCAATCGCCCCATAATTATTTTTAAATGCTTCATAACCAAGTAATTCTGTCTCTCGAGTAAGTGTTCGGAGCGAATTTAACATAATAACTGCTTCTCCCATTTCATAGCTAGGTTGAAAATGATCCAGACCAAAGTATTTTTTCGGATGATGCGATTGTTCACGTAATTCTTTCTGTGTCATATTTAACAAAAAAAACTCTTCTACCGTTTCCCCTAATACTTCACATCGAACTAAGTTTCGAACAAACATCAAAATCTCCTCTAAATCCTTTGCAAGCTTTGGAAGACTTTGTTTCGTCGCTAAAATTTGCGCTTCTAAAATCTTCGCTTCTAGTGAATCAAGTTTCCCACGAAAAATAATCCGAGGATGATCTTTAAAAACTAATAAATTACCGTACAATTGTGTCATATGTTCTGGCTTTTCATCTAATGAACCACCATAAATGGTCTGATAACGCATTTTCTTCTCTTTAGGTGTTTCCTTTACTTCATCATCTTTCTCTTCTTGCCTCTTTTCTTTAGCATAAGAAAGTTTAATATGATGGTCGGATAAAAAACTTTTAGCAGAAGGTGTCAAAATAACTCCTTTCTGAACTTCATATACATCAATTTCTTTCAGATTTTGATCTTTAAAGTGCTTTCTTAAGTAACTTTCCGTAATAACAGCCACACTTTCACATCCCTTAATAAGTGGTGCCAAGCTTTTGGTTACGATGAAATTATCAAACTAAATTTCAAGTTAGATAAGAGGGATGCAGATGGTTTTCCATCTGCATCCTAACTCTCATTATTCTGCTGTTTTCGGTAAAATCGCATCTACTTCTGAATGTGGTCTTGGAATTACATGAACTGATAATAACTCTCCTACACGCTCAGCTGCTGCTGCACCTGCATCTGTTGCAGCTTTTACTGCACCAACATCACCTCGAACCATAACAGTTACCAATCCAGCACCTACTTGTTCTTTACCAATTAATGTAACGTTTGCTGCTTTTACCATTGCATCTGCTGCTTCAATTGCTCCTACTAACCCTTTAGTTTCTACCATTCCTAATGCATTTGCGTTTGCCATAATATAATTCCTCCTAATTAAATGTTTTTATAATAAAATTAATTAATCTTTTCTAAAATACGTTGCACAATCATGTTAATAAGCTCTTCATTTTCATTTAAGTTTGTTGTTTTTTCTTCTAGAATAGGTGTATTCTCTTGCAGATCCTCTAACTCTCTTACACCATATGCAATTCTTCTTACATTAAATAAATTTTCCGGTCCAATATTATCCGATGTCGAACTTCCACCTACTGCTCCGCAACCGAGTGTTAACGCTGGAACTAAATTTGTCGTTGCACCAATTCCTCCTAATGCTCCGGACGTATTCACTAGTAGACGAGATACTGGTTTTTTTAACGCAAATTCACGAATTACTTCTTCATTCTCAGAATGAATGATAAGCGTATGCCCTGCACCTTCATTATGTAAAATTTCAATGCAGCGATCACATGCAGATTCCCAATCTTTTTCTGTATAAAATGCTAGAATTGGTGCTAATTTTTCTCGAGAATAAGGAACATTGCTTCCAACATGAGTTTCTTCTGCAATTAAAACTCTTGCACTTGTAGGTATATTTAACTTTGCTAATGACGCAATGTGTTCCACACTTTTTCCGACAATTTGAGGATTCATCGAACCATTCGCACGCATAATAAATTCCGATAATTTTTCACTTTCTTCTTTAGATAGGAAGTAAGCACCTTGTTTCTTTAACTCTTCCATAACAACTTGTTTGCTGCATTCTTCCACAACAATGGATTGTTCAGATGCACAAATTGTTCCGTTATCAAACGTTTTAGAATCTAAAATTCGTTTGACAGCCAAAGGAATATTTGCACTCTTTTCAATGAAAGCTGGGCCATTGCCCGGGCCCACACCAATGGCTGGTGTTCCAGATGAATACGCCGCTTTAACCATTGGAGTCCCACCTGTAGCTAAAATGAGATTAGTATCTTTATGCTTCATTAATTCGTTCGTTCCTTGAACTGTTGGAACAGTCATACAGCTAATTGCTCCATCAGGACAACCAACTTGTTTCGCAGCTTCATTAATTATTTTCACCGTTTCTAAAATACACTTTAATGCATTAGGATGAGGTGAAAACACAATACTATTGCCTGCTTTCAGTGAAATTATTGCTTTATACAGCACTGTTGATGTTGGATTTGTTGATGGAATTAATCCCGCTATTACTCCAACAGGAACAGCTACCTCCATGATCTTCGTCTCTTTATCATCACTTATAATTCCTACTGTTCTCATGTCTTTCACTGATTCGTAAACATGCTTTGATGCAAAACTATTTTTGAGAATCTTATCTTGCCAACGACCAAAACCTGTTTCCTCATTCGCCATTTTCGCTAATTTTTCTCGATGTTTATAACCAGCATCTGCGATAGCTTTCACAATTGTATTAATGTTCTCTTGCGACATAGTCGCTAATTTTTGCTGTGCACTTTTTGCTTTTTTGACCAAATGACGTACTTCTTGGATAGATCTTAAATCTTTATCATATATCTCCATTATTTATCCTCCCCCCTATTACATTGTTGAATTGCGTCAATCAACTGTTCTTTTTTTGCATACTTTATTTGGCTTTTTGGTATATTAGATATATCTAGCTTGTAAGCAAGTTTTCTTAATTCAACTAACTTCATTTGTTGAAAAGATGGTACCTTTCTCTCGGAAACTACTGCTATTTCGCTAGTATTAGGTACTTGCACACTTTCATTCTCCTGTGCTTCTTCTATTTTTTGATACGAATCAACAACCTCTTGTATTTGCTCTTCTATATAACTAGTAGGCTCGTCTTTAATCATTTTGTGTAATTCTTCATGTAATCGTGCAATTACATGGCTCGTTATTAGTACGCCCAGTTTTTTAGCAGCTTCTTCCCCTGCTTCCACAGCAGCTTGAATTGCGCCAACATCTCCTGTTAATTGAACAGTAACAAGCCCACCTTTTATTACTTCACAGCGTATCAATGTGACATTTGCTGCTTTCAATGCTGTGTCAGCGGCTTGAACTGCACCTAAATATCCGCGAACTTCAATGAGACCTAACGCTTGATTTTCCATCTATTATCAACACCTTAATAGCTCGTTGGATTATCAGCTACATATTGTACTGCTGTTGCAAAGGCATCACATGCTGCTTTGCAAGCAGATTGGCTACCTGTTAATAATGCCCCGCCAAAATTCGTTTCAGAAGGAGGACCAAAGAAAGCTCCTATACTTACATCCGCTGCTTTTAATGCTGCATCTAGGGCATACATCGCTTCAAGAGGAGGTGCAATTAAATAGGCAATTGCTTCACCTTCTTTGACATTGGCTACCTCTGATAAATAAGTACCTGTACGTGAAACACAATGTGCAAAGTAAGTAATAGAATCATCGTCATTTGCACTAACAAAATGAGCACCGCTCTCCATGAAATCAACAACTGCATTTAATCCACTTTTTACTTCTGCTGGACTTGGCCCAGCCAAAATACCAATTACTTCACCTGCAAGTTTCGTAGAGGCATTAGCAGATCCCGCAAACATACTCTTTGCATATACAACATCTACCTCTGCTGATTTAGTAGCTTCATCTAAAGCGGTATATGTCACATCATCAATATCTGCGGTAATAATTCCTAAACTTTTTTGGTGAGACTTGAGCTTAAGCTTTTCTGCCATATCAGGACTTACGTTCGAAATTAATTTAATACTTAAAACGGTTGCGCGAATTGGCTCGTTCTTCATAAATTGCCCTCCATTCTTATAGCTTTAAATCAATACCTGATGCTTTCTTATCAATCATTGTTTTAATAAGCTCTGCAATGTGTGCTCCTGCTTCTACTGGAGGTGTACCACCTTGATGAATATTGGAGATTACCGTGCGTCTTGCTTCTGGCATCCCTACTGTTGGTTTATATGCAATGTAAGCACTCATAGATTCAGCTGTTACAAGTCCTGGACGTTCACCTACTAATAAGCACACTACGTCCGCTTCCGTTGCTTCACCGATAACATCCATTGATGGTACACGACAATGTTTGACGAAGATAATTTCACCAAGCTCAATACCATACATCGTTAGTCCTTGCTTTATTGCCGGTAAAATATCACGAAGATTCGCTTCAATTGCAGCTGAACTTAATCCATCACCAACAACAATTTGTACTTTTGCACCTTTTGTTGCATTTAGCTTTATCTTATCAATTGCGTCTTTTGGAAATTGCCGTCCCAAATCAGGTCTTGTTAAATATTCATCCTTATCCTGACAGAGTGTATTTACACTTATAAGTTCCATTTCTTTTACAAAATCTTCCGATACATAAGAAAATACTGCATCTTGTGCAGTTGCATGATCTGCACGGAAACGTAATGAAGTAGTTGTTTTATAGCGAGGTCCAGCACGCCAAATTCCAATACGGGCTGACGTTTTTTCCTTCATTTTTAAATACCCTTCTCGATCCTCAGGATCTGGAACTAAAAGTTGTTTCTTAATATCAATTTTTGTGATATCTGCTAAATATTCATCACTCACTTGAAGTTCATCTGCTACTTGTTCGGTAATGCCTTCAATAGCTTCATCTTTTTTATCCCCTATCATCTCAGATAAAATATTTTCAATCATAAACTTCAAATCTTTTTCATTCACCATTAACTCTTCCTCCTTCCTTTATTTTAAAAATACAGATGCATCTCCAGCTTTTTTCGTTAGTTTCCCATTTTCAATAAAGCCCATCTTTTCCATCCATTGCTCAAATTCTCTAATTGGGCGTAATCCTAATAATTCACGTAAAGTCGCTATATCATGATGACCTGTACATTGATAATTCAACATAATATCGTCTCCATGAGGAATTCCCATAAAGAAATTACATCCTGCAGTTGATAGTAAAACAGCTAAATTTTCAATATCATTTTGATCAGCCTTCATATGATTCGTATAGCAAGCATCACAACCCATAGGGATTCCGGTTAATTTACCCATAAAATGGTCCTCAAGACCTGCCCGAATAACCTGTTTAGAGTCATATAAAAACTCAGGGCCAATAAAACCAACTACTGTATTAACTAAAAATGGATCATATTTTTTCGCAAACCCATAACAACGTGCTTCCATTGTTACTTGATCTACTCCGTGATGTGCTTCTGAAGATAATTCAGAGCCTTGTCCTGTTTCAAAATACATTACGTTTGGTCCTGCTGTTACTCCTTCTTTTAATGCTAATTGACGCGCTTCTTCGATTGTCGCTGCATTAAAACCGAACGCTTCATTTCCTTTTTGTGACCCCGCAATGGATTGGAAAATCAAACCGCTTGGAGCACCATTTCGAATTGCTTCCATCTGTGTTGTTACGTGTGCTAATACACATGTTTGCGTCGGAATATCCCATTTTTCTCTAAACTCTTCAAATCTCTTTAAAACTCGGGTTACACTTTCCGCTGAATCATCAACTGGGTTTAACCCTATAACTGCATCTCCTACTCCAAATGTTAAACCTTCCATTACTGACGCTATGATTCCATCTGGATCATCAGTTGGATGATTCGGTTGTAACCTAGCAGATAACGTACCTTTTCGTCCAATTGTTGTATTAGCATGTGCCGTAATTCGAATCTTTCTTGCACCGTAAATTAAGTCTAAATTTGACATAATTTTTGCAACAGCTGCCACCATTTCAGCTGTTAAACCTCTTGCAACCCGTTTAATATCTGCTTCCGTTGTATTTTCATTTAATATCCATTCACGTAGTTCTTCGACTGTCCAATTTTTTATTTCATTATAAATACGTTCATTTACCTGGTCTTGGATAATCCGTGTTACTTCATCCTTTTCATAAGGAACAACTGGATTGTTACGTAGGTCTGCTAATGTCAGATTAGATAAAACTACTTTTGCCGCAACACGTTCTTCTGCTGAAGTAGCCGCTAGTCCCGCTAATTTATCACCGGATTTTTCTTCATTTGCTTTTGCTAATACGTCAATAATTGATGTAAATTGATACATATGACCAAATAATTTTGTTTTTAAAATCACAAAAGCTCCTCCTTCCATCTATCTCCTAATTAATTGAAAACTAATGTTTTAATAACTACTGGCAAAACTTTACCGTTTGCTATCGGTTTACCAATATCGATATAATCACCGTTTTCTACTTGAATACTATCAATACATACAACTTCTTTTTTGCGATCCATTAATGCATACAATGTTTGTCCAAGTACTTTTGCTATATCGTGCCGTACAATAACTACGAGTGGATACTCCTTTTTCAGAAGTTCCTGCATTCCTTGTACAATGCCTTTCGCATACTCCTGAATGTCTTGGAAACAAGGATTTTTCTTTCCTTCAAAAGCAATAGCAACTTTTTGTAGATCGTTTTCTACTTTGTACCAATTTATCTTCTCGCAAATAGCTTTTGCCATTGCTTCCCCAGAACCATTTTCATCATCAAATGAAAGCTTTAGTATTGGAATATTTTTCAATGGAAATGCGTCATCCGTATACGTAATCGTACTTCCGCTAACTTCTGTCGTATGGGATCCCGCTCCTACTACGGTAGCTCTAATCGTTTCATCCGCCTTAACAACATTGAAACGGTGCATCAAAGCTGAATCAGCAATTGCTTTTCCAAGTAAAATTCCAATGTCTCCATAGCGGAAAACATCTTCATTTGTTTCATAGTAAATATAATCTGCTACACCTCCGGAGAATGATATGCATGAGATTTCATCTTGAAGCTTTAATCCTTTATTCGTAACAATCGCATCATAATAATGACTTCGCTCATGAATACCAACACTTTCTTCTAGCAGTTTTACCATATCTTGAATGATCGGCTTAAGTTTATTTGGCATTGCCGTTTGGCCAAGTGCTATATCATATCCTTTTTGCATAATAAGTTGTTGAAGCTTTGGTGATATGTATGTTATTTCGTGAGTGGATGGATGTACTTTAATTAACCTGCCACCAATATCTAGACATCCAGTGTCCTTTAGTTCTCCATGGGCAAATAATGCTAAATTACTCGTTCCACCCCCAATGTCCATATTTACAACGGAAGTAGAATGTTCCTTGGAATAACTATGTATGCCTGCTCCCTTTGCAGCAATAATACTTTCTAAATCTGGACCGGCTGTCGCAACGACAAAATCACCCGCAAAACCACTTAATGTTAAAAGGACATCATTTGCATTTTCTTTCCTTACTGTTTCCCCTGTAATTATTACTGCTCCAGTCCGAATCTCTTCCTTTTTGATTCCTGCTTTTGCATATTGTTCTTCTACAAATGCTTTTATTTGATTGGCATCAATTTTCTTATTTGAAAGAAAAGGTGTGAAGCATATATCGCTTTTATAAACAACCTCTTTCTCACTGATAACAATACGTGGAACTGAAAAAGAAGAAGCCATATTTTGGACATGAAGTTTTGATAGTACAAGTTGTGTTGTAGATGTTCCAATATCAATGCCAACACTTAATAATGTTTCTTTCATTTTTTCACCCCCATCGCGTTATATAAGAGAAAACAAAAAGGCTTAAAGTTATAAATATCCCATAACCATTGGAATTTATAACCTTAAGCCTCTTTGCTTAATTCTTTCTACAACGTTGTAGATCTGTTATTTTTTAAATGTAATTGTAATTTTTGTACCGTTTATACTTGAATTCATTTGAATATTTCCTTTTAACTTGTCCTTCACATAGCTTTGGACAATTGTTAATCCTAAACTTCTATTCGCACATGTAGCAATATCAAATCCAGTCCCATCATCATTCACTTCTATTGTAATATATCCTTGCTCTTCGATAACATTTACACGAATAGTACCATTTCTATTACCATTAAACGCATGCTCATATGAATTTTGCATTAACTCATTAATAATAAGAGCAATTGCTACTGTACGATCACTATCAATATAAATAGCTTGATGCACATCCGTTTGAACATTAACATTCTTACAATCTATAAAACACCTTTGAATATTGTAAATAATTGATTGAATAACTTCCACCATGTCTACACAATCCCCTAATTGTTTAGATAATAGTTCATGTGTAGCGGCAATTGCTAATATCCGATTAACACTTTCATTTAAGCTTTTTTTCGCTTCATCACTCTTACACCTTCTACCTTGAATGCGAAGTAGAGAAGCAACTGTCTGTAAATTGTTCTTCACGCGATGATGAATTTCACGAATTGCGACAGATTTAGAAATAATTTCAGCCTCTTTATCTTTCATCTCCGTTAAATCATGAAGAATAACTACGAGTCGAAAATCCTTTTCATAAATGAAATTCCTTTTTACCGAAAAATAATATGCCCCGATATGTATTTCCTTTTTACAAGATGAGGACACATCCTCCATCATGATATCACCAAAAGTTGTTTGATCAAGAGAAAGATTATCATAATGTAAACCTTGGATATCTTCTAAATATCCTAAATTTCGATAGTAAGTATCTGCTATACTATTTTTCAAACGTACGTAACCATATTTATCAAATACTAGAATTGCATCATCTAGCTGATTTGAAATAGATTCGTTAAATCGTACCATTGCCGTTAATGTCGACGAAACATCTTCAATATCATAATGATTTTTTACAATATCAAAGTTCTCTTTTATAGCTTCACTTATATCCTTTTCTACTATTAGAACTGCAATCACTTTTTTCTTATGTTTGATTGGATAAACAGTTTGTCTAACAAGTTGATTTTCTTGTGTCTTAGCGACTAACTCATGTGAAGATATACCTGTCTGTAGCGTCCGTAAGACACCTGGCTCATTTGCTCGAAGCGCCTTCTCTCCAACGACAGACTTTTTATAAAAAGATTTCCCATCTCTCGGATGACGGTGATATACAACCATTGCTTCATCAGAAAATCTAGATAAAACATCAATAAATAGATCGTATCCATCATACTTTTTTAATGTGCTAGTAGTTTGTGATACTTCTATGATTTTATTTATTTCGGCATTTGTTAAATTCGTATACTTTTTACATAAATCTTGTATATGTAGACTAGTCATATGAAATCACGATTGTCCTAGCAATCTCGATTATCGGACACCTTCTAGTCATGCTTAATTTACGAATTGTTTCATATGCCTCCTCTTCAGATAAACCATTTTCCTTCATTAACATTCCTTTTGCTTTTTCTACTACTTTTCGTTCTGCAAGCTTTTTCGTAACCTTTGTTAACTCATTTTCTAACTTACGAACAGACTTACCTTTCGCAATACTAACTTCAATCATTGGAACTAATGACTTTTCATCAAGAGGTTTCACTAAATAACCTAAAGCCCCAATATTCGTTGCTTTTTCAATATTCGTAGAGTCACTGAATGCCGTCAATAAAATGACCCCTCCAGCTAACTGTTCTGAAATAATTCGTTTTCCCGCTTTCAAACCATCCAAGATAGGCATTTGAATATCCATAATTACTAAATCAGGTAAATGCCTTTGACATAACTCAATTGCTTCAAAACCATCTGAAGCTTCACCTACTACATCGTAGTTCGCTTCTTCTAACATGTCACGAATATCCATTCTTGTAATAGGTTCATCATCGACTATTACAATTTTCCTATTCATTGTGGCATACACCTCATTATCTCAGCTGAATTTACACGATTACTTTTTGTCATCTAAAAGTCGTTTTATTTTATCTATTCCTATGTTTTGCACGGCAGATATTTCAAATATTTGTTCCGCACCTGCTGTTTCTAAATGCTTTTTTGCTTGTTCGATCTTATCACGATTTTCCACTTGATCAATCTTAGTTACTATGCCGATAATAGGCTGAGGAAAAACACTTCCAAATGCTGGAGGGAAGTAATTTTCTTCCTCTGTGCAATCATGCACAAGTCCTATTATATCCGCATCTACACTTGTTACAATTAAGGCTTTATAGTAATGTCGATTTTCAATATACTCTCCAGGTGTGTCGATTGCATGATCAAAATTTTCAATTGCCTGCGTTTTCTTATACTCAATTACATGTTCATGTAATTGTTGACAAAGAGTCGTTTTCCCACTACCAGTTTTCCCGATAAAAATAACTTTTTTCATGTTATGTCCTCGTAATCTTTGCAGCTGAAAATCCAAGAATTGCTTGCAAGCCATTTAACACTTCATTTAAAGCAGATTCTACAGACGAAACATCACCTGTGATGACTAATGAACCACTAAATCGATCGACAAAACCAATGGATACACCAGCAGCTTTTGTAGCAATATCTGCAGCAATAATAGAAGCTTCACTTGGTGTAATTGTTAAAATTCCAATTGACTCTTTTAACTCATTACCTAATCCTAGTTTCTTGTATATATCTTGATTTGGATTAGCGATTAAATGAGCTAAAGTTACTTGTTTCCCAGGAACATATTCCTGAATCACCCGTTGTTTTTCATTTTGTTCGCTCATGTCATCATCCTATCGTTATATAATAATTGATAAAATTTACTTATAAACACACAAAGGCCTCTTAAAAATACACATAGATATTTTTAAGAAGCCTCATCGCTCTAATCAATAGTAACACGCCGTTGTGTTACCTCAAATATAATCCAACTTGAAAACGGTGTCAATACGTTCTCCTAGGAATAATTCTGATATTTTACAATTGATACATTTTGTTCAAAATTTCTTTTACATCATCTTTTGTTGGAATACGAGGGTTTGTTACTGTACATCCATCTTGAAGTGCTCCTATTGCAATTTCATCTCTTACCTCTGCTAATTTCTTGTTATCTATTCCACATTCTTTTAACGTTAGTGGCATATTTAATTGCTTTTGCATGTTTTTAATTGCATTCACTAAACTACGTACACCCACTCGTGGATTAGATGCTGATAAACCTAACAATTTTGCAATGGCCGCATATCTAGTTGCTGCAACACTATACTCTCCTCCGATAAATCCCTTTAATTCCGCATTGTATTCAATGACGAATGGAAGTAAAAGGGTATTCATCCGTCCGTGCGGAATTTTAAATTTCGCTCCTGCAATATGTGCGATTCCATGATTCAAACCAAGAGATGTCGTATTGAATGCCATACCTGCAAGACATGATGCATTATGCATTTTTTCTCTTGCCTCAAGATCATTTCCATCTTTATACGCTTTTACTAAATAATTAAATACAAGACGAATGGCCTTCTCCGCCAATGCATCGGAAATATCATTTGCTTTCGTTGATACATATGCTTCAATTGCATGTGTCAATACATCCATACCTGTATCGGCAGTAACAAAATTAGGAACACTCACGACTAGTTCTGGGTCTAAAATCGCCTCCTCTGGAATAATCGCATCTGACACAATTGGATATTTTACATTCTTTTGCTTATCTGTAATAACAGAAAATGCGGTAACCTCTGATCCTGTTCCACTAGTTGTCGGAATTGCTATGAACGGAATTTCTTCCTTTTTAACAATTTGTCTTGAAAAATCTTTCATCGCCTTTGCCGCATCAATAGCTGAACCGCCTCCAAGTGCAATCATTAAATCGGCATTAAATGTGCTCAATTCTTTAATCCCATCAACTACAACTTCAATTGGAGGATCAGGGACAATATTACTAAAAATAATATATGTATTACTATCATTTAAATTTTTTTCAATATGTTCAATCATCCCAGATTGAACCATAAATGGATCAGTTACAATAAAAATCCTTCTATCGTTAAATTCTTTTAATCGATTTAACGCTCCTTTCCCCATATAGATATCCGTCTTAAAACTTACTCTATCCATACTTACACCTCCAAAAAAATAAAAACTTCTAATAATTCCCTTACATTACAAGAGAGACATGCTTAAGTAACTTTATCAAAATTAAAAAAGTGCATAAAAAAAGCTTTTAAAGGAATTTCTTCCTCTAAAAGCTTCTTTGCTATTTGTTATGTACACGCCATTGTGTAATATTTATTCATTTTTCATACTAACAATGTACTACTTCATCTATAGCATAGTCAACATCACATTAACTATATTTTTCAAAATTATCTACACGCCTTCGTGTATATAAGCCCTCTTCATTGAAGGTGTATGTGATCTTTAATCGCACACCTTTGTGCTTTTTGCTTTTTCATGTAAACATGAACTTTGATATTTAATTAATAATTTATCTAGCAATGGTAATAAAATCGGTGCTAGCACCATATAAAATCCAACATTTCCAATCGCGTGATTAAAATCAAACGGTATGCCCGCCAAATAATAAGCCCAAAAATATTTCAAACCATAAATCGGTGCCTGACATAAAGAGATGACAAACCCATATAAAAAACCTGTAAATCCAGCATACACTCCCATGATGACATGTGGGATTTTCGAAAACATAGGTCGAATAATCAAACCGGTAATGAGCACAATGACGACATACGCAATAATTTGTGGAATTGTCCAAATTCCCATTCCTAATACTAAGTTCGATACTACCATAACAAGTATAGCGTGCAAAGTTCCATAACGCATTCCCATCAGCAATGTTACTAAAATAAGTAATGTCGTTGTTGGTTGTACATTAGGAATAAACGCAAATACTATCCTTCCAGTAACTGATAATGCTGTTAATACAGCCACTAACGCAATACTTTTAATGTGTGTAATTGGAACATTAGAAGATTGGTTATGAAGCTGCATGTAAATCCCACTTCACTTTATCACCATTTTTTAATTCAGTTTCGTTTGCACCTTTTACTGCTGGTGTACCATTAACATCAAACAGCCAATACTTATTTTCTTTCGTATCTTGCTTAACTCCATTAATCGAAGTGATAAACCCTTTGTTATCTTCAATTTTGAAGTTTTTCTTCATCACGTCTAATAGTGTTTCTTTTCCCTTAATTTCAACAGTCTTTTTTTCTACCTTACTTTCACCATTATTCTGCGTTACTTCAATTGTTACTTTACTTACTGCATCTTTCTTATTTGAGGCATTATCAGATGATTCCTTGTTTGAACAACCAACGATGCTTATTAACATCAAGATTGCCAAGAATACCCCCATCATTGTTCTTGTAAATTTCATCCTCGTCTCCTTTCTGCCCAAATAAAAAAGGCCTAGTAAGGCATGTAAGCAAAACTAGACCTGCAGACTAACTCCTTTGCCTCGAAACAGTTAGTCTAAACAAAGCTGTAGGTAATCGACCTGACTTAAGACTAGATACCTAATCTATTACAGTGGCGGGACCGCGTTGGAATTTCACCAAACTTCCTTTACCTACAACATTTTTATGGACAATTTTTTACAAATTGATTACTAAGTTTATCAATTCACGACTATTATATCACAATGAAAGCGTAAAACAATGTCGATTTTTCAACAACTCATTTCGAATTACCTATATTTCATAAATATAACTTAAACTTTCAATCCATAATTTTTTTTGGATTTGAACAGGAATTACCCTAACATTTTGACAGAAAAGAACTTGTTATTGTCTTAATCATATAATGATTCTCATTCTATCAATTTTTTATTCTTGACTCTACAAATAAGTATAATATTCAGAACCTTTATTGTAAAATACAAACAAAGGAGGATTTCAATGAAGCAAAACAATAAAGCGATCTACGATATTATTTTTTATCTCATCTTTCCATTTGTTATTTGGAAATTCGGCAAACAATATATGGGTGCCTATTATGCTATGCTTATTTCTTCTGTGCCAGGCATTTTTTATACATTGTATTGTTTTAAGAAAGAACGGCAATTTCATATGACTGGCTTTTTTATCCTCATTACGATGATTGTAAATACAAGCGTAGATTTACTTTCCGGTTCAGCTGAAAAGATGCTATGGAACGACGTGTACTATCACATTGCACTTGGGATTGTTGTGATATGTACCATTTTTATTAAACAACCACTCATGTTGTACTTTGCAGCAGACTATGCTGCATTGCAAGGGGATGATCGAAAGGAATCACAATTGTTATATCGTGACCCACGCCTCTTTCCATCTTTCCAATACTTTACTTTCTTTTTTGGCTTACAATTTATTGTACTTAGCTGTATTAAGATCTATATGATTTCTAAATTTGGAGTAGATGGATACGGAGAAATGAAAGCCATTATGACAGGGATTGGTTGGTGCATTTCAATAGGAATTGGTGCTGGGTTCCTTTGGATTAGCAATAAGATTAAACAGGTGACTGAAGCTGAAGTTTAATGTATAAAAAGAAGTTCCACTGTTTATAAGCAGCGGAACTTCTTTTTTATGTTATATTGTCGATTTCTATGACATAGTATCCTTTTCTATATAAATTCATTTTAATTTTTCGACGCATAATTAGCTGCTATGCAGAATACAACATGCCCGCTACTTGCTTTCTCCTTTTGTTTTAAACCTTGCATGTGGTAGAAAAAGGCACTAACCGCTTCTATGCATGGCCAGATGCTCTCGCCCGCCTAAAAAGAAAAAGGGTTTTTATGTCGATTTTTTAATCTGTATTTATATAGTTTTATATCATTCCAAAGATACTTAACTCGATTTCTTTCTGATTTTCTTCATTTGACGGTAAAAAATAGTAGCGCTTAACGGTAACATCCCAAACCAACGATTCAAAAATGGTTCTCTCTCTTCACGGCGCTGCTGCCGTTTTTGTTTTCGATCCTCTTTTGGAGCATCCATATATGATACAAATTGTTGTGTGACATATTTTACATAATCATTTGTAGACATACTTATCACCTCTACTAGATTAGTATGTCCACTTTTTTATTTATTAATCGACCCGTGAATCTCTTGCACAATTGCTTCAATGCTTTTATTCGTCGTGTCGATTTTTACTGTTGCTTCTTCATAGTAAGCTTGACGCTTTTCAAATTTCTGAATAAACGCCCCTATATTTTCTTTTTGAAATAACGGTCTTGTTGTATCCTCAGCAATTCGCTCGGCAATCACATATGGATCACAGTACAAATAAATTACCGTTCCATGTTCATTCATCCATTCTCGGTTCTCCGCTTTTTCAACGATTCCTCCTCCAGTTGTAATAATGTAATCATTTGTCGGTAATGATTGCAGCACTTCACTTTCGTACTTTCGAAATACATCTTCTCCTTCTTCTGAAAAGATATTCCGAATCAGTTTCTTTGTCTTTTCTTCAATACGCTGATCTGTATCAATAACCGGCATATGAAGTGCACTACTTAACGCTTTGCCAACAGTTGTTTTCCCCGCTCCCATAAAACCTGTTATATATAACGTTTGCATGTTATCCTCTCTCCTCTTGCCAATTCGTAATCGCTTCGTTACTTGTATTATAACGAAAGCTAACTTTACTTGCTCGCTTTCGTTTTGTTATACATTGTAAAGTAATAAGAGCATTCCCATCTACAATTGTGTAATCTCCCTTTGCTTCTCCTGCCTCATACAAATAAAAAAATTCTCTTTTTCCCATTTCAGCTTTTAATTCTTGTTTCACATCCGCAACAGCTTGGCTCGTTATTTCTTCTAATATAAACAATTCTTCTGCTTCTGTATAAAATTTTTGATCTAATAGAAATATATTTGTCTCATATACTAAAAAAGACATGAGTAAAAATAGGAGGATGATTGTTCCCGGCATTGTAAATCCACTTTCCGACTTCATCATTTCACCTCAATAGCAGAATAACGGGTAACAACACCATCATATACTTTACCGTTTATATCCCGCACACATATCATTAATGTATGAGCTGTTAATTGATAAGAAATGTCCTCTACTTTTTGTAATAGAACTTCATGTCCCGCCCCATTTACTTTTCGAACAATATTATTTCCAGATTTGACATATGTGATATGTTCCCCTGCCTTTGTTTTGAAAAACAATTTTCCTTCCCCATTATTTCCTTCTTCTACATCGCGAAACTCAATTTGCACTTGCTCTAAAAAAACGTTCCATTCCCAATTCGTAATCTGTTTAGGGTACGGGGGTTCTATAAAGAGAACTTGAAGACGCGGGAGAAGAAGAAAAAATACAGATAAAAATAGAAAACATATCATAACTTCTAACAACGTAAACCCAGCTTGCTTATTTTTTAACATGACGACACCGTTCATTCTCACGCTGTTTACTATCTTTCCACATTACGCATACCTTTTCACTCTTCCATTGAATTGTATATACCGTATGTTCATAGCGCTTTTCTATTACTGACGAAACGACATGATTATACATATATACAGATGCCGCTTCTTTCAAAAGTAGCTGCGCTCTGTACCGAAGCTGAATATTTTTTCTTTCCTGCATAATGAGAAGCGTTTGCGGAATCAAGAGCGAAACCGCCATCATTAATAAACTAAGAGACACAAGAATTTCTAACATAACCGAACCTTTGTCACACTTCATAATACGTAAATCTTCCTCTCCCAAGTTGAAATACAACATGGTACGTTTTGGATTTATAAGAAATAATAATTGTTCCGCCTCTATTAATATTACCGTCCGCTCCGTAACTCATTGGATTAGGGAATGTATTTACATTCACCTCTATATCTGATGGATAGTAACGAACGAGAAGAGGATTGGTTTCTCCTGACGATGTAATGCTATACGAATATTGATTAGGAAACCACCGTAATGTGTGACGGTTATGACGGCTCATCGCTACTTGTTGCATGAAAAGGATATCTTGAGAAAATTGATTCATAAACTGATTCATCTTTTGCTTTTCATAAATCGGTGAAAAATTAAAATATGTTACAACACTTAAAATAGAAATAGCACTTAAGACGAGGAGCATTTCTAATAATGTGAAACCATTTTTCTTCACGATTTTCCTACAACTTTAACCTCTCCATTTGTAGGATCAATTGCAATACTTTCTCCCTTTGGACAAGTTTTCGATGTAATATACTTACCCGTATACAATTCATCCACCGTTGGGATTTTATTATGCTCTAATTGATATCCTTGTACTTGTGATTCAACTGACTTTACAAAAGCATCGCATCCCTTCCCTTGTACGGAAGAACGCTGGTTTACGACATTTGGAATAATAAGCAGTAGCAACACAGAAATTACAACCATAACAAGCAACATTTCTAACAGCGTAAAGCCTTTTTCATTTTTCACAGAACACGCCTCCTAAATAGAATCCATCATTTGAAACATCGGCATAATCATCGCTAAATACATAAGCACAACGACCAGTCCGATACATGTAAACAAAAGGGGTTGTATCACAAACAACATACGATTAATTTTCTCTTCAATTTTTTCTATTGTCATGTCACTATAATCGGAAAGCTCAGTTGCTAAATTGCCATTTGCTTGTCCATGTTTAATAATGTAAGCGAGCTCCTGTTCATAATACGAACGAGTCATCATAATAGAATCCAGGTGTTCACCTATCGTTAATAACTCCTGTATTTTGAGCGCTTCGCATTGAAAAAACAAATGATGTTTTTGCTCCTTCATTAACGTTAGCGCTTCTAATATAGAGAGCCCGCCTTGTAAAAGGCCGCTTAATTGAATTGCAAAATAGTGTGAGTTCGTTAATTTTAAAAACATTTGTATAAGAGGCACTCTCATACAAATGTTCATTCTCGTAACTGGATGCAACCTTTTTACATACAGCACGTAGATAAGAACTACGGCGCCAATTGCAAAAGCGACACCTCCCATAACATACGGAAGTGCTTGAATAACCATTAAAATATTGTCTGTAAATGAAGTGGATGATCCACGGAGTGAACGATATAAAGTAGTGAACTGCGGAAGAAGAACTAGGTTAAATACAAGGAGAATACCTAATAAAAACAAAGAAAGAACGAATGGATAGCGCAGCACCTTCACCATATTTTTTTGATGTTTATCTTTTCTGTCAAGGAGTGAGCTCCCTTGCTGCAACGCAAAGGCAATGTCACCATGCCGCTCTGCATAAAACAAATAGCTTAAAATATCAGGATGAAATGCCAGTTTATCAAATACATCATGTAAACTACTTCCTTTTTTAAATTCTTCGGCAGCATCTTGAAGCTGTATTTGTTTACGCGGGGTTAAGTGAAAATATAGAAACTCTAATGCGTGCAATAAAGAATATCCTTTCTCCAAAAGTTCTCCAAGCCTTCGGAGCAATAATGCTTGTTCATGTAAACGCCACTTTTCTTGCTTAAACATAAACATCTTCTTCAATAAACCCGAGCGCATACCCTTTTCTTAGTTCATCTTGAAGTGTTGTATATTGGTACGCTGCTTGCTTTCCATTTGCTTCATAAATGACTTCTTTCAACTCATCACCGTACAATAATTCATAAATGCTTGCTCGGCGTATGTGACGCATTTTTTTGCATAGAGGTGAGCATTTCCCTTTGCAAAATGGACATTTTAATTCCACTAACCGCTGCGCTGCAACCGCTAGTAGCGATTGTTCAATTTCTAGAAGCGTTATACCATAATCCATTAAACGTAGCACTGCACTCTTTGCATCATTCGTATGCAATGTCGTCATCACTAAATGACCTGTTAAACTCGCTCGAACCGCCACCTTTGCTGTTTCCTCATCACGAATTTCTCCCACTAAAATAATATCTGGATCATGACGTAAAATTGCTTTCAATCCTGTTGCGTACGTAATACCAGCTTTTTCATTAATTTGAATTTGTAATAGTCCATCCTTTTTCTTTTCAACCGGATCCTCCAGTGTAACAATGCGGCGGGTCTGCTCCTTCTTTGCTACTTCTAAAAGAGCATACATCGTTGTCGTTTTTCCGGAGCCGGTCGGACCTGTAAAAATTATTAGTCCGTGTGAATGATGTAAAAAAGAGAGAAGTGTTTTTGCGGAACTTGGGAATAATGAGAGATGAGAGAGGTTCGGGACTGCAGTTTGTAAGTGTAATCGAATAACAAGACTTTCATGATGTACAGTTGGCAAAGTAGATAGGCGTAAATATACTTCCTCATCATCAACTTTCATCTGCAATGAACCATTTTGCGGCTTTCTCCTTTCACCAATATCCATAGCTGCTAAAAACTTAAAGTGTGATACAAGTCGTTCACAAAATTCTTTTGAAGTATGATGCTTTGTCACCAAATCTTTTCCAATACGCAATTGTACAACAGCATCTTCGTGACGCGGCACAATATGAAGATCTGATGCGCGCAAGCTACAAGCTTCTTTCATAATTGTGTCAGCAAACTGTTCGACAGCATTCACTGTTATCGCCTCCTCACTATGTATATATCATGGTCATCATGAAAAGAAAAATAGCGAATTTCCTGTTTTTATCGTAATGTTTTTGAACTTTCCAAATAAAAAAAGTAACTACTCACTCAGCCACTTTATGAAAGAAAAAGACGGAAAACCATTTTTTAAATGGTCTGAGAGGGACCGGCCATGCATAGAAGCGGTCAGGGCCTATTTCTACTACGCGCAACGTTTAAAAAAAGAAAAGCACCAATCTTTCTGCGAATAGAGTGGATGGTTGAGTAGTTACATTAAAAACCGAAATAAGTTTGTGAAATTATGAACAATTAATGAATCATTGCCCAAAAACATGTTATGCAACGTTATCTATATTATAATATTGTTATCTCAGATAAACCGATAAAGGTGGCGATCCTCATGGAACAGGCTTTAAAAATTACAAACGTACTATCCGATCCAACACGCTATTATATTTATAAATATATTTCTCAAAAACATACGGAGGTTACCGTACAAGAAATTGCCGACGAATTTGATATTCATCCGAATGTTGCGCGTTTACATCTTTCAAAGCTAGAAGATGTAAATATGTTAAAATCAGAAACAAAAAAAACAGGTAAAGGCGGCAGACCAAGCCGATTATATGCCTTATCAGATGATGTCATTCAACTACAATTTCCGTTTCGTGATTATCAATTGTTAGCACAAATTGCTTGCAATACATTATTTAGCTTAGGTGAAGTTGGCGAGAAAGCTCTATATGAAACGGGTAAAAAGTTTGGTAAAGAATTAATGGAACAACAAATGAACCGATTAAACAGGAACGAAAATGAATTGACGGTTGAACAAAAAATACAAATTGCCAAAGAAGCTTTATCAACGGCGGGCTTATCCCCGGAATTTGAATTAAGCACCGATGGATCTAAAATTTTCTATGACGTATACAATTGTCCATTTAAAGAAGTTGCTGTTCATCATCCAAAAGAAGTTTGTAACATGCATGTCGATATGATGAAAGGCATCTTTGAAGTTCTATTCCCAAACATGGAATTAACACGTGATGATACGATGTTCGAAACAGGTTGTAAGTCTTGTAATTATCATCTTCATATGTAAACTAAGAAGCCAGATTATACTGGCTTCTTATTATTTTGTAAATGTTTACAATAGTTAGAATAGTGCATTATAATTAAAAGGAGTATTGAGTTCATACAAAGGGAGGGGAATGGGATGGAGCGCATGTTTCGCGTTCTTGGCTTTTGGACTGGTATTTTTTCCGTGATGTTTTATTTAGGGGATATGTATGGGGCAGCACTATTATTTTTAGGACAAACAGGATTTTTTGTACTTTTAAGTTATTTAAAGTTAACAGAGCGCATGTACATTTATGTATTTGGCGCATATTTAACAGTCTTCTTCATTGGATTTACATACTATACGACGTTCCTTCTTACACCAGGAGTTGGACATTAAGATGGCATATATGCCATCTTTTTTTATCTCCGCTTAAATTCATAGTTGACTTATTGGTTTTCTTTGAATATATTTATTGTAACAAATTTTAAGGAGGAAAACAGTATGAACACATTGTTAGTTAGCATAAACGTCATTATTATGCTCCTATTAGTAGGTGTATTATATTATATGCAACGGAAACACCTTTCTTTTAATAAACGTGTATTTACCGCACTCGGACTCGGAATTATATTTGGACTTATTTTACAACTTTTTTATAAACCAACTTCCGAAATCATTATTCAATCTAATAACTGGTTTAACTTAATCGGGGGCGGTTATGTTAAGTTATTACAAATGATCGTTATGCCACTTATTTTAGTTTCCATTATTTCAGCGTTTACAAAATTAAAATTAACTAGTAATCTTGGCAAAATTAGCGGACTTATCATCGGTATTTTACTTCTTACAACTGGAATTGCTGCTGCAGTCGGAATTGCAGCAAGTGCTGGCTTTGATTTGCAAGCAACTGGCTTACAGCAGGGCAGTGCAGAAGCAGCTCGTTTAAAATTAGTACAAGAAAAATTCACTTCTATTGACCAAACACCTATCCCGCAAAAATTATTAGAACTACTTCCTGCAAATCCATTTCTCGATTTAACAGGAGCCCGTCCAACATCTACAATTTCTGTTGTCATTTTTGCGGCATTTATTGGGATTGCCTTCTTAGGAGTAAAAAAGAAATATCCAGAACAAGCAGAACAATTTAAGAATATACTAGATGCCGTATATGCAGTGGTCATGCGTATGGTCACATTAATTTTACGCCTCACTCCATACGGCGTACTTGCTCTTATGGCCAAAACAGTTTCAGGAAGTGATGTGCAAGCGATTTTAAAACTTGGTAACTTTGTTTTGGCATCTTATGTAGCACTTATTGTTATGTTTATTATTCACTTATTACTAATCGCTCTGTCTGGTTTAAACCCAGTGCAATATTTAAAAAAGGCATTCCCGGTTTTAACATTTGCATTTACATCACGTTCAAGTGCAGGTACGATGCCGTTAAATATTGAAGCGCAAAAAGAAAAACTCGGTGTTTCAGAAGGAATTGCAAACTTCGCTGCTTCCTTTGGTGTCTCAATTGGTCAAAATGGATGTGCTGGTATTTATCCAGCCATGCTTGCGATGATGGTTGCGCCAACTGTTGGTATCAATCCATTGCAACCGCAATTTATCTTAACGTTAATCGCCGTTGTTGCAATTAGTTCATTCGGCGTTGCAGGTGTCGGAGGCGGAGCAACATTTGCTGCACTCATCGTACTTTCTACTATGAACTTACCAATCGAAATTGTCGCTCTATTAATCTCTGTTGAACCATTAATTGATATGGGACGTACAGCATTAAACGTAAGCGGTTCTATGACAGCTGGTCTTATTTCTAGCAAATGGCTTGGAGAGTTAGATGTAAATACGTACAATGAAGCAGTCGATAAAACTGAAGAGATTGCATTATAAGAAAGAAAACACCCTGGATTTCCAGGGTGTTTTTCTATATAAGTAAACATTAAAAAACACGCTATTATAAGCGTGTTCAATGCCATACACATCTATTGTTTTACAAATATCCTTGCTCTTCACACCAATCATGAAATTGCCGAACATCTACATCAATTAAAACAATATCTTTTAATTCAATATCAATATCCATGCCGTCAATTACAATCGCATATTTTGCACCATTCTCCGTGCTAGTTCGTTTTATGATTCCTATTTGATTTCGATGCGGTCCATCTTTTACATATGCTTTTTGTCCTATAATATCAAAGTTCAACATCTTCACCTCTTTCTTTTGCTCCACTTAACTATGTATATGATGAAACATCGAAAGAGTCCCTACTTTTTTTCTTTATTACAATTATTTTTCATTTATTTTAATTTCATAAAGTACATATAAAGATTCCTCTTCAAAATAAATTGTTAGCGCTTTCTTTAATAGACTCATGTTATACTAATACAGTGAAATCACCATCAAAATATGGCTTCACTAATGATCATTTTCATACATCGTTTTTAGCGGGTATTTATTCTTCACAATTTTTTAGGCTTTCTCACAGTCTTTAGGTGGAGGGCATACTGTCCGCAAATAGCGAGATAAAGTCGAATTTCTTAAAGAGGAAAAACAATGAATACAGTAACAATTACAAAAATCATCGAAGCTTTAAAATCATACGGATTTCAAAATGTAGCATATTGTGAAAAAACAAAACAATATCTATTTCAAAATGTAACAGATATAATGAGTGGCTATGCTGAAATTACCTATAGTACTCAATTTGAAAAATTCAGCTTACAAATCCATCCTATTGAAACGCATCAGCTTACAGAATTGCAAGAAGTCGAGAAGCATATACAATCTTGTATCCGGAAGGTTGAGCATTTAAATGCGATCATTGAAAAGCAATATAAAAACGCAGAACATACAATCATTCTATAAAAAAAGAACGTGCTCGACACGTTCTTTTTTTATACATTCATATCTTCTTTAATCTGAAGGCCTGTCACATTCTCTACTAATTCAATCGCTTCTTCTAATGTCAGCTCAAATATTGTTTGGCGACCTTCTACATAAGGGAATTTTGAAAAACGTTTCTCCATTTTCTTTATTGTATCAGATGAAAACATCGCACTATCTACACGAAATTCTGATTCCAATAACACAATGTAGTCTAATAATTGAAACCCTAAGCCATTTATAAAAGAGATGAATTTTTCTTTTGACTGCGTTGATAAAAAGACGTTACGCTCAAGTTCATAATATAATTCTTCACCTAAAATCTCTGCTAATTCTTCATCATGTTCACGATTGATAATCTCTTCATATCCATAATCATCGACAAGTTCTTCTACTTCTTCGCCGTCTTCAAATAGTAATTGCGCTAAAGTTGCATCTTTCTTATATTCACTTTGCTGTACAACTGTTAAGAAATTTGTTTTCCATCCTTGTTCTAAATGCATGATTTATAACTCCTTTTATACACTCTTTATTTTTAAATATATATTTTGTTTCAATTGCTTTTTCGCTTTCTCATTACACTGTTTAACAAATGAAGATACGCAAGATGCCCTTTGCATCTTGCCATTTGTATAAATGAGCGGGTCAATTAATCGTTCTTTTCCTCCCTTATAACAAATGTCGTATTCGGTCTCATTCTCTTCTAATACTACTTTCGAATGCAGAGAGTGAAGCATCTTATCAATTTGACAATCCCCACAACTTCGTAATAGATGTAACACCGTTTCATCGTCAGTTAAAAAATCAGATAGCTGTAAAATATTCTTTTGCAACGCCTCTTTTAACACCTTTGTTAATATATAATAACCATACGAATTCGACGGATGCAAAAAGAAATCAATCGTTTCTTTGTAATAAGCTTCTGTAAACCATTCTGCTGCCTGCACAGATTGTAAACAAATTTGTCCGTTACGAACTATTACATCTTCTAAAAAAGAGGACACTTCTTGCTTTGAGATCATTCCATATGTATATAAATCCCGTAACGTATAGTCTACACGATCTGCACATAAATTCGGAAGCGGTTGCTCTAACAACGTCCATTGTTCCCATTTCTCAACCATTCTATAATCATAGCCATATCTCTCCAAAATAGAGGGAATATCTGAAGCTTCAATAACATCCATAAAAATTTGTTCATGATAATCCTCATCTTGCTCTTCTAATACGTGGTCAACAATGTGAGAAAATGCTGTATGAGATACATCATGAAGCAATGCCGCAATTTGTTCTTCCACACTACCACCTAGCATTCTCACAAGAATCATAACACCAACAGAATGTTCATAACGTGTTACGTTCCACGTTGGATTCACAAGGAAGCTTGCGCCGCCTTGATGAATTTTCTGCAAACGCTGCACCGCCTTTGATTGTAATAGTTCCGCAAGCACACCATCTATATAATGTTCACCATATACAGAATCATTAATTATAATCATGCTCCTTCACCCTCTAACACTTTCTCCACTAATCCATCTAGACTGCCTTCGACTATACATACTTCTGGCAAATGGTAAAATGTTGTATCCAAAGAACCGTTTCCTTTATACACAAATATTTTCTTTTCCCAAGCAAGCGCCATTCCAAATTCGGTATGACTTCCTTTTCCACCATCTAATAAAAGCAGAAAAACGTCTGCGTCTCGTACAGCTTGTTTTTCTGCTTGTCCTATACGTTGTAATTCTAATCGATTTGTCGCTTTTTCATTTTTTGTCCAATCGTATGTATGAATCCATCCTGCTTGTTTCAGTCTATCTGCTACAATGTGGACAATGTGTTTATTTGTAAAAGTTGAAGCGATGTAAAATTTCATGTTACCTCTCTCCTTCATATAAAAACAAACAGGAAGATATTGAAAAAAAGGGACGTTTACGAATCCCTTTTTTCTTTTTTATCAATTTTATCATTTAACATGTCTAATTCAGCTGTAATTTCTGATTTTTCTAATTTGCGTTCTTGTGAAAAATTCCGTCCCATATATATTATAATACTACCAATATACAATACTAAACAAACAACTAGAGCAATATTTTCACAGAGACTTAGCCCCAATGTAGTCACTCCTAATCTCATCCATATTATCACGCTTCAATAATTAGAATTCGTCCGTCAAATCTATGCTATTGTAACATAAAGTGTGCTTTTATCTCTATCTTAAAAAGCAATCCTAAATGGATCGCTTTTTTTTACTACTCACCTTTTTCTTTCGAGAAAAACATTCTAGAAATAACAATTCCTAGCCCACCAATAAGTAAGAATAATACTGCACGAATCATCATTGATACTTCTGGTAAATCTAAGAAGAATAACTTAATCACTGTTACAACTAACACAACTAATCCAGCGTATAATATTTCATTCATTCCTCTATTACGTCCAAACCAAACTGAAACTAAAGCATATATCATCCATAAAAGAGAGACAAATACACTGATAATACTTCCGTCTGTTGAAAGAACCTCTCCTATTCTAGTAATCGTAATAAATACAAGTACCATAAAGCCATATAACGTAATCGAATACACATATTTCCCAAAACGTTGCAACATTGGTTTCATTTTCATCATTCCATAATAAAATGTTCCAACTAAAATGAGATGGGCTACAAAAGCTGCTGACATGAATGTCTCAAATGGACTCACAAGCGTTTGCAACATACCGATTCCATAAATAACTGCACTGATATAAAACTTGATTTCTTGTTTTAATTTCGCAGAAGTAACGATACCTAAAAAACCTTGCAACATCAATACAATTGCTCCATTTACTAAACTAAATTCATTTAAAATTGTTAAACTAAACGACCCCATCGCAAAACCAAATAAAAGATCTGTAAATGACGATTTTTTATTTTTCATATAGTCAGCTATAAACATTACACTGTGTACAATTGTACTAATTAACAATCCCCATGTTGTAAAATCCGGAATTTTTATAATTGCCAGAATAAAGAAGATTGCATTGGCACTAAATAAAGCCATTCTAGGTTGATAAATAAAACTTCGATCAATAAACATATGCCAGAAAAGCAGAATATGAATTAATCCATAAACAATTGTTAATTGTACCTGTAAATTCCCTAGTAACATGGTCATAATTACAAAAAAGACAAACGTTACAAGTACAGAAACAGAGTAAGATACCATATATAAATATTGATAGCGATTTTTATACGCATACCATAATAAACTCATCGTTAACACTGTTTCATATCCAAAGAAAATGTAAGAATTAGGTGCTGTACTATTTAATAAGAACGGTACAAAAAAGGCTCCTACAGATACAAATATAGCGAGATACTCTGATTGATATCGCTTAGCTAAATAAATACCGAGTATAATCCAAATAATATTGAATATAAATGCCATGCTTGCCGGAAAGAAATGATACAAATAATGCGCAGCGAATGTCGTTAAAACAATGCCTGTAATACTTCCTCCAGCTAACACTAAGCCTAACGCTTGATGTTCTTTTTTTATTTGTATATCACCTACATAATACAAAGCAACTGATAATGCTACGCCAAATACAATACGAATTGCTGGAGTAAGTAATCCTGCATCTACTCCCGCTTTAAATAGCCAAATTACCCCAAGCAGCATAATGGCAACGAAAATACGTGGTAGCCATGTTTGACAAAATTTTATAATGTCAAATGGTTCAGGCTTAAACGCAGATATATCTACCTGCTTTATCTCCGGTTCCTTCACACTTTCTTGGCTAATGACTCTTTCTTCTTGTCGTACATTTTGCACAGGAGTACTAACTTCTTGTTTCTTCTCAATAGGTTCCTTTACTTGTTGAACTCTTTCTTCGTCCATTTCTCTTCGCTGTGCTTTTAACTCATAGAGCGTCTCCTGCAATGTATCAATTGCTGTTTCTAGAGCTTCTATTTTTTTGCTCAAATCTTGTTTCATTTTCTCCCCCCTCTAATCATGCTGCTAAATAGAAATATGCCTATAATTAGTTTAATTTCCAATTAACTACATCATACTATTAGTTTATTCATTTTTTAAGAGGTTTTTCCTAAAATTATACAATTCATTCCATTTTGAAAGTAACACGTTACGATTTAAAATATCCATCTAAAAAAACCTGAAATACAGCAGGTTCCCTATAGTTCCCTACTAGTACCTGAATATCTTCCACTGGTGTAATCATACTCTTAAAAAAATAAAGGTGTTAACAGCTTTCCAACCAGCCCCAAAAGCATGATTTCATAGAAATCATGCTTTCGTTACATAATCAATAATCGTTTGCAAAGCTTCTTGTCCGCTATATTGCTGCATCGATCTTTTATACTGCAAACGATTTTTATACAGTTCTTCTACATGTTCAATTAGCAACGTTTCTGTTATATCTTCTTCAAATAACATGCGTCCATATCCTTGTTTTTCAAAAGACTGTCCGTTTAAAATTTGATCTCCTCGGCTCGAAGATTTCGGAAGAGGAATTAATAACATTGGCTTTTGTAATGTTAAAAATTCAAAAATCGCATTGGATCCTGCACGAGAAATAACGATATCAGTTGCCGCTAATATATCAGGAAGTTCATCGTGAACATATTCAAACTGTTTGTATCCCGGTGTATTCTCAAGCGTTTCATCCATATTGCCTTTCCCGCACAAATGAACAATTTGATAGGTTTGCAGGAGGTTTGGCAGGGCACCGCGTACTGCTTCATTAATACGGCGTGCTCCTAAGCTGCCTCCCATAACCGTAATAACTGGTTTTGATGCAGTGAATCGTAAAAATTGCAGTCCTTTGTTTCTACTTCCCTGCAATACTTCTTCACGCACAGGTGAGCCAGTAAATACTGTTTTTTCTTTCGGTAAATGTTTTTTCGCTTCTTCAAACGTAACAAATATTTTTGAAGCAAAGCGAAGAGCAATTTTATTTGCAAGCCCAGGCGTCATATCAGACTCGTGTAAAAAAACAGGAACACGATTTAGCCACGCACCAATTACAACCGGCACAGACACGAAGCCGCCTTTTGAGAAAATAACATCTGGTTTTAGCTTTCGAATCAGGAAATACGCATCCATAACCCCTTTCATAACAAGAAAGGGGTCTTTTATATTTTTTAAATCAAAATAGCGGCGAAGCTTTCCACTCGCTATTCCATAATAAGGAATCCCTTCTTTTTCAATGATCGTCTTTTCAATTCCATTATGTGAACCAATATAACACACCTTCCAACCGCTCTTTTGAAAATGTGGTATAAGTGCTAAGTTCGGCGTAACGTGACCCGCAGAACCACCGCCTGTAAATATAATCGTTTTCAACAGTATGTCTCCTTTTAATAAAAGATTTACTTTTTATTATAACACACTGAAATAACGCGCTTCTGGATGAGCAAACACCAGCGCCGATACAGAAGCCTCCGGTTCCATCATAAACCCTTCTGTTAAGGAAATTCCAATTTCCTCAGGGCGAAGCAACCGAAATAACTTTTCTTGATCAGCAAGCTCTGGACACGCAGGATAGCCAAAAGAAACGCGAATCCCTTGATATTTTGTTCGGAACCGCTCTTCCATCGTCATGTTTGGTGAATCTGGAAATCCCCAGCGATCACGGATGAGCATATGCGTTTTTTCAGCTAATCCTTCTGCAAGTTCCAGCGCAAGTGATTGAATCGCATGACTACGCAAATAATCGCCTTGTTCTTTCCACTTTTCTGCTACAGCACGGACACCTGTTCCAACCGTTACAGCTAAAAAAGCAACATAATCCATTTCATCTCCAACTGGGCGTAAATAATCACCAAGCGTGCGATGCGGTGCTTTTCCTTGTCTTGGGAATGTAAAACGCTCTAGCACACGACCCTGATCTTCTGGATCATAAATTAAAATGTCTTGATTTTCACTTTGTGCAGGAAAGAATTGATACACAACGCTCGGACGTAACCATGATTGTTCTTCGCGAAGCAATTCATCGATTAAGTCATTCAGTTCATGGGCTCTTCTATCCCCTTCTTGTAGCAACTTTTTTACATTCCCTTTTAAACCTAAGTGATGCCCAAGTAACATTTGCCGATTTAAAAACGGAGCAAGATGTGTTACTGAAATATCACGCAAAGCGACACGTTTTGTAGAATACGGTACATATACTGGTGCCGGCGGTAATTTTTCAATTTGAATCGGTACCAGTGCCCGGCTTTTCTCTTCTTCTACAACAACATGTAAATGGCGTTTCGCTTTTTCCTCACTCATCTTTTCCCGTTCTTCTTCGTTTTGCAGGCGATTGATCAGATCTAATCCTGTCATCGCATCACTTGCATATAAAACAAGCCCTTGATAAGAGGGAGATATCCGCGTTTCTGTGAACTTCCGCGTCAGCGCAGCACCTCCTACAACAATCGGAACATCAATATTTGCCGCTTTTAAGTCTTCTGCTGTTGTTACCATTTGCTGCGCAGATTTAACAAGTAATCCTGATAAACCAATAATATCTGGTTTCTGTTCTTTTACCTCTTGAATAATACGATCAGAGCGCACATTAATACCCAGGTTTACAATGTCGTATCCATTGTTCGATAAAATAATTTCCACCAAATTTTTACCGATGTCATGCACATCACCTTTTACTGTCGCAAGCAGCACTTTCCCTTTCTTCGCACTATCACTTGTCTCCATATACGGCTCTAAATACGCAACAGCCGCTTTCATACTTTCCGCACTTTGCAATACCTCTGCCACAATAAGCTCATTATTATTAAATAAACGTCCCACTTCATCCATGCCAGTCATAAGCGGTCCGTTAATAATATCAAGCGGTGCTCTTCCTTCATCTAGAGCAAATTGCAAGTCATCATGTAGTCCTTGTTTTGTCCCTTCTACAATATAATGAGATAACCGCTCTTCAAGCGTTAACGTTTCAGCTGCTACGACTTCTTTTTTCTTCACATTTCGATAAAAATTTGTAAATTCTTCTAACGTTTCTTTCGTCGTCTCAAACAAAAGAGCATTCGCTAATAGCTTTTCCTCTTCAGAAATAGAAGCATACCGCTCTAGCTTTTCGGTATTCACAATGGCATAATCTAAACCAGCCTTTGTCGCATGATATAAAAAGACCGAATTTAATACTTCGCGTCCTGCTGGCGGTAAACCAAATGAAATATTACTTACACCTAATATTGTTAAACATTCAGGCAATGCCTCTTTTATGAGCCGAATGCCTTCAATTGTCGCTGCAGCTGAACCGATATATTCTTCATCACCTGTTCCAACCGGAAAGACAAGTGCGTCAAAAATAATATCTGACGGGCGCACTCCATATTTTATTGTTAAGAGCTCATAACTTCTTTTCGCAATTTCAAGTTTTCGCTCAGCCGTTACCGCCATACCAATTTCATCAATTGTTCCCACAACAATAGCCGATCCGTACTGTTTAATAAGTGGAATTACTTTTTCAAAACGCTCTTCTCCATTTTCTAAGTTAATAGAGTTAATTACTCCTTTTCCTTGCAAATAAGTAAGAGCCAGGTTTATCACTTGCTCATCTGTCGAATCAATCATAATGGGTACTTTTAATACTTTCGTCACAGCTTGCAAGAAATTTTCCATATCTTCTATTTCATCACGGTCTGGGTCTGCCATGCAAATATCAATAATATGGGCATTTTTCTTTACTTGTGCCCTTGCGACTTCCGCTGCTTCTTCAAAATTCCCTTCTGCAACAAGACGTTTAAATTTGCGTGAACCAATTACATTCGTACGCTCTCCAACGAATAACGGGCGCATAGAATCTTCATATTGCAACGCTTCAAGCCCGCTAATCCCATGACCTTTTCTTTCTCGTTTCACACGGGGCTCAAATGATATTAGCGCCTCTTTCATCGCACGAGTGTGCGCTGGCGTCGTCCCGCAGCAACCACCAACAATATTCATCCAGCCTTCTTCTGCAAACTGTTTCACTTTATGAGCAAGTGACTGCGGGGATTCATGATAATGACCGTCTTCATCTGGAAGTCCAGCATTGGGATAACAAGAGATGTAACACTCTGATAACTCTGCAAGTGAACGAATATGTTCTCTCATAAACTCTGGTCCTGTTGCACAGTTTAGCCCAACCGATAATGGATTCATATGCTCTACCGATAAGTAAAATGCTTCAATTGTTTGCCCAGCTAACGTCGTTCCCATTGGTTCAATTGTTCCCGAAATCATAAGCGGAACTTTTTTCTCTGCCTCAATAAATGCCTTTTCAATTCCTAAGCATGCCGCTTTTACATTACGCATGTCCTGACTTGTTTCTACAAGTAACAGATCTACACCTCCGCGCAGTAAACCGCGTGCTTGTCTTGTATATGCCTCAATGAGCTCTTCAAAAGTAACGCCACCCGTGACACTAATTGCTTTTGTCGTTGGACCCATTGACCCGGCTACATATACTTCTTTACCGCTCTCCTTTACAGCTTGTTTTGCTAACCTGACCGCCCTTTCATTCAACTCCTCATCTAAGTGAGAAAGGTTATAATCACTAAGTACAATGTTCGTTGCACCAAATGTATTCGTTTCAATAATATCTGCCCCTGCTTCAATATACGCTTTATGAATCTGTAAAATAACGTCCGGCCGTGTTTTTACTAAATATTCATTACAGCCCTCATATTCTTCTCCGCCAAAATCTTCAGCTAAAAGGTCTTCTTGTTGAATCATCGTTCCCATTGCACCATCTAATATTAAAATTTCTTGCTGCAATCTTTCCTCGATTTGTCTCATACATTCATTCCTTCTTTCTGCCCTTTCTTCACTTGAATATACCGAACGAGCGCTTCTGTCACTTCATATTTTAAAAATGGTGTAATTAAATAAATACCATTAAATAACTCCATCGCAATATCAATTAATTCTTTAGCTATACAAATACCTTCTGCCACCGCTTCTTCTGACGTTTTATGTGCGTCCATACGCCTTCTCACTTCTTCTGGAAGCGTAATGCCTGGCACCTCAAAATGTAAAAAGTCTGCATTTCGTTTACTTACAAGCGGCATAATTCCAATAAAAATTGGCTGTTCAATATGCTTCGTTGCTTCATATACATTTCGGATGACTGCCGCATCATAAATGGGCTGCGTTAAAAAGTACTCCGCACCAGCTGCAATTTTTTTCTCCATACGTTTTACAGCTGCATCGATATGTCTGACATGCGGATTAAAAGCCCCGCCAATTGAAAAATTGGTGGCTGCTCCAATTGTTTTCCCTAAAATAGAACGGCCATTGTTCATTTCCTTAATCATTTTAATAAGTTCTATAGAAGAAAGATCATATACAGATGTTGCACCAGGAAAATCACCAACCCTCGCAGGGTCTCCGGTTAATGCCAATACTTCCTCCATACCGAGCGCTGCTAATCCAAGTAAATGAGACTGCAGCCCAATCACATTATGATCACGACATGTTAAATGAGTTAATATCGGGATATCGTATTTTCTTAATAACGCTCCCATTGCCATATTTGATAAGCGAGGCGATGCTAAAGAGTTATCTGCTAACGTAATAGCATCTGCTCCAGCACGCTTCAACACTTTTGCTCCTTCAAAAAACCTCTGTGTATCCAACGTTTTAGGAGGATCTAGCTCAACAATCACCGTCGTTTCCTTTTTCGCTTTTTCTGCTAATGTAATTCGATCTGCTACATTTACACGCTGCGCAGTTATAACCTCTGCACGCTTTACAACTTCTTTTGCTGTTACAGGACGCTCATTTCCAAGCGCTCGCTTCATTGCCTCAATATGGGCAGGAGTTGTACCACAACAACCTCCAAGTAGCCTAACGCCTTGCTTAATAAATTCCGGCACCATCTCTTCAAAATAAGCCGGACTTCCTTCATATACGTAACGGCCCTCTACATATTTAGGGAGACCAGCATTTGGATACGCAGATAAGTAACCATATTTAGGGATTTCTATCGTTTTAAAAGATTCGATCATACGAAGCGGTCCTAACTGACAATTTAATCCGACCACATTTGCACCATACTCTATAATTTGCTTCAATACATCATCTACACTATTTCCGTTTTGAGTCGTACCAGCTTCGTGAAGAGCAAGCTGCGCAATAAGAGGGACATTTGTTTGTTTACGTAATACCTTCACTGCATGAAGTAATTCAAACTCATCGTAAAACGTTTCTAATAATAGCCCATCCACACCTTCTTCTAGCAGGGCATCCGCTTGTTCTAAGAGCATAAACTCACGCTCCATATCAGTAGTTGTAACTGCCCCAATATGTTTCATTCCACCGATTGTTCCAACGATTGCATTTTTTTCTGTCACTGCTGCTTTTGCATGTCTTACAGCAGCCCGGTTAATTTCCTTTACGCTATCCTCAAGACCGTACATGCGAAGTTTCCCTTCATTTGCTCCGTATGTATTGGTTTGAATGACATCTGCTCCTACTGCAACATATTGTTTATGAATCGAAATAATCCGCTCTGGTTCAGATATATTCAATTCTTCAAAGCAGCTTTGTAAACCATGAGAATACAGAAACGTTCCCATCGCTCCGTCCCCAATGACAATTCCTCTTTGCAATAAATCTAGTAGTTTCACATGTCTCCCTCTCTTCTTTCAATATAAAAACCCCCTCTTCTCAATGAAGAGGGGGACAGCGTTTTATCCTCCTCTTATCATTCAGAACGCTTTGTTCCGCAGGTCTTAGCACCGTTTCAAACATATAATTTGAAGGTTGCTGGGTTTCACAGGGCCTTTCCCTCCACCACTCTTGATAAGAGTTATATTCATTTATGATTTCAAAAAGCAAACATCGTCCGTTCACTTATTAGCAATCTTTGTTAATTTTCTCACTAATTTAGCATGTTAAAATATGAAAGTCAACAAAAAGAAAGAAAAATAAAATTATTCAAAATATAGTTGCATTTCTTTCTAAATTTGTTGTAAAGTAAAAAACATAATCAAAAACTTCATATTTCGAATTCTTATCGAGAGAGGTCGAGGGACTGGCCCTTTGACGCCTCAGCAACCATTAACAAACTTTTTATTTGTTAATAAGGTGCTAATTCCAGCGAATTGAGAAATGATTTGACAGATAAGAAGAAGACTATATTTGTCGTATATAAGCCTTCTTCTTAGAAGGCTTTTTTTGCATACAAATCCAAATTTTAAAAAACAAAAACCATTCTTTTTCGATGAGCGAGGGCATCTAGCCGCGCATAGAAGCAATCGGACCTTCTTCTGCCACACGTAAAATGCAAACAAAAAGAGAAAGCAAGTGCAGGCTCTTTTTTTCTTCATACCAACAATCTAAATGTCGAAAAATCAAAATGGATTTACCTGTTTAAGGAGGAATTCTATTATGTCTACAATGGAAACAAAGCTTGCCCAAATTGGAAATCGCAGTGAAACAACAACTGGAGCAGTCAATCCACCAGTTTACTTCTCCACTGCTTATCGCCACGAAGGAATTGGGAAGTCAACAGGGTTTGATTATTCCCGAACTGGAAATCCAACGCGCCTTCTATTAGAACGTGCGATCGCTGACTTAGAGCACGGCGAACAAGGCTACGCCTGTAGCTCAGGAATGGCCGCTGTTCTTCTTGTCCTTTCATTATTCTGCTCTGGTGACGAACTGATTGTATCTGAAGATTTGTACGGCGGAACATATCGTTTATTTACAGAACACGAGAAAAAATGGGATGTTCGATGTAGATATGTAGATACGCAGCATATAGAAGAAATTGCAAAAGCCATTTCACCGAAAACAAAAGCCATTTTCATCGAAACACCAACAAATCCACTTATGCAAGTAACAGATATTGCCGCAGTTGCTGCCGTTGCAAAACGTCACGACTTGCTCCTTATTGTTGATAACACATTTTACACACCGTATTTACAACAACCATTAACAACAGGCGCCGACATTGTCCTGCATAGCGCTACAAAATATTTAGGCGGTCATAACGATGTATTAAGTGGGCTCGTTGTTGCAAAAGGAGTAAAATTATGCGAAGAACTCGCTCACTACCACAACGCATCTGGAGCTGTGTTAAGCCCGTTTGATTCGTGGCTTTTAATACGCGGCATGAAAACATTAGCACTGCGCATGAGGCAGCATGAAGAGAATGCCAAAGCAATTGTTGCCTATTTACAAGGAGAAGAAGCGATAACTGATGTGTATTATCCAGGAAAAGGCGGCATGATCTCTTTTAAACTGCGAGAAGAGTCGTGGGTTGATCCGTTCTTACAATCTCTTTCTCTTATTACGTTTGCAGAAAGTCTTGGCGGTGTAGAAAGCTTTATTACATACCCCGCAACACAAACACACGCCGATATACCAGAAGATATTCGCACAGCACGAGGCGTTTGTAATCGTCTGCTCCGCTTCTCCGTAGGAATTGAGAACCAAGATGATTTAATTCAAGACTTACAGCGATCATTAAAACGAGTAAAAGAAGGAGTGAGAATATGAGCTATTCCTTTGATACGCTTTTACTTCATAACCGTTTTAAGCATGACAAACAAACAGGTGCTGTAAATGTTCCTGTTTATAATACATCTACATTCCATCAATTTGATGTAGATACATTTGGAAAATATGATTATAGTCGTTCTGGAAATCCAACGCGCGAAGCACTCGAGGAACTAATTGCTTTACTAGAAGGCGGAAGCAAAGGATTTGCCTTTTCATCTGGCATGGCTGCTATTTCAACAACTTTTCTTCTTTTATCGCAAGGAGATCATGTCCTTATTTCTGAAGACGTGTACGGGGGTACATACCGAATCATAACAGAAGTTCTTTCTCGTTACGGCGTTTCCCACACATTCGTTGACATGACAAATTTAGAAGAGGTAAAACAAAACATTCGCCCCAATACAAAAGTCTTTTACATCGAAACACCATCAAACCCATTATTAAAAGTAACAAATATTAGAGCCGTTTGTGAACTTGCAAAATCTATTGATGCGCTCACTTTTGTTGATAATACATTTTTAACACCCCTTTACCAAAAACCATTAGAACTTGGGGCTGATATCGTTCTTCATAGCGCAACAAAATTCCTTGCAGGTCATAGTGATGTTACCGCAGGATTAGCAGTCGTAAAAGATGAAGAACTCGCAAAAAAAGTGGGATTTTTACAAAATTCTTTTGGAGCTATATTAGGACCACAAGATTGCTCCCTTGTGCTTCGTGGTTTAAAAACATTATACGTGCGCTTAGAGCACTCTTCACGAAATGCTGAAAAAATCGCCTGTTATTTACAGCAACATCCTAAAATTAAAGATATCTATTATCCCGGCTTGCCGTCCCATCCCGGATATGAAACGCAGCACAATCAAGCAAAATCAGCGGGAGCGGTCCTTTCCTTTACACTAGAATCTGAACATGCGCTAAGGCAATTTCTAGCACACATCCAACTTCCCGTATTTGCAGTTAGTTTAGGAGCCGTTGAATCAATTCTTTCGTACCCAGCGAAAATGTCACACGCTGCCATGCCAGAAGAAGAACGTGAAAAACGAGGAATTTCAAATGCATTGCTACGCTTATCGGTTGGATTAGAAAACGCAGACGATTTAATTGCGGATTTTGGGCATGCTCTTACTTATGTAGAGGAAGTCGTTATCTCTTAGACTGGAAACTTATATAAATACAAATTTTAAAACCATTTTTAGATGGGTGAGAGCAACTGGCCGTGTATAAGAGCGGTCAGGGCCTTTTTCTGCCACGTGCGATGTTTAGAGGAGCAAGCGAGTGCAGGCTATGTTTTATGTTGAAAAATTCAAATGACAAGTATTGATCTTTTAAAAAAGAATGATAGACTCAAAAAGTTCCGTTAGCGGAAGTGACAGATGATAGTCCATCTAACTTTAGACAAGTTCTCCTTTTTACTTCCTACAAACAAAAATCATCTCTGGCCCTTCTTCAATAGCGCAGCCATCATAATCCCCATATTGCTCAGCGATTGTAAATCCAGCAGCCTGAATCATATATGTAATTTGTTCATAATAATAATATTTTAGAGACAACTGTTCTCTTAATTCTTCTTTTGTCCCATTTTCATGTGTAATCCGAAATATATATTCTGGATAAATGATTTGATTTTCTACATCAATGGCTTTGGCAATATGAGATTTTTGAATTGTACTTCCTGTTTGCGGATCTATCTTTTCCCATTGCACCTTTTCAGGTTGAACCCAAGTTTTATCTAATTGCTGAAAAGGGCGAAATACATTGAAGATAAATTCTCCATCAGCTTTTAGATGGTTATAGATCGTTTTCAAACATTCGATTTGGTCTTCTTGTTTGAGAAGTGCTTGATATGAAATACCCGGAATTAAAATGAACTCATAGCTCTTGTTCATAGTAAAATTGGCCATATTTGCTTGCTGAAGATGAACCTTCTTCTGAATTTCACTTGGCATAATGCTTAGTTTTTCTCCAAGTATATTTAACATATATTCAGATAATTCAATTCCCCATATCGAAAAACCAGCTTGTGCTAAGGGCAAAGTAATTCTTCCTGTTCCACAAGCAATTTCTAAAATGTCACCTGATAATTTAGAAGCTCTTTCGAGATAAAATGATATTTCTCTATGATCCTGCCTCTCTTCTAAATCATAAAATTCAGCTGTATTTTCATATAGATTCCCTTTTGGTGTAGCCATGTATTTTGCACCTCTACACATCGATATTCATCGTATCGTAAGCAAATGTTATATTTATACCTTCCGCTCGTAATTCAGATTCAATTTCTTTCAATTCGTCATATCCAATGTTGTCTACTTCTTCAATATGCGTAATAATGGTATGTTTTGCTCGTAATTGTTTCGCTACTTCTAGCGTATCTTCAAACGTCGCCTCCCGCATGCTTTCAATAAAAGCACGGTCTCTTATTCGCTCTTTCGTCTTCCAATCAAACTCAGCAATTCCCATTGGTAAAATAGCTACATCTAAATTATCAATCAAATGAGCAGGCGGTTCCCATTTATACAGTTCATCCATTGCAATAAGTACTCGCTTTTCTTTTTCTTCTAACAGGAATGCATACACATATTGTTCATGTAAACGAAATGGTGTAACTTTTATTTTATTTTTCACAAAAGATTGCCCATCTCGTAATACGATTATATCAATCCATCCTTGCTGCTGCATAAATTGCAAATGATCCCACGATCCTAAAAATGTTTTCATATCCTCTGCTACTTGCTCTGGTACATAAACCGCTGTACTCCAAGCTCTGTTCGTATCAAACGCCATCGTTTCCCAAATTCTCCGTCCCATTGTATGATCTGGGTGCCAATGAGAGTATATCCCGGCTTCTACTTTCAATATTTGAGCTCGCTCTAATTGCAAGCGTATTTCCTCTGGCGTATCAATTAATAAGCGGAGATCGTGAATAAAAACACTCGGTCCCATTCTACTATATGGCAACCCTTTTTCTCTTGCCTCTTTACTTACTTTGCTATAACTCCCTGGTCTTGGAGTTGGTGTGGCACCACCTGTTCCTAAAAATTCTATTTTCATGACTATCCCTTCTTTCTATCCGTATTAATTTCCAGATTACTATATATAACTCCTTCAAAATTATCGAAAAATTTTTTCAATTCCGTTGTTGAAAGAAAAATAAAATATGGTAAGATTGTAATATAACTGGAAATGTTTTTTGTTGAGAACAAAAATATTTATGATTAACATCTATCAAGTACTGCTTTATCCTAATGGAAAAACGTCTAGATTTACCCAATTTATTTACATCACAGTCTCTTTTCTTACAATTTCTTTACTTTAAAGCATTTTTTTTGCAACAACTATTCTCTTTGGTTTAGAATTTTGTTATGTATAGTATGGGTATAACAGCAGCACACATGGAGGTGGAGAAAATATGTTAGAAACCTTTCAACAAGAATTAGAGCTATATGAAAACAATGCAGAATTATTAAAAGTACTTGCTCATCCAGTGCGTTTATGTATTGTAAAAGGATTGATTGAGCGAGGACCAAGTAACGTTTCTACAATGTACACAGGTTTAAACATGCCCCAATCTACAATTTCTCAGCATTTAGCGAAATTAAAAAGCGCTAAAATTGTTTCAAGTGAAAGAAAAGGATTAGAAATTTACTACAAAGTAGAAAACGAAACAATTATTCAATTAGTTCGTGTATTACTAGGTTAAATGTATTCAAATATACAAAAGGCGTATAATGTATGTATATTTCATCTCATATCTTTAATATAAATATATATCATGAGATGAAATATAAACATTCTACATAATCCTAAACAAAATGTCGTATTTACCTATAAAACGAGGCGCAGTATTTTACACTGCGCCTCGTTTTATGAAAAGGTATGTAAATAATGGGTTAAATTGAAATGAGGCAATCCTTTTTGCTGAATGACAACATCAAATGCATCGCTCATTCCACCTTGTAAAATCATAGAATAAATCGCGCGGTTTTTCTTTTGATTATTAGAAAATGGGTTACGATCTTCATGATTAACAAATTGTTCTAAAATTCCTGCAGCAAGCAAAAATTCTCTTTGTTTCGTATGCCATACTGTTTGCAATCCTTGTTCTTCGCAAGCAGTCTTCAATGCATCCCAATGAATATGAGTTGTTATATCCATCTCTCCTGGAAATTGAAGAGGGTTACGAATCATTTGATGCTCATAATAACCTCGTAAACTTCCTTCACGATGAGCTGGGTGCATCCATTCTTCATTTGTATATCCATAATCGATTGTTATAAGTAAGCCTTCCTGTAGCCATCTTGTAAGCTGTTTGACATAAGCATTCATTTGTAATGGCACTTCAAATCGCTGTCTTTCATACAATTGAATTTGGTGTCTTTGTAAATAGCTTATAATTTGTTCATTATCTAACGGGCGCAATACTTCTATGAGTCTGCCTTCACTGTTATACTTTATGCGTACTTCATATAACATGCCTTCCCGCTTCTCAATGACTTCTACAGGAAATGCATCAAACAACTCATTTGAAAAAACAATTCCTGTAAAAGGGACATCCAATTCATCATAGGATGCATATTGCGAAACGTTTGCAAAAGAAATAAGTTGCTGTTTTTGCAACCTTCTATGGAATGGACTCACTTCTATAAGAGAATACTGCAAGTTTGCAAACGTATCAGGTGAAATCGTTTGCCACTCTTGCAATACATTATAAGCAAATTTCCCCGTTCCACCACCAATTTCACATATATGAGGTGTAACAACTCCTTCTTTTACAAGCCGAAGAAAAAAATGAGCAAATGTTTTTGCATAAATAGAAGACACATTACTACTTGTAAAGAAGTCTCCTTGCCTGCCAATTTTTTCACGTTCTTTCATATAATAGCCATTATTTTCGTCATATAAAGCAAGGCTCATATATGTACTATAAGAAATAGAGTGGTCTTCTTCTTTTTCCATCGCCTGTTTTAGAACGTGCTTCATTGCCGTTCCCCTTATTGTAGAAATGGATTATTTTCTTTTTCAAAGCCAATCGTTGTTTCTGGACCATGCCCACATAACACAGTTGTATCATCGGATAATACAAATAACTTTTCTTCAATACTCATGATTAATTCTTGGAAGCTACCTCCCGGCAAATCAGTGCGGCCAATACTCATTTGAAATAAAACATCACCTGAAATGACAACGTTTGCTTCTTTGCAATAGTATGAAATACTTCCCGGTGAATGCCCCGGCGTTTCAAACATATCAAACGTAAACGAACCAATTGTCAAAGTTCCTTCTCCTTCAATGATGTGATCCGCAGGTCTTGCTGTAATACTACGATTCATCATAAAAATTTGCGAACCGTTAACAGCAGCATCTCCTAACCAATCCGCTTCTTCTTGATGAACATATACTGGAATTTGAAAAGCAGTACGTACTTCATCCACCGCACCAATATGATCAAAATGTGCATGTGTTAATAAAATAGCTAATGGTTTTAACTGTTCTTGTTTTACATAATTTATAAGTTTTTCCCCTTCATTACCTGGGTCAAAAATAATACATTCTTTTTGGTCATTACTTAAAATATATGCATTTGTTTGCAGTGGCCCTAACGGCATTTGAATCCACTTCATACTTAATCTCCTCCAGTCATTACACTCACTTCCATCATACAATATTTTCTTCTTATAGGAAACGAAACCTCGACAACCCTATTGAAAACATGTACAATTGAAATGAAAAAATATTACAAAAAATCAAACAAATCAAGAGAGTAGAGGGGATATGTATGGGTCTTGTTATTATTTTTGCGTTAGTCACTCTGTTAGCTGTATACTCTTCTCTTAAAACATTGCGGGACAAAAACCTTCTTGCTGGAGGCTTTTCTGTTGCAACTGTAATTGTTTTCGGGTGGTTTACAGTCATGACAGTACTAAACAATGGCTATCCACCAACACATTAAGCAATTCTTTACAAACTCTACATACACCATGATTTCTAGCATATGAAAAAGGAAGGGAAACCCCTTCCTTCTTCTTTTCTTGCTCATCTTCTATAAATAAAAAGCTTCATTTTACTTTACTTCATAAATATACTTTTTCACAAGCCATGCTCCGCCAATTACCCCAGCATCATTACCAAGTGTCGCAATTGCTAATTTTGTACTTTTAACAGCACGTGAAAATGCATATTGTTCAAAATAGCGTTGAATTGGTTGTAACAATGCATCACCTGCTTTTGATACACCACCGCCAATAACAATTTTCTCTGGGTTTAATGTACTAGCTAGATTTGCGACTGCTAATCCTAAATACGAAGCAACCTTTTCAACTACTTTTTTTGCTAATCCATCACCTTGTGCAAGTGCATCAAACACATCTTTAGATGTAATAAGACCTTCTTGCTCTAGCATCAAACGCAATACGCTAGCCTCATCTGTTTCCTGTATTTTTTGCATTGCAACCCGTACAATACCAGTTGCAGAAGAAACCGTTTCTAAGCATCCTGATTTCCCGCAGTTACAAGCAAAGCCACCTTCTGTTACAACTGTAATATGACCAATTTCACCGCCTGCTCCGCTTACACCATGGACGACCTCACCGTTTGTGATAACACCGCCACCAACGCCCGTTCCAAGCGTCATACAAACGATATCTTTTGAACCTTCTCCAGCGCCTTTCCACATCTCTCCAAGCGCTGCAATATTCGCATCATTATCAACAACAACTGGCAAACCAGTTTCTACTTCTAATAAATCTTTAAGAGGATAGTTTTTCCATCCTAAGTTTACTGCTTCATAAATCATTCCAGAAGCAACATGAACAGGACCCGGTGCACCCATCCCAATTCCAGCCAACTTACTTTTTAGCTCACCTAGTTCTTGTAACTTTTTATCAATTGCCTTTGCAATATCGAGTGTAATATGTTTTCCTTGTTCGCTTGTATTCGTTGGAATTTCCCATTTATGGATAAACTCACCATAAGTATTAATGAATGCTAATTTAATAGTTGTTCCGCCAAGATCAACACCAACCAACCATTTCTCTTCCATGTTGTTCGCCTTCTTTCATCTATTTCGTCAATAGAATATATAAATTCAGTTTCATTTTTCAACATATAAATTAATGCTATACAGAATACAACATCACCTGTACTCGTATGTGGCAGGAAAAAGCACTGACCGCTTCTATGCATGACCAGGCGCTCTTGTCCTCCCCTAAAAAGAAAGAAGTTTTTATGTCGTTTTTTGAATTTCTTGCTTTAATAAAAATAAAGCCATCTGATACTCTTTCGGCTCAATAAGCTGTGATTTATATAATTCACGAAGCTCATCGTCCATTAATTGTAAATCTGCAACACGATCTCCTGTATAAATAATCGTTCCAAATTTCTTTAATAATTGTTGAATATCATAAATAGTTTTCATTTTTTCACCCTCTAAATGTCTACTTACTATAAAAATACAATAAGAAAACGTTCACATAGTTTATTATAATCAACATAAAAAAGAATCGTCAATTTATAATTTATCTATATAAATTATAAAATTGACAATGTTTCTTTTTCTGTAATAATTTTCTGCACAGTTTTGTCAAACGGTTCCACTGGGATATGAGACACAATTTGAAGATTAAAAACCAATGATAGCGTTTTCTTTTTATAATTCACGAGATAACGATCGTAATATCCTCCGCCATATCCTACACGCTCGCCTTTTCTTGTAAAGGCAACACCTGGTACGACAAGTAAATCGATCTCCTCTGCTAATACTTCTTCTGTCATTGATGGAGCAGGCTCCCGTAAATTCATATAAACGGTTTCTAATTGTTCAAAACTTGTAATTTGACGAAATGTCATTGTTCTCGTTTCACGATTACATTTTGGAACAACAATTGCTTTTCCTTCTTCCCATGCTTTTTCAATAATTGTATATGTATTTACTTCACGCTCCATAGAAAGTGTAATCCCAATTGTTTTAGCCTCGGTCCATTCTCGTTGTTTAAATAGAGAATCTGCAATTTTTTCTGATAAAGTCGTATACTGTTCTTCTGATAAAGCATTCATACGCTGTAATATTTCTGTTCGTAATTTTTTTTTCTCTTCTTTCATTTTGAATTCCCCCTATATACAAAAGAAACAGTAGGAAAATATCCCTACTGCTTACTTTGTTTCGCGGTGTAACGTAGACTTCTTGTCACGCTTGCAATATTTTTTAAGCTCAAGACGCTCAGCGTTGTTACGTTTGTTTTTCTTAGAGATATAGTTACGATCTCCGCATTCTGTACATGCTAGAGTAATATTCACACGCATTCTTATTTCCCTCCAGTCACTAATAACTTAAATCAGACTATACCATAATACCACTTTTAAAACAAAAATTCTACACCTTTTGATATTGTCTAATTTTTTCTATAAGTGTATTCATATTTTCCTTTGCTATGACTGGGTTTCTTGCATGAGAATAAACGAGAAATTTAGGTTGATTTACATCTGAAACAACGTAAGACCACTCTTCTTCTGCATGTGTAAATTTAATTCCTTCTAATACTTCAAACTCGCGCTGTACGCGATCTCGCAGCAACATCCCTAATACTTTCCCTTTCTCATTCCATGAACAAACTACTTCATCACATAATAAGTACAGTGGTGAATATTGCTCTAACATTGCTGGCAATGTTTTCCCTTGAAGAACAATTAACTCCAATAATTTACCAACTCGAAATAAAATATCTTGCTGCCATCTCATTTGAAATAACTTCTTATTTTCAATATGGATATAAAAAAGAAGATAACATTCTCCTAATTTTAATGATAATGGGTAAAAACCTTTATCTTTTTCAAACAATAAATTAGGAATATCGATTTCTTCGCAATTTGTATTTTTATAAATATTCCCGTAAGTATCATATAATTCAAATGTATTTTCTTCTTCTTGAAATAGAATCGCCATATCTGCCCGGCTCGATTTCATTAATGACTTAATATGTTCTTTTTGCTTTGCGGCATATAACCACGTTACTGTGCAGCCGATTTTCTGTAAAAAAGAGGATAGCAACGGTTGAAATAACTCATCCGGCTTATTGATAAGAAGGTGAAAATGTTGTCTTTTTATAACAGGGGTATCGATGAATTGCAAAGTAGATTCAATATACATTTCTGAACAAACATCTATGACTTCATTATTCCCAATACTTTTACTATCGACATAACGAAATGACTCTGCCATATACAAATTTTCTATCTCTTTTTGCTTTTTATATGTTAATGCCATTCCTTCTTCATCGTAAAATTGAATAATGAGTTTCTCATCTTTCCCCTTATAAAAAAACACTCCACCAACGACATTTGTTTGCCCGGTTGCATATCGGAAGCAAGATTCGTTCATGTCTTGGCATTCCATTGTATGCACTCCCGCTGTATGAACAGCATGTAAAAAAATATGTTTAAACATTTGCACGTCCGCATGTGTACTGCTGCCAATCAGCAAACTGTCTCCTTCTGATAATAAAGAGCCATATGCCATCGCTAATTTCACAACAACTTGTGGCGTAATATCTAAATTACTTCTGCCGCATATACGACTTTTCTGCAAAAAACACGAAATATTTTCATGTTCTGTAATTCCAGATGAAGCAATAATTGTACTACTCTCAACCACTTTCTCTGGCCATACTTTCCCTTTCGTCTTAATCACTGCATTTTGGCCAATTCGACAATGATCAGCCACAACACTCTTTTCAAATAAAGTAACTCCATCTTCAATAATTGTGCCGTCTCCAATGGTGGTTCCAATCAATTCACATCGCTTTCCTACATACGTATGAGCGAGTAAAATACTTTTTTGAAGACGAGTATATGCTGAAATTAAGCTATGGTTACCAATAATAGAATACGGTTCAATAATAACTCCTGTTTGCACTGTTGTTCCCTCACCAATAAAAGCAGGGCCGTGTATCTTTGTTCCTTTTTCAATTGTTACATCTTCTCCAATCCATACCATTGGCAACACTTCTGTATATGGAATAGATACATGAACTTTCTTCGTAAGCAAGTCAAATTGAGCCTGACGATATTGTGTGAACGTACCAATATCAAGCCAATATCCATCTGCTACATATCCATACATTGCTTCTTTGTTTTCTAATAAAGGAAATACATGATGACTAAAATCAAAAAACGTATGAGGTGTAATATAAGAAAAAATGTCGGGGTCTATAATATAAATACCGGTGTTTACTGTATTGGAAATGACTTCATTCCAACTTGGTTTTTCAATATATTTAATAATTTCATGATGCTGATTTGTGACAACTAATCCATACGATGATGGATTCACTACTTCTTTAACAAACATCGTAACGATCCCGTTATGACTATTATGAAAATCAATTCCTTTCGATAGATGAAAATCTGTGAGCGCATCTCCGCTAATTACAACAAATGGTTCGTCTAAAAATTTCTCTGCTTGTTTTACACTCCCCGCTGTACCAAGAGGGGGGGTATCTTCAAAATAATATAACTTCACTCCCCATTTACTACCATCACCAAAATAATTTTGAATAACGGAACTCATATATTGAACAGTAATCGCAATTTCACGAATACCATGCTGTTTCAATAGTTCAATACTATATTCCATCACTGGCTTTTGTAGTAGGGGTAACATGGGTTTTGGAAGGTTACATGTTAACGGACGTAAACGCGTCCCCTTCCCTCCAGCTAAAATAACCCCCTTCATCGGCATTCAACCTCCACATTTATGATGTTGAACTGCTTTTTCATACGTCTGTGCCGTTGTTCTTGCAATTTCATTCCAATTATAGTGAACAAGAACATCTTCATACCCTTTATTTGCGACGCGATGAGCAATTTTTGGCTGTTCTATAATCCATATTAATTTCTCACTCAAACTTTGCGAACAACCTGGTTGCATTTGAAACCCATTCACACCATCTACAATGATCTCTTGCAGACCGCCCACACGCGAAACTAAAACCGGTCTCTTGGCTAACATCCCTTCTAATGCAACAATCCCAAAAGGTTCATACAAGCTTGGAATTAATAACACATCGCACCTTTGAAGAAATGCTCGCTGCTCTTCTTCTGTAATATGACCGAGAAAATGAATAGAATGTTGTAGTCCCATCCCCTGTACAGCGGCACGATACTGCTCTAACATGGTTCCTTGACCTGCAATAATAAATAAAATCTGCGGATACCGCTGGGTAATTTGAGGTGCTGCTTCAATAATGGTATAGAAGCCTTTCTCATTTACAATTCGGCCAATTGAAAATACAACCAATCGATTCACTAAATTATAATGATTTGTAATTTCTAGCGAAGGCGTAACCGCGTGAAAAAAATATTGATCAATCCCATTAGGATGCACAATAACAGCATCACTATTTACTTCGAAATCCCGCACAACTTCATCTTTCATAAACTGACTACAAACAATCACAACGTTAGATTCTGTTACTAGCTCTTTTTCATGCATATGTATTTTCCATTGCAATGATGTATAAATCCCGCTATTCCGTCCACGTTCCGTTGCATGAACTGTTGTGACGAGAGACAACTGCTCTTGTTTTTGTAAATCCATCGCACAAATAGCAACAAGCCAATCATGAGCGTGAATGACATCAAACGCGTAAACTTTACATAGTTCTTGTGTATAAACAATCATAGATTTGTTTAACTGAGCAATCCACTCATAAAAATGATACTTTTCACGATAATCAACTGCAACGCGATGTACATGTACCCCATGTACCTTTTCATATGTTGTGCATTGCTCTTCGTACACAGTTACTACATGCACATCATGTCCATAACGTGCAAGAGCTCGTGATAATTCATACACATGCCTTCCAAGGCCACCTACCATCATCGGGGGATATTCCCATGCCAACATTAAAATACGCAAAGGTTCCATACATCCCTCTTTTCTCTTCATATAGAAGAATAAAGTGAAACTTCCTTTCATGAACGCTTTTTTCATGAAAGGTTAGTTGAACCAATCGGGCTCTTACGGATGGTTTGGTTTTCTTCTTTCTTGCGCTTCTTACCAGCCGTTTGAGTGGGCCATACTAAAAGTAAACGCTTTCTTAAAATTCCATTATAATCCATAGTATCATCGTAACAAGAAAGTAACAATGATACTTTTTCGTCATATTTTGACTAAAAAAGAGGAATGCCTTTGCATTCCTCTCATAAAACATTTTATCCCGCATCAACGGGCAGTAAAATCCCCACTAATGGCAGTTTCACTTTATTCATTTAACAAATAATGCTTCCCTTTTACAAGGTAAAAAACATTTTCTGCAATATTTGTACCGTGATCTGCTATTCGCTCAATATAACGGGCAATAAACGATAGTTGTGTAATTTGTCCAATTGCCTCTGGCTTATCTGGAATAGAAGAAATAAATTCACGAATTGCTTTTCCATACAGTTCATCAACTTCATCATCCATCTCAGCAATTTTTTTCGCATATGTTAAGTTTTCTTCTCTATAAGCTAGAAGCACATTTTGCAACATATCTATTGCAATTTTAAACATACTTTCAAGGCTTTGTAATGAAACCGAAACCTCTTTTTCTCCAAGACGTATGGTTGACTTAGCAATGTTTACCGCGTGATCTGCAATACGTTCTAGATCTGTTGCCGTTTTAATCGAAACAAAAATTCTTCGTAAATCACTAGCAACGGGCTGTTGTTTCGTAATCAGCATTAAGGCAAAATCATTAATTTCCTCTTCCAAATTATCCATACGGTAATCACCATCAATTACTGCAATTGCTTTCTCTACATCTCTTGTACGCAATCCTTCCATTGCAATTTCAAGAGCTTGTTTTGCTAATTCACCTAGTTCAATAACTTTTTGCTGTAATGTTTGTAAGTCATATTGAAACTGTTCGCGTACCATGTTGTTTCCTCCCTCACCTGTTACACATGCACTTTCATTTAAAATAAAGCATCCAATAAGAAGACAAGTTGCTCCTTCAAACAAATACTATTAACCGAATCGTCCTGTAATATAATCTTCTGTTCGTTTATCTGTTGGAGTTGTAAATAACTTATTTGTATCCGTATATTCCACAACTTCTCCGCTTAAGAAGAAAGCTGTTTTATCAGAAATACGAGCCGCTTGTTGCATGTTATGCGTCACAATCACAATACTAAAATCTTTCTTTAACTCCTGAATCAACTCTTCTACTTTTAATGTAGAAATTGGGTCTAATGCTGATGTTGGTTCATCCATTAAAATGACATCTGGTTCAATTGCTAAGCAACGCGCGATACATAAACGTTGCTGCTGTCCACCGGATAATCCGTATGCATTATCATGTAATCTATCTTTCAATTCATCCCAAATCGCCGCACCGCGTAAACTTTTCTCAACAATTTCATCCAACGTTTTCTTATCGCGAATACCATGAATTTTCGGACCATATACAATATTTTCATAGATTGATTTTGGGAATGGATTTGGCTTCTGAAATACCATTCCCACATGCGTACGCAGTTCTTCAACAGGATATGATTTATCAAAAATATTGCGATCGCGATACTCAATTACACCTGTTGTCCGAACGATTGGCACTAGCTCTACCATGCGGTTTAATGTTTTTAGATAAGTAGATTTCCCGCACCCACTCGGTCCAATAATCGCTGTCACTTCATTTTCATGAATACTTAAATTAATATCTTTTAATGCATGGTCTTCCCCATACCATAAGTTTAAATTTTTCGTATCAAATACAACTTTTTTTGTTTGAGGTTCTACCTTTTCTTCATTTTTCACCTGAACTTTTACTACTGTAGCTACCATTTTGAAATTCCCCTTTCATCCAGTCCTTCTTACTTACGATTTCGCAGCCATATTGCAAGAGTATTGATAAGAAGTAGCAACAGTAGTAGCACAATAATTCCAGCTGCTGCTACATGTTGAAATTCCTCTTGCGGCCTATTCATCCAATTAAAGATTTGAATTGGTAAAACTGTAAATCTATCCATTACATCAAGCGGTACATAGTTTGCAAAAGCAAGTGCCCCAATGACAAGTAGCGGGGCCGCCTCTCCAATCGCTCGTGATAACGCTAAAATACAACCTGTTAAGATTCCTGGCATTGCTTCTTTAATCACAACATGGTACATCGTTTGCCACTTCGTTGCTCCTACTCCATAAGAAGCTTCTAGCAACGATTTTGGTACAGAGCGCAGTGCTTCTTGCGCTGCAACAACAACAGTTGGCAAAACGAGAAGGCTCATCGTTAATGCGGCCGCTAATATACTTTCACCTAACTGTAAGCCATATACAAACATCGTTAATCCTAATAATCCAAAAACAACTGATGGTACTCCTGCCAACGTTTGAATGTTGATCTCAATTATTTTTGTAAACCATGATTGTTTTGCATAGTATTCTAAATAAAGAGCTGTTCCTACTCCAAATAAAAAGGAAGTAGGAGCGACAACACTCATAAATAAAATCGTTCCCGATAAAGCTGCTGCAATACCAGCTTGCTCTGGATTTCGCGATGCAAAACGGATTAAAAAATCTAATGAAATATATGTTATTCCTTGTTGAAAAATTTGGTATAGTAAAAAAACCAATATACAAAGTGAAAATAACATCGCTATGCGAAATACAGTTTTATATACACGATCTTTCCAAAAGCGTGGAGGCATATGTTCTTCTATGTTTCGCTCATTTAGCAGTCGCATATTATGTCGCCCCCTTCAAACGACGCATAATACGCTGTGCAATCATATTCATAATCAACGTAAACATAAATAGCGTCGCTCCGACAGCGTACATACTATAATATGACATCGTTCCATAAGGGGCATCTCCTAAACTAACTTGCACAATATATGCTGTGAGCGTTTGTATAGACTGTGTCGGATTTAACGATAAACTCGGCGTCGAACCACCCGCAATGACGACAATCATCGTTTCTCCAGCTGCTCTTGAAGCAGCTAGCACAATTGCTGCTAAGACTCCAGTAAATGCAGCGGGTAACACGATATGCTTTGTCGTTTCAAAACGAGTGGCGCCAATCGCAAAAGAAGCCTCTCTCACTTTATGAGGAACAGCTCGCATCGCATCTTCACTAAGAGATGCAATCGTCGGGATCATCATAATGCCAATTACAATCCCTGGGCTAAGTGCGTTAAAAAACTGTAAATCTGGAACAATGCGCTGCAAAATAGGTGTAACAACTGTTAAAGCAAAAAAACCGTATACAATTGTCGGAATCCCTGCCAATAACTCTAATACTGGCTTTAACACCTTTCTCGCCGCATTAGAAGCATATTCACTTAAAAACACTGCACATCCTAATCCAATCGGAATAGCAACAATCATTGCAATACCAGTAACGAGTACCGTTCCATATATAAGCGGTAAAATACCAAACTTAGGATTTTCAAAAAAAGGAAGCCATTCTTTTTCAGTAAAAAAGGAAACGATTGATACTCTTTCAAAAAACATAAATGTTTCATTTGCCAAAGTTACAATTATCCCCATCGTTGTAATAATAGAGATACTGGCGATTATTCGTAACACAAAAGGAACCATTTGATTGATTCGCTGTGCTTTCTTTCGCTTGCCTGCATTTCTTTCAATCAAATGTTGAACAGAAATCGTAACATGACTCTTTTTATTACGAGCCAAAGATGAAAACCCCTTTCCATCTTGACGTTATTTTTGCATTTCTGTTAACATTCGCAGCTGTTCATTATATTTATATTGCGGCAACTTCACATATCCAATCTCTTCTACAAGCTCTCCGGCATGTTTCATCATAAAAGATACATAATTTGCCACGCTACTTTTCTCGTGGATAGAAGCGTTATTTACATATACATAAAGCGGCCGAGACAACGGCTTATATGCCCCGGATTGTATCGTTTCTTTCGTCGGTGAAATACCGTTAATTTTTACGGCTTTTACTTTGTCACGATTCGCAGCATAGTATGCATATCCAACAAAGGCAATTGCGTGTTTATTGCTCATAACACCTCTTATTAAAACATTGTCATCCTCAGATAATGTAACTGTTTTTGTAATCCGCTTTTGTTGCAATACTACACTTTGAAAATAATCATACGTACCAGAATCTATGCCCGGTGCGTAAAATTGTATCGTTTCATGCGGCCATTTCGGATGAATTTGCGACCATTTTTTCAGCGTTTCACTTTCACTCCATAACGTTTGCAACTCTTCTATTGTAAGATTATCTGCCCACGTATTCTCACGATTCACAATAAGCGTAAGACCGTCATAAGCAACTTGAAATGGCGTATACGTAATATGGTGCTTCTTAGCAAGCCGTTCTTCCTCCCTTTTCATTGGCCGAGAAGCATTTGTTATATCCACTTCTCCTTTTCCAAAACGATGAAATCCACCTCCCGTTCCGGATATACCAATAGAAAGTTTTACATGAGGTTCTCGCTTCGTATACTCTTCTGCTACTGCTTCCATAATCGGAAAAATTGTAGAAGATCCATCAATTTGCACTTCTCCTGCCATACTAGTGGCGGAAACAGGTAACGTATGAACAGATAAACAAAACAGTAATATGATAAAAACCATGGTGTGTGTTCTATTACGTTTCACGTAATATTTCCTCCTAGGAGCCTCCTGCGAACAGGAGTACATATATAAGAATAATGTTGAACTATTAATTCGGTTTTAATAGTTTGTAAAAGTTTTGTAAATATCTATATACAAATTAAAAAACCAGGATAAAAACCTTTTCTTTTTAGATGGGCGAGAGCACCTGGCCATGCTTAGAAGCGGTCAGGGCCTTTTTCTGCCACGGGCCATGCTAAACAAAAAGAGGGAACGAGTGCTTGTCACTTTTTGTTTTGCATAGCAGCGATTTAGATGGTGAAAGATCAATGTCGATTTATCCCGCATTAACGGGCAGTAATACTCCCGCCTCAAAATTCAGCAAAAGCAAAGAAGTTAGGCGGGAGATAAACTGCCCGTAAAAGCCCGATTGGTTCAACTAATAATCAGTGGGGGATGAAGAAAACCCCCACTGATTAAAGTTTCACTTTATATACTCTTCTTCAACCCTCCTTTTGAAAATATATACTGTACATAATTTTTCTTAGGCTTGTACACTTCTGTCATCACTATATGCAACATGTATAAAAAAAAGCACACTATCTTCATAGATAGTGTGCCAATCTTTCACATTTTTATTCTTCTTCATTTGTTTTCTTCGTATCTTCTAGTTTACCAGTGTTTCCACTTACTTCTTGCTTTTTCAAATCAAAATATGCGTCCATTATTCGGCGTGCAATAGTTTTAGTTACTGGGTTATGATCATCCGTGAGCCACGGAACAACAACAGAGAATGCAACTTCTGGATCAGATGCTGGCGCATATCCAACAAATGTTAAATTATATATGTTTCTATCACCTAACTGCGCTTTTACTTCTTTAGCATTTGGACCAGCATAAGCGGCCTGTGCAGTTCCTGTTTTTCCTGCTGGATCATATGTCGCAGTACCAAAAGAACTATAACCTGTTCCGTTTGGTGTTTGCATTACCATTTTAAAGCCAGCTTGGACGTGTTTAATATAATCCTCTTTCATATCTATCCGATTTAAAACTGTTGGCTCCATCGACTCTACTACTTTTCCTAACTCTTCAGGTTTTGAAGTCGGAGTGCGAATTTCTTTTACAACCTGTGGTTTCATCCGATAACCACCGTTGGCAATTGTTGATACATATTGCACCAATTGCAGTGGTGTATACGTGTCAAACTGTCCGATTGCTAAATCGAGTAGCTTACCAGGTTCTCCTGGTGCGTATCCTTTTAATCCTGACATTTCATTTGGCAAATCTATTCCCGTTGGTACTCCAAGACCTAATTGACTAAAGTTATAACGCATTGTATCAAAAGCTTTTTGTTTAATGTTTAATGTACCATTCGGCACATACGGTGCATTAGCAATTTCCATTGCGGTTTTAAACATGTATACGTTTGAAGATCGCTGCAGGGCAGTTAAGTCGTCAATTTGTCCCATTCCTGATCCTGTCCACGATTTTTTCACGTTCGTACCTTTAAATACAAGTGGTTCATCGACAATTAATTGTCCCGGTGTAATAGCTCCTGCTTGATATCCTGTCAAAAGAGTAGCCCCTTTTACAGTCGAACCCATTTCATATGAACTCGTCATCGTACCAAGTGCATAATCTTTTATCACACTTTGTCCATTTTCTTCCCCAAACTGTTTACCAGCCATCGATAAAATTTCTCCGTTTTTCGGATTCATCATCACAACAAACGCGCGGTCCATATACGCTGCTGAGCCTGAAGCTTTTGCTTTTTTCATTTCTTCTTCAATAATTTGCTCAACTTTCTTTTGCAGCTCCATATCAATGGTCAAATTTACATTCTTTCCACTTTCTCCTTTAGAAAGATATACAGTCTCAAGAATATTTCCCTTTTGATCCGTAATATTTTTCACTTGTGCTTTCATACCATGCAATACATCTTCATATTGCTGCTCAAGATAACTTTTCCCAACGCGATCATTACGATTGTAATCACGAACTAAGTAATAATCTAGATTCTCTCGCGGTAATCCTTCATCAGAACTCGTTACACCACCAAGTACAGTGCGGAACATATCTCCATATGCATAGTGACGATCCCAATCAACTGTAGTGTCTACTCCTGGAAGCTTCGCTAAATTTTCACTAACTATAGCATATTCTTCAGGCGTCACATCTTTTTTAATGATTTGCGGCGTCATCGCATAGCCGCCCTCCATCTTACTCTTAATCGCTAACACTTTTAAATCTTCAGGAGTTAATTCATTTATTTCTGATTCTGTAATACGATTGAGTTGACGCTGTGCCAATTGTTTATCATCAATTTTTTTCGCTTTTAAATCAGCTTCATCTTTTTTCGTAATTTTTGCTTCTGCCCGTTTTTCATTTAACAAAATCCAAAAATCTTTTTTATCTCGTTCCGTTAATTTATCTGTCGGTACATCAAGCAACTTTGCAAGTTGCTTTGCTGTTTCTAAACGTTCTTCACGTTTCGATTCCTTCGTTCTTGTATACGTAATCGTTCGAAGTGGTGTATTATCCACTACTGCACGGCCATACCTGTCAAAAATCTTCCCACGCGGAACAGGGGTACTTACCGTTAAGTTTTCCTTTCTGTTCACTTCATTTTTATAATCTTCACCATGGACAATCTGTATCATACCTAATTTGACAATTACCGTTGAAAACAGTAAAAACACACAGAAAAACAACACGTTTAACCGAAATGGAACATGGGTTTTCTTTTTTTTCTTTTTCTTACTCATACGGACCCCCTCTGCCAACAGCTATATAAGCGGAAAGGGACACCCTCTTCAGGTGTCCTCGCTACTGTCATATACGTTTTCTTATTTTAACATAAAACATCACAGAAGTTAACCTTCTCCTTCTGTTGTATTTTGCGTCGTTTGTACAGCTGCAAGCCCTGCATGGCATGCTTTTTCATCATCATATTTGACATTTCGAATCGCAAAATAGATAAGTAAATGTCCAGCACCTAATATTAATAATAAAATAGGCAAGCTTTTTTCTGCCGGAAATAATGAAACTGCTAGTAAAAAACTTAAAACCGAACAGATTCTTCCTCCGTTTAGCCATAGTTCACGAACAACAATATATTCTACTCGCCGCTCCTTTGCTTGTTTAGCTCTGCCTATTATATCATATGTCATCGAACCATACGGAACAAGCAGAATTGGATACGCTACGGCAATACAAGCTGCATAAATAAGTAATTTTGTATACGTGACATGAAAGACAACTAAAAATACAACTGCATATAAAATAATTCCACCGAGTAAAATGGCTTGTTTTCGCCACTCCTTTTTCAATACACGCGCCACTACATAATAGCAAACGAAAGAAACAGCGGAATTTACAAGTCCATATTTCCCCAGTGCTAATTCACTACCAGAGGCCATATACACATATACAGAGATAACAAATATAAATGTACCTTCTCTAAGCCCTTGAAAGAAATGAGCAATTGTAATTCTCCCCCAGTTTTTATTACTCTTTCTCTCTTTCATTACTTCAACAATTTCGTAACGCCCTTCACATTCACGTTTTGTCAGAAAAAAGCTTACAACGATCGCAATAGTAAATAAGGTTAAAGATAGGAAAAAAACGAATGTATACCCATTCCACTTTTCCATACGCGAAATAATAAACCCGGATGCAATTGGACCAATCATACCTGAAAATGAGGTGAGCAATCCGAGAAATCCGTTAAAAAAATCACGTGTCTCTGGCTCTGTAATTTCAAATGTTAACAAATTAAATGAGAGCCAGTAAAATCCATATCCTATCCCAAGTATGCCACCGATAAGTAAAATATACTGCGAAGCGTTCGTTCCTGCCAGTAATACAACGATAAAAAAAACAGCTAATGTTGTTACACCGATGCGAAGTAAAATTGTACGATCTACTCGTTTCGCTAGTTTTCCGGCAACAAGAAAAGTCAACGGCTGTAAAACAACGCTTGCTAAATTATAAAAGCCAATATTCATAAAGTCCTTCGTTTGCTTCCATAAATAAATATTAACAAACGTATTGGACAACGAAATGGCCAACGTATATAACCCGCCAATTATGAGTAATAAAACTAAATCACGATTCACCTCAACATCGCCAACTAAATGTTTCCATTTCATATAAACTCTCCTTTACTTCATGTTCTAGTCTTCCAAAGAAGGTCACAATTATGTAAAGAAGAAAAGCCGAAAATAAAACTTTCATGAGTAAACGTTTTTCTCATTAATATATAAATACAACTTGAAAAACCAACATAAAAACCACTTTTTTTAGATGGGCAAGAGTGTCCGGCCATGCTTGGAGCGATCAGGACCCTTTTCTGCCACATGCGTTATTTAAAACAAAGAGAGAAGGCAAGTGCACATTATGGTGTATTCTGTATAGCAGCAATTTGTATGTTAGTAAATCAACTTGAACTGTATATATTAAGGTGAGCCAATCAACTCTCCAAAAAAGAGCAAACAAAAAAACTAGGAGAAATTCCTCCTAGTTTTTACATTTATTATTATTTTGCGTCTTGGTAACGTTTTTCAATCGCATTCCAATCTACAACGCTCCAGAAAGCATTGATGTAGTCAGGACGACGGTTTTGGTAATGTAAGTAGTATGCATGCTCCCAAACGTCTAATCCTAAAACTGGCGTTTTGCCTTCCATTAATGGAGTATCTTGGTTTGGTGTGCTTGTTACTTCTAATTCACCATTGTTTACAACTAGCCATGCCCAACCAGAACCGAAACGAGTTGCGCCTGCTTTTGCAAACTCTTCTTTAAATGCATCGAAGCTACCAAATTTCGCTTCAATTGCACTTGCAAGTTCACCTACTGGCTGTCCGCCTCCATTTGGAGAAAGAATTGTCCAGAATAAAGAGTGATTTGCATGTCCACCACCATTATTGCGTACTGCTGTGCGAATTGCTTCTGGCACTTCGTTTAAGTTTGCTACTAGCTCTTCAATGCTTTTTTCTGCTAATTCTGCATGTCCTTCTAATGCCGCATTTAAGTTTGTTACGTATGTGTTGTGATGTTTTGTATGATGGATGTTCATTGTTTCTTTGTCAAAATGAGGTTCTAACGCATCATACGCATAAGGTAAATTTGGTAATTCATGTTTTGCCATTGTTATATTCCTCCCATTGTATGTATTGCCGATAATGACTTGGCATACAAATTCATTTTACCCTAATTACATAAGGGTGAAAACAAATTTAACGTATTGCCTCGCTAACATTAAGGTAGCAAATTTCCCATTTCTTTTCAAACGAAATGCTCATACATTTCGCAAAAAAAAAGCTCCCTTCTATAAGAGAGCTTTTCCGCTATGTATCAATATGCGAAATGGATATGGACCCTGTAGGACTCGAACCTACGACCGGACGGTTATGAGCCGTCTGCTCTAACCAGCTGAGCTAAGGGTCCGTAATATATGAGCAGTCATCAACCATACACTCTAATCAGTTAAACTTCGATGGTATATTATATGTAAAAATGTAAGATAAATTTACCATATTAAAAAGAAATGTGTCAATTGTATTTTCACATGCAACATGATATATCTTGTGATTCCTTAAAAACATACGTTACAATGAGATTATAAATCAATATATTTAATGAAGGAAGTGAATGCATGTCCATATTTATCCAGCTGTTTAAAAGCTTATACGCACCAAAAGAAATGGCACTTTTTCGTTTTCAAAAAATCGGAAAGACGATTCTTTACATAATGTTACTCTGTCTGCTTGCTACCGTTCCAAAAACGATTTTACTTGGAGACTTCATCCATGAAGGCATTAATTTAATCGATCGTTCTATCGAAAAAGATGTGCCTGATTTTAAAATTGAAAACGGTGAACTTCACGCAGACATTAGTAAACCAATTATAAAAGATGAAACAGATTTTATTTTTGTATTTGATCCAAACGCAACAGATACAAAGGCTTATCCAAACCGCGATGGTATATTCATTTTAAAAAATAAAATGGTTTCAACGGCACAACAACAAACACAATCCTTCCCATATAGTGATTTAGGAAATACAACTTTTGAAAAGAAAGATGCAAAGGAAATCGTTTCATTCATTGATAGCATCTCTTCAGTTGCTATATTCTTAATCGGGATATTTATTTACTTATTCGAACTATTCATTACTTTTCTTGGTGTTTCACTATTGGCATTTATCGGCTCTGCAATGAGCGGAGTTCGTAAATTATCTTACAAACAAGTTTGGACTTTAACTGCCTATAGTTTTACAATCCCGACTATATTCTTTATGATTATGGACTTATTAAAAATAAATGTTCCATTCTCATTATTTATATTCATTGGTGTTGTTCTCGTCGTTCTTTATTTAACAATAAAAGAAGTGCCAAGACCAAAAGAAAAAAATTCACTATAAAAAATGCCCTCAAGGCATTTTTTTTTTGGACAAGCATATATTTCTCTACAAAGGAGTGGAAAAATATGAAAAGGCTTGGCGGTGTCTTGTTACTACTTGTTCTCGGTTACGTCTTGTACTATGATATGACAATCGGCACGTTACCGTTGCTTCATACATATTCCAAAACAAAAGAAACCTCAGCTAAAGTTGCAAATGATAAGCAAAAAGAAAATACATCACAGGCAAAATTTAAAGTCATTGAAGTAAAAACGGGCGATACTGTTCTCTCCATTACAGAAGAAATTAACAAGAAAAAAATCCCTTCTATTGAAAAGGTTGTTACGGATTTCAAAGACTTAAATCAAGACAAATCTCCAGCAAAATTACAAGTCGGAAAAAAATACAAATTCCCCCTCTACCAGTAATAACATCACATAATTCTTGTCAACTGTAGTAAGGCGCTGATACAATAGGAAAAGTGAAACTATATAAATACAAATTGAAAAATCAAAATGGATTTATATAGACATTTTGCTTCACCAGATAAATACTGCATACAATATAACTGTGTTTATCTACAAAATAAGAAACTTCTTTTATAAGGAGAGCGATCTATTCGTGAATGAAATAACTCATCGTACAAAAACACGTCCTGTTAAAGTTGGAAATTTAACAATTGGCGGTAATAATGAATTAATTATACAAAGCATGACAACAACGAAAACCCATGATGTGGAAGCAACAGTTGCTGAAATTAAACGTTTAGAAGAGGCAGGTTGTCAAATTGTTCGTGTAGCCGTTCCTGATGAGCGCGCTGCAAATGCAATTGCCGATATTAAAAAACAAATTAATATCCCTCTTGTTGCTGACATTCACTTTGACTATCGCCTAGCATTAAAAGCAATTGAAGGCGGTATTGACAAAGTTCGTATTAACCCAGGAAACATCGGTCGTCGTCATAAAGTTGAAGCAGTTGTAAATGCTGCGAAAGAACGCGGCATTCCAATCCGCATCGGTGTAAACGCTGGTTCATTAGAACGTCATATTCTAGAAAAATATGGATATCCAACTGCTGATGGTATGGTAGAAAGCGCTTTGCATCACATTAAAATTTTAGAAGATCTCGATTTTCATGATATTATCGTATCGATGAAAGCCTCTGATGTGAATTTAGCAATTGAAGCTTACGAAAAAGCATCTCGTGCTTTCAATTATCCATTACACCTTGGCATTACGGAATCCGGAACTTTATTTGCTGGAACTGTAAAAAGTGCGGCTGGTCTTGGGGCAATCTTAAGCAAAGGTATCGGGAATACGTTACGTATCTCATTAAGTGCAGACCCAGTTGAAGAAGTAAAAGTAGCACGTGAGCTATTAAAGTCATTCGGACTTGCTTCTAATGCCGCTACATTGATTTCTTGTCCAACTTGCGGACGTATTGAAATTGACTTAATTAGCATTGCAAATGAAGTAGAAGAATACATCTCAAAAATTAAGGCACCGATTAAAGTTGCTGTCCTTGGCTGCGCAGTAAACGGTCCTGGTGAAGCGCGTGAAGCAGATATTGGGATTGCTGGAGCACGTGGAGAAGGTCTTCTCTTCCGTAAAGGTGAAATTGTACGTAAAGTACCAGAAGAAACAATGGTGGAAGAGTTAAAGAAAGAAATTGATAAAATTGCAGCAGAATACGCAGCAAAACAAGAAAAATAAAATGCAAAACTGCTAATAAAAAAGCTTGTCAGTTCAAAAACTGACAAGCTTTTTATTGTGCACATTTCGGACAGCGTCCATATATTTCAAATTTATGCCCCGTTACTTCATAACCTGTAAAGTCTTTATTCATAAATTCCATTGGACACGATGTAATTTCCTTCGTTCCTCCGCAATCTAAACAGATGAAATGGTGATGATGTTCTGTAGTAGAACATTTGAAACGAAAATGTTTTTCACCATTTAACTCTGTCTGTTCTAAAATACCGATTTCTACAAACAGAGTTAGGTTGCGATAAATGGTATCAAAACTAAGTCCCGGATAATCACTTTTCATATTGGCTAAAACATCTCTTGCCGTCAAATATTTATTATGATTGGCGAATAAACGCAACATGTCTTCTCTTTTCCCAGTATGTTTATAACCCTTCTCTTTCATATGGTGTAAAGCTTCTGTAAGATTCATAGTTATCCCTACTTTACGCAGTTTTTTTCTTCTTCCATAAGATTGCACCGATTAAAATAAGAACTGATAACACAACAATTGTGCCACCTGGAGCAAGGTCAAGTTGATAAGAAGCTAACATGCCTCCGATTACTGCAATTTCACCAAATACAATGGAGAAAAAGATTGTTTGCTTAAAACCTTTCGCAATTCGGATACTTGCTGCAACTGGTAATGTCATTAACGATGAAACGAGCAGAATACCGACAACACGCATTGAAATCGCAATAACAAGTGCAACTAAAATTATAAAAATAAAGTGAATCCATTTTGCACGTAAACCTGTCGCTACAGCGTATTCTTCATCAAAAGATAATAAAAACAGTTCTTTATATAATAATATAATGACTGCAACTACAATCACAGCAACAAATCCAATAATAAGCAAATCACTACTTGTAACTGCGCTCACACTACCAAACAAATAACTAAATAAATCTGTATTAAATCCATTGGCAAGAGAAATGAAAATGACACCAATCCCAATACCAGCTGACATAATAATAGGAATTGCTAGTTCCTGAAAATGTTTATATACCGTTCTTAATTTTTCAATGAGCAGCGCGCCGCCAATAGAAAATATCATCCCCATATATAATGGATTTAAAAAACCACCTGTAAATACGGTTTTTTCTAGTAATAAACTCGCTGCAATACCTGATAACGTAACGTGACTTAATGCATCAGCAATCAACGATAAACGACGAATAACAACAAAGACGCCAAGCATTGGGGCAACAAGTCCAATTAAAACTCCAGCATATAAAGAATTTCGTAAAAAATCATATTGCAAAAAGTCCTGTATCATCGTATCCCCCCATGATGCTCGTGATCATGCTCTAAACGATGAACATGATAACCGTATAATAATGACATTTCGGCATCTTCTAACTTTTGAAACGCATCTATATTTCCGTGGAAATGTAAACGTTGATTTAAGCAAGCGACATGTGTAACCTTCTCTGTGACAGCTCCCATATCATGAGTGACAAGAATAAGTGTAATCCCTAAATGCTTATTTAAATGTTCTAGCATTTCATAAAAACTTTCTACATTTTTCACATCAACACCGACAGTAGGCTCGTCCAAAATTAATAATTCCGGTTCACTTACAAGTGCGCGCGCAATAAAAACACGTTGCTGTTGGCCACCAGAAAGCTCGCCAATATTCCGATTCATAAACTCACTCATTCCAACATCAGCAATCGCTTTTGTCACTTTCTCTTTATCCATCTTTGTTAAGAATCGAAACAAGCCTTTCTTAGAAACAAGTCCCATCGAAACAACTTCAAATACAGTTGCTGGGAATCCAGAGTTGAAACTATTTGCCTTTTGAGAGACATAGCCAACTTTATTCCAATCTTTAAATTTTTTACTATCCATACCAAACAACCGAATCGTTCCTTGTTTCGGTTTTAAAATTCCTAATATACATTTCAATAATGTAGATTTCCCTGATCCATTCGGTCCTACTAAACCTAAAAAAGCTCCTTTAGGAACTTGCAATTGAATATCCTCTAACACATTTCGCTCTTCATAACGAAAGGTTAAATCCTTTATTTCTAATATATAATTCATCATATCTCACCTATTTTAATTCAGAATGATTCCGATTTATATTTATTTAAATTATATTATAGCTCATTACGAGTTGTAAACCAATCTGCCCTAAAATATACCTCTCATTTTAGACAACTTATCTATTATAACAAAAAGCAGAGAAAATCTCTCCGCTTTTAATGAATTGCTGATTTAAATTTTGCACCTTTTGTTTCTTGTGTATTCATAATGGTAATAAAGGCATTTTCGTCTACTTCATGAACAATCGATTTTAGCTTCGTTACCTCTAAACGTGTAATAACTGCATAGATAACTTCTTTTTCTTTATCCGTATAGCCACCTTTTCCAACTAACTTCGTTGTCCCGCGGCCAAGTCGATGTAAAATTGCGTTTGATACCTCTTCATAATGGTCCGAAACAATAATTACTGCTTTTGTTTCATCTAAACCTTGGATAACCGTATCAATCGTTTTAAATGCAATATAGTACGTCATAACGGAATACATTGCTTGTTCTACACCAAATACAACTGCCGCCCAAGCAAAAACGAAAATATTCATAAACATAACAAATTCACCGACAGAAAACGGTAATTTCTTTGTTAGTAAAATACCTAAAATTTCCGCTCCATCTAATGAACCTCCGTGCCTAATCACAAGCCCAACACCAACACCTAAAATTAATCCTCCAAAGACAGTCGCCAAAATGGGCTCTGTTGTAAAAGGCTGAATGGAATGTAATGTTGACTCAATCAAGGCTAAACATACGACTGCAAAAACAGAAGATAACATAAATGTTTTTCCGATTTGCTTATAACCTGAGTACATAAACGGTAAATTGAGGATTACAACTAAAGTGGAAAAGCTTAGCCACCAAATATTTGGTGTAAGGAAATCTAATATGAGGGAAACACCGATTATACCACCATCAATAATTTTGTTCGGAATTAAAAACAGCTCAAGTGCCACAGCTGCACAGCCAGCACCTATGACAATCATAACAAGACGATACACAAGATGAATTATACTTTCCTTTTTATGCTGTTGTTCTGCCATATTACCTCCTTAAGTATCTATTTATTTTCCCCTTTATTATAACATACCCTCCCTATTTTGATGAGAAAACTAACTGTTTTGGAATATACACAAGCATATTTTACATATATTCGGATATGAGGACAAAATAAAGGAGGGTGCAACATGAACCTCATTCAACAGTTTGTAAATAAAAAAATAAACAATATGACTTCTAAGGAATTATTAAAATACAGTAAAGAATATGAAGTGCCTATAACAAGCGAACAAGCAGATAAAATTGTCACATTAATTCAAGGAAAACAGATTAATATTTATGATATCCAAGAAAGATTACAACTTTTAAAACAAATTGCAACGGTTACTTCTCCTGCTACCGCACAACAAATTAATACCCTATTTCAAAAATTAATAAATTGAAACTTCCATCAATGTGATGTAACTATCCAAAATAGCAGGACAAAATAAAAAAGGGGTGCTCCCCTTTTTTATTGTCCTTTAATTTTCTGAAGAATCTCTTCATCAAACACACCGTTTTTCAGCATTTCAATTTCAAATTTATACGGTGGCTTTTTATCGTTTTTATCTTCACCTACATATGGTGTTTCAAGAATTTTTGGCACATTCTGTAATTGTGGATGATGAACAATGTGATGCAATGCTTTATAACCAATGTGACCGAAACCGATATTTTCATGACGGTCTTTTTTAGCGCCGCACTCATTCTTGCTATCATTAATGTGTAATACTTGTAAACGATCAATACCAATCATTTTATCAAACTCATTTAAAACGCCGTCGAAATCATTAACGATATCATAACCAGCATCATGCGTATGACATGTATCGAAGCAAACTGATAATTTCTCATTATGTGTTACACCATCGATAATTCTCGCAAGCTCGTCAAAGCTACGTCCACACTCTGTTCCTTTTCCAGCCATTGTTTCTAGCGCAATGTTCACTGTTTGATCAGTTGTTAATACTTCATTTAATCCTTCAATAATCTTTTGGATTCCTGCATCCGCACCTGCTCCAACATGAGCTCCGGGATGGAGTACAATTTGCTTTGCAACACCTAATGCTGATGTTCTTTCAATTTCCATGCTAAGAAAATCAACACCTAGTTGGAATGTTTCAGGTTTCGTTGTGTTACCGATGTTAATGATATATGGTGCATGAACAATGATTTCTTCAATTCCGTGCAATTCCATATGTTTACGGCCTGCTTCTATATTTAACTCTTCAATCGGTTTTCTTCGCGTATTTTGCGGTGCCCCTGTATAGATCATAAACGTTGTTGCACCGTATGACACAGCTTCTTCACTAGCTGCTAATAACATTTTCTTTCCACTCATCGAAACGTGAGATCCAATTTTCAACATGTAATCACCTCTTATAAATGCAATAGCTATAATGATAGCATAATTTGTAGAAATCTGACACTATACACAAGTTAAAAAACCGTAACTACTCAGTCACTCTATGAAAACAAGGCAGAAAAGCATTTTTTAAATGGCTTGGGAGGCAAAGCTAGACAAAGATGTCGAAAAATCAAACCGGATTTATATATTAATTTCTCCGTAAAAAAAAGATAAGGAAAAATCCTTATCTTTTCTTTTTGTTATATTTTTTCTTAATTTTTTCGCGTTCCCATTCAAGCTTTTTCTTATAGTTCGGCTTTACTTTTTTCGGTTTTTTCACAACTTTTTGTGCCATAGCATCTAATTGGTCATTTGGCTTTTTACGGCTTTGACGGCGACGGCGAGGCCCTAATTCAACCCACTCACCTGCACGTAAGTCCACATGTTCGAATTCAATATGACGTTGCTTTTCTAACGTATTTAATGCTTCTTCATCCGCTTGGTCATAAATTGTTGCCGCGATACCAGAATATCCAGCACGTGCTGTTCGACCTACACGGTGAATAAAGAAATCTAAATCAGATGGAATTTCGTAGTTAATAACATGACTAATTCCCTCAATATCAATACCACGTGCAGCTAAATCTGTCGCTACAATATATTGAAATTCTAAATCACGGACTTGTTTCATCATTTTCTTACGATCACGCGGTGATAAATCACCGTGAATACGCCCAACTTTTAAACCACGTTCCGTTAAACCGTTCGCTACTTCTTCTGCCATTTTCTTTGTATTCGTAAAAACAATTGCTAAATACGGCTGATATTGCAGTAACAGATTTTTGACAAGTTCAACTTTATTACGGTGCCTTGACGGAATAAGATGATGTTCAAGATTAATCGCTGCTATTTGCTTTGGATTAATATGAATATGCTCTGGATTCTCCATATATTTCTTCATAAATGGTTTTAACTTTTGTGGAATTGTCGCTGAGAAAACAAGCATTTGCAAATTTTTAGGCATACGCGATGCAATTTTATCCACATCATGAATAAAGCCCATATCAAGCATTAAATCTGCTTCATCGACAACAATTGCAGAAACCGTATGTACAAATAGCGCTTGTTCTTCCACTAAATCTTTAATACGCCCTGGTGTTCCCACCACAACATGCGGTTGTTTCTTCAATTTTTCAATTGAACGTTGTTTATCTGTTCCACCGATAAAACAGCGAGCTGTAATCATTTTGTCTTCTTCACAAAACTTTGTTAACTTGACGATTTCTGCATAAATTTGCTGCGCTAACTCACGAGTTGGAGCTGTAATTACAAGTTGTACTTCTTCTCTAGTTGCATCAATACGATTTAATGTTGGAAGTAAATATGCATGCGTTTTTCCAGATCCTGTTTGTGATTGTCCAATAATACTAACGCCCTTTTTCACAACCGGAAAAATCTTTTGTTGAATTTCTGTTGGCTCTGAAAAACGTAATTCACGAATTGCATCTATTAAAAATGGTTGAAAATTATACTGTGTAAATGTTTGCACTGTCATACATTCCACCTTCTTTCTTATTTCTACTGCGTTCATTAATCAGTCAAGTTACCATTATATCGAAATCTATCAGTAAAATCTATCTTTATATATATCCATTTTCATTTTCCGACATCTTTGTCTAGCTTTGCAGCACACAACATGACCTGCACTCGCTCGCCTCCTCTGTTTTAAACCTCGCACGTGGCAGAAATAAGCCCTGACCGTTTCTATGCATGGTCTGATGCTCTCGCCCGCCTAAAACAAAGAGGGTTTTTTATATCTTTTTTAACTTATCCATCTATAATTCAGCATTTCAACAGAAAAACTAACCTTCTTTCTCTCCATTGCATATTGTAGTGTATATTACCTAATTGAAGAAAGGAGGATTTCCTAATGTATATGAAATCCCCTCCCTATCAACAAATGTACACGCAATCTCCCTATCCTCATACCATGTACCCAACACAAGGCATGCAACCGATGATGCCTAAGAAAAAAGGAATTCTTGCAAAATTGTTTCAAAAACGCAATCCCGCTACAGATTATATGTATATGATGCCCCCTTATAGACAATTGGAAACATACCCAAATGCACAATACCGACACAACCAGCCATATATGCACCCTCCAAAACAGCAACAACAAATGATGCAGCCTCAAATGATGGCAGAAGGTGAAACACGAGGAACAGCAGGAAACGCATCTAGTGGAATTGGCAGTTTTTTCACGAACTTTATTTCAAATCCAACTGGAATGATAAACAACGTTGAAAAAGTTGTCCAAATGGCCCAGTCCGTTGGTCCTGTCGTGCAGCAATATGGACCGATTGTCCGCAACATTCCTAGCATCATGAAGATACTTTCATCCGGAAAAAACACTGAGGAAAAACAAACAGAAGTAGCCGAAAAACAAACAGAAGTAGTCGCGGTCTCCCCTTCCACTCCATCTAAAAAAATACCTATTACAAGAGAACCAATTGCTCCTAAAATCATAATTGAGGATGAGGCAGTAGTAGAAAACGTACAGTCTACTACCCCTAAACCAAAGCTATACGTATAACATTTCTTTGTCATCTGCTTTCTTCTCCTTTATAATGAAAAGGATTAGCTTTATAAAAACAAATCCTTTTTTAAAGGAGCGGATTAATTACATGAAAATCGTTAAAATTTCTCCTCGCGGCTATTGCTACGGCGTTGTAGACGCGATGGTCATTGCGCGCAATGCAGCGCTCGATAAAACATTACCAAGACCAATTTATATCTTAGGCATGATTGTCCACAACAAACATGTAACAGATGCATTTGAGGAAGATGGCATCATTACACTTGATGGCCCAAGTCGCTTAGATATTTTAGAAAAAATCGAGTCTGGAACTGTTATTTTTACAGCTCACGGTGTATCTCCAGAAGTAAAGCAACGCGCCAGGGAAAAGGGTTTAACAACAATTGACGCAACATGTCCTGACGTTACAAAAACACACGACTTAATTGAAGCAAAAAAAGACGAAGGCTACCATATTATTTATATCGGTAAGAAAGGACACCCTGAACCTGAAGGTGCAGTCGGAATTGCCCCGGATATTGTCCATCTTATCGAGAAAGAAGCAGACCTTGAAACACTTATCATTCCAACGGAAAAAATTCTAGTTACAAACCAAACGACGATGAGTCAATGGGATGTTCAACATATTATGGAGAAAATTCAAGAAAAGTTTCCAACAGCAGAGTTTCATAAAGAAATTTGCCTTGCTACGCAAGTGCGTCAAGAAGCTGTTGCAAAACAAGCAAATGTTGCTGAATTAACGATTGTCGTTGGCGATCCAAAAAGTAACAACTCTAATCGTCTTGCACAAGTATCTGAAGAGATTGCTAATACAAAAGCGTACCGCGTTGCCGATGTAAGTGAAATTCAATTAGAATGGCTACAAGGTGTAGAAACAGTCGCTATTACAGCAGGTGCTTCTACACCAACGCCTATTACAAAAGAAGTAATTGCATTCTTTGAACAGTACGATCCAACAAACCCTGCAACGTGGGAACGTAAGCGAAACGTACCATTACAAAAAATCTTACCAAAAGTTAAAGCAAAATAAACTTTTCATCAGTAAAGGTTTTTTGCTCGCAAATTGCAGGATGATACAAACAAGAGGCTGTTCCAAAAGTTTCACTTTTGGAACAGCCTCTTTATTCTTATATAGAATAAGCTGACTAAAAAGTGGGCTTTTTAGTCAGCTCAGCGAATCGACCACTTGTATGTCGAATCATCGATATATTACAAAGAACGGTCGATAGCCGAAAAAAGGACCGATTTTTTTCATTCTATACAAATGTAAATGGATCTGTATGTAATTCGGAAGCATGAATACGCGCAGTAAATTTTTTCGCATCCACTTTTTCTTGCAATTGTTTTTGTACACCTTTTTTCATTACTTTTTCTACGTTATGCCCTGGGTCTACAATATTTAATCCGAGCATCATCGCATCATGCGCAACGTGATAATACATATCTCCCGTTACATATACGTCTGCCCCTTTAAACTTCGCTTGCTTTATATACTTATTTCCGTCTCCGCCAAGTACAGCTATTTTCTTCACCGTTTGCTGTAAGTTACCGACAACACGAGCTCCCTTTACATCAAGGGATTGTTTCACATGTTCCGCAAATTGTTGTAATGTCATTTCTTGCGGCAAGTAGCCAATTTTTCCAAGTCCTAACGTTTCACCTTTGTTCTCTAGCGGATAAATATCGTATGCCACTTCTTCATATGGGTGTGCGCCAAGCATCGCCTTCATAATTTTACGTTGCAACGACGCTGGGATAATCGTTTCAATACGAACTTCTTCTACCTGTTCTAAACGCCCTGCCGCTCCGATATACGGATTCGTCCCTTCTTGTGGTAAAAATGTACCCTTACCTTCACTATTAAACGTACAATGACTATAGTTTCCGATATATCCTGCTCCTGCATCACCAATTGCTTGACGTACTGTTTCTACATGCGAAGAAGGAACAAATACAACTAGCTTTTTCATTTCTTCTGTATGAGTGGGAACAAGCACCTCTGTTTCCTGCAATCCTAACGCATCTGCCAACAAATCGTTCACACCGCCTTTTGCGATATCAACATTTGTATGAGCAGCATAAATTGCTATATCGTTTTTTATACACATTTCGATAATACGCCCGTATGCTTGCTCTGTAAGTATTGCTTTAAGCGGATTAAAAATAAGCGGATGATGGGCAATAATTAAATTTACCCCTTTTTCAATTGCTTCTTGTACAACTTCTTCTGTTACATCAAGCGCAATTAACACATTCTCTACCGGTTTATTTAATGCACCAATTTGTAATCCAACTTTATCACCCTCGACCGCTAAATGTTTCGGGTACATACTTTCAAACAAAGAAATGATTTCGTATCCATTAGGCGTTTTACTCATGATAAAATCTCCTCAATCATACGGATCTTCTCTAACACTTCTGCACGTTTCGCTTTTGTCTCTTCTGTTTCTGTGGCACGCTCTAATTGCTTACAAATGTTCTCAAAGTTTTTTCGTTCACTTTCCCATTTTTCTACAAACACTTCATTTTTCTCTTTCATTAAAAATGGTCCTATGAATAAAGCTTCTTCTTTTTTCTCCTTGTAGGGTGCTAGAACATCGCCCTGTTCTCCTACTAAAATTTCGTAAATCTTTCCGTCTTCTTTTACGATTTTTTCTTTGATTAATTCCCAGCCATTCTCAATAAACCATTCACGAATATGATGTGCAGCGATGTTTGGTTGTAAAACTAAACGTGTCACACCTTTTAGCTTCTCTTTTCCATTTTCTAAAATATCACGAATTAGCGCACCGCCCATACCTGCAATTGTAATTACATCTACTTCACCTGGCGCGATGACTTCTAAACCATTCCCTTTACGTACGCTCACTTTGTCTTGCAATCCGCATTCTGCTACTGTAGCTTGTGCAGAACGAAATGGACCTTCTACAACCTCTCCTGCTACTGCCTGCACGGCAATATGATGTAAAATTGTATAGCAAGGTAAATAAGCATGATCCGAGCCAATATCTGCAACAGTGGAACCCGCTGGAATTTCAAGTGCCACTTCTTCTAATCGTTTTGAAAGCTTTACTTCATTCATTTATTTCAATTGCTCCTTCTCTTTCAGTCTGTCTCCATGATATAGAATTTATAGTTGTGATTGCAAGTAGATAAATCATTTTACTCCGCTTATCAACCATTTATTTTTAAATTCAATGTCTTACAAATAAAAAAGCTCTTTACTTAGGCGCGTAAAGAGCTACTATGTAATCCACTATTATTTTTTCTTTGATAACCAATCCGCTACTTTCGTTGCTTGATCCGCTGGAATAATACCTGGTGGCATATTTCCTTTTCCTTTTACAATCACTTCTTGGATTTGATCTTTCGAGAGCTTACCGCCAACTTTTTGTAAATTAGGACCGACTGCTCCCTGCAATTGCTCACCATGACAACTTGTACAACTTTGCTTTACAATCTCTTCTGGTTTTGCTGCTGTTTGTGTCGTTTTTCCCCCGTTTTTCTGCGCGTCAGCTAGTTCCTTTGATTTATGCAAGCCTTGAAATGAAAATACAAACATAACAATAATTCCCAATACAGCAATAAGAGCAAATGGAATCAACGGATTACGCTTCATTTTTTCTTTTTCCCCCTCTATCTCCCCTAATAGTTTGATGATTCAGTCATTTCTATTGTACTTGAAAACAATCTACCAGAAAAGACCAAACTACAATATGTCAAAAATATTCCGCATATTCAATTAATTATCCAACTACAAATTCACGTAATTTTATGCCAAATATCCTCTTTTCTCATCATAAACAGTTACATTCTCCAAATATTTTTGTAAAGAATACACGAAATTAATCGAAAAATCGAAAAATGACTATTTGCAAATCAAAAGACAATTCTGTAAAATAAATTACAAGAATTGTAATTGCTACTGACAAATAATTTTTAATAAAAATTAACAAAAGAAAAAAGTTTACTTCACATTCATGAAGTAAACTTTATACAAAGCTCTATTCTAAGAAATCTTTCAAGCGTTTGCTACGGCTTGGGTGTCTTAATTTACGAAGTGCTTTTGCTTCAATTTGACGAATACGCTCTCTCGTAACGCCGAATACTTTCCCAACTTCTTCAAGCGTACGAGTTCGTCCATCGTCTAAACCAAAGCGAAGACGAAGAACATTTTCTTCACGATCTGTTAATGTATCTAGTACATCTTCTAATTGCTCTTTTAGCAATTCATATGCTGCATGGTCTGCAGGAGATGTTGCTTCTTGGTCTTCAATAAAATCACCTAAATGAGAGTCATCCTCTTCACCAATTGGTGTTTCAAGAGATACAGGCTCTTGTGCAATCTTTAAGATTTCGCGTACTTTTTCAGGAGCAAGATCCATTTCTTCACCAATTTCTTCTGGAGATGGCTCACGACCTAAATCTTGTAATAATTGACGTTGAACACGAATCAATTTATTAATTGTTTCAACCATATGAACTGGTATACGAATTGTTCTTGCTTGGTCCGCAATTGCACGTGTAATGGCCTGACGAATCCACCACGTTGCATACGTACTAAATTTATATCCTTTGCGGTAATCAAACTTTTCAACTGCTTTAATTAGACCCATATTCCCTTCTTGAATTAAGTCTAGGAAAAGCATACCGCGGCCAACATAACGTTTTGCAATACTTACAACTAGGCGTAAGTTTGCTTCTGCAAGACGGCGTTTCGCTTCTTCATCGCCTTCTTCAATACGTTTTGCAAGAGCAATTTCTTCTTCAGCAGATAGTAAGTCAACACGACCAATTTCTTTTAAGTACATACGAACAGGATCATTAATTTTCACACCTGGTGGTACACTTAAATCATTTAAGTCAAACTCTTCTTCAGCTTTGGCTAATTGACGAGTATTTGGGTCTTCATCGCTGTCGCCAACTAAATCGATTCCTTGTTCACCTAAATATTCATAATATTCATCCATTTGATCGGATTCAATATCAAATCCACTCATGCGTTCTGCGATCTCTTCATATGTAAGAACGCCACGTTTTTTTCCGAGCTCTGTGAGTTGCTCTTTCACTTGCTCAAGTGTCATATCAGTTTCAATTTGTTTAGAACGAGCTGGTTTATCAGCCATTTGTTCCCCTCCTTACGTGAGATACAAACAATGATTATAGTAAGTTTTTATACAAAAAGCTATTTTTTTGCTTTTCGTTTTTGTAAATATTCTTGGAAAAATCGTGCTGCTGCTAAATGATCTTCTTTTTCCATTTGCTTTAGCATGATAATATTTTCCATTTTCTTCAACTTTTGCTTCTGCCGACGCAGCGCGTCTACATTGCCATGCAGCAACTCTTCTGAGAACTCAGGATTAATCATTTCATCTGTTGAAATATTAGTCACAATATTTCTCAACTTTTCATCAGAAAGCCAACTTAGAAAGTTTGCGACTGACGGTTCATTTCCCTTTTCATAATATGCGTATAGCTCATATAAAATCCCTTTATGTTCTTCTGTATGAAAATCTTCTATATGAGGTTCGATACGAAAAGCGATATCTTCACTCTGTAACATGTGATAAATAAGCTCTCTTTCAGCTCTTTCAAAACCAGAAAATTTCGGCTTCACATGAACAATTTGAGAAGGCTGTGCAATTGGCTTTGTCTGTTTTTGCTGCACCTTTTGTTCTTTGCGATATTGGTGCAATTGCCCCAGCAGTGTTTCCATTGAGTAAGCAAATTCCTGTGACAATGCCTTCAAGTACGATTCCGCTTGCATTGCATCTTGCAATGACGCTAACTCTTTTAAAACACTTTTCACATAAGCTTCTTTTCCAGATTCATCTTGCAAATTTTTCCCTAAACGAAGATAATTTATTTTAAATCCAATAAAACTCATACTTGCTTGTACAAGTTTTTGAAACGCTGTTGTTCCATAACGCTGTACATATTCGTCAGGGTCTAATTTATCTGGCATAGAGACAACTTTCACTTCACAACCGGTTTGCAATAACAATTGTCCTGCTTTCATTGTTGCCTCTTGTCCTGCTTTATCACCATCATAGCAAAGAACAACAGTTTCAACATTGCGCCGCAAAAGCTTCGCCTGCTCCTCAGTTAAAGCAGTTCCCATTGTTGCAACAGATTCTTCAATCCCACTTTTCACAGCAGCTAAAACATCCGCATATCCTTCAAAGAGAAGAACTTGTCCTCGCTTTCGAATAAATGGCCTTGCTTGATGAAAATTATATAGCAGCTTGCTTTTATGAAAAATAGGTGTCTCTGGACTATTTAAATATTTAGGAGTATCATCCCCTAATGCCCGTCCACTAAAAGCAGATACTTTTCCTTGCAGTGTATGAATTGGAAATATCACTCGTCCACGAAAACGATCATGATAACTGCCATCCTTCTCACTGCGAACAAGTAATCCGGCTTGCTCCATAACAGCTGGTGAAAAACCTCTTTTTTGTAAGATTTTCTCCGCTGCATCCCAAGCAGGAGTGGCATACCCAATTTCAAACTTTGCAATCATTTCTTTTGTAATGCCTCGATCTAATAAATACGCAAGCGGTTGTTTACCCTCTTCTGTATTTACTAAGAGATGATGATAATACTTTTTCAAAAGCTCGTGGGCTTGCAACATAATCGTGCTATCATCAGATATATTTTTTGTTTGCTCTAGCTCTGATGTAAAGTTAGCAACAGGAATACCATTTCGCTCACCTAACTTTTGCACAGCTTCCACAAATGCCAGTCCATCTATTTTCATTAAGAAAGAAAAAACATTTCCCCCTTCTCCGCATCCAAAACAATGAAAAATTTGCTTATCAGCAGAAACCGAAAACGACGGTGAGTTTTCACCATGGAAAGGACAAAGCCCAAAATAATTTCGACCTTGTTTTTTTAGCTGCACATATTCACCAATCACTTCAACAATATCCGATGATGTACGAATTTGTTCTACAACTTCCTCGGGAATTCTGTTCCCCATAACTCCATCTCCGTGTCGTATTTTGTATTCGATACAAATTAAAGGATTCCTTTATTATTCGACAAATTTTTTTCTAAACTAGATAAAAAATATTGTCGATCACGCTTAGAAAACGCTTTTTGCCCTTTTGTAAAGGTTCCTTGTCTGCGTAATTTCACAGATACGTATCGATTATATAAAATTGTATCCATATGTTCATCGGGCACAATTGTGCCGCGCGGAGATAATACATATACTCCTTTTTTAACAAGAAGACCAGCAAGTCCCATATCTTGTGTGATAATGAGATTTCCCGCTTTTGCACGTTGATAGATACAAAAATCCACCTCATCTTGTGCAGAATCTACATATATCCAATTTCCCTTCTGACTTCTTGACTGATGGGCGTAGGATGCGATAAACCAAATATCGACATGAAATTTTGCACCAACGCGCATAATTTCTTCCTTCACTGGACATGCATCTGCATCAACATAAATTCGAGTGATGTTTTGCATATTTCTCTATTCTACATCCCTTTTGTGAATCCTTCCATAATGTGCGTTTTCTTGTTCAGATTTTTGTCGATTTTACGTAAAAGCATGACATTTCCAAAACCTATCACTAGTTTATTCTGAAAAATTGAAGTCTAAACGTAAAACAAATGTTTTTATCACAATTTTTTATTATAATACATTTCTCTAAACTTAGCTACATATCCTGTTAAATTTTATAGTGGAGCGAAAAAAGCACATTCACCGTTGGTAAATGTGCTAAAACATTCTTTGGTTTTGCACTGCATTTACAATAATATTTGCTGTTTCTTCAATTGCCTTATTCGATACATCAATAACCGGGCAACCTATTTTACTTACAATCCGTTCAAAATGTTTAATCTCTTCTTTAATGCGTTCAATATTTGCATAATTTGCTCCATCACTTAATCCAAGAGATTTTAAACGTTCTTTGCGAATATTATTTAATTTATCAGGCGTTATTTTTAACCCAAAACATTTTTCTTTCGGTACATGATATAATTCCTCTGGCGGATCTACTTCTGGTACGAGAGGAACATTAGCAACCTTTAATCGCTTATTATGCGCTAAATATTGTGAAAGCGGTGTTTTCGATGTGCGAGAAACTCCAATTAATACAATATCAGCTTTTAAAAGACCGCGTGAATCTCTACCATCGTCATATTTCACAGCAAATTCAATTGCTTCGATTTTTTTGAAATACTCTTCATCCAGCTTTCGGACAACCCCTGGCTCATACCTTGGAGTTTGTTTTGTTATACCTTCAATTTGATCGATAAGAGGACCGATAATATCATACACTTCTACGCCTTCTTTTTCTGCTTCTTCCCGTAAATACTTTCGCATATCAGGCTTTACTAATGTAAAACAAATAAGAGCATTATTACTTTTAGCGATAGAAATAACTTCTTTTAACGTTCCTGTATCTTCTACATACGGCACACGTCTAAGATCCGGCGTAAATGGAAATTGTCCCATAGCTGCTCGAACAACTAAATCAGCTGTTTCTCCAACTGAATCAGACACGACATATACGATTTTACTATTCATTGCATTACCTCACTTTAAACGAATTGCCTTTACTCATGATTTACTAAATCAACAAATGCACGCGTAATATTGGTTTTTGTAATTCGACCAAGAACTTCTAATCCCTGTTTCGTCTCTTTTACAACTGGAACAGAGTCAATCTGTTTTTCTATTAAATCCATTGCAACATCATACAAGCTATCTTCCTTACGACACATCGTAACATTCGGCATTCTTGTCATAATAATATTTACCGGTAATGATGCTAAATCCTGCTTTCCTAAGCTTGCTCTTAACAAATCTTTTCGAGAAACAACACCGACTAACAATGTATTTTGATCAACGATAAATAAAGTACCGACATCTTCTAAAAACATTGTACAAATCGCATCATATACCGAAACATTTTTATCAACCACAACTGGCCTAGATTGATAATCTTGAACGGCAATCTTTTTAACCGCCTCTGATAGCAGTTGTCCACCTGTTTTTCCAGTGTAAAAATATCCGACGCGAGGACGCGCTTCTAAATAGCCAGCCATCGTTAAAATAGCCAAATCTGGTCTAAGTGTTGCTCTTGTTAAATTTAATTGTTCCGCAATTGATTCTCCAGTAATTGGACCGTTGTCTTTTACAATCTGAATGATATGTTCTTGGCGCTTATTCAGTTCTATGGTAATCACCACCTTCAGTACAAAACGAAAAATGTTATACTATCTCTTAAATATTATATACTAAATATATCATTCGAAAAAGAAAGTATGTAAAAAGGACCTGAATACGGTCCTCTATATTTGAAATTTATCAAGTTGATCTAAAAAACGTCTTGATTTCAAATATATCCCACAGTATTCATCATAATACATATTCAATACTGTGCGCATTTGTTTTTTTGTTTCTGCTTTCACAGAGACATTTCCAAGACGTGCTAAGTCGAAATGATAAAATAATCTAAGCAGCTTGTGAATAGCTTCGCTAATTGAAATACGGTACGGATCTTGCTCAGCGTGATATTTACACAGAAAGCCGCCTTCTCTAACAGAAAAGGCGACAAAGTCTGTTGACTGATGACAAATTGCACAAGTATCAAAGTGCGGGTTAAGCCCTAGAACTGGCAGCATCTTCGTTTGATAGATTAGCGCTAAAATTTCCGGGTCAACCCCTTCGGTCATATAATGCAACGTTTGATATAACATTTCGAATAAATACGGATTATGTTTTTTCTCTTCTGTCGCTTTATCAGTCAACTCAACAATAAATGACGCATAAGCAGTTAAAAATAAATCTTCGCGAATTTCTCTCATAGAAGAAATAATCTCACCTTGCTGCAATGTTCCTAAACCAGAACCCATTTGAATAAGAAAATGGCCATGAGTTAATAATTGAGAAATGGATGACAATCTGCTTTTAGGCTTTTTAGCGCCTCTCGCCATCGCACTAACTTTCCCTAATTCACGAGAAAAGATAGTTACAATTTTGTTTGTTTCTCCATAATCAATCGTTCGAATGACTATTCCCTCAATTTTTTGAAACATGTTCGTCACCATCCAAGGTTCGAACAAAATGGGTTAGGAAATTGGAGAATCCAGCTCTACTTGTATTTCTTCATGCTGTTGCATCTCATCTTCTACACCTTTTTCCATTTCTTTCAAAAGAAGATAAGTTTCAATGCTTCCTGTTTTCGAGAAAACTTTCCAGGTAAAATCTAACATAAGAATCCACCTTTCTCAGTGAGCGTTCATGTAATCCAATTTCTTTCTTTGCTATTAAAATGACCCATTTTGTTCATTTTCATGTGAGAAAAATTTTTCTAAATTATACAGCTTTTATCTTGCTATTTGCGAGCATGAAAAGCTCTATTTGTTCAACTAAGTAAACGTAAGAAAAATCGTTTCACCTTATAGATATTCATCTTCACGGAAGCCAAGATCACGTAAATGGGACATTTTATTGCGCCAATCTTTCTGCACTTTTACCCACAGTTCTAAAAATACTCTTGAACCAAGAAGCGACTCTACATCAAAGCGTGCTCTTTTTCCAATTTCTTTTAACATCTTACCTTGTTTTCCGATTACAATTCCTTTTTGCGACGGACGTTCTACAATGATTGTGGCATTCACATAAATCGCTCCGCCTTCACGCTTTTGAATTGCATCAATAACAACCGCAACTGAATGCGGCACTTCCTCACGTGTTAAATGCAATACTTTTTCACGAATAAGTTCCGCAATAATAAAGCGCTCCGGATGATCCGTTACTTGATTTTCCGGATAATATTGAGGCCCTTCTGGTAAATACTTTTTAATTGCTCCAATTAACGCATCAACATTATTTCCTTGTAATGCTGAAATTGGCACAATTTCAGCAAAATTATATAACGTACGATATCGATCAATTAGTCCGAGAAGCTCTTCTGGATGAACTTGATCAATTTTATTTATAACTAAAAATACCGGTTGTTTCGTTTCTTGTAATTTTTCGATGATAAACTCTTCACCGCGTCCAAAACCTTCTTCTGCGTTGACCATAAATAGAACAATATCTACTTCTTTTATGGTCGTTTGCGCCATTTTAACCATAAAATCGCCAAGCTTATGCTTTGGTTTATGTATACCTGGTGTATCAATAAATACGACTTGCGCATCATTTTCTGTGTACACACCTTGAATTTTATTACGTGTTGTTTGTGGTTTATCACTCATAATCGCAATTTTTTGACCGATAATGTGATTTAAAAATGTTGATTTCCCAACGTTTGGTCTCCCAATAATAGAGACAAAACCTGATTTAAAACCTTCTCTATTCATGTAAATCCTCCGCTAAAAATGCTCCTGGCAACAATTCTCCTACTGTTGTTTCTTGTATGTCACCATGTAAATTTGTCAAGTATACTTTTGTATTTGACTTACACAATTCTACCATAACTTGACGACACGCTCCACATGGAGGTACCGGACGTTTTGTATCTGCTACAACTGCAATTGCAGTAAATTCTGTGCTTCCATCAGAAATCGCTTTAAATAGCGCTGTTCTTTCCGCACAGTTACATAAACCATACGATGCATTCTCAACATTACAACCACGGTATACCTTACCATCTGTCGTTAAAAGGGCGGCACCTACTTGAAATTTAGAATACGGTACATATGCTTGTTTACGTGCTTCAATCGCTTCTTGAATTAATTCTTTGTTGTTCATCGTTTCTCTTCCTTTCCACTCACGATATGAAAAGATAAAAATCGTTGGAATGCAACTATATCATATACGGTCCAAAGATAATAGCACCAATTACAACGGCAATAATCGAGAAAAATAATACCGCACCTGCTGCTGCATCTTTTGCTATTTTAGCAAGGGGCTTCACGTCCATCGTTACTAAATCAACCGTTTTCTCCACCGCTGTATTCACAAGTTCTAGCGCAAAGACAATACCAATAGTCAAAAGCAAAATAAGCCATTCTGTTTTTGTAACATGAAAATAAAAGCCGAGAAAACTAACTATACACGCTGCTAAACAATGAATTTTTACATTTCGTTCATAACGAAGACAAAAGAAAATGCCAGCAAACGCATAGCGAAAACTATTTATAAGTTTTCCTTTTTTCATCTACCTAATCCAAATGCATCAAGAATGTCTTTTTGCTTTCCAAACATAACCTTTTCCTCTTCCTCTGTCATGTGATCGTAGCCAAGCAAATGTAAAAAGCCGTGCACCGCTAAAAAACCAAGTTCACGATCAAAAGAATGACCATATTCTTCAGCTTGCTCTTTCGTTCTCGGAATAGAAATAATAATATCACCTAACATGCGCGGCATTTCTACACCAACAATCTCCATTTCGCCTTCACCCATATCTTCCATTGCAAAAGAAATTACGTCTGTCGGCTGATCTTTATCACGGTATTCACGGTTAATTTCTTGAATACGTTCATTATTAACAAATGTAATCGAAAGCTCTGTTCCATCCTCTACAGATTCTATCTCTGCAGCTTTTTCAACTAATTGTTGAATCATTTCAACATACTCTTCTTTCACTTCTTCCGTTTCATCAATAAAGTCGATTATTAATCCCATTTATTTCACCTTTTCTTCTGTTAATTCCGGATACTTAATCCGCGAGTGGAAAATTCCATTTAATGTTTCACATAATGTTTTTCCAACAATTTGCAGTTCTTTAAATGTTAAATTACATTCACTGAATTGACCATCTTGTAAACGATCTTTAATAATGCTGCGAACAAGATTATCAATTTGCTCAGGTGTTGGCGCATTCATCGAACGAACTGCCGCTTCTACACTATCAGCAATCCCAACAATTGCTGATTCTTTAGATGTTGCTTTTGGCCCTGGATAACGAAACATTTCTTCTGTATATTTCTCTTTATCTTCTTGCATTGCATTGTAGTAAAAATATTTTAACAAAGTTGTTCCATGATGCTCGGCCGCAATATCAATAATCTCTTGTGGAATATAATGTTCTTCTAACATTTTCACTCCATTTGTAACATGAGCGATAATAATATCTCTACTTGTTTCAGGATCTAACCGATCATGGGGATTCGCTATGCCCATTTGATTTTCAATAAAGAAATGCGGCTGCACCGTTTTTCCAATATCATGATAATATGCCCCTACACGCGCTAGTACACCGTTCGCTCCCACAGCTTCACATGCTGCTTCCGATAAATTTGCAACCATAACACTATGATGATACGTTCCTGGTGCCTCTAACAGAATTTTACGAAGCAACGGATGGTTCGGGCTTGCCAATTCTATCAATTTCATGCTAGAAACAAGGCCAAGGCCACTTTCTAAATACGGCAATATTCCCATCGCTAAAATAGATGAAATAATTCCAGACGCCGCTGCCATTAATAAATGCGTTCCAATCTCAATTACCGAAAAGTTTCCATTACGTAGTAACAATAAAGCTGCTAATACAACAACATTTAAAATCGATACTAGTATCCCAACTTGCAGTAGCATTGTGCGACGATGTTTTTGCCGCAAGAAAATACTAACCGAAAGCGAGCTTAGCAATACGTAAATCCCGACTGCATAATTAAGTGTACTTGTTACACCTTCATTAAATAAAATGCTTCCGCACACCGAAAAAATCACACTTGTTATAAAAACAAATCGATCACCAATCATCAATTTTACTAATATAGTCCCCATTGCAACTGGAGCAATATAAGCAATACCGACATATTCTAACTTTTGAAACAAACTAATAATTTTCATTAAAACAACTGTAATAGCGACAATTGTTGTATACGCTAAAATATATGGCTTGTCCTCTCTTATCGGCTTTAAAAACGCTACAAATTGCTTATGCATGAAAAATAAAAGAACGCCAATAAAAATTGCTAATCCTAAATAAGGCTGAAACGAATTACTTTGATCTAATAACCCCACTAACTTTAACTGTTCATACGCTTCTCTTGTAATTGTGTCTCCTTCTTTTACAAGAATTTGACCTTGTAAAATATAAACAGGAGCTACTTGATCGATTGCCAATTGCTTTCTTTCTTTCGTTGCATTCGAATCATAAAAATAGTTAGGTACAATCGCATACTGTCCAAGCGCAGTAATTGCTTGTTTCAATTCATTGCTGACATTTACGTTTTTTAACTCGTCCGTAATGCGGTCTTTAAACTGATCTACTTCATTCATTTTAATATGGGAGCTCATTAAACTATTAACAGCTGTAACAGTTGATTCCTTCGCCATAAGAAGCTGATCTTCCGTTGCACCTAAAAATTGTAATAACACTTGATCAGACAAACTTTTCGTTAACTCCGTTGGAAGTTTCTTTTTTAACTTGTCCAATCGTTCTACCGCCGACAATTTATGTTGTCCCTCTGGCGCTGAAGCGATTGCATTTGACTCTGCATCCACCTCTTTAATTGCATCAAAGACTGAATTCACAACATCGATCCTGTTTTGCTTAAATTCATTTCGATATGTATACTGATCTTCAACCTTTTGAGCCGCTTCTCTCTTTTTCTTTTCTGTTGTTACTTTATCCTCAATTTTTATCGGAGAATGAATTGTCTTTTTGGAAATAGACAACATTTTGATATTGAGTTGTTCCGGTTTTACATTATTCATCAGTGCAAAAAATAACACTGCTCCTATTAAAACATAAGAAATCCAGCTCAGTTTTTTCGAATGCTGTAAATTACGAAACCACTTAGCAACTTCTTGAAACCTTGACATAATTACAATACCTTCTCCTCTCGAAATATTAAGTGAAACACTCTTTTCTTTATTTATGATAATAAAAAATAAAGCATTAGCCAACCTGTTTACAATATCTATATGCATGCAAGGTAAAAAACGACATAAAACCACTTTCTTTTAGAGGAGGGCGTGAGCATTCGGCCGCGCATAGAAGCGGTCAGGGCCTTTTCCTACCAACAAGTAGCAGTCAAATTGGATTCTGCACTTGCAGTGACTTGTATGTCGAAAAATTAAAATGGGTTTATCTATAAAATGTACAGTGAAACTTCCTTCTAGAGCGTTCTTTTTTAGAAAGTTAGTTGAACCAATCATGATAAAAAGAAATGATCCTTACAAGCAGGATCATTCCATTTTATCATATGCTTCAATAATACGCTGTACGAGCGGATGACGAACAACATCCGACTGCTCAAGTTTAACAAACGAAAGACCAGGCACATGGTCTAAAATATTCGCTGCAATAGAAAGCCCAGATTTCACACCTTTTGGTAAATCAATTTGAGATGGGTCTCCTGTTACAACCATTTTCGAGCCAAATCCAAGACGTGTTAAAAACATTTTAATTTGTGCACCCGTTGTATTTTGCGCCTCATCTAAAATTACAAATGCGTCATCGAGTGTACGTCCTCTCATGTACGCTAGCGGAGCAACTTCAATGATGCCGCGTTCCATCATTCTTTGCGTATGTTCTTGCCCAAGTACATCATGAAGAGCATCATAAAGTGGTCGTAAATACGGGTCCACTTTTTCTTTCAAATCCCCAGGTAAAAATCCGAGACTTTCGCCAGCTTCCACAGCAGGTCTTGTTAAAATAATTTTTTTTACATAGCCATTTTTTAATGCTCGAACAGCCATTACTACAGCTAAATATGTTTTACCAGTACCAGCCGGTCCCATTCCAAACACCATGTCATTTTTCTTAATGGCATAAATATATTGCCTTTGTCCCATCGTTTTCACACGAATGGACTTACCTTTTGCTGTTTTAAAGATCTCCTCTTCGTATAACTTTTCAAAATGAGCCAGATTCCCTTGACGCCCAAGTTGAATCGCATAGACTACATCACGCTCAGAAATCGATATACCCTTGCGAATAACAACTAGAAGTTGTTGTAATATCCCTTCAACAAGAGCTACTGCTTCATTCGTCCCGGAAACACGAACAGATTCACCTCTCGTAACAATCGATACCTCAAGTTCATTCTCAATTATTTTTAAATGCGCATCATTTACTCCAAACAAAGCAATTGCTTCATTATGGTTTTCCAATTGTTGATTCATCTCTACTAATTGTTCAGCCATTAATTACTCAATCTCCTTGAATATCGGATTCTGATATCGGTTGAGCCTCTGCAATATTCTCAATCACAGTATAATGCAGCAATAATTTCAAATTCCCATTCTCAACCTGTTTATGCAAAACTTTCTTCCCTATAATCATAGCACGTTCATCCAATTTTTTCTTTAATTCTTTTTGACCCATCTCCTCCGCAACTACCATTGCTTGCTTTTCTGTATATTCACGATTTGCCTCTTCCTCTTCACGTACAATCGCTTTTTCGTAAGCAATCGGCAGTGTAAAACCAAGCAATTTCACATCATGCCTTACTGTCTCAGTTTTAGACTGCTTATACTTATCATGCTGAAATCCCCATATTTTTATTTTCATATTTCCAAAAGTAAGATAATGTTCATTATATGATTTTCCTGTATAAACTTGAAATTTCGTTTTTAGAGGTACCTCCACTTCAGACTTGTACCAAGTTTCACCAAATACAACACCTTTAGCCGAAACAATCGTAGGACTCTCTTCTTTCCCATACATTCCTGACACAAGAAGTTGTCCTTTTTGCACATAATCGTTTTTCATAACAATTGGTTTTCCAATCTCAACAAACATTTTTGTAACAATCGCTTCTTTTTTGGCGACTAAATGTTGCGGCACCTGTTCTTCTTCTTTCTTCGGCTCATTTTTTTCAACTATTTTAAAATGATATGTCGTGCCTTTTACGTCCAAACCAACCCATGTTATAGCGTTAATATTATCAGTCAAATAACGCTGTATATTTTCTACACTCGGCATTTGAAATTGAAGCTTCCCTTTTTTAATACCCATTTTGTCTAATTCTTTCATCATTATATATTCCGTCTCTGGCTTCGCCCCTGTTACCTCTATTTTCCATACCATATTTGACATAACAATGACACTTAAAAAAAATAAGAGAAAACCAACAAGAAAACCACTATTCCGAAGTAAACGCTTATTCCAAAACGGAACTCCGTAGCGTCCAATAAAATATAGATTACACTCATTTTTACGGTAAATCGGGCGTAATCGCTTCACATCTCGAAGCAACATACAAAAGACAAGTGTATCATCTGCAACTTTCTTGACATCCCAAACTAAAATGTCTCTTCGTACACATTCGTTAATAAATCGTTCTGCTCCCCTTCCTTGAATTCGCACTTTTACATACCCAATCCATTTTGTAAACCACTGATTTTTCATAGCTCGCCTCCATCAGCTTTCTAAAAAAGGCGCAGCCCTTTAAGAGACCTGCACCAACTGTATAACTTTACTCCGCTCATACAATCCAGTCAGTAGGAGGAGGACTAAGAAGTATATACTACCTGACCACTTACCTTTGATCCGTTCAATAAAACATCTCATGAATAACAGCTTCATTTTATTTTCCCTTTTTTTCATCTTCTAAAAATAGGACTTGTTCAATGGTCCCTTCAAGCAAAAGCTCTTCTGGAAGAATTGTCTTAATTACAAAAGAATCTCCTTTTATTAATAATTGTCCTTGTTTTAATAAAAGTCGTACCTCTTTATCACTAAATACCAATAATCCACGATGATTTTCTATATAAATATGTACCTGCCCAACAAGTGTAATTCTCGGCAGATCCATGAATACATCTGCAGGTAGGTCTATCTGCTTCGTAATCCAATTTTTCATTTGCTGCAACTTTCTCATCGAAGACCCCCCTCTCATCCCATATGTATGAAAAAAAGGCTTGTAATATCACGTCCAAATTGAAAAAAAACATAAAAAAGCGTCTCATTATAAATGAGACGCTTTTTTATGCTAATAGTTGTGAAACAAGCCTATTCACTTGTGAGCCATCTGCTTTACCTTTTACTTTCGGTAAAACATTACTCATCACTTTGCCCATATCAGCTTTAGAAGCTGCACCAACTTCAGAGATAGCTTGCTGAATAACAGCAAGCAATTCTTCTTCTGTCAATTGCTCTGGCAAATATGTTTCTAAAATCTGAATTTCGCTTTTTAGTTTATCGACAAGGTCTTCACGACCCGCTTTTTCAAACTCAAGGAGGGAGTCTTTATACTGTTTTACTTCACGAGCTAAAACTGTTAGTTCCTCTTCTTCTGTAAGAGGGTTCTGCAGTTTAATTTCTTCATTTTGTAAAGCAGCCTTAACCATACGAATAACGGTTAATTTATTTTTTTCTTTATTCTTCATCGCTTGTTTCATATCATCGTTTAAACGACCGAGAAGACTCATAAATTACACCCTCTCTTAGAATTTACGCTTTCTTGCCGCTTCAGATTTCTTCTTACGTTTTACACTTGGCTTTTCATAGAACTCGCGTTTTCTTGCTTCAGCAAGCGTACCAGCTTTAGAAGTTGATCTTTTAAAACGGCGAAGTGCATCCTCCAAAGACTCGTTTTTACGAACGACTGTTTTTGACATTCTCTTTCCCTCCCTCCGAAACATCCACTTACATCCTAATTTCAGCATGCAAAAAGTAAACACTTTCTCAGCATGTCTTTTACGATTATAATACATTTTATACTTTTAGGTCAACTATCTGATAAAAGAAAAGCAGAGTACTTGCTCTTCTTTTTTCACAAAACGTACATTTTCGATATATATTTCTATAACAATTCAATATGATTCTATCGAAATGTTCGCCTCTGCTTTCTCATCCTCTAAGCACTGCACCGTAACCTGCCAAACGAGATCAAAAGCGGCTATGTAGAAAAAGGAGACTGCACTCGCTTGCTCCCTTTGTCTAACTTCGCATGTGGCAGAAAAAAGCCCTGACCGCTTCTATGCACGGCCAGATGCTCTCGTCCACCTAAAAGAATGGGTTTCTGTCTTTTTTCGCCTTTATTTTATCCAGCTGCGCCTCCTAGTCCTTCACGTCTAAGAACCTTCCACGCGAGAAGGTAAAGAACACCTTCTGCGTGAAAGAACCTTAGCCAACAGGACTAAACAGTCGGCTCCGCTTTTATATTATCCAGCTACAGCCGCTAGAACAATCGGTCGTTTCACTCTTTCCTACGAGGCAAAAAACGCCTCTGCGTTAAGAGCTCCAACGCCCTCATGTTCTATACGAGCGGCTTTCGCTTTTATTTTAATAATCAGTTGTTGCTGTTTTTCCGCTTATTAACGCTACGCCAGAACTTGTTCCGATTCGCGTTGCACCTGCTTCTACCATTGCATCCATGCCTGCTTCGTCACGAACACCGCCTGATGCTTTTACACCGATATTTGGTCCTACAGTTTTTCTCATCAATGCAATATCTTCAACTGTTGCACCGCCTGTTGAAAATCCTGTTGATGTTTTTACGAAATCGGTACCTGCTTTTACAGATAATTCACAAGCACGAACTTTTTCTTCCTCTGTTAGTAAGCATGTTTCAATAATTACTTTTACAAGCGCTTTTCCTTTTGCAGCCTCTACAACAGCGCGAACGTCACGTTCTACTAACGCATCGTTTTTATCTTTTAACGCACCGATGTTAATTACCATATCAACTTCAGTTGCACCTTTTGCAATCGCATCCGTTGTTTCAAACGCTTTTGTTTCTGGTGTATTTGCTCCAAGAGGAAAACCAATTACTGTACAAACTTTTACATCTGTTCCTTTTAGCAGTTCTGCTGCCGTTTCAACCCACGTTGGATTTACACATACAGAAGCAAAATCATGCTGTTTCGCCTCTTCACATAAAGTCACGATTACTTCTTTTTTTGTATCTGGTTTTAATGCCGTATGATCAATTAACTTTGCATAGTTCATTTAAAAATGCCCCTTCCTCAACTTTTACGTAGTAATTTTTTTACTTATCAGTCGTCTGACAACTTTAACCTTCCGCATTATAACATAACGTATAGCGTTTTCATATTTTAACTTCTCCAGCAAATAAAAAAGCATACAAACAAAAGTGTTTGCATGCTTTTTTGTTACGCACTTGCTGATTCTTTTGGAGATGCATCTTCTAGCACACGAACAAACTGTGCTTCATTGTAAGGATAACCAGCTTTCGTAATTTTTACTTTAATTAATTTACCGATTAATTCTTCAGAACCTTCAAAGACAACTTTTAAGTAATTATCTGTATATCCTACATATAACCCTTCACGATCAGCTTCTTTAAATGGTTCTTCTGGAATAATTTCAAGAACTTCACCTTCAAACTGTGATGCATATTCTTTCGCTAATTGATCTGACAATGCAATTAAGCGGTGTACACGCTCGTTCTTAATTTCTTCTGGCACTTGATCATCCATGCGTGCTGCTGGTGTTCCTGTACGTTTTGAATATGGGAATACATGAAGTTCAGAGAAACGATTATTTTTAATGAAATTGAACGTTTCCATGAATTCTTCTTCTGTTTCACCTGGGAAACCAACGATAACATCAGATGTAATTGCAAGTCCTGGCAGCGCTTCTTTTAAGCGGTCTAAACGCTCTTGGAAAAACTCCATTGTATATTTACGACGCATACGTTTCAACACTGTATTCGACCCAGATTGAAGCGGAATGTGTAAATGACGGACAACAACTTTAGAATCTCGCAGTACTTCAATTACTTCATCTGTAATTTGACTTGCTTCAATAGAAGAAATACGAAGGCGTTTTAAACCTGTTACTTGCGCTTCCATATCACGAAGTAGTCCCGCTAAATTATAATCTTTCATATCCTCACCGTATCCACCTGTATGAATACCTGTTAAGACGATTTCTTTATAGCCAGCCTCTACTAATTGCTGCGCTTGGCGAATAACTTCTTGTCCATCACGAGAACGCATTAAACCACGAGCCCACGGAATAATACAGAACGTACAGAAGTTGTTACATCCTTCTTGAATTTTTAAAGATGCACGCGTACGATCTGTAAAATATGGTACGTCCAATTCTTCGTATACACGTGTTTTCATAATGTTACGCACAGCATTAATCGGCTGACGTTCATTGCGATAATCTTCAATATAGCCAAGCATTTTCTCACGGTCTTGTGTTCCGACTACAATATCTACACCTGGAATTGCCATAATTTCAGCTGGAGATGTTTGTGCATAACATCCCGTTACACAAATTACCGCATCAGGATTTTGACGAACGGCACGACGAATAACTTGACGACTTTTTTTATCCCCTGTATTTGTTACAGTACATGTATTAATTACATACACATCAGCTGTTTTTTCAAATTCAGTTCGCTCATAACCACCTTGTTTAAACAGTTGCCAAATTGCTTCTGTCTCGTAGTGGTTTACTTTACAACCTAACGTATGAAACGCAACAGTTGCCATATATACTCACCCCATTAATTCAAAATGATAAGAAGCGGCACTTAGCGCGTATAAAGGCGCTGTTTCTGTCCGCAATATTCTTGGTCCTAAACTACATGGTACAAAAGCATGCTCAGAAAGAGAAGATACTTCTTCTTCCGTTAGACCACCTTCTGGTCCAAATACAATGAGCACCTTTTGTCCTGGTTTTAAATTCGTTAAAACCTTAGCGAAGTTTGATTTTTCACCTTGTTTCGCTTCCTCTTCATACGCAACAAGGCAGCTATCATAATCTTTGCTCATCGCGAGAAGCTCTTTAAAAGAAACAGGTGCATACACAGTCGGAATCTCACTGCGATGAGACTGCTCAGCTGCCTCTTTGACAATTTTATTAAAACGCTCTACTTTTTTCCCAGCTTTTTTCGCATCCCATTTCACAATAGACCTTGATGCTTGGAACGGTAAAAAGGCTGCTGCTCCAAGTTCAGTTCCTTTTTGTAAAATCAACTCAAGCTTATCACCTTTAGGCAATCCGCTTGCAATTGTCACAAAAACAGGAAGCTCAGTTGACATCTCTATCCATTCTACAATAGTCGCATTTACAAATTCATTGGTAATTTCAGCAATTGTACAAATTGCTGTTTTTCCACTTGTACAACAATAAATTTGATCACCAGGCGTCATACGCATTACTCTTCCGATGTGATGCACATCATCTCCTACAATACGAATGGCCAATTCATTTACATTTTGTTCTTCTACAAAATAACGCTGCATTTTATCACCTTAGTAAAGTTTAGCTCTTTTCGTAAACGAGTGCTTACGAAAAGAGCCAAACAGTATGATTTAGACGAAACAAATGGTAAGTCCCCCGCTGCTTTCAGCGAGAGACTTTCCGCTTACATCATCCATAAACACTTAATCAGGGAGACTTTATCCCGCTATTCGTGAGCTAAGACTTCCACTGACTGAAGTTTCACTTTATCTTACCCTCTACGCGCAATAATCGCTACCCAATCTTCCATCGTTAACACTTCTTCTACTGTAAAACCAGCATTTACTAACGCGGATGTTACAATTTTTTCTTTTGCAGCAATAATACCAGACGTTATGAACAATCCACCTTGCTTCACAACTTTCGCTGCATCTTCTGGGAATAGTAAAATAATTTCCGCTAGTAAATTTGCGACAATTAAATCTACAGGTCCTTCAATGCCCTCTAGTAAGCTGTTTTGTCCAACAGTTACAACATTTTCTGTATGATTTAATCGGACATTCATTTCCGCACTTTCTACCGCAACCGGATCTAAGTCGTATGCTTGAATAGAAGCAGCACCTAATTTAGCAGCTGCAATACTTAATACACCAGAACCCGTTCCAACGTCAATAACAGTATCTCCCGGCTGAACAGTTTTCTCTAAAGCACGGATGCACATCGTTGTTGTCGGATGCGTTCCCGTACCAAATGCCATTCCTGGATCTAGTTCAATAATTTTTTCTTCAGGTGAGGAAGGAGTATACTCTTCCCACGTTGGCACAATTGTAAATGTATCAGAAATTTTCACTGGATGGTAATACTTTTTCCAAGCAGTAGCCCAATCCTCTTCATCTACTTCATTAACAGATACAGTTGCTGCTCCAATCTCGATTCCATAAGAAGGTAACAAATCAATAGACAATTTTACATTTGTAATTGTTTCTTGCAGGGCATCATTCTTTGGGAAATACGCTTTTACAAGCACACCTTCTTCCGGATATTCAGCCGGATTTAATGCATAAATCTCGCCAAATTGTTGTTCACGCTCTTTCGTTAATTCCGCAGGATCTTCAATCGCAACACCACTTGCACCTGCTTCGTGTAAAATATGCGAGATTGCTTCTACCGCGTACTCTGTTGTATGAATACTAATTTCTGACCATTTCACAATTTACCAACTCCATTTTTTATTTCCATTATTCCCCTTTAAAAGCTCGCTTAAGCTTTCCAAATAGGCTATCATCTTGATCTTCTTGACCTGCAAATTCTCTTAATAAATCCTTTTGATGCGATGTTAATTTCGTTGGTGTTATAACACGTACAACTACGTATTGATCACCTTGCCCATATCCGCGTACGTTTGGAGCACCTTTTCCTTTTAAACGGAATTCTGTTCCTGTTTGTGTTCCCGCTGGAATTTTTAATTTCACTTTTCCTTGCACAGTTGGAACTTCCACTTCATCCCCAAGTGCTACTTGCGCGAATGTTAATGGCATTTCGCAAATAATATCATCACCTTCGCGATGGAAGAATTCATGATCTTTCACGCGAACGACTACATATAAGTCTCCTGCCGGACCGCCATTTATACCAGCTTCCCCTTTACCAGTAACGCGAATTTGTTGACCGTTATCAATACCTGCTGGAATTTTAACATTAATTTTTTTGCGTTTACGTAGTTTTCCAGATCCATGACATGTTGTACATTTCTCTTTAATAATTTGACCTGTTCCAGAGCAATGTCTACAACTTTGACGATTCACAATACGACCAAATGGTGTGTTTTGCTCCACGCTAACTTGACCTGTTCCAGAACAATGTGAACATGTTTCCTTAGAAGTCCCAGGTTTTGCTCCACTACCGTTACATGTATTACAAGGATCTTCAGCTGGAATTTCAATATCCATTTCCTTACCAGAAATCGCCTCTTCAAAATCTAAAGTCACTTGATATTGAAGATCTGCACCTTGGCGCGGTGCATTTGGATCACGGCGTCTACCGCCTCCACCACCAAAGAATGAACTGAAGATGTCTTCAAAGCCAAAGCCACCACCGAAGTCGCCTCCACCAAAGCCTTGATTTGGACCAGCATGACCAAATTGATCATACTGCGCACGTTTTGAATCATCACTTAACACTTCGTATGCTTCTTGCACTTCTTTAAATTTTTCAATTGCATTTTCTTCAGTACTTACATCTGGATGATACTTTTTCGCCAAACGACGATATGCTTTTTTAATCTCATCATTCGAAGCACCCTTGCTAATGCCGAGCACCTCATAGTAATCTCGTTTATTCATAAGTTTGTTACCCCCGAATCCTTTCACATAAACGTAATTTTAACATCGAAAGAAAGTGCTTTGCAACACTGTTTCCTCACTTACAGTATGCAAAAAGAAAAACATTGGACTCTCTCACAAAAGACTTCATGTATACTCTTCGTGAAAAAAGCCAAAGCCAAGGCACGCTTGACTTTGACTTTTTGTCATCTTACTTATTTGATTATTTATCTTCTTTTACTTCTTCAAACTCAGCATCTACTACATTATCGTTTTTTGCGCCTGCATTACCTTGTGCACCGTCTGCTTGCTGTGCTCCTGCAGCAGCTTGAGCTTGCTCATATAATTTTACAGTTAATTGTTGTACGATTTCTTGAAGTGCATCTTTTTTCGCACGGATTTCATCAAGATCATTTTTCTCGATTGCCGCTTTTAATGCATCTTTTGCTTCTGTTGCTTTCGCTACTTCAGCTGCATCTACTTTGCCTTCTAAATCTTTTACAACTTTATCAGTTTGGAATACAAGTTGATCCGCTTCATTGCGAAGTTCAACCTCTTCTTTACGTTTTTGGTCAGCATCAGCATTTGCTTCTGCTTCTTTTACCATACGTTCTACTTCATCATCAGAAAGACCTGAAGAAGATTGGATTGTAATTGTTTGTTCTTTGCTTGTTCCTAAATCTTTCGCACGTACGTTTACGATACCGTTCGCGTCAATATCGAACGTTACTTCGATTTGCGGAATGCCACGTGGTGCTGGTGGAATGTCTGTTAATTGGAAGCGACCTAACGTTTTGTTATCCGCTGCCATTGGACGCTCACCTTGTAATACGTGAATGTCTACTGCTGGTTGGTTATCAGCAGCTGTTGAGAACACTTGTGATTTACTTGTTGGGATTGTTGTGTTACGCTCAATTAATTTTGTAAACACGCTGCCCATTGTTTCAATACCTAAAGAAAGCGGAGTTACGTCTAATAATAAAACGTCTTTTACATCACCAGTAAGTACACCGCCCTGTACTGCAGCACCTAACGCTACAACTTCATCAGGGTTTACACCTTTATATGGTTCTTTACCAGTTTCACGTTTAATCGCTTCTTGTACAGCTGGAATACGAGTAGAACCACCAACAAGAATTACTTTATCAAGTTCGCTTGGAGAAAGACCAGCGTCTTTTAACGCACGACGAGTTGGTTCTAATGTTCTTTCAACAAGGTTTGCTGAAAGCTCTTCAAATTTCGCTCTTGTTAACGTTAACTCTAAGTGTAATGGACCTGCAGGACCTGCACTAATGAACGGTAATGAAATTTGTGTTTGCGTTACACCAGAAAGATCTTTCTTCGCTTTTTCAGCTGCATCTTTCAAACGTTGAAGTGCCATTTTATCTTGGCTTAAATCAATGTTATTTTCTTTTTTGAATTCAGCTACTAAATGATCAATGACCACTTGGTCAAAGTCGTCACCACCAAGACGGTTGTCACCAGCAGTTGAAATAACTTCAAATGTTCCATCTGCTAACTCAAGAATAGATACGTCAAACGTACCGCCACCTAAGTCATATACTAAGATTTTTTGTTCTTCGTCTTGTTTTTCTAAACCGTAAGCAAGCGCTGCTGCTGTTGGTTCGTTAATAATACGTTCTACTTCTAAACCAGCAATGCGACCTGCATCTTTTGTCGCTTGACGCTCTGCATCGTTAAAGTATGCTGGTACTGTGATAACAGCTTTTGTTACTGTTTCACCTAAGTATGCTTCAGCAGAAGCTTTTAAGTTTTGTAAAATGATTGCAGAAATTTCTTGAGGCGTATATTCTTTACCTTCTACATTTACTTTGTAATCTGTACCCATATGACGCTTAATTGAGATAATTGTATTCAGATTCGTAATTGCTTGACGCTTCGCTACTTCCCCTACTTGACGCTCATCATTTTTGAAAGCTACAACAGAAGGAGTTGTACGATTACCTTCTGGATTTGGAATAACTTTTGGCTCTCCGCCTTCCATAACAGCTACACAAGAGTTTGTTGTACCTAAGTCTATACCGATGATTTTACTCATGACGAAACCTCCTATATTTATGTAATTATTGATTTACTTTTACCATTGATGGTCGAATCACACGATCTTTCAGTTTATAACCTTTTTGGAATTCTTCCACAACCGCATTTGATTCAAATTCACTGTCTTCCACTTGCATAACAGCTTGATGTTCATGCGGATCGAACTGCTTTCCAACAGCTTCAATCGCTTCAACACCTTCTTTTGCTAATGCTTCTTGCAACTGACGATATACCATTTCCATCCCTTGTAATAAAGATTTCATTTGGTCATCATTTGCTTCCACCTGCATTGCTCTTTCAAAGTTATCAAGAGCCGGCAAAATATCTGATACAAGGTTTTGTGATCTATATTTTTCAGCCGCTTGCTTATCTAATTGAACGCGGCGCTTATAGTTTTCAAAATCGGCTTGTAGACGAATCATGCGACCTTCCGTTTCCGACAATTTCGCTTGTAATTCATCTACTTTTTCTTGTAAAAGAGAAGATTCATTTTTTTCCACAACAGTTTCTTCGCCATTTTCTGGAGCTACAGCTTCTTCTGTTTGCGCTTCTTTTACTTCTTCTACCATTTGTTCATTACGCTCTTCCACAACTTTCACCTCCTTAAAAAGGCAGGGCAGGCACACCTTAGTACAAACCCAGCTATCTAATTTCTTGTATCCAACTAATCATATGTAGCGGAATATACCCCCGCCACAAATGGAAGTTTCTTATTATTCCGGTTTATACAAACCGTTCAGTCCATCTGTAAATTGTCTTGTAAACAATTGCAACAAACTAATGACACGAGAATATTGCATTCTTGTCGGTCCTAAAATCGCAATTGTTCCAAGTTGCTCATCTCCAATCGAGTATGTCGCAGAAATCAAACTACAATTTTCCATAGCAGCTGAAGAATTCTCACGGCCAATTTTCACTTGAATGCCAATTTGTTTACTCTTTAAGATATCATAAAAAGCATCTTCATTTTCAATCATATTGAATAATAATCTGACCTTTTGAATATCATGGAATTCAGGCTGCGCAAGCATATTTGTTTTTCCACCAAAATATACTTTTTCAGATAATGGAAATTGAAATGTACCGTCTAACATCTTCATGACGCTATCATAATTATGAACGTACTGACGCAAAACCATTACAATTTCTTTAAAGATTTTATTATGCAGTTCTGACATCGGTACACCAGACAACTTGTCATTCAAAATGTTAACCATTTTTTCCAAATCTTGCAAATCAACAGATTCCGGAACCGTGATTGTTTTACTTTGCACATGTCCTGTATCAGTTACAATAATTGCAACCGCTGTTTGATGTCCAAGCGGAAGTATTTGCACATTTTTCAACTTATTCGCACTAACTTTTGGCCCAAGAACAATTGCCGTATAATTCGTGAGCTCTGATAAAATTTGCGCTGATTGCTGCGCAAGCTTTTCTGCTTCAAAAACTCTTTGAGCGAACAAGTCTTTAATTTGTATAACATCTTCACTAGGCAAATGTTGCGGTGCAAGAAGATGATCTACATAAAAGCGATACCCTTTTTCAGAAGGAACGCGCCCTGAAGAACTATGTGTTTTTTCAATAAACCCTAATTCTTCTAAGTCAGCCATTTCATTTCGAATTGTTGCTGAGCTAAATGTGATTTCTTCTTTTTTAGATAATGTTCTTGATCCAACAGGTTGTGCTGATCCGATAAAATCGTCAATTATCGTCTGTAAAATTAAGAGCTGACGTTCCGTAAGCATTTCATCATCACCTCTGTTAGCACTCTTATGTTTCGAGTGCTAAATCTATTACTAACTTACCAAAATTGATATTGAATTGTCAACGGAAACGTGATGGGATAAGGTGAAACTTTTAGCAGCACGATTTTCGCTGCTAATTAGCTGAGCCAATCGGGCTCTTACAGACGGTTTTTCTTCTCGATTTACCTCTTTGTACCGTCTGTTTGAGCGGGACACAGCGTTTAATCCACTAAGAATGATTGAAAGACTTCATTTCCTAATAACTTCCCTTTTCTTGTTAAACAGACATGATTATTTGTTTCTTGAAGCAATTCATGTTCCTTATTATGACGTAACTGTTTTGCAAAGATATCGTTCATCTCTACGCCGAATTTTTTGCTGAATTCCACTTTCGAAACGCCTGCTGTTTTTCGAAGCCCTAAGAATAACTCTTCTTCCATTTTTTCTTGGGTTGTTACTGTATGAACATCTAAATACGGCAAACCTGTCTCATCAATTTTCGTAAAATATTGTTTTAGTGGACCTACATTTTGAATACGCTCGCCATTTACGTAACTATGAGCGCCAGCTCCGAAACCGTAGTATTCATCATTATTCCAATAAGTTAGGTTATGTCTACTTTCATAACCCTCTTTTGAAAAATTACTAATTTCATACTGCTGATAACCATGCTTCGCCATCTCATCCATCACAATTTCATACATTTTAGCCTCATTGTCTTCACCTGGGAGTCTCAGCTTTCCTTTATTCATTAAATTATAAAAGACCGTTTTCGGCTCCACAATTAAAGAATACGCTGAGAAATGTTGAACCCCAAGGGTAAATGCAATCTCTAACGTTTCTTTCACGTCTTCTATCGTTTGCCCTGGCAATGCATAAATTAAATCAACATTAATATTTGTAAAACCAACTTCCTGCGCCTCACGAATCGCTACAAACGCATCTTCTCTCGTATGCCCGCGCCCAATTTTTTTCAGCAATTCATCTCGGAACGTTTGAACACCAAAACTAATCCGGTTTACGCCGCCTTCTTGTAGAAGATTTAATTTCTCTTTTGGTAAATCTCCCGGATTCGCTTCAAAAGTTAGTTCACAATTTGGCGCAAACGGCCGTAAACGACGATTAATAATATCTAGCAATTGCTTTGTCTGTTCCATATTTAGCGCTGTTGGCGTTCCTCCACCAACAAAAATCGTTTTCATTTCTTTAAAAGGCGTTTTGTTGATTGTATTCACAATTTCTTTCTCTAAATATTGCAAGTATTGTTCAACTGGCTGACGTTCAATAAACACTTTATTAAAATCACAATAGTGACAAATATGCTGACAAAACGGAATATGAATATATGCAGCTTGTATCAAATTCTGTTCCTACCTTTCTAAAAAGAAAACCTCCGCACTTCGGAGGTTTATTTACTTCTGTAATCCTATGCGAACTTTCTCCATTCTGATTCTTCCTTTTACAATCAAAAGTATCACCACTATTGTATAGGAGAGATACAAAGATGTCTAAATATTAACCAAAACTTTAGATTTCTACTTCCTAAATAAAAAGAAGCCGTTTGTACGGCTTCTTTTTATTAGTTATCATCCATTTTCAGTACAGCCATGAATGCTTCTTGCGGTACTTCTACAGAACCAACAGACTTCATACGTTTTTTACCTTCTTTTTGTTTTTCAAGAAGTTTACGTTTACGAGAAATGTCACCACCGTAACATTTTGCTAATACGTTTTTACGCATCGCCTTAATTGTAGAACGCGCCACGACTTTATTTCCGATTGTCGCTTGTATAGGCACCTCAAACTGCTGTCTTGGAATTAACTCTTTTAACTTTTCTACAATTACTTTTCCACGGTCATATGCTGAGTCACGATGCACAATGAAAGATAACGCATCGACCTGTTCAGCATTCAATAAAATATCCATCTTCACAAGCTTAGACGGTTTATAACCAATTAGCTCGTAATCAAAGGATGCATATCCTTTCGTATTCGACTTTAATTGATCGAAGAAATCATATACGATTTCAGAAAGTGGAATTTCATATGTCAAAGTAACGCGTGTTTCATCTAAATATTGCATATCAATAAACGTCCCGCGTTTTCCTTGGCAAATTTCCATAACCGCTCCAACATAATCATTCGGAACCATAATAGATGCTTTTACATACGGTTCTTCCACACGATCAATAGATTGCGGATCTGGCATGTTAGATGGGTTATCAACTGTCATGTCTTCACCGTTTGTTAAATATACTTTATAAATAACACTTGGTGCTGTTGTAATCAAATCAATTTTAAATTCACGTTCAATACGTTCTTGAATGATTTCCATATGAAGTAAGCCTAAGAATCCACAGCGGAAACCAAATCCAAGTGCTTGAGACGTTTCTGGTTCAAATTCAAGAGCAGAGTCATTTAATTCTAACTTTTCTAATGCATCACGTAAATCATTATAACGTGCAGAATCAATTGGATATAAACCACAGAATACCATTGGGTTTAATTTACGATACCCTGGTAAAGGTTCTGCCGCTGGACGTTTTGCATGTGTAATCGTATCACCTACACGCGTATCACCAACATTTTTAATCGATGCTGCTAAGAAGCCTACATCACCTACTGTTAATTCTTCACGCTGCGTTGTTTTCGGTGTGAACACACCTACTTCTGTTACTTCAAACTCTTTACCTGTTGCCATCATACGTACTTTATCGCCAACTTTTACTGTACCGTTTACAACACGGATATAAGCAATTACACCGCGGTACGGATCATATAAAGAATCGAAAATCATACATTGTAATGGTTCTTCCGAATCACCTGCTGGAGCTGGTACTTTTTCAACGATTTGTTCTAAAATCTCTTCAATACCAATCCCCGCTTTTGCAGAAGCAAGCACAGCTTCTGATGCGTCTAAGCCAATTACATCCTCTACCTCTTGACGAACACGTTCTGGATCAGCGCTTGGTAAGTCAATCTTGTTAATAACCGGTAAAATTTCCAAATTATTATCAAGTGCTAAATATACGTTTGCTAATGTTTGCGCCTCAATTCCTTGCGCCGCATCCACAACAAGTATCGCACCTTCACAAGCCGCTAAACTACGAGACACTTCATACGTGAAGTCGACGTGACCTGGTGTATCAATTAAGTGAAGAATATATTCTTCTCCGTCTTTCGCTTTATACGTTAATTGTACTGCATTTAATTTAATTGTAATCCCGCGCTCACGCTCTAAATCCATGGAGTCAAGCAACTGTGCTTTCATCTCGCGTTGTGTTAACGCATTTGTTTTCTCCAAAATACGGTCTGCCAACGTTGACTTCCCGTGATCAATGTGAGCAATAATGGAAAAGTTACGAATGTTAGACTGCCTTTTTGCTCTTTCTTCTTTGTTCATCTATTTATCACTCCTACTAATCTCGCCAATATACACTAGCACTGATTATATCAATACCAGGAAAAAGATTCAATGAAAACTGGTGCAGCGTTATAAGCAAGTACTCTTACTTTTATCATATGCAATTCGTAAACAATAGACAAACCTTTCCTAAAAATACAAAAAGCTATCCTACTTGTCCGTAAGATAGCCGCCTTTTTTACACTGTGCATTAATGAAATGCACCTTTTATTTTATCAACAATCATATATGTTATGCTGCAAATGACACGTTGTACTAAAGAAGTCAATCCTCTTCCCATACTCTCAAACATATTAAAGCTTTTTAATTCTTCTAGTTGCTTTTGTTTTTCCTCAACGGAAAATACATTCCCAAAAATTTCTTTTTCTCTATCCCCGTAGTTTGCGCCTGTTATATGAGCAATTTGTTCATATGTTGGATTATGATAACCTTTCATTCGTTTCAATCCGCTATTAGCAACTTGCATACCCGCTAACGTTATAAGAAATGCACTAACAACGACAATGATGCATTTGCGTGTAAACTGCTCCACTTCTTATTTCTCCTTTTCCAATCAATGCGTATATGCCCCTGTGTTGTCTTGATCAACTTGATGATGAAGAGCTGCGTTCAAACCACTCGCAATTAGATTCGCCATATCTTCAATAAACGCATCTACTTCTTTAGGTGTTACCATTAAGTTATGTCCTAACGGTGCTAGCACTTCATAAATTAGCTTTCTCTTCTCTTCTTCTTCTAACGTACCAACAACCCCTAAAAACATATTGCGGCTTTTTTCATCTGGCATATCTTCTTGTGTCAACTTCTTCTTCTCACCAAATGTAAAACCGGCTGGAAGTAAAGAACGAGATGGTTTTCCTCCCTCACGCAGTTCACGCCCAAAATGCTTTAAAATATAATCAATTGTGTCACTTGTAATTGAAACTGCATCTACAACGGTCGGAACACCAATTGCAATCACCGGTATACCTAGCGTATCTTTGCTCAATTCTTTTCGTTTATTCCCAACACCAGAGCCAGGATGAATACCAGTATCCGAAATTTGGATCGTACTATTAACTCGCTCAATAGAACGAGCAGCAAGTGCATCAATCGCAATGACAAAGTCTGGTTTCGTCTTTTCAATAACACCATAAATCATATCGCTCGTCTCAATACCTGTAATTCCCATAACACCCGGTCTAATTGCACTGACAGGTCGAAACCCTTCCTCAACACTTTCCGGCTGCAACTGAAACAAATGGCGCGTAACAAGGACATTCTCTACAACAATTGGACCTAAGGCATCCGGCGTTACATTCCAATTACCAAGCCCCACAATTAAACAACTTGCTTCTTCATTTATTCCAATCTCTTTTAGAAAATGCGAAAATTCCTTTGCAAAAATCTCTTCTACTTTTTGTTGCAGCGCTGTATCTTGCTGACGAATTCCTTGCACTTCTAAAGTTAAATAATTTCCTGGTTTCTTTCCCATCGCCGGAGCAGCACTTTCATCAATCGTCACCTTTGTAATTGTAATCCCTTCTTCTTCGCGCTCTTTTACAATCACACCTTGAATCGCTGTTTTTTCTTCTTGCTTCTCTTGCAGCATTTGATGGGCTTCTAATGCAAGATCTGTTCGAATCCCATATTTACTTAAATCAAGCGGTTCACTCATACAATCTCCTCCACTATTCATATTTAAAGTGAAACTTCCATCAGTGAGAGTTTTCTTCATCCCCCACAAATTTTCGACATATAGATTGCTGCTATGCAGAAAAAAGGAATCTGCTACTTTCTTGCTCCCTTTGTTTGAATTTTGCATGTGGTAGAAAAAGACCCTGACCGCTTCTATGCATGGCCAGATGCTCTCAATCATCTAAAAAGAGGGAGGTTTTATGCCGTTTTTTTAATTTGGATTTATATAGAATTCCCCAATTTATTCTCAGTCATTCTTTTCCTATATTGAAATTTCATCGTTCTCGCTATTGCAATTCTCTTCTCCGTTTGATAGAATATCACTTGTTCTATGTAAGAATCGAGTCACTCGATTGCACCAGGGAGGTGAAATATATGGCAAACATTAAATCTGCTATCAAACGCGCTAAACTTAGCGAAGAGCGTCGTGCACATAACGCTTCTATCAAGTCTGACATGCGTACAGCTGTTAAAACTGTAGAAGCTTTAGTTAACAATAACGATCTTGAAACAGCAAAAGAGGCATACAAAGTAGCTTCTAAAAAACTTGACAAAGCAGCTCGTAAAGGTCTTATCCACCAAAACGTTGCATCTCGTCAAAAATCTCGCTTAGCGAAACAAGTAAACGCGTAAGGCGTTTAAAAACGATCCGTATGGGTCGTTTTTTATTTACAAAAAAATGTTCATGCAGTTGTCTACATGAACATTTTTCCACTATCCAATATGATTTAAACGCATAAGAAAAAATTCTAGTACAAGACGTTTATCCATTCTTCCCGTCTTCATATTATAATCTGCCTCAGCAAGTTCGTGAATCACTCGTTTTAACGCTTCAAACGAGAAAAAATTTGTTTGATTCATAGCCAGCTTCACACGATACGGATGTACACCGATATGCGATGCAATTTGATTTTGCCCATAACCACGCTGCTGAAGTTCTTTCACTTGATATAATAAACGAAATTGACTCACAAGAAGCGCAAGCAGCTTAATCGGCTCTTCTTGTTGCGTAAATAATCCTTCTAAAATACGCATCGCACCTGCAATATCTTTTTTTACTACCTTTTCTGTTAAAGAAAATACATTTTGTTCAACAGACTTTGGAACGAGTTCCGCGACAAGCTTTGCCGTTATTTCACCGCCTACTCCAACATATAATGTCAATTTATCCATTTCCTTAGCAAGCATCGTTACATTGCTTCCAACAAGCTCTAATAGTAAACTGACTGCCGCTTCTTCTATTTGAATATGCATTTCTTCCGTACGGCTTATAATCCATTTACGTACATCTTGTACTTGCAGAGCATTCGCTTCTACTACATCCGCTGTTTTTTTCAAGAGCTTCGTAACTTTTTTACGCTCGTCCAATTTTTCAAACGGAGCAATAAACACAAGAATGGAAAATGGTGAAGGTTCAGCAATATATTCTTCTAGTACTTTGACGTTTTGCTCAATTTTTGCTTTTTGCGCTGTTAAAAACAACGGTGATTTTACAACGATTATTTTACGTTCCCCAAAAAAAGGAAGCGTTCGTGCGTCTTCAACAACTTCCTCTATGTATGTTTCTTCCAAATCATACGTAACAACATTGAACTCACGATCCTCTTCAGCTAACGCTTCTAATGTTAAAAGCTGGAGCGTTTCATTTATAAAATATGCCTCTGTCCCATACAACAAGTATAACGAAGCAAATTGCTTTTTCTTTATTTTTTTATGTATATCACTCATGTCATTTCCTACTCCCTAACACTTTATATACTTATAGTAATGTGACAACTGCCGTTTTACAAGTCCAAAGGAACAGGCAGCTACCCGTTCCTTGATCTATATAAAACGTTACAAAATAAGCCCCAGGATTCTTATTTCGTAACGGTGACCCCTTTAATTTTATTGTTTGCACCGAGATTACAAGCTATGAATGACAACTGTTAGCACACTTGGAAAAGCATTGAAGCAGTCGAGCCTTAATCAGCAGTTATCCCACCGCTGAAAACCTTGAAAAGAGACTTTACCAATTGTTAAGTGTTAGCATTTTGAATTTTCTATTAACAATAAGATTACAGGCCACGATTAACTAGATAAATTGTAGATTTTTTTCTGACAATATTTTATACTAAAGTGGAATGTTGGGAGGGATTCAAAGATGAATGAATTTGAAAAAAACGTTCAAAGTAAGCGTAATGACGCTGTCGACTCAGGTGTAGGCTTTATCGTTTCGTTCGGATTTTTTGCCACCTTATTTATCATCGCAACAGTCGTTAAATTAATCGGTTCTTAAAGACTGCATGTGGCAGTCTTCTTTTTTTTCTGTGTTTCATCATATGTCAACTTACTGCGAAACGTTCCCGTCTCCTCTCGGAAAACATAAGAAATCGCTCCTTGTTCATCGGTTCTCCACACCTCAATTCCACGCATATTTAAACGCTCTAACACTTCAATATGCGGATGTCGATAACGGTTTTTCTCACCAACAGAAATAATGGCCTTTTTCGGCTGAACAGCATCTAAAAACGGCCCTGAAGATGACGTTTTACTTCCGTGATGTCCAACCTTTAAAACGTCTGCACGCAGCTCTGGATACCATTTTATAAAGTGTTTCTCACCTGCTTCTTCTAAATCACCGGTAAACAACCATGTTAGTCCCCCTATTTTTGTCCAAAGTACAATAGATTGGTTATTATCTTCTTTTTCTTCTCCTTTTGGTGATAATACTGAAAACACCGCCTCTCCCGCCTTCCAGCTATCTCCTTTTTCTACAATTCGAACGGGCACATTCTTTTGCGCAGCAAGCCGTTGTATTTGTTGCTCAGGCAAAGAAAATTTTACCTTCTTCCCGAACACGACTTCTTTTACCGTAATAGATTGCATTACCTCTTGCACTGCTCCTACGTGATCCATATCTCCATGTGTCACAATTAATTTATCAATCGTGCGGACACCCTCTTTTTGTAAAAAAGGAACGAGAATATCATGCCCAACAGAAAATTCATGTTTTTTCTGCTGCCATTCTTCTTTCTTAACTGGAATTGTTCCGCCCGTATCAATTAAATACGTCCCTTGATTGTATGGAAGGCGAATTAAAATGGCGTCCCCTTGTCCGACGTCAATATAAGTAACACTTCCGTATGCATTTACATATGGAAAGGCATAGTGGCATGTACTAAGGAGAAAAAAGCTTGATAGAAATAACAGACGATATGTTCTCCACATAAACCCTTCCCATGATATAAGAACCGTTATAATACTTATACAATATAAAGCAACGAGAAACGGTTCGGTTTCTCCAAAGGTAAGACGTACAAACGGTAAAGCTTCGCACATTCGAAGCATCACATTCGAAACATGTATACATAGAGACAACAAATTAGCTAACCATTGAGATACGATTGGAAGGCATATGTGACATACAAGAATGACAATACAAACAGGCAAAACAAGTAAAGATAAAAACGGGACATAAATCATATTAAGAAGGATACTGTAAGGAGAAACATAACCGAAGTGATAGAGTAGAATAGGTATACTTGTTAATTGAGAAATAACGGAAATGTATATAGAATTTTTCACTATACCGTTTTCGTTAGCTAGCAGACGTGATGAAGATAACAAAAGAGAAAAACTTCCAACAAATGAAAACTGGAACCCAATGTCAAATAATACATACGGATCATAAAAAAGCATGATTATTAATGTCATACTTAAAGCATCCATCCCAGACACTCGCACTGCTCGCGTAAGGGCTCCGAATACAATAACAGCTGCTATAGATGCCCGAACAACAGATGGCGTGGCCCCTGCCAAAAACATATATAACGGAATACAAACAAGTAGAAACATTGTTGTGCTTTCACGCGTCATCCCAATTCGAAGTGATACAAAATAACATATTGCAGTTAACAAAACAATGTGCGATCCCGATATCGCCAATAAATGAACAAGTCCAAACTCTTGATACTGTTTTTCAACTTCAAACGTCATATATTGACGATCCCCAAACAATAAAGCATTCATAAAAGCTGCTGATTGCCCAGAAAAATTCTCTCCTATATAAGAAACAGCTGCTTTTCGCACCGAAAATAACCAATGAACAAACGACTTATTTTTTTGCACACAATTCGAGATCGACTCCACTTCAAAAAGAGCATGAATATGCTGCTTATACAAATAATCTTTATAATTAAACGCATAAAAGTTACGAGGAGATGGTGGTTCTTTCAACTTACCAGTAAACGTACACACCATACCAGGTGTTAACTGCTTCAATTTTTCTTTTAATTCATGAGAAGGAATTTTATAAAACAACTGCACTGTTTCGTCATTGTTCATTTGCAACTGGAAAGAAAGGCGATTTCCATTTATAATCGGCGTACTTTGAATGGTACCTGTTACATTTGTTTCCTGAAAAGAAAGCTTAGAATGATTTTGTGAATCTACATAGATTGCATATACATATGTAAGAACAAATACGAGGACAATCAAGAAGAGTAGCGGCAGAGAAGTACGCAAAAAACAAACTACACAATAACAACCAAATATAAGAAGAGGAATGATAAAAAAAGAGGAATAAGCTGTTGCAATCCCAAAGATAACTGAGATTGCAACGCAAATCCATTGCCCGTGCAACACGTACTCACCTCACGGTTTATACCATATTTTTTGCTTGTTGTAATACTTGTTGCATTTGTTCTAACGTCATTTCGTCAGATTGTAACGAAGACAAAAGCTGTTTTAGCTCCTGCATTTTCTGTTGTTCTTCTAATGTTGTCACGTCAAATGCAAGAGGAACATGTTTTATTCTTACATTTGCTTGTTCAAATAATTCAAGTGCATACGGATGATTTTTATAATCTTGTGCGTAATACACGGCTGTAATACCACTTTGGATAATCGCCTTACAGCAATGTAAACATGGAAAATGGGTGACATAAATTTCTGCGCCATCCGTTTTCGCACCAAATTTCGCGCATTGCAGCAATGCATTCATTTCCGCATGAATTGTACGCACACAATGATTATCGATCACATAACACCCTTCATCTATACAATGCACACCGCCAGCAATCGATCCATTATAGCCACCAGCAATAATCCGTTTATCACGCACGATTGTCGCGCCAACTGCAAGCCTTGTACACGTACTGCGAAGTGATAATAAATGACTTTGTGTCATAAAATATTGATCCCAAGAAACTCGCTCCATTATCTTCACCTACTTTTTAATCTGCTTATAGTTTAGCGAAATAAGAAAATAGCCGTCAATGTTTATTTAATGAACAATTATCTCATCTTTCATTTTTTCCAGTGATTTTTCACCAATTCCATCGACCTCTAATAAATCTTCTACTTTTTGAAAGGGGCCATGCTGCTCACGATACTTGATAATATTTTCTGCTTTTCTAGGACCAATGCCCGATATTTTTTCAAGCTGTTCCTTTGTCGCTATGTTTATTTGTATTTTTCCATCTGACAAAGGTGCTCCATTCGCAAGGGCTTCTCCTTTTTTCGGTACATAAATCAGCATTTGATCTTGGACAAGCTGCGCTAAATTTACTTTTGTTATATCCGCTTCTGGTAAGAAACCTCCCGCCTTTTCAACAGCATCTTTCACTCGCGCCCCGCTTTGTAATTCATATACTCCTTCATGATTTACAGCTCCTTTCGTATCAACAAGAATCGTTTTTGACTGCAATTTAGATTCCGTTCCCTTTGTTTTTTCCTTTTTTTCTTCCATTTTCGCATTCGCTTCCACTTTCATTACCGCTTGTTTTTGTCCATGTTTTGTTTGCCATAAAAATAAAATAACGACAATACCAATTGCTGCAAATAAAACGAACCACTTTCTTGGCAAATTCATCATCATTTTGCACCTCTAATTCATAAATTCAAAATAAACTTCATATTGTTTAGGAGAAAGATGTTACGAAGGAGGGGATGAAACATTGAACATAGGAATAATAGGAACAGGGAATATGGGGAATATACTTATTGATGCATGCATCGAAGCCCGCGCTGTCAAACCTTCGTGTCTTACTATTATTAATCGTACTTTCGCAAAAGCATATCATATAAAAGAGAAGTATCCTTCAATTCATATAGCCAAAACAATTCAAGAAGTAATCGAACGTTCTGAACTGATTTTTATTTGTGTAAAACCATTAGACATACATCCTATTTTGACAAAGCATGCTTCAATTCTTACTAACGATAAATGTCTAATCTCCATTACAAGTCCCATATCTACTGAACAATTAGAAACGATCGTTTCTTGTCATGTCGCTCGTATGATTCCAAGTATTACAAATCGTGCATTAGCCGGGGTCTCTCTATGCACATTCGGGAAAAACTGCTCGCAAGAATGGCAAAAGCAGATACTGAACTTGTTTCAAAAAATCTCTAAACCTACCATCATTGATGAAAATATCACAAGAGTAGCATCCGATATCGCAAGCTGCGGCCCGGCATTTTTCAGCTACTTATTACAACGTTTTATTGACGCATCTGTAGAAGAAACAAATATTACACGTGAAGAAGCTACAGTTTTAACGAGTGAAATGATTATTGGAATGGGGAAACTGCTAGAAAAACAAATTTTCACCTTGCCGACTTTACAGGAAAAAGTTTGTGTAAAAGGAGGAATTACAGGCGAAGGGATTCGCGTTTTAGAAGAACATATTGGAGATACATTTAACAAGGTGTTAAAACGAACACATGAAAAATACGAAGAGGATGTAGAGCACATCGAACAGCAATTTCATAAACATTAATATATCTTTTACGACAAAAACAACTATATTCCTTCATAAAGCATTTTATTTTTTACTATTTAATAAAAAAAAGCAACCATTCGGTTGCTTTTTTTATTATGCATTCTTTGTAGCCACAAAGAAAATTCGCTCTGTTTGTTCTGTGACTTCCATTCTTTCAAAGTCTCCCGTTACACGAAGAACGGTAAAACCAGCTGCTTCAAGCCAATTTGTCAGCTCCTCAACAGGATATGTACGCTGCATATGCAATTCATCAAATCGATGATACACATCTTCTTCTTCATCTCGTACAAAAAATGTCAAATCATGCTCCACACTGTTTGGCACTTCACCTGGGAAACAGTTCCAAATAAGCGAGATTTCATCTTCATTCATTGTGTACGTTTCATTTTGAAATACGTGATGAATTTTATAAAGAGAGTGCACATCAAATAAAAACAAACCATCTGGGCGCAAATGATGATACACACGTCGAAATGTCTCTCGAATGCCCTCTTCTTCTAGTACATAATTTAAAGAATCACAAAAAATTGTTACACAATCGAACTCGCCTGGAACATCTAACTCACGCATATCTTGTTGATAAAAAGGAATAAATTGTCCTTCTTCACCTAACTTTTGCTGAGCAATTGTTAACATTTCTTCTGATAAATCTACTCCTATTACATCGTATCCTTTTTGTACAAGAGGTAACGTAACATTCCCCGTTCCGCAAGCTACATCAAGAATTTTCGCATCTGTTTTACCAATTTGCTCCAAGCTTTGTTCCGTAAATTCTACCCATTTTTCATATGGGACATCATTCATTAGCTCATCGTATAACAATGCAAATTGTTCGTATCTCATTGACCTAACTCTTCTGTAACATCTTCGCGCGGTACATCGCCCCAAAGACGTTCTAAATTATAATAACCACGCTCATCTTTATGGAATACGTGTACAACGACATCACCAAGATCAACTAGTACCCAACGCGCCTCTTCAAAGCCTTCCATGCGTTTTACATCGATCTGTGCTTCATGCGCTTGTGCTTTAACTTCACGAGCAATTGCCTGCACTTGTTTATCAGAGTTACCATGACAAATTACAAAATAATCAGCAAGTGGGGAAATCCCTTGCATATTCAACACAACAATATCTTCTGCTCTTTTATCATCAGCTGCTCGCGCTGCCAATATTAATAATTCTCTGTCCTTCATTTCGTAAGGTCCTCCTTAATGACTGCATTATACGTTTGAAATGTTAATGGATAAATCGTTTGATTCTTTTCCATTAAAAATTGTATCGTATGCTTTAAAGCATATAATAGTGCTTGATTGAGATCTTCTCGCGCTAACTTCCGTGCTTCTTCAACACCTGGAAACTTACGATTAGGTTCAATATAATCCGCCACGTAAATCACTTTATCAAGCATCGTCATCTGTTCATGTCCACTCGTATGATACGTAATAGCTTGTAGTATGTCAGCATCTGTAATACCGACTTCTCGTTCTACTAAATATGCCCCGACCGGCGCATGCCATAATTCTTTATTATAAAGCAATAAATCTTTTGGAAAATTTTCTCGCTTAATAATCTCTTCCATTTCTGAAACTGATCTACACTTTGCATAATCGTGAAAAATCGCTGCCATTTCCGCTTTTTTTTCATCAACACCATATTGCTTTGCAAGTTCAATAGCCGTTTCCATAACACCAATTGTATGAATATAACGCTTGTCACGCATTTGTTGTTTTACAATTTCAAGTGCCCGTTTTCGATCCATATAGCCCATTCCTCTCAATATATTCCTGTACCCCTTTCGGAAGCAAATATTTGCATGTCTTCTTCTTTGTAAAACGTTCACGCAGAAGCGAAGAAGAAATAGCAAATTCCGGAATTTCCACCGTTACAATATCATAAGGCGTAGAAAGTGTATAACCAGGACGAGCAACACCGACAAACGTAACAATCTTTAACAATTCATCAATGTTATACCATTTTGGTAAATACTCCACCATATCCCCGCCAATAATAAAATAAAATTGAACGTTTTGATGCGCCCTTGTCAATTGTAACATAGTATCATATGTGTAAGACGGACCTTCACGTTCTAGCTCCGCTAAACAAATAGAGAAATGCTTGTCTTGTTCAACTGCTAAATGAATCATTTCTAAACGATTACGTACACTTGTAACTTTCTTATCTCGTTTATGAGGGGGGATTTGATTTGGTAAAAACCAAACCTCATCAAGCCCCAATGCATCATACACTTCATTTGCAATTAACAAATGCCCATTATGAGGTGGGTCAAATGTCCCGCCAATAATCCCGATTCGCTTCAAAGAAAACGCCCCTTTACCTCGTCCTTATAGGTGATCATTCTCATTAATGAAAAACGAGGTACCTATACGAACTCGATTGGTTCAACTAACTTTTAGAAATCGTTACTTTGTTTTTGGTAATACAATACGTTTATTTTCTCTTGATTCTTTATATAAGACGATTGTACCTCCGATTACTTGTACAAGTTCAGCTTTTGCACCTTGCGCAACCTCTTCTGCTACTTCATGACGATCAAATTCGCAGTTTTGTAGTACGCTAACCTTTATCAACTCGCGTACTTCTAGCGCTTCTGCAATTTGTTTTACCATATTTTCATTTACGCCGCCTTTACCAACTTGAAAAATTGGTGTTAAATGATGCGCCTCTGCACGTAAAAATCGTTTTTGTTTTCCTGTTAACATGTATTTAGCCTCCAAGCTTTTTCATTACTATTTGTTTCATTCGTTCTATATTCGGCAATCGTCCCGTCCAAATTTCAAATGCAAGTGCGCCTTGAAAGACAAACATATCAATGCCATTTTGTACAATCGCTCCATGCTCCTTCGCGCAATGCAATAACTTCGTTTCAAACGGATTATAAATAATATCAGATACAATGCTTCCTTTTTTCAAATTTTGAATGCAAAGCGGTGTATCTTCTACATGAGGATGCATCCCTACCGTCGTTGTATGGATGATAATATCATACAATGCTTGTTTATCTGTTGCTTCTTCTAAGGAAAGCGCCAAAGACACGACTTCACTTCTGCAATCTGCAATAAGCTGCTCTGCTTTCCTGACTGTACGATTGGCAATGTCAATCTCTTTCACACCAGCATCTGCAAGTGAATAATAAATCGCACGACACGCACCGCCAGCTCCAAGCAGTAAGATACGTTTGTTCGTCAATGGCTCTTTACTAATAGATTGCAATGAACGAACATACCCTATTCCGTCTGTATTATAGCCAATTAATTTTCCTTCTTTATGAAGCACTGTATTGACCGCACCAATTTGCTTTGCCAAAGGATCAATTTCGTCTAAATGCTGCATAATCGAAACTTTGTGCGGCGTTGTCACATTAAATCCAACAACTCCAAGTGCCTTCAATCCTTTCACCGCTTCGTCTAATTCACTCTCTTGAACAAGAAAAGCATGATAATGCGCATCCATCTCTAAATGAGCAAATGCATCATTATGCATAAGCGGTGATAAGGAATGTCCAATTGGATTTCCAATTACACCATATAATTGTTTCATAAGTCCTCACCACTTTAAATTAATGATCTACGTAATGAAACACTAACTCCTTTTGGTACATGCGCTGCAATTTTCGCACCAGCCTCATTCACTGTCACCCATCCTAAACCTGAAAATACAACATCTGTTTTCGGTTCATGAATGGTAAACTCATACTTCACAAGCTCAGGCATGTTCTCAAGTTCTTCTGGTGTTGGCGGGTTTAACATTTCCCCGGCATGCTTTTCGTACAATGCATCTGCTTTTTCAAGCTTCGTACGATGAATCGTAAGACGATTAGATAAATGACAAGTAAACGAACGACGACCACCACTTATATAATCAAGTCGTGCAAGTCCACCGAAGAATAATGTTTGTTCTTCATTCAGTTGGAAGACCATCGGCTTAATTTCCTTTGTTGGCGTAATTATTTTTAAGCTTTGCTTTCCAACGTAATGCGCCATTTGATGATGATTAATAATACCTGGTGTATCATATAAAGATGAAGTTTCATCAAGCGGAATATCAATTAAGTCTAGCGTTGTACCTGGGAAATGTGATGTCGTAATGACATTTTCTGTCTCCTCGCTAAACGTTTTAATAATACGGTTAATAAACGTTGATTTTCCGACATTTGTACATCCAACAACATACACATCTTTTCCATCACGGTATTGTTCAATTGCGCTCGCAAGCTCTTCAATACCTTGACCTTTTGCAGCACTAATTAAGAAAACATCTTCCGGCTTTAAACCAAGTTGCTTTGCACTATAGCGCATCCAATGTGTAAGCTTTTCCTGTTTTACTGATTTTGGAATTAAATCAGCTTTGTTTCCAACAAGAAGTACTTTATTATTCCCAACAAAGCGATGCAGGCCAGGGAGCCAACTTCCACTAAAATCAAAAATATCAACAATCTTAACAACTAATGCATCAGATTGTCCAATTCCATTTAAAATGCGTAAAAAATCATCGTCTGTTAATGACACATCTTGAATTTCATTGTAATGCTTTAAACGGAAACAACGCTGACAAATGATACTTTCTTTCTCTAACGAGGAAGCAGGTGCATAACCTACTTCATTTTTATTTTCTGTTTGGATGCCAACTCCGCACCCAATACATTTAAATGTCTCAGTCAAACTTTATTCCTCCCAATTAATTAGACCTTTTTTCTTCATACTACGCATAATTCTACGCTCAATTTTTCGATTAAAACGAGTCATAAGTCCATCTGTTTTTGCAACTGGAACAACTAAAATCGTGTGCAGTCCAACACGATTACCTCCAAGTACATCTGTTAATACTTGATCCCCAATTACAACTACTTCTTCGGCACGCAAACTCATTTTCGTTAGCGCTCGTTTAAAAGCACGAACAAGCGGCTTACGTGCACTATGAATAAACGGAATACCAAGTGGATCAGCAAAATCTTTTACACGTTGTTCGTTATTATTCGAAACAACTGTCACTTGAATGCCGTGTTCCTTCATTTTCGCAAACCATTCTTCCAATTGCGGGGTCGCATTCGGACGATCCCATTCAATCAAGGTATTATCTAAATCAGTAATGATTCCTTTTATACCTCGATTTTTCAATTCTTCAGGTTGAATATGATACACATTTTTCACGTATTCATTCGGTAAAAATAAACTCAATTTCTTTCACCTCTTTGAGGAGTTTTATATAGTTCAGCTAAAAGCTACTATCTGCTAAAATTGGATAAAATTTTTCGACAGCATTTTTCGATTATACATCTGTGGATAAACTTGTACACAATTTTCCTCTTGTTATATTCAGCAAATTCGAAAATTATCAACAATTCTTACACATTTTATCCACGGCAGAATGTGGATAACCAACAGATTGTGACATAAGACAATTTTTGGTACATTAAATGAGACAAATTTCCTTTTTCGCAGGAGGTGAACCGCCTTGACGGCGAAACATATGGAACAGTTATCTACTGAATTACTCACTGAGTCTTATTATAAAGCAAAAGAATTAAAATTAAATCCTGACTTCATTTTACTTATTAAACAAGAAATCATTAGACGCTCATTAGAGGACAAGCTGTTAAAATCGTCTTGAGTATATATACAGTAAAACTTCCATAGGTGACATTTAACCGCTTATGATTAGTTGAACGAGATCCCCCAGATACTGCTTTACCTGTAAAAAGAGCCATCTTATAAGACGGCTCTTTTATAATCGAGTTGCAACTTTCTCACCAACACGAACCTCTTGTCCACTAGCTAATGATTGAACGACTTCAACCATACCTTTTTCAAATAATAGCACGACTGTGGAACCAAAGGTAAAATAGGCCATCTCTTCACCTTTTTGCATAGTTTCTCTCTCATGCAACAGTTCAATACTATTTACAAACATTGCACCTACTTTAACAAGCGCCATCCGCTCGCCTTCGCTCTCTATCTCTGTTACAGAGCGATAATTTTTAGATAACGTATCTTTTCCATATTTCATACCTGCTGCATTAACAGGATATGATTTCCTTCCAAGTACAAAGCGCTCTGTAACTGTACCTGAAAGTGGACTATGAATACGATGATAGTGACTCGGGCTTAAATAAATAACCATATATGTACCACCTGCGTAACGCATTGCCCTTTCGTCCGTACCAAGCATGTCTACAATTGAATACTGTTTCCCTTTAATCTCAAACATTTTTGCCTCATCAATGGGACCATGATCTGCAAAAACGCCATCAACCGGACTCATAATAGCAGACTCTTCCGTATCAATTGATCGTTTACCCTCTTTTAATTTACGCGTAAATAATTCATGAAGCGTTTGATACTCTTTTAAACCCTTCTCCATCTCATCTTGTTTAATTTGAAATACCTTCGCATAAGATGGAATAATCATTGAGCTTAAACGAGACTGTGCAAATTTACGCAATATATAGGACGTAAAACGACCGTTTGTAAGTTCAATCATTAATCGATATAACGTACGTCGCAAACTGCGAAACCCCCTACTATGATATATAATGTTGTAATAAGACCCTTACATATAGTTTTTCCTATTCTTGTTTCTATATCATAAATTATTAGCACCTTTTAATATTACAGATAGAACCCATCATTTTCAACCTTGAACATCGATTTATCATAGGAGTTTCATTTTATTTAAATAAAAAAAGTGCCTGCTTTCGAATAAAAGCAAGCACTTTTCTTCTTTAATATTTCCCCTTCTTCTCCTTCTCTGCACGAACAAATTCATGAAACATCTTCATTAACGCCCGCTTCTCAATGCGTGATACATAGCTCCGCGATATACCAAGCGCCTTCGCGATTTCACGCTGCGTTTTCTCTTTCTCCATACCAAGGCCAAATCGGTTCACAATTACTTCTTTTTCACGTTCATCTAATATATCGATGTATTCTTTAATTTTCTCAAGCTCCATACTTAATTGAATCGTATCAATTACATCTTCTGACTCTGATTTTAAAATATCGATTAAGGAAATCTCATTCCCTTCTTTGTCCTGCCCAATTGGGTCATGAAGGGAAACGTCTTTTTTCGTTTTCTTTAATACACGTAAATGCATTAAGATTTCATTTTCAATGCAACGGGCCGCATATGTTGCGAGTTTCGTTCCTTTTCCTTGCGAATAGCTTTCAATTGCCTTAATTAAGCCAATCGTGCCAATGGAAATTAAGTCTTCTGCATCTTCTCCTGTGTTTTCAAATTTCTTCACAATATGTGCCACAAGACGTAAATTATGTTCGATGAGGAGATTTCTTGCGTGCGCATCCCCTTGCTCCATAAGCTCTAAGTACTTCCTTTCCTCATCAGGAGACAACGGCTGTGGAAATGCATTATTTTTGACATATGATACGAAAACAAACATTTCACGAATCATATATCCAATTGCGGCGAACAGACTCAAACTCTTCACCCCCGCAAAAATAGTGGTCTTTACTAAATGTATGTGGGCGTGTGATTGTTTGTGTCTGTACAGATTGATAGACAAAGCGAAAAACATTCCTTATCTACATACAGTCATTTCAAATTTTCCACCAAATTGCTTTTCCTGTGCTCGCATCTATATAGCGAATTTCTCGTCTATTGCTGTAATCCCCATTGTACTCTTCATTGTTTTCTGCTGTTGTTTGACTATAAATAAGTCGATATTGAGGTAGCTCTTGTTCCCTTTCCTCAAACCATCTTAATTCTGCCTGAAGTGATTGACAATAACGCTCTAACGCTTGCTCTTCGCTCACTTTCACTTCCTTGTCATAAGTAAGTAATCTTGGAATAAGACTTTGCGATATGCCGCTATACACTCTTATTTGGCCGGTTTCTCCATCTACAACAACGCGCACCAACTCACTTTCTATTCGAACACCATTTACATATACGTAAAAATGAAAATGTCCTGGCTCTTCTTCATCCGGATCATCTTGATTGCTCCATACACGAAGATGTTGTTCGTAATTTGGAAATACCTTTCCTAAAAATTGCAGTGCTTTTTCAAAACATTGTTCACGGGTTAATACCGGTGTTCCGTGGTGGTTTCCTCGCTCATAATATTCAAGCAGTTCATTTGTTCCTTTGTCCATTTTCACGATAATTGACGTATCATACTTGAACATATGAAACTGTTTCTTACAGTAAGCATCGAAAGATTTGTCATTTTCTTCTGCACCCTCTTGCTTATCTGGTACCTTTGCCCAAATCATTGTCTTCTCTGTTTCTCCCTCTTCTTCGTGCACTTTCTTCATAACGTTCTTATCAATATGAAATAACCGTTCAATATTTGCTTCTAGTTGTGACTTCTCACTTACAACTGGCAATTCTCTTGTTTCAATCACATAATGACTACGATTATGCAAGTCCTCTCCAGTTTGTACATCAATAAAAGCGTGTGAAGGAATCGGTTCATATACAAGATAATAGCCTTCTTCTATTTCGCCATCCTCCCATTCAAACAACAAATTCGAAAGTTGTGTAAAAACAGGCTCCATAGCCTGTCTTTGCTTCAACTGCTTTGTCACAACTTCTTTCTCTACAATAGAACTCGGCCACATTGGTTTTTCCTTTATGCCCTCGTTTCTAAATTTAATAACATTTCCATCTCCATCAACTTCTACTACAAAACCAGTTCGAGGCAACGAATAGCCATTTACTTCCTGCCTATATTCAATTACTACACTCTCATTTCTTTTATTTATATAAATAACCGTACATTCTTTGTATGTATGTGGTGCATGCTGCTGTAAGAATGCATCCGCAATGCGTTTTCCTTCCTCTTTACTTACACTTAGCTGCTTTGGAGCACACTCTTTATGTATTGATAACTCCATTAGCTCTCCTGTTTCTTTTCGTAAACAGACTTGCATATATTCTTCAGGATTCTCCCGTTTCTCCCACCATAATAAATGAGCACCTTCATTTACGTTTTCTTCATCAACAACAAGTGTATAATCATTTGGAATTTCAACAATATGAGCTACCTGCTGCACTCTCTTCCTATCTACTTGATTCATCATGTTCCCCCTATGACAAAAAATATATCTATATCGTATCACAAAATATAGGCAAATTTGGAATTAATGGAATTATTGGAAAGCAACTCAAATATACGAACAACTCCACGCTATATATACTTTTCCCGACATATAAGTCGCTACTATGCGGGCAAGATGCTCACGTCTCTCCTTATTTTTTATAAACAAAACAAAAAAGACAATAAGCTGAAACAATTTGTTCATACGAAATTCACATCAATCGATTAGTATAAAGAGTATACAGCGTTTACATACAATAAATCCCATGAAAAAGGAGGGACATCAAATGAAAACACGTTATCGCTTTATGATCTCATCATTCGCAGCATGTGCGTATATGATTTGGTATTTAGTTTAACCAACCCTATTTTCCAAATAAGAAAAAGGTGTGTAGAAAATGGATTATAACCAAACAACCGTTAACTATTGGAAAGCATTTGTATTACCTTATACATTTGCTCTTGAAGAACTGAAAACAAAATTCGAAATTATGAACCGGGAAGCTCAGTTTCTAGAAGACTACAACCCGTTTGAACATATAAAAACACGATTAAAACAACCGAAAAGTATTATTAAAAAGCTAGAACGAAAAAACTTAGCACCAACTGTCGAAAACGCCCATCAACATTTATTCGATATTATCGGTATTCGAATTACATGTTGTTTCGTGGAAGATATTTATTATTTAAAAAAATTGATAGAGAAACGAACAGATATGGAGATCGTGGAAGTTAAAGATTATATAAAAACGCCAAAACCAAACGGCTATAAAAGCCTCCATATGATCATTAAGTATCCATTAGCATTAAATTCAGGAACACAAGATGTTTTTGCAGAAATTCAATTACGTACGTTAGCAATGGATTTCTGGGCAAGTCTAGAACATAAAATGTACTATAAATATGAAGGAAATATCCCTGAGTATTTAAAAAATGAATTACACGATGCTGCGATGAAAGCTGAAGAACTTGACAATAAGATGGCATCTATTCGTCAAGATATCGATGAAATTGGGGCATGTTCCGATCGTATTTTATTACCTGTGTAAAAGAAACTGACTTCAAAAGGCACATAAGTGCCTTTTGAAGTCAGTTCTTTTTTCTGTTATCGACCATTCTTTGCAATATATCGGCGCTTCGACACGATTTAAAGACTACTCGCCGATATCCGACATATAAATAGTCGATTCGCTGAGCTGAATCATACTGAAAAATGAAAGGAGCTGACACGACCTATTCTTCACTTCTACTATTCTTAGTATGTTTTTTATCCTTCCCCAATCACACGCACATCCTCTATTTTCCATACGTCATTTTCTTTCCCTACAGTGTAACGCACTTTCTTTTGAACAGACTCTTCTTTCTCTTTTGTTCTTACAACAGCATACTCCCCATCAAAATTTTCAACATGAAATTCCAATAAGCTGATTGTTTTATTCTTATTTTTAAATTCTGCTACTTTTTGAGCTTTTGTATCCTCCAACCCTAGTGACTTCGTTGAAAAAAGCGCCATATGTCCATCAAAATTTTTCTCATTTATAGTTTGAATATAGGAGTCTATGATCTTTTTAATTGCTTGTTCTTCTTTTTCCGGTATAGGCTTTGTCACCTTTTTATTTTTCTCTTCTTTATAAACTGTTTCTTCTTTTTTCATTGTATCTTGCACTTTTTCTTGTGAGCTGCATCCACATAATTGAAGGCTTATAATCCCTACAGTCCCCAATATCTTTAGCATTCGTTTCATATCTCTCTCCTCCAAAATGAAAAAGAAAAAGCAAGGCAAAGAAGCCCCGCTTTTTCTCCATATTAGCGTCGACCTTTATTTGGGTCACCGCCGCCAATAATATCAAACACACGTTTTGCTAAGTTTGTATTTTCTTGAACGCCCGCAAATAAATATTTTCCTGGTCCAAATGCATAGACACCGACATCTTCACCAGTATGACCCTCTGTTGTCCATCCTGCATAAGTGCGCTTATTAAAGATTGCTTCAATTGCATTATCAATTTTTGTCACATCTTTTGACGATGCAACATCATTTACTGACTTAATTTCTTCTGGTGTTAATTCTAAATCAATATACTTTTTCAATGTTTCTTCAACACTTGCTCCTTTAGCAATTTCAGCCGCCATAAAGTCAGGTGTACGTTTTGCTGCTTTAATTGGCTTTACATCAAAATTGTACTCGCCTTTTGTTCCAAGAGAGAAGCCGCCTGTAGAATGGTCTGCAGTTGCTACAACTAATGTATGTTTATCTTTTTTCGCAAACTCAATTGCTGCCTTAAATGCTTTTTCAAAGTCTTCCATTTCACTCATCGCTGCAACAACATCATTATCATGACCAGCCCAGTCAATTTGGCTACCTTCTACCATTAAGAAGAAACCATTTTTGTTTTTATTTAAACGATTAATCGCTGCATTTGTCATTTCTTCTAAAGAAGGCGCTTTATCATTACGATCAATCATTTTATCGAAACCGCCCGGTGCAAATAAACCAAGAATTTGGTCACTCTTATCATTTAATAATTGCTGACGATCTGTTACATAGCTATAACCATCTTTTTTAAATTCTTCTGTAAGGTTGCGATCTTTTCTTACAAAGTTATTTACACCGCCGCCAAGAAGAACGTCTACTTTGTGCTTACCATTAATTTTCTCATCTAAGTAATCATTTGCAATTGCATCCATATTTTTTCGACTTACATCATGTGCACCGAAAGCTGCTGGTGTTGCATGCGTAATTTCAGAAGTTGCAACTAAACCTGTAGATTTCCCACGTTCTTTCGCTTGCTCTAGTACTGTTTTTACGTTTGTTTTGTCATTATCTACCGCTATCGCTGCATTATATGTTTTAATCCCTGCTGACATTGCAGTAGCCGCAGAAGCTGAATCTGTAATATTTTGATGCTCATCTTCTGGATATGTAACCTGTGTTCCTACAAGGTGTTTATCAAATTCTGTTTGTTCCATTTCAAATGTCTTTGGATTATCCTTCATATAACGATGTGCTGTCATATAAGAAGGTCCCATCCCATCTCCTATTAAGACAATGACATTTTTAATCTTTGCATCATTCTCTTTTTCGTCCGCTTTAATGACATCTGAACGCGTCATATTCCATGTGACAACCGAAGTAAGTGCTAACGATGAAACAACTGCAAATGGCCATGCTTTCTTCATAAATTTTTTCACTTTACAAATCCCCCTAATTAGTTAATTCAATCCCCATTACCCAATGTAAGGGAAAACTGTTAAGCTAAAATGAGAAAAATGTAAATGTTTTGTTAATTGTTGGTGATTATCGTTAAAATGTGCATTTCTTTGTCGTTTTATTTCTTGACCTAGCATTATTTTTTCACCTGAAACGGAATGTTTTAGATTCATATGCTAAAATGTATTAGCACATGGAAATATAAGGGGGATAATATATGAAAGTAAAAATACTAAATCAATCTGATATTTCACAGCTGTTATCTCTTTGTGATGCTGTAGGATGGTTACACGATGCTTCATTTATGATGGAACAATTCAAAACATACCTTTCCGTCGGTAATGTATTTGGTCATGATAACGAAGGGCAGCTCGTCTCTTGTATTGCTGTTTTTCCATATAAAATGGGATTTACTTCTCTTGGTATGCTTATTGTGCATCCAGATTTTCAGCGCCGGGGATTAGGACGTTCTTTACTAGACATTTGTATAAAAAATGCGCCCCCATTACAACCTATTACACTCATTGCAACGGATGCTGGTGCGCCTTTATATCATAGATATGGATTCCATACAGTTACTTCTATTCATCGATTGGAACGAAATAGGACAACAGCAAAACTGGGTTCCTTTGCTACTCGTACAATCACAAGTCAGGATCTTAACACACTCATTCAACTCGATTACAAAGCAAGCGGTGCTCATCGCCCCAATCTATATTCAATTCTATTACATAGAGCACACCTTGCCTTAAAACTCGAAAGAAATGATAGACTGGAAGCTTTCGCGTTATGTATTCGAAAAGGTGATACGTTATGTGTTACTCCCCTAATTGCTAGCAACGAAGAGGATGCCTTTCATTTACTGCTATCCATATGTAATCATTGGAATGGAACAGTTCGTATTGATGTTCCACATGCGCAAAAAAGCTTTAGAGATAAACTGTTATCATTTGAGTTTAAAGAAACGCTGCTTTCTCCTTTCATGATAAAAAACGGAGAAACCCTTCCTGGTAAGCGCGATTTTATATATGCCATGATGGATGCAGCACTATGCTAGAAAGGGGAAAACATTTTGAAACGATGGAAGCTTTACATGCTCAGCTGCTTTGTGCTCACAACATTAACGAGCTGCAGTACAATTGAAAAACAAACAGAAAAAGCAACGCACGTAAAAGAAACATTTGAAGCAAAATTTGAAACGAAAGAAAAAATGTTGGAGATTGATGGACAAACTATTTACTTTAAACAAATCGGTAAAAATAAACCACCTTTACTTATGCTTCATGGCTTTGGGGGTTCATCAAATGGGTTTAGTGATATTTATCCCGATCTAGCAAAAAACCATACCGTTATCGCTGTCGATATTTTAGGTTTCGGTCATTCTTCAAAACCGATGGATTTTCGCTACTCCTTTCCAAACCAAGCAAACTTATATTATAAATTAATGAAAAAATTAGGCTATGATACATTTGCTATATTAGGACACTCTATGGGCGGAGAAATTTCTTTAAATTTAACGTACTTATATCCAGATGCAGTAACCCACCTTATTTTAACCGATGCAATAGGAGCAGAAACTTTGCAACACGGGAAAGGATCTCCAAAACCAAAATTATCAAATGATTTAAGTACAGTCTCTACTCCGAAAGAGTTTCACGAAGAAGAGGTAAAGAACAATCGTGACGATACAACACACCATGATGAACTCGGCAAAATGTGGCCGCGCCGTTTACGCATTAACGCTGATGAAATTCAACTACCAACGTTACTTATTTGGGGAAGACACGATCAAAGCGTTGCCTGGCAAAAAGGCGAAACGTATCATCAATTCTTAAAAAACAGTACATTTCATATTATTGAAGAAGGCGAACATGCACCGTTTCGTCAACAGCCGAAAGAGTTTATGCAGTATGTTGATGAATTTTTCAAACAACACCCTAATACTAAATAACAGACATCAAACATATACCTACAAGAGAAACGTGCTAATTTAAATTAGCACGTTTCTCTTGTAGGTATATAATTGAAATGTCCTCGTTTCATCATCTAACAATTTCGCTTCTTCAAATGCAGCATGAATCGTTTGTTTATGATTTATCATTTCATAAAACAAACGGATCAAGAACATTAGCGCAGCATTCCCATCTACATAATCGGTTGAACCTATATACACGTTCGCACCGCTATTTAAAAATGCTTCTGCTAGTGCTTTATCCCCTAGTGTACATCCACTGTTTATAACATTTCTATGATGTAATCTCGCATACCGCTTAACTTCTGTTACACCAAAATTACCTTTTGGTTCATTCTCCTCATACACATCTTCTCCGAGCTCATCCATGATGAACTCTCCTTCATCGCCATGAAAACATAGCACAATATACTCCATATCCCCATATAAATTTTCTCCGGAAAGAACATCGATAAAATCCTTTGGCCTTCCAATATAATATGTCACCACTCTTACTCCAAAATACTCAAGAGCTTCTCGGAGCGCTTGACCTTCCTTACCAGAATCATAACCAATTACTAATGCAACATTCATTAAAATCCCCCCATACCTTATAGTTTTATCTCATATACCCCGGTCTCCTCTAAAAAATCTTCTCTCGTCAACATTTGGTTCATCACATATTGCCTATATGCTGTAATCGTTCCATCATGAGAAACAATTATTACACGTGGAGTTTCTAACGTTTTACACCATTCTATGAAACTATGAGCACCTGTACAAAATGCAGGCTCTGCAATCGTATTAATCCCATTTCTCCATAACTCTTCATTCTGTTCTTCGGCTAATAAATATTGCGGAAATAACTGCCGAACATCCTTTTGACTTAACATCTTATCACAAGGCAACGTTCGTGCTCCTTCTCGGTATGGAAAAATGCGTGGTGAAATATACGGATGAACAACTCTCCTACAATCAACTTTCTCACTCCATAGCGTAGCTGTCTGCAATGTTCGAACTACCGGACTTACAATCAATGCATCACTCTCACGTAAAGGAAGTTTTTCTCGCAATGCTAATGCCTGTTCTCTCCCTTTATCCGTAAGAGATGGATGATCCATTCGCAAACTATTTGGCAGATTGTTTGTATGCGCTCCTTCTCCGTGCCTTACAAAAATAAGATTCATATAAAAATCCCTTTCTCGTATTGAAATGAAAGCTCTTCTCCATCGTTATCCTTCTCCTCTTTACAAAAAAAAACCTCTCTTTATGTAAAAGAAAGGATCAACGTATATATAAATTTAAGGGGGAACCATAGTAAGATCGTTCCATTCTTACAGGAGTTCAACATCTCTCCAGCGAATGTAATACGTTACATAAAATAGAAATGAGTGATAACAATGATTCGCGAGATTACAGAAGCAGAGGCAGCTCCTTTTTTGAAACTATGCCAAATTATTGATCAAGAAACAGATTTTATGTTATTTGAGCCTTATGAGCGAAACTTTACGATTGAGAAGCAAAAATCTATGATTCAATCTCTTCTCTCTCCGTACAATTCAACACTCCTAGTAGCTGAGAAAGATGAGAAACTTGTTGGTTATATAATCGCGCGCGGCGGAGCAGTAAGGCGAAAGCAACATGCCGCATATTTAGTCATTGGCGTACTTCAAGAGTATACAGGTCAAGGAATCGGCAAACAATTACTTCATGAAATTGAGCAGTGGGCCCGCACACAACAATTACTGCGTCTAGAATTAACAGTCATGTCTCATAATGAAAGAGCGATTGCGTTATATAAAAAGATGGGGTTTGTTATTGAAGGTGAAGCTGTGCATGGTGTGATTGTTGATGGACAACCAAGAAATGAATATTATATGGCGAAAAATCTATGACAAACTATACACTCTTCTAATATGCGTCTCTGCAAACAGAGACCGCATATTTTATTCTTTTACCGATACAACATGTTCCCAATCTCGTTTCTCATAATAATTTGCTGCTTCGTCTATATTGTGAATCCATTTTCTCGCTTGTGAACCGTCTGCATTGGCAATCCACATATCAGCTTGCTCTCCGTTAGAGCGTATCCATAGGATTTGATCTGTGTGTGTAATATAGTATGGATAATAATCTCCGTATCCTTTTGATGGGGTCGTTATTTGAAGTTGCTGTGCATTCGTAACATTGATTTGATATAGTGAAGGCTTAGGACGTTGTTTTGGATCATTGGACCACTTTGCTTCCTTTGCTCTGGAAATTGTAATCAAAATATTATTGTTCCAAATAAAATCCCAATCAACATAACCTTTTGGAGTGAAAGTAATCTGCCTAAAAGCAGGAAGTTCTTTTAATTTTAAATGTTTATTTTCGACGATAAAGCGCCCTTCTCCTTCTATGTATGCAAGAATATTTTTTGACGGGGCCCATTGAAACCATTTTGGTTGAATCAACATATGATCAACTGCCTCAAACCGACTTCCATCTGCTCCGATTATACATAAAGTATTACTATCCATTGACCAAGAAGCAGTTGGTGTTGCTAGAAAGGAAATCCATTTTCTATCAGGTGACCATTGGAATAAACTTGCTACAATTGCAAAAAATTGTGGTGATTCTTTCGGTAAGGTGTAAAAATGTTTAATCTTACTTCGATCTAAATTTGCATGAAGTGGTACTTGAAATAACGCAGCACCTGTCCATCCTGTTGGTAGTAAATGAGACATAGAAGAAACGAGAAATTTCTTCCCATCAGGATACCAGCCATAATCTCCAACCCCAACTGATACATTCTCAAACCCCTTTTTTGGTTTTTCTACATAGTATATATTCAAAACACTACCAAATTGAAAGGCAATAATGTTTTGCTTTGGTGACCATTGATAGTTTGTTGCATCCGCTCGGAAAGGTGTCACCTTTTTCCCATCTGAAATTTGGTATAATTCAAGCTGGTTTGCATCTTTCCCTTTTGCATAAGCAAGCCACTTTCCATCATATGACCACTTCGGATTCACAATATGTTCTCCTTTTGTTACCTGCTTTTCTTTTCCATCTATTTTTATCCATAAGTTATCATTACGAATAAAAGCAACTTGTACTGGCACACTTTCCGCATAACTACTTGAAACCGCGCTAAAGAAAACACAAACAAATATGAAAAACTGAAACATACTCTTAAGCATATGAATACCCCACTTTATAAGCTTTGCAATTCTCTGCAATCCCAAAACTTAGAAATATAAGATGACTAAAAAAACATCCATATACACTACATTTTATTTTCCACCATAGCAATGCAGTAATAATGAATACTCCCCCACTTAGCAAAACTTGAAGTGAGGGTTTCTAACGTTTCGACCTAACGGACGATTAACGTCAGTGGAGTTAACACACTAGCGAGCTGTTCCACGCCTAACCCCTCTATCCCGTTTGTCCATGCATTCGGGACTACTTTTCGTAAAATATTAGCCGCAGCGTTTACATCTGCGTTGATTCCGATTCCTTTCGCAGAACGATACATACCACGCTTCATTCGTTTTCCTGAAAAAGTTGCCTTTTGGTCATTTGTTCCATACGTTGGAATAAAGTCATGATCTAGAAAACTTGCTTTTGATGTGTAAGATTCCTCAACTACAACAACTTGAATACCTACCGCAGTTGCTTTGTATGTAATCATTTGAATCAATAAACGATGCGAGATATGGCAAAATGTTTGGTTATTTTTCTTTCCCATATCAGTTTCTTGTTTCCAACTTTTATTCTGACCAATAACGATTTTACAAACTTCCTCTTCTTGAGCTAGTTTTACAATATGATGACTCGCTTTATGGAAGATGTCTTTTATTTTCAGGTAACGCTTTTGATGAAGTTTTTCTATTCTTTTAGAAGTAAAAG